>NZ_JBNDKR010000011.1:0-368683 GCF_050435645.1 Paraburkholderia sp. GAS206C | reverse complement strand
TCCGCTACGTCGTCAACAGGTTTTTTGCACCAGCCTGACCTGCCCAACCCGCCGAAAGCCTTGCCACTGCTGGCTCTCCCGCTCCCCGCGCTCCGGTGTCCGAAGCGCGAAAGAACGAGATTCTAGCGACACAGCACATGGCTTGCAAGCGCTATTTGCACACTAGGAAAGGGACGTGAAAACGCAGCCGCGAACGTAAGCGACGCTTACATCACAGGGCCACCATAACCACAGAAATGAAGTACCCCGATCACGCCGTAGCGTGCGTCTCCATCACCCGTTCCACGACATCCAGGTAATGATCCACATCAGGGGTCGCGCGGTTCGCCTCTTTGGCGAGATCGTCCCAGCGGCGCACGCGTAGCGCATCTTCCGCAAAGGGTTTGTTGAGAAATTCATCCGCTTCCTGCCTGCTGAAGATGCCGCCCTGCAATTCAAGACTGCGCACAGAATCAGCCGAGAGGCGTCCAAAGTACGTATCGTCGATTGCGCACAGGCAACGCTTCGCGTCGACGTGCAGACGAATCGGCTCCAACACCGCATCCGGCAATACAGGACGCAGAAACGGCAACGCAAAATACTGATGCAGATCGTCGATACCACGTGCGGTAGGCGTCTCGCCGAAGCGGTTCAGCAAATGCCCAAGATCATGCAGGAAAGCAGCAGCGACCAGTTCATCGCTTGCGCCCTCCTTTTCAGCCAGCGCCCCACTCTGCAGCGCGTGCTCCAACTGCGTCACCGGCTCGCCGCTATAGGCGACGTTGCCGTACTGCTCAAACAATGTACGAATATCATGAAGACTCAAAGCCACAACATCACTCCCAAGGTAATGAAAACGTCTTGAGGTTGGTAAAGCTCTTCATGGCTTCCTGTACCCCTTCCTTGTAACCCAGGCCCGAATCCTTGATGCCGCCGAACGGCGTCAACTCGATCCGGTATCCCGGTACTTCCCACACATTCACCGTACCGACCCGCAATTCGTTGATGAATCGCGTGATCGCATCCTGACGGTTCGTACACACGCCCGACGATAGACCGAACACCGTGTCATTGCTGATCCGAATCGCGTCGTCGAGCGTGTCGAAGGTAATGATTGGCGAAACCGGCCCGAAGGTCTCTTCGCGAACCAGAGACATAGCCGGGTCCACCCGGTCGATAACAGTCGGCGCATAAAGCGCACCCGAGCGTTGGTTGCCCGTTAGCAAACGCGCGCCTTGGGCCACCGCCGCGTTGACGCGCGCTTCGAAAAGCTGCGCTGCGGCCTCGTCGATAACGGTACCCATCTGATTCGCAAGATCGAACGGGTCACCGTAGGACCATGCACGCGTCATTTCCACCACTCGTTCGGTAAATTCCGCGGCCACGCTCTTTTGCACGAGCATGCGCTTGACAGCCGTGCAGCGTTGACCCGAATTTTTGTAGGATCCCTGAACAGCCAGCGTAGCCGCGCGGTCGAGGTCAGCGTCTTCCAGCACGATCAACGGATCGTTGCCACCTAGCTCCAGCACAACGCGTCGGTACGCTGCTTTCGCAGCAATATATTTGCCAATCGCCACGCCGCCCGTAAACGTCACCAGTTCCGCAAGCGGATGCGTAATCAGTTCATCGGCGATTTCGTGCGGGTCACCGGTCAACACCTGCAGCATAGGCTCTGGCAAACCCGCTTCATAAAGAATATCGGCCAGGTAGAAAGCCGATAGCGGCACCTTTTCCGAAGGCTTCAACAAAACACGGTTATTGGTCGCAATGGCCGGTGCAATCTTGTGCGCCACCTGGTTCATCGGGTGATTGAACGGCGTAATCGCGACGATCACGCCCGCCAGCGGTTCACGCTGCGCGAACACCCGACGCTTTTTACCGTGCGGCGTCAGATCGCATGAAAAGCTCTGGGCATCGTCACGCAACGCTTCGATCGCCGCGAACTTGAATACATCGGCCACACGTCCGATCTCGTACCGCGTGTCCTGCTTCGACAGGCCCGATTCGAGCGAGATCAGATCCGAAGCCGCCTCGGCGCGCTCACGCAGCAAAACCGCCGCACGCTCGAGAGTCTGTGAGCGCTCGTAGCGCGTGAGCTTCGACTGATATGCGCCGGCGTACTGAAACGCCGCGCGCACATCATCGACGCTTGCCAACGGCACCGTGCCGACGCGCAATCCGGTGTACGGATCGAACACGTCGAGCGTGCGTTCGCGCAAACAACGCTCGCCTTCAAGGCGCAGCGCTTCGACGCGAAACGCGGGATGGTCCGTCAGCACCGCGTTCATGATGCCGCCACGTGGTTCAACGCTAGGTCGAACACGTCGAAGTTTCGCAAGCGCTTGCCGTCCGTAAGACCCTGAAGATGCCGGTTAAAAATCAACGGCACTTCCTGCTCGGAGATGCCACCGTGTGAACGAAGCGGCACGGTGAGGCCCGAAAGATCATGCTCGTCGCGCCGCGTGCCGAGCACCACATCGCGCTTGCTGACCACGACAATGTCGCCGACGCGGTCATTCGGCAACTCGAAGCGCTCACACGCCGCGCGGTTGTCCAGCACGACCTCCACGCCATCCAGACCGCCAATCCGTTCGATCACCTGCCTCACGTTCACATCATGCGGCAGATAGATGGTTGCGAACGAGCCCAGCGCGCCGTGGTGGACCACATAGGGATCCGTGATGGGCAGAATCACCCGAGCCTTGCGTGCGCCGAGCCATTCGTCCATCACGTCCTGCAGATAGATCACATTCGGCTCGCCAGTCTGCGGATTGTGCTTCGCGTTCATGCCGTGATCGGCCGTCAAACCGATCACCCAGCCAAGCGCATCAAGCTGTGCAAGATAGCGATCCATCATCGCGTAGAAATCGTTCGCGCCCTGGGTACCCGGCGCCCACTTGTGCTGAATGTAGTCGGTGGTGGACAGATACATCAGATCGAGCTTGCGCGTTTCCGCAAGACGCACGCCCGCGGCGAAGACGAACTCGGACAACCCCGCGCTGTACACATCGGGCACTGGCAAACCGACCAGATCGAGCACATCCGCGATGCCGTTGTCTGCCAGCGTCACCGTATCCGCCTTCTCTGCCGAGAAACAGATGCCCTTCAGTTGCCAGCCAAGCAGACGACGCAACTTGTCCTTGGCCGTCACTACAGCAACCGCAGCAACCGCTTGCGCCGCCTCTGCCAGCAGCGTTCCGGCGCGTAGGTAAGCGGGATCGTTCATCATCACCTCCGCGCCCTCGCCGCCATTGGCCTGCGGGTCCCAGAAGTAGTTGCCGCAAATGCCGTGCACCGAAGGCGGCACGCCGCAAACGATCGACAGGTTATTCGGGTTGGTGAACGAAGGAATCACGCAATCGCCCTTGAGCGCGGTGCCCTCTTTCATCATCTTGCCAATAAAGGGAGCGACGCCCGCGGCAACCGCCGCCTCGAGGTAGTCGTACTCGCAACCGTCGACGCACACCACGACCACCGGTTGCGACGACGACAGCCGGTAAGCACGGCCATTCACCTCGATGCTGCGCTCGCTCTGCTCGGACTGAATAGACATCGTTTCCTTCCTTGCGCGTCGATTACGCGCGTTCTGCGTCGATTGGAACTGACGACGGCACCAGCACACTGCGTTGTCCAGCCGACTCACAGGCTTCGTGCGCGCGTTGCAACCCACCGTTGACATGCGCATGCATCAGCGCAGCAGCGCGATCGGCTTCGCGCGATGCCAGCGCCTTCAGGATGGCGCGGTGCTCGGCCAGCGAGCGCTCCATCGCGTCGGCATGCACCACCAGCGCGGCGCGCCGGAACAGACTCAACTCACCCACGAGACGCCGATACGTCTCATACAGCTTGCCATTACCCGCCGCCGCCACGATGCCGTCGTGAAACGCTACATTGGCCCGTGCGTAGGCGTCGTGATCCTGCGCGTCGAGCGCGCTGCGCATGGCGTCGATCTGCGTGCGCAAACCCGCCAGTTGCGCCGCGTCGATGCTCGACGCCAGCATCCGGCACGCCGCCTCTTCAAGCACGGCCCGCACGGCATAAATCTCGTCAGCTTCCGCGAGCGACACCACCCGCACGAACACGCCGCGATTCTTTTCGGTCGTGACGAGTCCGGCCTGCTCGAGCGCGCGGAACGCTTCGCGCACCGGCCCTCGCGAAACCTGCAGGCGTGCGGCCCAGTCGGCTTCGTTGAGCTTCGCGCCGGGCGCCAACACGCCTTCAACGATGTTGCGCTCGATCTCGTCGCGCACCAACGCGGTGAGCGAATGCCGGCGTACGACGTCAATCGGATCGGCGGATGCTGTTTCCATATTTTCGGTCATTTCGACATTTTTTGCCACATCAACGTGCGTTGAACGTCGGCTTGACGTTCAACACCGGAAGTCAGGGCAATCCGCGGGTCAGTCGGCCCGGCGGCGCGGAACCCGTGCGGCAATCAACAGCAACGCCGCGAGCGAGACAAGCAGCAGAATCAGAGAGAGGGCCGAGGCCGGCAGGTAATAGCCGCGCTCGACCTGACCGACCACGACGATCGGCACCGTCGCAAATCCCGGCGGATACACGGTCAGCGTGGCGCCCAGTTCGCCGAGCGAAAGCGCGAAACCGAGCGCGAGACTCGCGCGGATGGCCGGCACCAGTTGCGGCAGGACGACCCGGCGCAGCACCATCGACGGCGGCGCGCCGAGGCTGGCAGCCGCCTCGCGCAGGATGGTCAGTTCCGGGCGCAACGCCGCGGCGGCACACCGGTAGCAGAACGGCAGGACTAGCGCGAGCTGCACCAGCACCACAATCGCGGCCGAGCTCGACAGATCGAGCGGACGTTTGTGATAAGCAATCAGCACCGCCAGCCCGAGCACCACGCTCGGCACCCCGTTGGGCATCATCGCGATCGTATCGACGAACGCACCGAGTCCGCGCCGATCGCGCCCTTCGAGCGCCAGTGCCAGCCAGAGCCCGAGGATGGTGCCAAGCACCGCGACGCCGAAGCCGATCTCGAGACTCGTACTGAGCGCATCGAAATCGCTCGAACCGAGGCGCTCGAACCAGCGCATGCTGAAACCATCGGGCAAGATCGTGCCGGACCAGTGAGCGGCCACGCTCGATAGCGCCACCACCACCACCGGCAATACGAACAGCCAGAAGCACAGCAACGCGGCGAACGCCATGAAGGCACCGCCAGCGACCCGCGTGGCAAGGCTACGCTGCACCGGACGCGCACGCTTGTGCATGACCGGCAAGACAGTGGGATCCAGTTCGACGGCCATTACCGTGCTCCTCTAACCTTGCGGCGGTTGACCTGGCGGTACAACGCATACAGCGACAGAGACATCATCAGCATCACGACAGCGCCGGCGGCCGCGGTCGGCAGATCCAGGTCGACGGTCGCGGAACTGTAGATGGCAACCGGCAGTGTGATCAGATGCGCACTGCCTAGCACCAGCAAAATGCCGAACTCGTTCAGCGTCAGCAGAAAGCACAGGATCGTGCCGGCTGCGATGCCCGGCCATGCAAGCGGCAGGATCACCCTGAACGCCACCATCAAGCCATTCGCGCCGAGACTGCGGGCGGCTTCGATCAGGCGCATGTCGAGGGTCGCGAACGAGGCGAGCGTCGGGCGCACCACGAATGGCGCGTAGAACACCACTTCCGCGAGAATCACGCCGCCCACGCCGAACAGGAAATCGAGCGGCGGCGCCTGCAGATGAAAGAGCCGCTGCAAGCCGATGCTGACCGAGCCTTGCGAGCCGTACAAAAAGATCAACGTGAAGGCGACAAGGAACGACGGAAAGGCAACGAACAGTTCAAGAAAACGCGTGACGAGCCGCGCGCCGGGAAACGGCTTGAAGAACAGCATCGACGCGAGCGCCACACCGAGCAGCGACGCCAGACCCGCGCTTGCGAACAGGATCCAAAGCGTCGTGCCGACCACGCCGCGCGTGTCAGGATTGCTGAAAAACGCCGCGTACGCCTGAAAACCAAAGCCGCCATGCGGCCCGGTCAGACTCAGTAGAAGCAGTCGCACCAGCGGATAGATCACCAGCGGTCCGAGCACCACCACGGTGAGGAACACCAGTTGCCACTGCGCCGCACGTTCGCGGCGGCGTACCGCAGCCGCGTGCGAAGCGAAGGTGGCCGCGCGCCGAGCGTCGCCGAGCGCGTCGGGACTATCAGGGGTTGATAAGGACGACATCGTCTGCCTCATAGCGCAAGGAGATACGCGCGCCCTTCTCGGGCAGCATGCCGTGGCCGCGTTGCATCGTGACGAGCACGGGCTCGCTGGGCATCGCGTCGAGCACGACGGACACCGACAGCACCGCGCCATACCACTCGACCGAGCTGATCATGCCGTGCAGATGCCCTTCGCCGAGCGGCACGATCCGCAGCGCTTCGGGACGCAGGCAGGCCACCCGCTCACGTTCGTTGTAGCGCGAATCGCCGAGCGGAAACGCGACGTGCGGCGGCAGCAGATTGGCTGCGCCGAGATAACGCGCCACGAAGCCGTCGTTCGGTTGATCGTAGAGTTGCTGCGGTGTGCCGAGCTGCGCAATGTGACCTTCGCGCATCAGCAGCGTACGGTCGGACAACACCAGCGCGTCGTCCTGATCGTGCGTCACGCAAACAATGGTGAGATTCGGCAGACGCTCATGCAGCGCCTTCAGTTCGGAACGCACCGAGGCGCGCAGATTGGCGTCGAGTGCGGACAGCGGTTCATCGAGCAACAGCACATCCGGCTCGATCACGAGCGCACGCGCGAGCGCGACGCGCTGCTGCATGCCGCCCGACAATTGTGCCGGCATCACATGGCCCGAATCGCCAAGCTGCACGAGCTTCAACGCATCCGCCACACGGCGGGCGATCTCCTTGGACGATTCACGACGCGCGCGCAAACCGAACGCTACGTTCTCGAACACCGACAGATGAGGAAACAGCGCATAGCTCTGGAACAACAGGCCGAGATTGCGCTTGTGCGGTGGTACATGCGTGAGATCGTGACCGGCCACCGTCAAGGTGCCGGCGAGACCATCCGCTTCGATGAATCCGGCGATGAAACGCAACAACGTCGTCTTGCCGCACCCGCTACGGCCGAGCACAGTCAGCAATTCGCCGCGCTCGATGTTCAACGACAGGTCATCGAGCACCGTGCGGGTACCGAAACGCACGGTCAGATGCTCGATCTGCACGCCGCCCGGCGTGCCCGGTTGCGCCGCAGCGAGCGCCTCCGGTGAGGCGCCGAGCGCGCCAGGGGCAAGAGTTGCGGTATTCACCGGATTCATCCTCCAACTAGGGTCTTGCGGGTGAAGGCCTCGCGGCGCGCGCGGCGGGTCAGCTCAACAGCATGGGCCGGCCGTCACGCGTCCTGCGAGGCGTACTACAAGCGATTTACTGCGCCGGCTTGACGACTTCAACCTGCTTGCCGGAATCGCCGATCACGTCGTTCTTCCAACGTGCGGTCCAGTCAGCCTTCTTCGCCATGACCTGGGTCCAGTCCACCGGAATCAGCTTCACGCCGGCAATCGCCTGCTTCACCGCTTCGCCGTTCTTGCCGGCCAGCGGCACGTCAGTGCGGCCCGGAATGCCGAAGATATCCGGCACCTTGGCCTGCACGTCCTTCGACATCAGGTAGTCGATCAGCTTCTTGCCTTCAGCCTGGTTCGGGCCGTTCTTGATCAGACCGATCGCGTACGGCAACTGGAAAGTCGTCGGCTTGCCGCCAGGCGCTGCTGCCAGGAAGATCGGCTTGAGCGACAGACCGCCATTGGCCTGGTCGTCCAGATCCATCTGCAGGTCGCCGTTGGCGAGCGAGATTTCATTGCGCGAGAGCAGCACGTCGAGGTAGCCGGTGCCCTTGGTGTGGAACTTGGCGCTCGCCTCGAGCTTCTTCAGATAGTCGAACGCCTTGTCTTCACCCATCAGCGAAGTCGTGAGGATGATCACGGCCATGCCGTCGCCGGCGGTCGCCGGGTTCGAGTAAGCGATCTTGCCCGTGTAATCCGGGTGCAGCAGATCGGCGAACGTCTTCGGTTCGGTCTTCACGACATCCGGATTGACCGCGAACGAGAAGTAGTTGTTCACGAAGGTCGCCCACGTACCATTCGGCGCCTTGGCGATGGCCGGCACGTTCTTGTAGTTGGCGCTCTGGTATGCCTGCAGCAGACCAGCCTGATCCGCCTGCTGGATGAACGGCGGCAACGTGACGAGCACGTCGGCCTTCGGCGCATCCTTTTCGATGGTCGCGCGATTCACCACTTCACCGCTACCCGCCGTGACGATATTGACCTTGACGCCTTCCTGCTTTTCAAAGCCCGGCAGCACGTCCTTGTAGAGGTTCTCGAGGCCATCGGCCGTGTACAGCACGACTGCGTCCGCGGCATGGGCCGGCAGCGCAGCGCCGCCGAATGCAGCAGCCGCAACCAGTGCCGGCAAGGTTTTGCGGACAATGCTGGCCGTCGCGCGAAGGTGATTCGTCTTTTTCATGTCGCTCTCTCCGAAAGGCAAAAAACCAGACGGTCGGGATAACCCGATACCTGTTGTGATTTGACGGCGGTAGCGCCGCGCCGATTGAATTCGCCCGCAGCGGCTGTCAGGTTCGTGCGATTGCAGATTGCTGACAACCTTGCTGCTTCTTTCCAGCCAGACTTACAGCCAACCTGACACTTTGGCGCTGCCTGCCTTGCCTGAACGGGCACGGCAAGGATTGCAGGTTTGCGTGACAGCGCCGTGACCATTCTGGCAATTTCCAACAAACGACACAATTCGCCAATAATATGCAAACGGAGATTGTTCAAAGCAGTGCGTCGGGAAGCCCTGCCCGATCCATTCGACGATATCGCCGCAGTATGTCAGCGGCACGGCAAGCACCTGATTGCCGACGCGACGCATTCGCCCCTCGCATTGCCGCAAACCGGCGGGCGCACGGGGCTCCAGTGAGGCGCCCAGGCGCGCGTTTTTGAGTTTGAACGTCAGACGAAAGCGCAGCGCCCGGGTAAGTGGCACGCTGATACCGTGCGTCGCGATCAGACAAACGACGTCACGCAATCAGCAGTTCCGGCCCGCGCGTGGCGATAGCCTTGGCAAGCGTGCGGTCCGGTGCGAGTTCGGTCACCAGATAACGGGTGCTTTCGAACCCGTTGATCCGCACCGGCGTGACACGCCCGAACTTCGAATTGTCCGCTACCACCACCGCCAGGTTGGCGGCAGCGATCATCCGGCTGCGCACTTCGGCGGCCATGCGCGTGTAGTCGGTCAGCCAGGCATCTGCGGAGATGCCGCCTGCTCCGACAAAGGCGAAGTCCGCGTGATACTGCGTCAGCTGATAAACCGTGTCGAGGCCGAAAGTGGCGTCCTCGTTGTCCGAGAGCTCGCCGCCCAGCAGGGTGACCCGGTTCTCGTTGCGACGGCCAAGTAGCAGCGCGATACGCCAGTCGTTCGTATAGACGGTGAGACGGTGACGCCCCGTCAGCGCCCGCGCGACGGCCTGGGTGGTACTGCCCGAATCGATGATGAGCGATGCACCGTCCGGCACCAGATCGGCCGCGCGCTCGCCGATCGCCCGCTTCGCGCCGGCATTGGCCGCTTCGCGTACATCGAGATCGGGTTCGCGCCGGTCGCCCGACAGCGCGCCGCCGTGGGTGGTCACCACCAGGCCGCGGGCGGCCAGGGTATTCAGATCGCGGCGGATCGTTTCGCGCGACACATTCAGTTCGCGCACCAGCTCAGCCACCGACAGCGCGCCATTTTTGGTCACTTGCGCGAGGATGTACTGATGACGTTGTTCTGCAAGCATCGATAGACGGCCGGCGAGCGGCACATATAGGTTCAGGAGGCCGCGGTATTGTAGTACGCGATCGCCCTGGACGCTCCCCTATTCCCGCGCTTCCCTGCTAACCTGACGGTCCAGGTAGCGCGTCGCCCGATGCGCGCCGTGTCTTACGATCTACTCATGCCGCCATTGCTTCGCCGGTCACTGCTGCTTTTCCATGCGCTGCGCTTCGGCGCACGCCTGATCTGGCTCGCAGCGCCGCGTGAGCACAAGCTTCACTGGATGATCACGCTCGTGAAGCGTGTGCATGCAACCGAGGGGGGCCGCGATAACCTGCACAGTTTGCTGCCCACGCTCGGGCCGCTCGCCAGCACGTTCATGCAGTCACTGGCCGAACGCCCGGAACTCGCCACCGGCACCCTGCACGATGCCTTCGACGCGATCGGCCGAATGGAAGCTCCACTGCCGCCGCATGAGGTCGAGCCGGCGCTGGCCGGCGCGCTCGGACGACCGCTCACCGGGCTCTTCACACGCATCGATCTGCTGCCGGCACGCAGCGGCTTCGCCGAACAGACCCACCTCGCCCGCCTCGCCGAACCGGTGAACGGCCACCGCGATATCGCGATCAAGTTCGTGCGCGCAGCGCAGGTCGAACAGATCAGCGACGAGTTGGCGCTACTGCGCTGGGTGGCGCGCTGGCTGGAAAAGTTTTCCCGCGACGCGCGTCGCCTGCAGGTCCGCGCGCTCGCCCAGTCGTTCACCGAAGACGTGCTGCGGCGCTTCGACCTGCGCGCCGAAGCCGCCAATCTGAGCCAGACCGGTCATCATTTCGACGGTGACAAACGGCTTGTGGTGCCGGACGTGATCTGGGACTTGTGCAGCGCGCAGACCCTGGCGGTGCAGCATCTCGACACGGTGAGCGCGACCAATCTGCCAGGGTTGCTCCAGCATCGCATCAAGCTCGCGCCGCTTGCCACCCACATCGTTGAGGTCGTCACCGAGCAGGCATTCGAACACGGCTTCTTTCATGCGACTTTCGATGCCGAGCATGTGCGCGTCAGCGTCGAACCCGAGACGCTCGGGCGAATCGTGCTGGCGCAGTTTGCGGTGATGTCGAGCCTGTCCTCGCACGAACGGGAATTTTTCGTGCATGGCGCCACCGCCATGTTCGAGCAGGACTACGGCCGCCTTGCCGACCTGCATCGCGAGGCCGGCCACGTCGAGTCGACGACGCGCACGGAAGTGCTGGAAGCCGAGCTGCGACGGCGCAGCGAGGCGCATTTCGCCGCGGAACCCGAAGACCGCACGGCAGGGGCGCTGTTTCATCATCTGCTGCATGCGGTGCTGCCCTTCGAAGGCGGCACCGTCTCACCCCGGCTGGCCACCGCTCAGCGCTCGTTCCAACAGGCCGAAGCGCTGGCACGCGCGCTGCATCCCGGCGTCGATACGTGGAATGTCGCGCGCACGGTGCTGGCCGGCATCGCGCAGCGCGACATCGACCATCGCGGCTGGATCAAGCGCATCGCGCAGGAAGTGCCGCATCTCGCTCACATGCTGCCGCGCCTGCCACAGCTCGCGGTGCGCTATCTGCAACGTCAGCACGATGCGGCGGGCTCCCGGCAGCATACGCAATTGCTGCGCGAGATCGGCATCGAGTACCGGCGTACGAGGTTTTTGCTGTGGGCATGCGCCGTGTGCGGAGGCCTGCTGGGAGCGGGAGCGGTATTGCTGACACGGTAGGGCCATGCGACGGTGAGGCGGCAAAGCGCGAGTGAAACCCTCGTTGCGGCCGGAGTGCAGCCTCGAACAAGACACGCCTGACGCACCGCGCAATACTGCGAGCCTTTTACGCCGCTGCTCACGCTGTCCATGCTCGCTACCCTCATCGCTGCTGTCTTTGTCGTGCTCTGGTCGACCGGCTTCGTGGTCGCCCGCGCAATCACGCCGTTCGCCGATCCCAACCTGTTCCTGCTCGCTCGCTTTGGCGGCACTGCCCTGCTGTTCGCGCTGGCCGCGGTTCTCGCGCGCGCCGCCTGGCCGACGGGACGCGACCTCGGCAAACATCTGCTCGCCGGCGCATTGCTGCAGGGAGTCTATCTCGGCGCCGGATACTGGGCCGTCGCGCAAGGTCTGGGCGCCGGCGTGATGGCCTTGCTCGGCGCACTGCAGCCGCTACTGACTGCGGCCGTGGCGGTCCCGCTTTTTGGTGAGCGTCTGTCGCGGCGCGGCTGGGCCGGCATGGGGCTCGGACTCGCCGGCGTCGTGCTCGTGCTGCAGCCCAAACTCAGCGCGGCTGCGCCGCATGCATCTCGCATAGCGCACGGCAACGCACCGAGCTGGCTCGTGGTCGCCGTGTCGATTCTGGCGATTGGGGCAATCACGGCGGGGACGCTGTTTCAGAAGACTTCGCTCGCGCGGGCCGACATTCGCAGCGCCAGCGCCGTACAGAACTTCGGCGCCGCCGTCGTGGCGGCAATCCTCGCGCTGGCGCTGGGCGAGCATCGCTGGATCGCTGCGCCCACTCTCTGGGGGTCGCTTGCCTGGGGCATCCTGATGCTTTCCGGCATCAGCGTGACGCTGCTCGTGTGGATGGTCCGGCGCGGCGACGCCGCGCGGGCCACCGCACTGATGTTTCCGGCGCCCCCTCTTGCGGCGATCGAAGGATATATCGGCTTCGGCGAAACATTGCTGACGATGCAGATCGCCGGGTTCGTGGTCGCGCTGCTGGGGGTGTTGCTGGCCCGTTCGTAGCGCAGCTTGCGGAGCGGAGTGTGACCCGTCTTTCTGGCCGCACACCTCAGTCAGCCGTGTCCCCCGCGGCCGGCACTTTCGCACGGGCTTTACTGCCCGGCGCCGGCGACCATGCGGGGCGCGCTTTGCGCTCCGAATCGACGACGACAATGTAACGGCCCGCCCACGGCGTCACCTGACGGTCTGAATGCAGCACCCAGAGCGGCTTGCCCGACTCGACCAACGCCTCGTATTCCGCATCGAGAATACCGTAGTGGTCGAGAAACACATTGAGCGACGCGGGAATCCGCACACAACCTTTCGAATGACGGACACCCAGCAACGGTTCAAGCCTGTCTGGATCGGTCGCATGCATCTGGAATCGCATCTGCGACATGCCGCCCTTGCCCCAGCCGCGTTCGCCCTGCGCCCAGCCGAGATCGAAGATCCGCATGTCGCGTTTGCCGTAGCCGCGAATGCCGTTCTCGTTCATCGTGCCTTCAGCACGAAAATCCATATTGTCGGGGGTGTGCTCGAACACGCCCAGCGGCGTAATGAAGTGATCGAACTCGCCCGGCCGGCCGGTCGCGACCGGTGACGCACCGATCATCAGCCATTTGTCGGATGGCGTCGCACGGAAATAGATGAAGAGCGCCTGAACGTTGGCGTTCCGATCGACCAGCACGACATATTCGCCCGACAGATTGCCAAGCTGATTCTGTTCGAGCGCCGTCTGAAGACGTTGGCCGTATTCCTGTTGCGCTGCTGCGGGCACGTTCAAACGACGCGTGACATCGCGCGCGAACATTGCACGCAGCAGCAGCGCCCGATGAGGATCCACCACGCCTGCCGCGTCCGGTGCCGCGACTGCGGAGGCTGTGATATCGGCCGGCGCATCAGGCTCGCTCTTTTGCTCGCCGGCCGCGAAAGAGAAACTGTAAGTTAAAACAAATAATGCGCTGACTAATGCGGCAGCCCGCAATATGGCATTTGTCGCGACAACCAGTTTGCTACCTGATTTGGCAACCGCTGCACGGCATGTATCCCTGACATGTAACGCCCTCTCAGCGGCGTTTCGATTAATTTCTACCCAATGGATCGCGTCACTTTCCGCGGGCTGGTCGAGCCGTTTTTTTTCGTTCATCGCGTGTTTGAGCAAACCTGCTTATCATTACCCGCCAAGCGGCTCATGCAGCGTACAGATTAACAGGATACTACTCAGGACATCCGTTACTGTCGATAACAGCGCTACCCGATTTCAACAGGCGATCCATTGAATAGGCGAAATTGGCGCAACGACGCGTGAGCGTATTTAAATCCACGGTCGAAGTGAGTTTAAACGGAAAATCCGCCGTTAAACTGGCAACGGGAAGTGCGCCCGCCCGCATACTTCGAGCAATCCATTTGCAGGGGAAGAAACATGACGCAACACGATCCGGTCGAACGGCAACGGCTTATCGCCAGGGAGATGCATGTCACGGACAGTTTCGTGGCCGAAGAGGAGATCGAGCGGCGTATCGCCTTCCTCGCGCACTATCTGCGAACGAGCGGTCTGAAGACGTATGTGCTCGGCATTAGCGGCGGCGTCGATTCGACGACGGCCGGGCGTCTCGCGCAGCTTGCCGTCGAGCGCCTGCGCACAGAGCAGTACGCCGCACATTTCGTTGCGATCCGGCTGCCCTATGGTGTGCAGCAAGACGAAGCGGATGCGCAGCAGGCACTCGCCTTCATTCGCGCCGACGAAACACTGACGATCGATGTCAAGCCGGCGGCCGATGCCATGCTCGCGTCGCTGGGCACAGCGGGCGTGCCGTTCACGGACGATGCCCACAAGGATTTCGTGCATGGCAACATCAAGGCGCGGCAACGCATGATTGCGCAGTATGCAGTGGCGGGGGCACGTGGAGGCGTCGTGATCGGCACTGACCATGCGGCTGAGTCGGTGATGGGCTTCTTCACCAAGTTCGGTGATGGCGGCGCGGATATCCTGCCTCTCGCCGGCCTCAACAAACGTCGGGTGCGCGCAGTGGCCCGCGCGTTAGGCGCCCCTGATTCGCTCGCGCACAAGGTGCCGACGGCCGATCTGGAAATGTTGCGTCCGCAACGTCCTGACGAAGATGCCTATGGCATTCCGTACAACGACATTGATGATTTTCTGGAAGGCAAGCCGGTCAGCGCTGCGGCTCGCGAGACGGTGCTGCGCTTCTACGAAAACACGCGTCACAAACGCGCGTTGCCTTATACGCCGTTCGACTGGCCTAAGCAGGCGTGAACGGACGGGGGCGCGTGCGATGCGGGGCGCCGCAACCGGATGACGGTTGCGGACCTCTGGACTATCTGCCGCACACAAGCGAAGCCGCAGACGTTCCCGACACCCCAGGCGCTGGCGAAGGCCGCAACGGGTTCAAGGATCGAACCGCTCAGCCTGCGGGCGGTTCCTCTTCCCGGAACAACTCGCTGCTCACTTCCAGCGGCAACCCCGCCAGATGCTTGCCGTGCAGTTCCCGAGCGATGACCTCGCCGACGTACGGTCCATCCGTCTCCAACTCGACGGTCGCGTTCGCTTCAGGCGTCCCGATCTCATGAACCGTTACGCTTTTCGCGTAGTGCCCCAGTTCATGCTCGAGAAACTCGCGAACTTGCTGCTCGGAGCATGATTCGGCGATATTCCGGACGAACAGGTTCATGGCGGCGTTACCTCAGCGCCCGCGGCGCTCCGTGCTACGTATGCGTACCGGCTGAAGGCTCGCGCGTTTCCGGGTTTGCGCGGCAGCACTCATGATGAGGGCTGTCCCAAGTACAGCCAATGACAGATAAAAGGCAATCATTTGAAATCTCCCCTTCGAGTTTCGTCCTGTTACCAGGATAGACAGAAGCGCTCGCAAATCCAATACCACACGTTGCTATGAGCAAGTTCGATTCCCGCTATCCCGCCAGCAGTCATGCTGACCGGATCACGCTGGAAAGCGAAATAAACTGTTGACGGGTATCGGTCATTACGGACGTTGTCAAAAGCCACCAATGCACTGTACCTGAATAAACGCAAACAAAAATACCTATACACGCGCTGTTTGGCCCAACCGCAACGTTTTTGGGCCAGGCGCACAGAAGAACGAGGGAAAGCGGGAGGGAGAAGTAGCCGGCCTGACGCATCGTGCGAGCGGTGCGTCAGGGCTCGCTATCGCGAGTGCCGGTCGCGACGTTGAGACCGCTCACATCGCACGAGTCCCGGCCGAATCCCGCATACGCGGCAGACCAGTTGCCGACAATGGCGGCCTGCGCGACGCTCAGGCTCATCTTGCCTTCGCACACGCACCGTTTGAGATGCACGACGAAACGTGCCTTGCGACGCTCACCACTCGTCCCGGCCCACGGCAGCAGATCGAGATTGGCGGGCGCATCGGGCGAACCGCCAAGCAGGACCGGCACACGCCGGTCGATCGCATAGTCGGCCCCGGCGTCCGTATCGATACCGCGCTCGGCGAGCAGATGGGCCTTGTGCTGCATCATCACATCGAACGGAGGCGACACGGCGTCCGCATAGTCCGGGCGGCAGATCGTATCGGCAATCGATTGCTGGGTGACGCGCTCATCCAGCATGGTGGCGTCCTGCGCGGCCACCTCGCCCGTGCGCAGTCCCGCAAGCGCACCGAACACCACCACCGCGCCCAGACGCAATACCCAGGCGGCACGACTGTCATAGGCACCTTTCAGCGCGCGCAAAATGTGAAATTGTCTACTGCGCAGCGATCCGCCACGTCTGCCTGCCTTTCCTTGATTCATTCGGTGGCGCGCCAGGCCTTGGCGCGGAATGGTTAAATTCGCAGGGCAATTAAAGCACACTCGGTATCGCGGTGGAAAATCGGCGCTGACCGGCAAGCACCTGGTCAGCGCCGAAACCGCCTAGCTCGGCCTGCGAGCCTGCAAGTCGCGAATCCTGGCCACCGCGGCTGTGTTCGACACCGTTGCCTCATACATCTTGGCCAGATCCGCTTTCAGCGCCGTACGCGAAGCGCCGTCGAGATAGACCATGTGCCCAGAGGGATAGAAACGCGCGGACAGGTTCTGACGCACCTGCGGGCTGACGAGCGGCATCTTCTGCAGATCGATCACGGTCTGGTAAAACGGCGTGACGAAATCGAAGAAGCCGTTCGCCGACAACACCTTCAGGTCCACATTGAGCGCCATGACCGCAGCAAGATCGCCCGCGGTGTACAGAATCACGTTGCCCTTCGCGTCCACGCCCTTTTGCGCGCCGGTCGGATCGATATGGCTGAAGTCCCAGTACTGGAACGCCTGGTCGTTCAGATCCGTGAACGCCGAATTCGACGTATAGAGCAACTGCTCGTTGAGATAGACGTTCCACATGCTTGTGTAGACGCCTGTCACTGCCGTCATGGTCGGGTCGTTGCCGCCCGAGTTCGGGTCGATTTTCCCCGCGATGCCGGTTTCGATCGCGGTCACCCGGCCGTCATATTCCCCGAGCGCAAGCCCCTTCGATTTCAGCAGCGTGGTCAGAAACAGCGAGTTGCCACGGCTGTCGTAAGCCGCAATGTCGAGGCTCCATGCGAGCAGCGTCGCCTTGTCGATGCCGGTGTATTCGCTCAGCTTCTCGACTGTCGCCGCATCCGTGGCGGGCACCTTGCGCAAGGCGGCGAGATAGTCCGTGCGCGAGAACTGGGCGACCTCCTCGGCGAACGCGCCGAGATCGGTCGGAGTGGGCGCAACGCCGAGCTTCTTGTGATACCACGCATCCGCGGCGGCCGTCGGCAAGGCGCCGACCGGATTGCCGGACTGCGTGTAGTCGAGTATCGACGACTGCAGCGTAATGCCGTTCAGATCGACGCCATCTTCGTGCAGCATATAGGCCAGCACGCAGCTGCGAGCCGTACCGTACGATTCACCGTAAAGATACTTCGGCGAATTCCAGCGGTTGTTCTTCGTCAGGAAGCGCTTGATGAACTGCTTGATCGAGGTGGCATCCTGATCGACGCCCCAGAAATTGCGGTTCGTGCTGGGCGCGATTGCCGCCGAATACCCCGTGCCGATGGGATTGATAAAAACCAGATCGCTTTTGTCGAGCAGGCTATCGGGATTGTCTTCCAGCGTATAGGGTGCGGGCGGCGTGAAACTCGGCATTGCCGTCTTGATACGGCGCGGCGCAAACGAGCCGAGCAGCACGAATACCGATGACGACCCCGGGCCGCCATTGTAGAAAAAGGTAACCGGGCGCGTTTCTTCCTTCTGGTTGTCCTCCGTGAAAGCCACGTAGAACATCTTGGCGTTGGGTACCGAGCTGCTCGGATCCACTGTCACCAGGTGACCTGCCGTCGCGGTGTAGGCAATCTTGCGACCGCCGATCACAATCGAATGCTTCGTGATCGCAGCATTCTCGGTGGTATCGGTGACGGAATCGTTGGGTCCGTTGCCATAGGCAACAGGATCGAAAAACGGTTGATCTCCTGACTTGTGCGCCGCGGTCGCGGCCGCCTTGGCGGGAGCAGCATGAGAATTGTGGGACGACTGCGGACTGCCGGAAGCTGACTCGGTGTTGGTCATGATCGCTCCATCTCGTTTTACGTCATTTTCGTCATCTAGGCGTCATACGGACGCTGTCTCGAACCACGCACCACCTTCTTTGCAATAACCTTCGCAACGACAACACCGCAAGCACACGCCAGGTTCATCGGGCGCGTGCTTGCGAGACTACAGACTATAGTGCCGCAGCGATCTTCTGACCATTGGGGCTGCCAAGTCCGGTACACGCATCCCAGCCCGCCGAAGCAGCATACGAGCCGTTGTTGCCTTGCGTGATGTCGTTAAACGCGCTCGTCGCGGCATACAGCTTCGGATTGACGAAGCCGACTGGCGAACCGTTAGCCGCGTTGATGCGGGCAATCAGCGCGGCCCACAGCGGCGCCACAGCGCTCGTGCCGCCCACTACCGTTTGGGAACCATCGATCAGCACGTCATAGCCGGTCTCCGGCGACGCGTCTCCCGCTACGTCGGGCACGCCACGCCCTGTCAATGCCGTCTTCGCACCGGATGCGTTCGTGGAAGACAAACCCTCCTGCCAGCTCGGGACGGGAAATGCGGTGCTCACGCCGCCGCCGCTCGCGCCGCCCTGGCTACCGTCGTTCCACACCACCTCCTGCGAGATCTTTGTTCCCGAAGCGGTCAGCTTGGTCCCGCCGCATGCCAGCACGTACGGACTCGAGGCGGGAAAATCGACCACATTGCCGCTCGTGCCGTCGCTCGAGCCGCTATCGCCGGAGGCCACGCAAACCGTCACGCCCATGGTTGCAGCGGCTTGCAGCACGCTGTTGAACGCCTGCTGCGACTGCGCGGTCCATGACGACTCCGGACCGCCCCAACTGATCGAGATGACCGACGGTTTGTTGGTCGTGTCGTGAACCGCGTTGCTCACGGCGTCGATAAAACCGGTGTCGGTATTGGGCGTGAAATAGACCGCGATTTTCGCGCCTGGCGCGATTGCACCGACCACCTCGATATCGAGCGACACCTCGCCGTCCGGACCGCTTGCGTCGCCGGTGGGCTTGTTCTTGCCTTTGTCGACACTCACCGCGACCACGGTAGGCGCAGTCACGCCGAGATTCGAAAAATAGGTGCTCAGATCGGACGTCTCATAGCCGCCGCCAAGCTCGATAATGCCGACGCACTGGCCGCTACCGTCGCCTTGCGGGTATTGATACAGCGCCGCGACCTGCAGCGGTGTGAACGCACCCGAGGCTTGTGCATTGGCGGAACGGATCGGCGGCCGGATGCGGAAATGCGGACGCGCCTGCGGCCGGTTATCGAGCCCGAGCACGGCTGTCACGACGTTCGCAAGGTTGCCGGGCACGCTGATGACGCCGGTTCGGCCGCGATACTGGCCGATTGATTGATGCTCGTAATGATGCAACTCGACGTCGAAGGCGGCCTGAAACTGCGCAATGGTGCCGGAAAGCACAATAGTGCGGGCAGCGGGATTCTCACGCTCCACGGTCAGGCCCGATTGTGCTGCGAAGGCCTTGACCTTCTCGATATCTTCCGCCGCGGCACCGAACTCTTTGGCGAAGGCCTCGCGTGACAAAGGCTTGACACTGGAATCGCCCGCTTCGATCCTGGCGATCAACGCGTCGAATTGCTCCTGCGCGTGACGGCGCAGGACGACGTGGACTTCGATCCGTTCAGCCGGATCGCATTGCCCGATGAGTTTTGAACCTTCCGCTACCGTGCGCTCACTTCCTTGCAGGGGATGCTTGGCCATAGTTTCGATACTCCTCGGTGCGCCGCCGTGCGGCTGCGCGTTGGTCCTGGCGGGCATGCGCCTCGTGACACATTCAGGTTGCAGCGCAACCCGCGCAGGGTTCTGGTTGCATGGACATCATCAAGCCGTCCGACAGATCCATTCGAACACAGTTCCAGCGCGCGCAACAGTTGTCCGGATGGCTATGTCCTGGATGCGTCACGCGGGCCGCGCTATGATGCTGCAGCGGCGAACCAGTCGTTACGTTGTCTCGTGCGGCAATCCCGCACGTGCGTCAGAGAATCTGAGCGAATCAGGGGAAAGTTCCATGTCAATTTCGATGTATCAAGCCTCCGTGCCCGTGCTGGTGCGCGGTCTGACCTGCCTGCAAAGCATTCTCGGCAAGGCCGAGGCGCACGCGGCAGAAAAGCAGATCGACCCGTCAATTTTTGTCAGCGCCCGGCTCTTTCCGGACATGCTGCCGCTCGTGCGTCAGGTCTATATCGCGACCGACACAGCCAAGGGCTGCGCCGCACGTCTCGCTGGCGTGGAGCCGCCCAAGTACGACGACGTCGAGGTGACGTTCGAAGAGCTGCAGGCTCGTATCCAGAAAACGATTGATTACCTGAAGGAATTCAATGCGGCGCAGATCGACGGCTCGGAAGAACGCACCGTCACGCTGAAAATGCGCCACGGGCCGGTTGAGTTCACAGGCCTCAACTATCTGCTGCAGTTCGTGTTGCCGAATTTCTATTTTCACGTCACGACGACGTATGACATCCTGCGTCACAACGGCGTCGAACTCGGCAAACTCGACTATCTCGGCGCACGATAACGCCAGTTGTTAGAGTCAGCCGGTGAAGGGGCTGCCTGGGCGGAGCGTCTGGAGCGTCAGGCGTGCCGGGCAGCTACTCACACGGCATAGAAAGTCGTGCCGGCCGCGCACTCAAACACGCGGCTGGAATGCGATGATCCCCATCCCAGCCAGCGTGAACGCGACACCGGCCAGATCCCAGAGTGTTGGCCGCACCTGCTCGACGCACCACAGCCACAAGATCGCCACCGCGACGTACACACCGCCGTAAGCGGCATAAACACGGCCGGCGGCCGCGCCATGCAACGTCAACAGCCACGCAAACGCGGCAAGACTGAGCGCGCCGGGTATGAGCAGCCATGCGGAGCCGCCCTCTTTCAGCCAGCGCCACGGCAGATAGCAGCCAAGAATCTCGGCGACGGCGGTCAGGACGTACAGCAGAAAAGTCTTCATTCAACGGCAAGGTGTGATGGTGATTGGTTATGGACAGACCACGGCGCGCGAGGCGCGCTCGAGTCTATCGCCTTTATTAACACACAATCACTTCACTCACGGCACCCCGGCCATGTGTAATCAATGGCGTACGCACGGCTAGTCAAGCGACAGACGCAACGCGAAACCGATCAAGGCAGCGGAGAACGTCCAGCGCTGCAGTGTTTGCGCGAGAGGATGTGAGCGCATCCAGCCTGCAATACGCGCAGCGCCAATCGCACAGGCTATGTCGAAACATGCGCCGATAGCGACCAGGATCACGCCAAGTTCGATCATCTGCGACGCGACCGGCCCTGCTTCCGGCCGCACGAACTGCGGCAGCAGCACCGAGCAGAACAGCAGCGCTTTAGGATTCAGCAGATTGGTGAGCAGGCCTTTGACGAAAGCGGTCCGCAGCGGCCGCGGCCCACCCGTCGCGACGCCGCCCTCGGGCAACGCGAACACCGGCGAGCGGAAAATCTGTACGGCGATCCATGCGAGATAGACGGCACCGCCGTACCTCACCACCTCATAGAGCCAGGGCGCGCTGCGCAGCAGCGCCGCGACCCCGCACGCCGACAGGGTCACATGGGTCGCCCGTGCGAGGCCGAGGCCGCCCGCGGTAGCAAATCCGGTGCGTGCGCCGCGTCCGATGCTTGTCTGCAGCAAGAGCGCCATGTCCGGCCCTGGCACCGCGTAGACGATAAGCAATGCAGCGACGAAGACGATCAGAAGGTGCGCGGAAATCATAGGAGCCTCACGTTTATCAAGGCTCTATCTTGCTGTCGAAGTACGAGGGTTTTCTGGCGATTTACATAGACAAATCTCAGTACGCTGGGGGAATGCGCTAACATGCTGGAATCCAGTAGATCTTTCCCCTTTCAATGGACGACCTCGATAAAATCGACCGCGCGATCCTGGCCGCGCTGCAAAATGACGGCCGCATATCCAACGCCCGGCTGGCCGAGGTTGTCGGCCTCAGCGAGACCCCTTGCGCTCGTCGGCTAAAGCGTCTTGAGAGCGCCGGCTATATTGAGCGGTACCGGGCCATGCTGTCGCGTTCGGCGCTCGGCTTCGGCGTAGTCGCGTTCGTTTATGTTCGCTTCGCGGTGCACGATCGCGCGGTGGCGACCCGCTTCGAGCACGAAGTGCAGGCGATTCCCCGCATCCTCACGTGTCATAACGTGTCGGGCAGCGCAGATTACGTGCTGCAGGTGGTGGCGCGCGATCTCGATGACTACGGCACGTTCATGCGTGACGAACTGCGCAGCCTGCCGGGTGTGACATCCGTGGAATCTTCGCTGTCGCTACGCGAAATCAAGTCCAATGGCGGCCTGCCGTTCGTCTGATCCGTGGCATGGTGCGCGCCGCCCACCAGTCGTGGCATAGTCGCCGGTACGGCACGGCATGACGTTCTCGCCGGATGAACCACGGAGTTTTCTCGATGAATCACGAACAGGCGCGAGCCGAAGAATCGCGCGCGATGGAGCGCGTACTGACTGCCACACAACGCGTGCAGTCGGCTTTCACTTCCCTGCAGTCGCAATTTCCGCCCACCGGCGAAGGGCGCCCCTCGCAATTCGCGCTGCAGACCTTCGACGCGGCACTGCAGGAACTGGAAGATGCGCAAGCAGCGTTCGACGAATTGCTCGGAGATCTGCTTGACGGCAACCGGTGAGTGGCTTAGCTGTCGCAATCTTGCGTAGCCGCTGAGATTCGCGCGGTGGAGGAGGCTTTGGATCGCGTCCCCGCCCGCCGCGAATTCGGGTGGCGCCGGCGGGCTTGACCGTTAGTTGCGTTCATGCGCCTGCCCTACTCCCTCTAATCCGTGCTTGACGACCCGGCCATCACCTACTTGCGCGCTCGCCCTCCGTGCGCGTCATGCCGAGCGCCCGCAGGAAAAAGGGCGATTGATGAACGTGCTAAAACAGGCGTCGTTGTGAAGCACAAGTGAAGCACAACGCGCCCGCCCTTACCCGCTTTTACTGACTCGCAGCCTGACCGGCCCCCGCCTTCTTCTCCGCGTTCTGCAGGTCTGTCGGATAGTTGGGATCATTGCGCGACGGGTTATAGCCGTTCGCCTCCAGTTTCTTCAATTCGGCGTTTTTCTTCGCCCGCGCCTGCTTGCGCGCCGCCTTTCGCTGAGCCTTGGTGGTTGCCGACGCCGGGGTCGCCGGCGCAGCGGCTGCGTCGCCGCCGGAAGCGCCCCCGCTGCTTTGGGCGAACACAGGTGCAGCCGATCCGATCATGAGTGCGGCCGATGCGAGGAGGACTGCCATTTTCTTCGAAGGTGAAAAGGTCATTGTTTATCTCCAGTCGAATGCAGGATTTAAAAGCCATATCTCGTCGATGCTTCATACGATTCCCAATCAAACCTCAGCATGGGAACCGTCAATGTATCCGAATACGTGGCATCGCGCCCCTGATCTGCGGGCGTCAATCAACCTCATCAACAGTAGTGGCTTGACGCATATCGCAAATATCCGATATATAATTCGCCCGGTTGCGATGCAGATGCCGGGCCGCTTCGGCCCCTGTACCGCTGTTCATGACTGAAACCTCACTGATGACCATCGACATCGACGCGATCCACAAGGCGCTAGCCAATCCCATCCGCCGCGAGATTCTGGCGCGGCTGCGGGACCCGCAAGCGCACTTCGCCGATCAGGAGTTGCCACTCGATCACGGCGTGTGCGCCGGCAAGATCGACGCAAGTTGCGGACTGTCGCAGTCCACCGTGTCGGCGCACCTGGCCGCATTGCAGCGCGCCGGCCTCGTCACGTCGAAGCGGGTCGGCCAGTGGGTGTTTTTCAAACGCAACGAGCCCGTCATCCAGGCGTTTCTCGAGCACATGAACACGGATCTCTGACACGTGCGTCTGCCTCGCCGCGCTTCTTTCATCACGCTGTTCTTATCGTCCCGGGCCGCTGCCCGCCAGGAAAGGTGAATACTTATGCCGACGCTTTTTGACCCGCTGCAAATTGGCGATCTCACGCTGCAAAACCGCATCATCATGGCGCCGCTGACGCGTCAACGCGCGGGCGACGTCCGCGTGCCGAACGCACTGATGGCGAAGTACTACGCCGAGCGCGCCTCGGCCGGCCTGATCATCAGCGAGGCCACCTCGGTCACGCCACAGGGCGTGGGTTACGCGGCAACGCCGGGTATCTGGTCGCAGGAACAGGTTGAAGGCTGGAAGCTTGTCACCAGCGCGGTTCACGCGGCAGGCGGCAAGATCTTCCTGCAGTTGTGGCACGTCGGCCGCGTGTCGGACCCGATCTTCCTGAACGGCGACCTGCCGGTTGCGCCGAGCGCAATCGCGCCACAAGGCCACGTGAGCCACGTGCGTCCGCAGCGTCCGTTTGTGACGCCGCGCGCGCTCGATCTGGCCGAGATTCCCGCCATCGTCGAGGCTTACCGCAAGGGTGCTGAAAATGCCAAAGCCGCTGGTTTCGACGGCGTTCAGGTGCATGGCGCGAACGGCTATCTGCTCGACCAGTTCCTGCAGGACAGCACGAATCAGCGCACCGACGCATACGGTGGCCCGATCGAAAACCGCGCTCGCCTGATGCTCGAAGTGGTGGATGCGTGTATCGAAGTCTGGGGCGCGAATCGCGTCGGCATGCACCTCGCGCCGCGCGGCGACGCACACACGATGGGCGACTCGAACGCCGCAGCGACGTTCGGCTATGTCGCGCGTGAACTCGGCAAGCGCAAGATCGCGTTTATCGCCGCACGTGAAGCGCTCGGCGAGAACCGCCTCGGCCCGCAACTGAAGGCGGCGTTTGGCGGCCCGTACATTGCCAATGAAAGATTCACGAAGGAGTCCGCACAACAGGTGCTCGACGCAGGCGAAGCGGATGCCGTGGCGTGGGGTCAGCTGTTTATCGCCAATCCGGATCTGCCGCGCCGCTTCGAACTGAATGCGCCGCTGAACCAGCCGAATCCGGCGACGTTCTACGCCGAAGGCGAAGAGGGTTACACGGATTATCCGGCGCTGGAAACGGTGGAATAAGCGCAGGAACACGTGCTGCAACAGGCACTGCATCGCGCGTTGCAATGAGCGCAAGTCACGCCTGAACGTGCGGCGAACGCAACCGGAATGTGTTACCCGGTTGCGTCCGCCGCAGTCACATCGCGGTACATAAAAACCCGTTTTGTTTCGTCAAGCCCGCGCGCCACGTGCGCGGCGCGGATTGCCCGCAATTTCGCATCGAGGCGCTCGCTTTCGATCACACTAAAACCCAGTCGCCGGTAGTACGGCGCATTCCACGGCACATCGCGAAACGTCGATAGCACCAGCTGCGGCACACCCGCGCGACGGGCGAGTACGGCCACCTCGTCGATCAGCCTGGCCCCGATGCGCCGCCCCGACCATGTGGTCAGAACATCGAGTTCCTCGATATAGAAACGCTTCGCCAATCGCGCGAACATCACAAAAGCGACACAGTTCCCCGTATCGTTCACCGCTACGATGATTTCCGACGCCTCGATCTTCCGGCGCACAAAGTCCGCATTCATCGGCCGGGCGTCCGCAATGCCGGTCAAGCCGACCGTAGCAAAGCGCTGCGCGGCTTCGTACTCGATCGCCCGCACCACCTCTGCCTCATCGGGCACAGCAAAACGATAACTCATGGCAAACGGATCCAGCATAAGCGTCCGCTACAGATGACTAACAGAAGGCAGTGTCGCACACTCCAAAACCCGGCTTCACTGCAGATCAGTTACCCAACGACAACGCCGGCCAGGCGCTCCACGCGCACACAAGTTACGCCCACGCGCGCAAAAGCGGTGCTACTGTTAGATGCGCAGGCCGTTCAAACGCATCACTTCCCCGTCAGGCGCGGCCGCTCACCCCAGGAGACATCATGGCGAAAGTATTGGTTCTCTACTACTCGATGTATGGCCACATTGAAACCATGTCGGAAGCAGTGGCCGAAGGCGCCCGCTCGGTGCCAGGCACCGAGGTCACGGTCATGCGCGTGCCCGAAACCATTCCGGCCGATCAGGCGGCGGCTCACGGCGTCAAGCTCGACCAGAAGGCGCCCGTAGCCAAACCCGACGATCTGGCGAATTTCGACGCCATTATCTTCGGCACGCCGACACGCTTCGGCAATATGGCCGGCCAGATGCGCACGTTCCTCGACCAAACCGGCGGCCTGTGGATGAAAGGAGCGCTGGTCGGCAAGGTGGGCAGCGTGTTTGCTTCGACCGGCACGCAGCACGGCGGCCAGGAGACCACCATCACCTCGTTTCATAACACATTGATGCACCACGGCATGGTGGTCGTGGGCGTGCCGTACGCATGTGCAGGACTCATGAAAATGGACGAGATCACGGGCGGCACACCTTATGGCGCGACAACGATGGCAGGTGCAGACGGTAGCCGCCACCCAACGCAGAACGAACTGGAAATCGCGCGCTACCAGGGAAAACACGTTGCCGGAATCGCGGCGAAGTTGGCTAGTTAAGCGCACTGGCACGAGCGCGGCCTGAACGCAGAGGGCCGTGAATGCCAACGCGGCGCGCGACACGTGAGCAACGCGCGCGCCGACTAGTCACACTAAATGAGTGCTTCGTTGTGTCACCGCGCTGACACAGAACGTTCACCTGAGACCGCGACATAAGCCCAAAACAAAAAAACCTCCATAAAATTGGGGGGTTTAACAAAATTTAATTTGGGTTGCCGTCTTATATCAAGCAGACTGCGTAAACAGCACGGTCCGTTGACGGAGAAACTCATGAACGTTGAAGATACATGGGACGGTCACATGCGCCGCGCGCACATCGACGCCGCACACGAGCAACACATACCGGCGTCGCCTGCACAGGCCGCCCCGCTCGCGCGACGCGCGATGCTGGTTTGCATCGCATTGGTGTGTGCATGGTCGATCGTCGAAACACCCTGGGAACTGAATCCCACTGATGGCCTCACGCGCTTCCTCGCGCTGATGCTCGCCAAATGCCTGCTACTGGCCGTCGGTGCCGCGGCATTTTTCGGGGTTCGGTATGCACGCACCCTGTTTGTTTTCCTCTGCGCTTCGAGCGTGTTCGCGGTCGCCTCTACGCTACCGTTCGAATACACGATCTCGCACGAGCTGTTCACGCTCTCGTTAGTCGAATGCGTGTGCAAGGTCGCGCTCGTCGTCAGCTATGCGACCTGGTATATAAAAAGCCATTGAGCGAGCGGCGCGTAGTACCACGCGCCGCGGCAGCACGATCGGGACTGCTTAGTGCGCAGCGGCAGCCGCTGCATCCGCACTGCCCTTACCCGGTTTCGTCAACCAGATCAGCGGAATGATGGCGATAAAGATCACCGCTGAGAGCCAGAAGATGTCATTGAGGCCAAGCATGGCCGCCTGCGCGTCGAGCGAACGTTCGAAGAATGCGAGCGCCTGATGCGAACCACCGCCGAGTGTCGTTTGCACTGCATCGATCCCGGAAACAAAGGTTGGATTGTCGACGCTCGATTGTTCCGCGAGGCGAGCGTGATGCAGGATCTGGCGATTGTTCCAGCCTGTGCTCGCTAGCGAAGTCCCTACGGCGCCGGCAAACACGCGCACGAAATTCGACAGACCAGCCGCAGAGGGAATCTTCTCGGCAGGTAGTCCCGAGAGAATGATCGCGGTCAACGGCACAAAGAAAAAGCCGGTCGGGAAGCCCTGCAGCAAAGTCGGAAGCACGAGCGTGCGAGTATCGACGCCCGTCGTATAACCCGAGCGCATGAAGAACACGGCCGCAAAACCGAGGAACGCCAGGGTCGCAAGCACGCGGGCATCGGAACGCGGCAGGAGCTTCGCGATGACCGGCGAGAGCAGCACGGCGAAGATGCCGAGTGGCGCCATGACGAGACCCGCATCGACGGCGCGGTAGTTCAGATACTCTTGCATCCATTGCGGCAACAGCACGAGGTTCGAGAAAAACACGGCATACGCCACCGAAATCGCCGCGGTTCCGCCAAGAAAATTTCGTCCTGCGAACAACCGCAAGTTGACGATCGGATTTTTCTCCGTCAACTCCCAGATCAGAAAGAAAGCGAAACTGATCAACGCGAACACCGTTAGCGCGACGATGACCGGCGAGTTGAACCAGTCGAGATCCTTGCCTTTGTCGAGCATCACCTGCAGCGAGCCCACCCAGGCGATCAGCGACAGTAGACCTACCTTGTCGATGGGCAGACGTTTGGTCGGCGTTTCGCGCTCGCGATAGATGGCCCACGTCACCGCCGCGGCAAAGATGCCTACAGGAATGTTGATATAGAAGATCCATGACCATGAATAGCTGTCGGTGATCCAGCCTCCTAACACCGGGCCGGCAATCGGACCGACAGTCGCAGTCATCGCCCACAGCGCCAACGCAAGCGAGCTCCTTTCCTTTGGATAGGAGCCGAGCAGAATCGCTTGCGACAGCGGGATCAGCGGACCGGCCACCGCGCCCTGCACGATCCGCGCTGCAAGCAGCACCGGCAGGTTCGGCGCGAGGCCGCACAGCCACGACGACACCACAAACAGCAGGATCGCCCAGACAAACAGTTTGATCTGTCCGACCCGCTGCGTCAGCCACCCGGTGAGCGGAATCGAGATCGCGTTGGCGGCCGAGAACAGCGTGATCACCCAGGTCCCCTCGTCCACCGATACGCCGAGGTTACCGGCGATGGTCGGAATCGCGACGTTCGCGATCGACGAGTCCAGCACGTTCATGAAAGTGGCCAGCGCCACGGCGAGAGTCGCCAGCACGAGCTTGCCGCCGGAGAGCGGTGCGAGTGCAGCGGGATTGGTCGATTGATTCATTTCATCACCCGTCGGAAGGATCGACGGTCAGAGAGCGTGCACGTCTATCTGACCTGTCAGCTAATACGGCAAAAAAATTGGCGTCTGTGTGGGCTGTTGAAGGTCAACCGGCGTTCCGCGATGTCGCGTGACGTACGGCGATCTTCTGCGGAGTACTCTTCGATGCACCCTGGCCGAGCGGTATGTTCTGGGCGATGATCTGCTCGATCTGGGCCTCGGCTGCCGCGCCGTACTGGGCGAATACATCCGTGCGGTACGTCGTGTTGACTGCAGCGGCCAACTGGGTGCCGGACTCGTCATGTGTATTCACTTCGACCTGCATCGACAGACCGATCCGCAACGGATGCGCATCAAGTTCGTGCTGGTCCAGTTGCACGCGCACCGGCAGCCGCTGCACGACCTTTATCCAGTTGCCGGTGGCGTTCTGCGCCGGCAATACATCGAAGGCCGCGCCAGTGCCGGCCGAAAAGCCCACCACCTTGCCGTGATACTGGACATTCGATCCGTAGACATCAGCCGTCAATGTGACGGGTTGACCGATGCGCATGTGCCGCAGTTGCCCTTCCTTGAAGTTCGCATCAACCCACACCCCGTCGAGCGGTACGATCGCCATCAGCGGTGTGCCTGGGGCAACACGTTGGCCGACCTGCACCGAGCGACGCGCGACATAGCCGGTCACCGGCGCGGGCAAGGTATTGCGTGCGTAGTCTAGGTAAGCGTTGCGCACCTTCGACGCCGCGGCCTGGACATCCGGATGCTGGCCAATCGTGGTACGGTCGGTCAGCGCGTGATTTGCTTCGGCTTGCTGACGCGCTGCCTCGAGCGACGCCTCTGCGGACCTGACGGAGTCCTGAGCATGCGAAATATCCTCTCCCGACACGGCCCCCGTTCCGGCCACGGCTTCACGACGCTTCAGATCGTCATTCGCGCGCGCCAGGTCCGACTCGCGCTGGGCGATGTTTGCCGCGTAGAAGTCGTTGTTCACATAGAGACCGCTGACTTGCCGCACGGTCTGGCCGAGCGTCGCCTCGGCGTTCAGGAGTGCGACCCTTGCGTCGGCGCCGTCCAGCGTGACCACCGGATCACCCTGCTTGACGATCTGCGTGTCGTCCGCGTTGACGGCAACCACAGTACCGCTGACCTGCGGGGTCAACTGCACGAGATTGCCGCTTACATAGGCGTCGTCGGTAGATTGCTCGAAGCGCCCAATCGTGTAGTAGTACCCACCGTAGGCAGCGCCGGCCACCGCGACAGTGGCGGCCAGCAGTATCAGCATAAGCTTGCGCTTGCCGGGATTCTGCGTGTCGCCCTGGCCAGCCTGCTCGGGCTGTCCGGTCTGCTCGGGTTGTCCGGCTTGGGCCGGCGCGCGCTCGATAGTGGTTGTATCGCTCATTTCAATGACTCCAGGCAAAGAATGAAGGTGTCGCAAAACGCGCCTTAGCGTGCGGCGACGACAGGGTTGGGTCGAGCCGCGGATGCATCCGGCTGGCTGCTTGTGTTGGACCGTTCACCAGTGCCTGCGTTGGCCTCTGCACTGGCACCGGCGTCCTCCGTGTAACCGCCGCCGAGCGCTTGCGCGAGCGCAATCTGCTGATCGCGGCGATTCATCTTCAGATTGGCGACCGACTCGTCGGCAGCGAGTGCATTGGTGTCGGCATTCAGCACCGTGAGCTGATTCGTCAGCCCCGCCTGGTATTGGGTTAGCGCCAACTGGTAAGCGCTGCGCGCGGCGTCCTGGGCAGCCTCGGCGTCGCCGAGCTGGGTGTCGGTGGAACGGATCTGCGCGAGCTGCGTGGCGACTTCCGAGAGCGCCGTAACGAGCGTCTGGTTGTAGCCCGCGACGGCATCGTCAAAATCGGCGTAGCGCCCTTTCAGTTGCGCGCGCAGTTCGCCGCCGTCGAAAATCGGCAGATGGACCGCCGGCCCCGCGTTGGCGGTGCGGCTTGCTGCGGTCAGGAAACGGCCGAAGCCGAACGCATCCAGACCGACAGCCGCGCTCAGGTTGATGTCGGGGTAAAACTCAGCCTTGGCTTCCTTGACGTCGTGCGTCAGCGCATCGACGCGCCAGCGGGCCGCCACCAGATCCGGGCGACGGCTGACGAGATCGGCCGGGAGGTTATCGGGCAAACGCACCTCATCGCCAATGCCGAGCGTGGGCCTCGCAATCGACAGGCCGCGATCGGGACCTGCGCCGAGTAAAGCAGCCAGTTGATAGCGCGTGGTGACGATGCTGCCGTCGAACGAGGCCAGCGTGGCGCGACTGGTGGCGAGATTGGCCTGCGCCGTTTTGCGCTCGACTTCGGTATCTAGTCCGTTGGCAATGCGACCCGCCGTGATACGGTCGATCTGCTCGCGCTGCTCGACCTCCTGTTGCGCGATGTCGTGCAATGCGTACAGCCGGGCCAGCTGGTTGTAGTTGCGCGCGATCGCCGAGGTCAAGGTCAGCTTGACGACCTCCGCATCCGCTTCGCTTGCCTGGAGTTGCGACATCGAAGCCTTGAGCGCCTCGCGATTCTTGCCCCACAGATCGAGGTCGTACGAAGCTGTCAGCAAGCCCTCGTTTTCCGATTGCCAGCTGCCGGCATAAGGTGGCGGGATCAACGCGGTACTCGAGTACTGCTCGCGAGTGAACGAGTAGCTCGCGCCTACCTTGGGCAGCGTGCTCGACTTCGCCGTTTCGGTATATGCCGCGGCAGTGGCGATACGGGCGCGAGCCTGCGCGAGTGTCGGACTGCCCTGCAGTGCTTCGGCCAGCAGTGCCTTGAGTTGCGCGTCGCCGAACTGATCGGCCCAATCCGTTGCCGGCCAGCGGCCCTGATCCGATGGGATGCTCTGCTGGGTCGCGAAGCTCTGCGGCTGCGCCATCTCCTTGTCGCTGGAGATGCCCGCATAGTTGGCGCACGCCGACAGCACCGCCGCGCAGATCACGGTTACGCTGGCCTTCGCGAGCCGCAAACCCACGATCTTTCCATTTAACTGTGACTTCATTCTCTGACCTGTCAGATATATGGGTAAAAAAAATGCCTCTCAGCTTTCAAGGAATTTCTTGAGCAGGCGGCCGAACTCTTTGAACTCTTCTTTGGTAAAGCTTTTGACGCGCCGATTCAGTACCGTTGGTGCGATGTCGGGAATCTGATTCGCGACATCGAGCCCCTTCTTCGTGAGTGTCAGGTTGACCACCCGCCGGTCTTCGAGGCTACGCGAGCGCTCCAGCAGGCCTTTGGACTCGAGCTTGTCGAGCATTCGGGTCATCAGGCCGGTGTCGATACCGAGGAACTTCGACAACTCGAACGGCGTGGTCGCAACGCCGCGCTGCATAGACAGCAGAATGCCCATTTGCTGGCTGGTGATCTCCAGGTCCTTCAGCGCGTTGTCCAACTCCGCGATCAGGAGGTTGCGGGCCTTGTTGATGAAAAAGCCGATGCTTTCCTCCGACTGAAACCGTTCTTTCGTGTAGTGATCCATCGCTGACTCCGTGATCGTTGCAATGCAGATTATCTGACATGTCAAATACTGTCAAGCGAGATTTTTAGGGGGTGAGGAGCCCCCGCTCGCCGTATCAGACGATTCTCGTTGCACCGCAGGCCGAGTTCCCTTGACCAGAAAGCTCATCGCGGATAGCATGGTCGCCTGAAAACTACGTACAAGCGGGTGCGAAAAACGTAGCGCCGCCCGGGCAACCGGGTCCCACCAGGAGTGGGAGTTTTGTCGAAAGACAGATAGAGAACCCCGCATGCGGCGGCCACCGAAAGGTGGCCGTTTGTCTTTGTATCCTCAGCCGCGAACCCTCTTGCCGAGGTAGGTAGAGCGTAACAGCGTCTCAAACGCAATCTTCCCGCCTTTCACCTGGCGGTTCGTCAGCCCGCTGTCCAGCAGATATGCTGACTGTATGCGCAGTACAAGGCGACACCTGCGACTCTTATCCTTTTTCACCTCGAAAAAGACAGCATAGAGCGAGGCCGTTCCGTCCGCATTCACATTCTCGATAGTGACAAAGTTCGGCATCTTCTCGTTGGCGATCGTGATCCGCCGGTTAGAAAGATTGGAGACCATGTCCGGCAGGAACCGGCGGGAGAGTTCGTATCGCTGCGGGTTCAAAATCCGATGCTCCCTGCCATCGAAGTAGACCTCGTGAGCAGGTATCGCATCACGCGGACGTTTATCCCACTGGATGCTATGCGAGAAGCAATGGCACGAGTAGAGCACGAGGACTGTAATGTCAGTACCGAGTCCGAGATCCACCCTGAACGCAAACGGATCGAGATGACTCAAGTCCCACTGGATTCCGCGATAGGCAATGTCAGAAAAGCGGTGGGCGACTTCTGTTGGTGAATCGATGGTCGGAAGTTCGAGTTGCAACGTTGCCTGAATTTTTTCGAAGAACTGACCATTCTATGTAGCGCGTTCATCCATAGCCATATCGTCCAAATGGCTAACGCCAACAGCGAGCGTGGGACAGGTTCCCACCGCGTCGCGCAAAAAAAAGCCCGCATCAGCGGGCAACCCTCTCGGAGGAGAACACGGAACATCGCTTCGAACTCAGCGCATCACATTACCTCGGCCGTCACCCTTTCGTCGCGCCAAACGTCAGCCCCGCGACGAAATGCTTTTGCATCGCAAAGAACATCACCACGGACGGCAACGCCGCCATAATCGACCCCGCCGATACCAGGTTCCACGCCGTCGTCCACTGCCCCTTCAGCGCGGCCACGCCGACGGTGATCGGCGCCGCCTCATCCCCCTGCGTCAGACACAGCGCCCAGAAGTAGTCGTTCCACACGAACGTGAACACGAGAATGGCGAGCGCCGCGAGCGCTGGGCGGATCAGCGGCAGGACAATCCTGAAGAACACGGTCCATTCGTTGGCGCCTTCAATCCGCGCCGCCTCAACCAGCTCGAACGGCAACTGCTTGATGAAATTGCGCAGGAACAGCGCACAAAAGCCCGTCTGGAACGACACATGAAACAGGATCAACGCGCCGACGGTATTGAACAGCCCAAGCTTCAAGGACAGATCCCGCACCGGAATCATCAACACCTGCACCGGCACGAAATTGCCCGCCACGAAAGTGGCGAACAACGTACTGTTGCCGCGAAAACGGTAGATAGCCAGTGCAAAACCCGCCATCGCCGCCAGCGTGATAGACCCGGCCACCGCGGGCACCGTAATCAGCACGCTGTTCCAGAAGTAATGCAGCATCGGCGAGGTGGTCAGCGCGTCGCGATAGTTGTCCCACATCGCAAAGTGCTTCGGCCAGCCCCAATAGTTGCCTTCGCTTAGCTCATCGGATGAGCGCACCGAGGTGACCAGTACAGCGATCATCGGCAGCAGCCAGATCAGCAGCGCCACCGGCAGCGAGAGCTTGTATAACCGCCGTGAGGTCGGCCGCCATTTGTCGATCGGCATCGGATACATATCGGGCTCCTTATTGCTCGGCGCGCAGCATCCGCCGCAGGTGATAAACGATGTAGACCAGCATGATCGCGAACAACACTACGGCGACGGCCGCGGAATACCCCACCCGGTAATACTTGATCGCCTGGTCGTACATGTAATACGCCAGCACGGTGGAGCTCTCGAACGGCCCACCGCCCGTCATCACCGAGATCAGGTCGAAGCTGCGCAACGCGCCGATCACCGTGACCACAATCGCCATGAAGGTGGTAGGCCGCAGTTGCGGCAGGATCACATGCCATAGCATCGACCAGCCCTGAGCACCTTCCATGCGAGCCGCCTCCACCTGCTCGCTGTTCAGCGAGGTCAGTCCCGTCAGATACAGGATCATGCAGTAGGCGGTTTGCGGCCACAGCGCCGCGAAGATGATGCCCGGCGTCGCATAACGCGCATCGCCAAGCACCGGTACGCCGTGCCCGAGTATCAGCGCGAGCAGGCCGAAGGTCGGATCGTAGAACCACGAGAAGATCAGCCCGACCACCACGCCTGAAAGCACGAACGGCGCAAAGAACAGTGACTTGACGACGCGAATGCCGGCCACAGCCTGGTTCAGATACAGCGCGACAGCAAGCCCCATGGGCGGCGCCAGCAGAAACAGCAATAACCAGATCAGATTGTTCTTTAGCGCGGTGTAGAAAGCGCGCGTATGAAACAGCTCCAGATAGTTCGCTATCCCGACGAAACTGGGATCGGTCATCCCATCCCAGTTGAAAAAGCTGATGCGGATCGTCGAGAGAATCGGCCAGATGACGTAGATCGCCACCATCACGCAAGCGGGCGCGAGGAAAACAAACGCCGCACGCTGTTGCCGGCGCGCCGTAGGCGATGGACCGCGCTGCTGCTTCGCCGCACGCGGCAAGGCGCTGCCAGAGGAGCCCGAAGCTCCCGGCCCGGCATTGCCGGTGATGGATTGACGGCTGACGGAGTGAACCACGGCGAGTCTCCTGCTCGATCTCGATCAAGCGCAGGCGGCGCAAAGCCGCCCGCGCTCACTTCTCGTACTTTCCTTACTTCTTGTAGATACGCTGCCGCGTCTGCTCAAGCTGCGCCAGCACGTCGTCGAGCTTCGAAGGATCGGAGATAAACTGCTGCATCCCCTTCATGCCCTCGTCGGCCATCTCCTTGGTCATGTCACGATCGTAGAACTGCGCAATGCCGCCCTTCGTGTTGGCGAGAATCTGGAAGCCGATTTTCGAAATCGGATCTTCCGGTTCCGGCGACTTGCTGTTCGCGGACAACGACCCCAGCCCCGTCGCAAGCTGTGCGCCGATTTCCGGCGTTTCGACGAAGGCCAGGAATGCATGCGCATCCGCCTTGTTCTTCGCCTTCGACGGAATATGCAGCGACTCGACCGGGCCATCCTCGGCGGTCGGCACCTTCGAATCGATGATCGGGAACTGGAAGTAGCCCATTTCCGGCTTCACGTTTGCCGGAAAACCGCCGGTGATGAACGTCCCCATCAGCATCATCGCGGCCTTGCCCTGGAACAGGAACGGCTGCGCCGCGTCCAGATCGTAGGAGAGCGAATTGTCGATAAAGTAGCCGTCGTCGATCAGTTGCTTCCACGTCGTGTACACCTTCTTCACGCGCGGATCGGTGTACGGCACTTCCCCGGCCATCAGCTTCTGATGGAACGCGTTGCCGTTCAGGCGCAGATCCAGATAGTCGAACCAGCCGGCCAGCGTCCAGGCATCGCGGCCACCCACGGCGATCGGCGTAATCCCGGCCGCTTTCAACTTCTTGCAGGCGTCGAGAAACTCGTCCCACGTTTTCGGCTCGCTCGCGATCCCCACCTTCTGGAACAGATCCTTGCGATAGAACATGCCCCACGAGTAGTAGACGGTCGGTGCCGCGTACTGCTTGCCCTTATACGACGAGGCTTCCTTCGTCGAGGCGTAGGTATTGTTCCAGCCGTTCTTGCTCCAGTCTCCACTCAGGTCTTCGAACAGGCCGCGCTGTGCGTAATACGCCATCCGCTCACCGTCGTGCCAGTTCACGATGTCGGGTGAGACCGTCGACAGCCAGCCAGGCAATTGCACCTTGTAGGCTTCCTCATCGATAAACGACACGTTGACGTCCGTGCCCGGATGGGCCTTCTTGAACTCGTCGATCACCTGCTGCCAGACCGCCCGTTGACTGGCGCCCTTGAACGCGATGTTGATCGCGAGCGTGCCTGCCTGCGCGCTGCCGGCCATCGATGCCGCTGCGGTGGCCGCCGTCAGCGCGACGGCAACCAGAACCTTCCGAAGTTTGAATTGCATGCCTGTCTCCTTGGTTTTTACGTCGTTTTAAGCTCTAACTGGTCCGATAAACTGCCACGCCCTGCGGCCCGATTTCACGCGAGCCGATTACAAATGCATCGTCCGCGACATCCGCGAGCGTATGAGGCTGCTCGCCGTAATTCAACACGTACGCCAACCCACCGCGCCGGCTGATACGCAAACCGTCGCCGAGCGCCGTCACATCAAGTCCTGCTTCCCGCGCGACGCCTGCAAACAGTCGCGTCGTCAGGACCTCGTCGAAGATGCTCGCCAGGTAGTGAATCGAACCGCTCCGAACATACGCGGGATGACCGTCGGCGAAACGGCCGCGAATCTCGAGCGCTGCCGCGCTGGCCGACTCCGACGTTTCGATCAGATCGCGCCAATGCCGCCCTACCCCGTCATCGAGGCTTGCGCTGCCCGCGAGCCTGACCGGTTCAGCCACATTGGGCCGTAGCGACTCGACGCGCCACACGCGCATCGGCAATACCGAGGCCAGCGACCCCGGCGGCAACCCTGCGGGAATCTGCAGATCGTCCGTCTTCGAGCCGGTGCGCGGCCCGAGCACGACCTGCGCACCCGAACGGGCCAGACGCTGCGCGAAGTCCGCGGGCACCACCGGCAACGGCGGCACGACAATCATCCTGTAGCCATCGAGCGGCGCATCGACCGGCACCACGTCGACATCGAGACCCAATCCGCGCAGTGTCGAGTAATACTCGAACGCAAAGCGCGGATAGTGGAAGTCCGCACCCTGCGGATGAATTTCGAACAACCACTTCGCCTCGTAGTCGTAGACGAGCGCGACCTTCGAGCGCACGTTCGCATTCGCGTCGGCGTCCGCGGCCAGCACCTTGTGAATCTCCTTGGCCACCTGGGCCGCCTCACTGCCGCCAAGATCCAGCAGGTTATCGGGCGTATTCAAACCCGCGTGCATCTGCTCCTGGGCAAACGGCGCCTGACGCCAGCGGAAATACGACACGCAGCCCGCCCCGTGCGCAAACGCCTCCCAGCTCCACAGACGCACCATGCCAGGCAGCGGCGCCGGATTCCAGTGCGCCCAGTTGACCGGCCCCGGCTGCTGCTCCATCACCCAGAACGGCAGCTTCGACATGCCACGATAGACATCGTGATTGAACGATGCGAAATCCGGATGACCGGTGCGCAGCCATTTCGCCTTGAGTTCGGGCGCAAACCACTGCTCTTCGAGCGCACCGAGCGGATAGCTATCCCATGTGGCGACATCCAGATCGGCAGCGACCTTGTAGTGATCGAATTCGGTAAACAACTGCATGAAGTTGTGCGCAACCGGCCGGCCCGGCGAGTGCGCACGGATGATCTCGACCTGCATGCGGTTGTAGCGCGCGACTTCATCCGATGCGAAGCGCCGGTAGTCGAGCCGGTGCGACGGATGCGCCTCGGTCACGGTCGCCACGGGGGCGTCGATCTCGTCGAAGCTGCGGTACTCCATGCTCCAGAACACCGTGCCCCACGCGCGGTTCAGCGCATCGATCGTCTGATAGCGCGCCTTCAGCCACTCGCGAAACCGTAGCACCGCTGCCCGCGAATAGCTGACCACCGTCTGATGGCAACCGAACTCGTTATCGGTCTGCCAGTACGCAACGGCCGGATGCTTGCCGTAACGTTCGGCCACTGCGGTGCAGATACGTTCTGAAGCAGCAAAATACGAAGGCGACGAGAAATCGTAGTGACGACGCGAACCGAAGGCCCGCGGACGGCCGTCGACGCCAACCGGCAGAATGTCTGGATGACGGTCGATCAGCCATTTCGGCGGCGTCGCGGTCGGCGTGCACATCACCACTTGCAGGCCAGCCGCACCGAGCACGTCGACGGCGCGATCAAGCCAGGCCCAGTCGTATTCGCCAGGCGTTGGCTCCATCCGGCTCCAGGCAAATTCAGCAATCCGAACCTGTTCGATGCCGAGCGCTTTCATGCGGCGGGCGTCGTCTTCCCACATCGACTCCGGCCAGTGTTCCGGGTAGTAACAGACTCCAAGGCGCATCCGAGTGCCCTTCCTTTATGCGTAGTGTTCGACGGATTCGAGCGAAGCAACGGCGAAGCCGTCTTCGGTGAACAAATGACAGACCGGTGCAGGCGCCCGAAAGGCAGCCTGATCGCCCTGCTTCAGGCGCGTGTCTCCAGGCGCCTTGGCGATCAATACGATGCCCTCGCCTTCTTCAAGGTGGACATAGCTGTGCTCACCGAGCTGCTCGACGAGCGAGACCGCGCGGGTCAGCAACGAAGATTCATGGGCGGTGCCGGCAGAGGCTTCCTGAACCCCTTCGACCATTTCCAGATGCTCAGGCCGCACGCCGAACGTCACAGGCTGCCCAACACCGAGCGCTGCCCCGTCGACGCTCACACGCACGGTCTCGCCGCTGCCATCGAGCTTCACGCTCACGCCGCGGGCGTCGATCGAGGCAACCTTTCCTGGCAGAAAATTCATCCGGGGCGAGCCGATGAAACCGGCCACAAAGCGGCTCTTCGGACGGTGATACAGCTCGAGCGGCGCGCCGATCTGGGCAATGCTGCCGTAGCGCTCGGTGTCCTTGCCGGCGTGCAGCAGCACGATCTTGTCGGCGAGCGTCATGGCTTCGATCTGGTCGTGCGTCACGTAGACGACGCTCGCCTTGGCAAACTGCTTGTGCAGCCGGGCGATTTCGACGCGGGTCTGACCGCGCAAGGTGGCATCGAGATTGGAGAGCGGTTCGTCGAACAGAAACACGCCGGGTTGGCGCACGATGGCGCGGCCGATCGCCACGCGCTGCCGCTGTCCACCCGACAAAGCCTTGGGACGCCGGTCCAGCAGCGCTTCGAGTTGCAGGACGCGCGCCGCTTCCCGCACCTTGCGGTCGATTTCGTCCTTGGGCGTTTTGGCGAGCTTCAGGCCGAAGGCCATGTTCTCGAACACGGTCATATGCGGGAACAGCGCGTAGCTCTGGAACACCATCGCTACACCACGCTGGGCCGAAGGCACGGCATTGACGAGCTGACCGCCGATAAAGAGATCACCGTCGCTCACATCTTCGAGACCGGCGATCATGCGCAACAAGGTGGACTTGCCGCAACCGGACGGGCCGAGAAACACGCAGAACTCGTTCTCGCCGATCTCGAGATCGACATCGCGAATGACGGGTGCACCATCACCGTACGATTTTTGGACGCCTCTTAACGAAATGCTCGCCATTGCTCCGTCTCCGTGATTTAATCGGCTCGAAGTCGGAGATTAAGCGCTTAATCTGTTCGGCCGAAAAAAATTGACCGAGTGCGATCAATGGCCCGCAGCGTCTCCGAAATCTTGCTGTCTGTGCGATTAATGGTGCCGCGCCTTCATGCCGGACGCAAATTTTGAGAAACAGTCCCACATACTGAACAACCATGCCAACACTGAGCGAAGTCGCACGCCGCGCCGGTTGCACCCCCGCCACGGTGTCGAACGTGCTGCGCAATCGCGGCCGGGTCGGCGCGCAGACCCGGCAACGGGTGCTCGATGCCGTCGAAGCGCTCGGCTATCAGCCGCATCTCGCGGCACGAGCACTCGCCGAGGGCCGTGCGCCAACCATTGCATTGATGGTCTCGAGCATCGCCAACCCGTTCTATCCCGAGTTTGCGCTGGCGGTCGAGCGTGCGGCGCGCAGCAGCGGGCACTTTCTGATCATCTGCAATACGAACGAAGATCCGCTGACGGGCCGCGCGTATCTGGAACAGATCGCCGGCACGCTCTCCGAAGGCGTGCTGGTCATGAACGCGAATCTCGACTTCGCCGATCTGCACAAGACCGAGGCGCGCGGCGCGCCGGTCGTGCTGTGCATGTGGGAACGTCCGAACGAGCCGCCCGGCCTGCCCTGCGTGGCGGTCGATTTCAGGCTCGCCGGGCAACTGGCTGGGCAGCATCTGCTTGAACTGGGGCATCGGCGTATCGGCGCCATCGTCGGCAGCAAGGTGGCCGGCATCCATGCAGCACGTTACGAAGGATTCCTCGACGCGCTGCGCACTGCCGGTCTCGATGTCACGAATTCGCCCGTGCGCTACGCGCCGGACACGACCCAGGGCGGTTATCGCGCGACCCGCGAATTGCTCGAAGCGGATCCCCGTCTGACCGCGATCCTCGCAACCAACGACCTGCCCGCGCTCGGCGCCCTGCATGCAGCCGCCGATCTCGGTTTGCAGGTGCCACATGATCTCTCCGTGGTCGGCATCACCGACATCCGGCTCGCCCAGGAATCGCGGCCTGCGCTGACCACTGTCGCCGTGCCGACTGTCGAAGCGGCCGAACTGGCGGTGTCCTTGCTGCGTGAACTGATCGAGGCATCGCCGCGTGGCGCGCGCGCTAACGGCGACGCGCCGCGGATGTGTGTCACGTCGGAGCCAAAGCTCGTCGTGCGTGGCTCGACACGCGCGCCTCGCACCGCTCAGGGTTCCTGACTATTCGCTGGCCGGCCAGGGCAGATGCGGCGCGGACCAGTCGAGTTCCGTGCCGACCACCGAGCGCATTTGCGGCGACTGGATCGCCACCGTCACCGCGACGCAAGGCCGTCCGCTCGCAAGCGACAGATAAGGATTACTGGCTACCGGCACGCCCGGCAGCAGCACCGCGTTGCGGAAATACGGGCGATGGTCCCAGCGCGCATCGCGCGGATCGGAGACCGGCTGCAACGTGCCGGCAAGGCTCGTGCTCGCGACGCCAGCCACTTCGGGCCCAATCTGACGCCCCCGGTCATCGAGGATGAAGCAGCTGATGCAGAGGTCGTGCTGCGACAGATCGGCAAACGCATCCTCCATGGCGATGCCGCTCAGCAATGCATCGGCGGCGCTGCGCAAAGCGAACCGGTACGGCTCGACCTTGTTCTCGAACAGCGCATGCAGATGTGCGCGGCCCTGCGCAATCACATCGAACGAGCGGTCGATCATCCGGTTGACCGCGTCCGGCGGCGCGATTCTGGCAGCCGGCCGGCCCAGCAGATAACCCTGCGCGAAATCGACATTCGACTCGACGGCCAGAATCAGTTCCTCGGTCGTCTCGACACCCTCGACCACCACCAGCATGCCCGCCTGATGCAGCAAGGAAACGAGTTTGGGCAGGATCGAATGCTGGGTGTCCGGAATCGTCGCGCGAATCAGCTCGCCGTCCAGCTTGACGAAGTCCGGACGGATGCGGAACAGCCGGTCCAGGTTCGATTGACCCGCGCCGAAGTCGTCCACGGCAATCAGAAAGCCGTGCTGACGATAACGCGCCGCGGCACGCGACATCTCGTCGACGCTGCCGCCATGCGACTCGAGAATTTCGAGGACGATCTTCTCCGGCTCGAGTGCGGCCGAGCGCACGATCGCGGCAAGCTGGTCGGCATACCCATCTGCGACGAAAGTGGCCGGCAGGATGTTGAGAAAGATCCACGCTTCGTCGGGTATCAGCCGTTGCGCGTTGCCAAGGTGCACCACGTGGCTGGCGCGATCGAGCTCGCCTTCGTCGCTGAGCGGCCGGGGCGCAAACAGTACCGCGGGCGGCACCAGTGAACCATCGCTCTGCTCGCCGCGCAGCAGCGCCTCGAAGCCGACCTGCTTCTGATGCGACAAGCTATAGAGGGGCTGAAAGTGCGACGTCAGGTAGTAGTCTTCCCATTTAGGCCGTGCGCTTCCCGACGGGTCCGCCGGGTCGCCGGCAAACAGTAGCTGCAGCGGATCGAACGGACTCGAACGCTCGGCACAGACGCGATTTCTGCCGGACTGTTTGGCGCGCAACAGCGCTTCGTCGGCGCGGTCGAGCAAGGCCATGATGCTCTCTCCCGTGCGATGCTCGGCCACGCCGAAGCTTGCAGTCACGTAACCATCCGGGCGAGCGATACGGGAGACCGCGCCGCGCAAACGTTCAGCCAGTTCAAGCGCGGACGCCAGCCCCTCGCGCCGCAAGATCGCGAACTCCTCCCCGCCGATACGGCTCACGCTGTCCTGTGCGATGGTCTGATCCATCAGCACCTGGGCGACTTCATAAAGCGTCTGGTCGCCGGCAGCATGGCCGAACTGGTCGTTCAACGACTTGAAATAGTCGATGTCGACAAAAATCGCGCAGACCTTGACGCCTTCAGCGAGCGTCGAGAGGCGCCGCTCGGCCTGCTCCATGAACGAACGGCGGTTTTGCAGTCCGGTCAGCGGATCGGTCGCAGCCAGCTCGGCAAGGCGGTTCTCCAGCAGGAAGTGATCGCGCCGGAACCAGTAGAAGCCGAAATGGAACACCGACGCAGTCGGCACGCCAATCGCCACCCATAGCAACGTCACGACGTTCACATCGTGCGTATACCCTTGCCTGAACAGCAGCGGTAAACCGCTTGCGTAGAACACGACTGTGCCGGCAAAGAAGTGCGTCGGCGTGAGCCAGAGCGGCGCCGCGCAGATCGGAATCACCAGCAAGGCCGGCAGCGCCCACAGTAACGGCTCATTCAGGCCATTGACGTTCAGCGCGATCAGGATCACCAGCACCAGCGTAAACCCAACCCCGAGAGCGCCAAAGATTCCGGTGGTGCGTGCCTTGCGCACGCCCGCCACCAGCAGCGCCAGCATCGCGACACAGGCGAGCCGGTAAGAAATCGAAATGGTGGGGCCGGCCACGAGGCTGCGTGCCAGCACGAACAACAGGGCAGCCACGACCGTAGACGCCATCGTGATCGTCGAAAGCGGGCGCTGCTGGTCAAGCGAACGTCGATGAAAGCGGTCACGCAAATGGGCATCGGTCATGTGTTGCGCGTGGATGGGGAGCATGTTGATAGAAGTCAGCCTCGTTCCGTCACTCTGCCGCTGGTTAACGGCATATGTCTGACAAATATTAATGCCTCATCAAAAACAAATTTCCGCGGCGAGCGACGCCGCTCGAGCCACGCCGCTGGGCGGCGCGCAGGTCACTCTTACCGCAAGCAAAGCGTCGGCTAGCAGAGCACTTATTCGCGGCGCGGCAGATGCGTCAATGATGCAACCGCACAACAGTCCTATGCGTCGATCAACGGGCTCAAACCGTTTCAATTCGAGGTCGTGCGTTTTCGTCCTCGCCCTGTACGCCTTCATGCGTAACGGATCGGAAAAAAATTCGCGCAAAGTTTGCTTCTGTTATTGCGCAGTGTGCGCAAGGCTATATAACTTCACGCCGGACGGTGGTAGCGAAATATTTATCTCTTAAGTAGACTGCAGATAAAGAGGCGCCGATCAACATACAGCACGCAGCACAGGTAAAAACAACCGTCGGCACGTGCCACGCACGCCTTACCAAAAATCACTTTCAGATGTCCGGCTTCAGACACCCGTTTTAACGACGGATAAACAGCAGACGGTCATCCTTTTCGGAAAACATGGTCCCTATTCTCGACTACCTGCTCGACCGCCAGATCTCCCCTCAATGGCGCGGCTTGCTCACTGCATTGGCAGAAGAGTTCGAAGCGCAGATCGGGCAAGGCGAACTGCGTCAGTTGATGTATCGCGTCGGTTGCCGTTTTGCAGCGGCCCATCCCTTGCCGCCCTGCAGCTCGACTGCCGATCTCGCCGAGGCGTTCAACGCGCGCTGGCAGGAAGCGGATTGGGGTTACGTGGATCTTTCCGACGAACCGGATTACCTGCGCATCGCTCACTCGTGCGCGCCGTTGCATGCTTTCGGCTCCGCCGCGCTCGGCTGGACGCCCGCCTTCCTCGAAGGCGTCTATCAGACCTGGCTCAGCGCACTCGGTGCAGAGGGTCTGTCGGTCGCGCAAGCGAGCGAGTTCGATGAGCACGCAACGATCGAATTCAGGCTTGGCCGCCAGCCGGCATGAGCCCAGTCAGGGGATGGACTTCTGCTGGCTGTGACGGCCAGTGGAAACGGGCAACGCAAGACAAGACAGACATGAACAACATGGCGGCGACATGAGTCCTTCGAGCGATATCGAAACCCTCTTCGGGCATTTCGGCGGGAATGCCAGCGACTATCAGGAGATCGGTCGCGAGAACGAGGCCAGCACGGCGCGCACGCGCTGGCCGCTGCTCGTCACGCTGGATCTGACGCAACCGTCGATTCCGGCGATCGTGCAACGCCGCGATGCCGCTTCGAAACAGGCCGACGACGCCGCCCAGGCGCAGGCCGCTGCAGACGACAAGCCCGAGGCATCCGTCTCCGCCGACACGCCGCTGACCGGGCCGGCACTGATGCGCAGCAAGGCGCCGTTGTTTGCGCGGCCGCATCGTCGCAACATTCCGCCGGTTGCCAATGTCGTGAAAGCGGACGGACCGCGCGGTGCAGAACGCTTTTCGGCGTTGCCGCAGGTTGCCGATCCGCAGGTCGCCGCAAGCCAGACCGCCGCGCCGGTAGCAGCGGCCGCGGCCGTTGCACCGGCTGCGTCGATTCCGACGGTCCCACCCATCCCGCCGGTCGTGGCATCGACAGCTCCCGGTTTTGCTTCTATCGCTCATATGGGCAACGTGCCGCCGGTAGTGGCTCCGGCCACTGCGCATGCTGTTCCCTCGCAACCGTCGTCGGTTGCGCCCGCTCTGCGCGCCTTCGCACCACCCGCCGCGCCGCTGTTTTCCGCAAAGTTCGCGGGGGCCGGTGTCTCGCGCGTCCCGACCACCTCGTCCAGCTTTACCGCCGGGACGCCGCGTGCAGCAGTAGCGGCACCCGCACCCACACCCGCCCCGGCAGTCGCCACAGCACAGCCTGGGTCGATCCTCGGCAAGCTGTTCAAGCCGGCCGCGCACAACCCGGCTTCAGCTACCGCAACACCCGCGCCTCAAAACACAGCGGCACCGCTCGCTTCAGTATTCGATCGTTTGCGCGGCGAGGCACCCGCCGCGGCAACGCCTGCTCCTCACTCGTGGCTGACCAACGGCCCACGTCGCTCATGAAAGTCATTGCGGTCGTATCGGCGAAGGGTGGGGTCGGCAAGACCACCCTTGCTGCCAACCTGGCTTCCGTTCTCGCCACCAGCGGCCGGCGTGTGATCGCGCTCGACCTCGACCCGCAAAACGCGCTGCGCCTGCATTTCGGTGTGCCGCTCGACAGCATCGACGGCCTCTCGCGCGCCACCCTGAGCGGCGACGCGTGGCAGAGCGTCATGTTCGACGGCGTCGATGGCGTCACGGTGCTGCCCTACGGCGCCGTTCTCGAAGACGACCGCCGCCGCTTCGAAGCGCACATCGATCACGATCCGCTGTGGCTCGCGCATGCGCTCGCCACGCTACGGCTCGAAGCCTCCGACATCGTGGTCATCGACACACCGCCAGGCTCGTCGGTGTATACGCGCACAGCCCTGTGCGCGGCGACCTTCGCGCTGAACGTGGTGCTAGCGGACGCCGCCTCCTACGCGGCGATTCCGCAGATGGAGCGGATGATCGAAACCTATGCCTCGCCGCGTCCGGAGTTCGGCGGAGTCGGCTACGTGATCAATCAGGTCGACCAGTCGCGCCAGTTGACCAAAGACGTCCTCAAGGTGCTGCGCCATCTGCTCGGCGACAAGCTCTTCCCTGGAGTCATCCATCAGGACGAAGGCGTCAGCGAGTCGCTTGCCTGCGACACCACGCTGATTCACTACGATCCGCTTAGCCAGGCAGCCGTCGATTTTCGCTCCTGCGGCCAGTGGCTGATGTCGCGAATCGACGCGATCGCTGTTTCGCCGAGGAGTGTTGCATGAGCACACCGCAATCAGAGGGCATCGATACCGCCGCGCCACCTTCGCGGCTCGAGCGCATCGTCGACGCGCGCCTGTGGGGCAGCACGGTCGTCTCCGTCTGCCTGACGCTGTTTGCGCTGGTGATCCTGTACTTCGTGTTCACCGTGCCGCTGGCGTTCTACGAGCAACTGACCTTCGCGACCTGCTGCTTTATCTGCGCGCTGCTGTTTCGCCGACTGCAGGGACGCTATGCGACGCTCGTCATGATCATGCTGTCGGTGGTCGCGTCGGGCCGCTATATGTTCTGGCGGCTGACGGCCACCACCTACTGGGAGCATCCGCTCGACGCCGTCTGGGGTCTGCTGCTGGTATCGGCCGAGGTCTATTCGACCATCGTGATGATGCTCGGCTACTTCCAGACCGCCTGGCCGCTCAAGCGCGAGCCGATGCCCTTGCCGGCCGACCGCAACGCATGGCCGACCGTCGACGTGTTCATCCCCACGTACAACGAGCCACTGTCGGTCGTCAAACCGACCATCTACGCAGCGCTCGCGCTCGACTATCCGGCCGACAAGCTGTCCATCCACGTACTCGACGACGGCCGCCGTCCCGAGTTCAAGGCGTTCTGCGAGGAAGTCGGCGTGCACTGGACGATCCGCACGCACAACCGCCACGCGAAGGCCGGCAACATCAACGAAGCACTGAAGATCACCAGCGGCGAGTACCTCGCGATCTTCGACTGCGATCACATCCCCACCCGCTCGTTCCTGCAGATCGGCCTCGGCTGGTTCCTGCGCGACAAGCTGCTGTCGATGCTGCAGACGCCGCACCATTTCTTCTCGGCCGATCCGTTCGAGCGCAACCTCGGCACTTTCCGCAAGGTGCCGAACGAAGGTGAACTGTTCTACGGCCTCGTGCAGGACGGCAACGACCTGTGGAACGCGACCTTCTTCTGCGGTTCGTGTGCGTTGCTGCGCCGCTCGATGGTGGAAGAGATCGGCGGCATCGCAGTCGAGACCGTTACGGAAGATGCGCACACTGCGTTGAAGCTGCACCGCCTCGGCTACACCACCGCGTATCTGGCGATTGCCCAGGCGGCGGGGCTCGCCACCGAAAGTCTCTCGGGCCACATCGGCCAGCGGATCCGCTGGGCGCGCGGCATGACGCAGATCTTCCGGATCGACAATCCGTTGACCGGCAAAGGCCTGAAAATCGGCCAGCGGCTGTGCTACCTGAACGCGATGATGCACTTCTTCTACGGTGTGCCGCGCCTCGTGTTCCTGACTGCACCGCTGTCGTTCCTGTTCTTCGGCGCCCACGTGATCGAAGCCGCGGCCGGCACGATCGCAATCTACGCGCTGCCGCACATGATGCATGCGAGTATCACCAACTCGCGCATGCAGCGTCTGTTCCGCCATTCGTTCTGGGCGGAAGTCTATGAATCGGTGCTGGCCTCGTACATCACCGCGCCAACGCTGCTCGCGCTGATCAACCCGAAGCTCGGCAAATTCAACGTGACGGCCAAGGGCGGCCAGATCGAAAAGAACTATTTCGACTGGGCGATCTCGCGTCCCTACCTGTTCCTGCTGCTGTTGAACCTGCTCGGCTTTATCGTCGGACTCGTGCATATCTACCTGCGGTGGGACGTGTCCAGCGAAGTCAAAACCACCGTGCTCAATCTGGGATGGACCGGCTATAACATGCTGATCCTCGGCGCGAGCGTGGCCGCGGCAAGCGAGCGCCGGCAGATTCGCGCCGTGCACCGCGTCGCCATGAAGATGCCGGTGATGCTGAAGTTTTCGACCGGCCGCACGCTGGCTTGCCAGACTATCGACTACTCCGAAGGCGGCGTCGGCGTCGAGCTGCCGAACGGCATCCAGGTGCCAATGCACGAGCGCGTCACCGTGTCGCTGTTCCGCGGCGATGAGGAATACGCGTTCCCGGCCACGGTCGGCTTCACGGCACCCGGACGGGTCGGCTTGCGCTTCGATGCCATGTCGCGCGAGCAGGAATACGAGTTCGTGAAGTCGACGTTCGCGCGCGCCGATGCCTGGATGGGCTGGGCCGAAGGCCGTCCAACGGACACCCCGTTGCGCGGACTCTCACACGTCCTGCTGGTCGGCGTACGCGGCATCGCCGGCCTGTTCGAACACCTCTATGAAGATCTGCGCGGCTCGATGCGTAGCCGCCCTATCGATGTCAAAAAGCTGGAAAAAGACTGACTTATGGGCCATGGGATTGCGCGGACATACCAACAAAACTTGCAAGGCGAGCACGGCATGACAGGATGGGCATTGCGCTTGCGCTCTAGCCGCCTCGTTCGCGGACTTGCCTTATGGCTGGCTTTTCAGACCGCGTTCGCGGTGCCGCTGGCGTCGGCTGCGGAGCTCGTCGCCGGTGCGCCGCATGGCGCCACCGCGCCGCCCGGCACGCCCGACGCCACTGGCGTGGGAAACGTGCCCGCGCCAAGCGCCGCAGTACCGCTCGATCCGAATGCGATCACCCAGCCCGCACTGGCAACGCCGACTCCGGCGCTCGCGGCGTCCTCGGTGAAAGCGCTCGGCATCAAGACGCCGACCACCGCGGAACCCGGCACGCTGGTATCGGGCGGACGTCGCCAGACGCTCACCTTTGCCGACTTCGGCGCGCTCGATCCGCTGCAGTTGCGCGGCACCGAAGGCCAGAACGGTATCGCCTTCTCGGTGCGTAACGACGAAGTGGTGACCGGCGCGATCCTGCATCTGATCTACAGCTACTCGCCGGCTCTGCTGCCGAGCATCTCGCAACTGAAGGTGCTGATCAACGGCGAAGTCGCGGCAACGCTGCCGGTGCCGCACGAGCAGGCCGGCCTGCTGGTGGCGCGCGACGTGTCGATCGATCCGCGCTTCATCACCGAGTTCAACCACCTCAACGTGCAGTTGATCGGCCACTACACCGAACGGTGCGAGGACCCGGCGAACTCGTCGCTGTGGGCCACCGTCAGCAATGCGAGCTCGCTCGACCTGACCTACGCGTCGCTCACCAGCAAGCCCGATCTCGCAGCGCTGCCGCAGCCGTTCTTCGATCGCCGCGATGTGCGGCGCCTCGAGCTGCCGTTCGTGTTCCCGGCCAAGCCTGGCGCCGAAACGCTGGAAGCGGCGGGTATCGTGGCGTCGTGGTTCGGTGCGCTGGCTGGCTATCGCGGCGCGCTGTTCCCTGCCCAGGTCGACGAAGTGCCGCTGTCGGGCAATGCCGTGATATTCGCCACTGCCGACCAACGGCCCGCCGGCGTGACGATTCCCGCGATCTCCGGACCGACCATTGCGGTGGTGGACCGCGAAGCTCCAGCGCGCGGCAAACTGCTGCTGGTGCTCGGGCGTAACGAAGCCGAACTGAAAACCGCCGCGAAAGCACTCGGTGTCGGCCAGAGCGTGCTCTCGGGCGAAAGCGCGACGATCACACAACTGAACGAACTCGCCCCACGCGCTCCGTACGACGCGCCGAACTGGCTGCCCACCAACCGGCCGGTACGTTTTGGCGAACTGGCCGATGCCCGCGACCTGACCGTCTCCGGCTACGATGCCGACGCCGTGCGCGTCAACCTGCGCGTGCCGCCCGATCTGTTCATGTGGCACACCAAGGGCGCCCCGATCGACTTGCGCTACCGCTATACCGTGCGGCCGACGCCGGACCGCTCGTCGCTGAACATCAGCATCAACGACGGCTTCGTACAGGCGCTGCCGATTCCGGCGCGGCCCGCCTCGGTGTTCGAGCTCGGCCACTATTTCAACAACATCCTGCCGGATAACACCGCTGACGCGCGGCGCACTGTCTATATTCCGCCGCTGCTGCTGACGCCGCGGGCACAGTTGCGGCTTCATTTCTACTACGACATTCCGAACACCGGCGAATGTCACGGCCGCTTGCTCGACAACGTGGTGGGCTCGATCGATCCGAACTCGAGCATCGACCTGTCGTCGTTCCCGCATTACATGGCGTTGCCCGATCTGGCCGCGTTCGCAAACAGCGGCTTCCCGTTCACGCGGATGGCCGACCTCTCCGAAACCGCCGTGGTCTTGCCAAACGATGCCGACTCGAGCGACTACAGCCTGTACCTGCTCGAGATGGGCCGCATGGGTGCCTCGACCGGCTACCCCTCTACGGGCGTGACCGTCACGAGCGCCGACCAGGTCGACCAGAACGCCAACAAGGACCTGCTGATTTTCGGCTCTCCCGACCGTCAGCCGCTATTGCAGCGCTGGGCCAAATCGATGCCGTTCTCGAGCGATGGCGACTCGCGCACGTTCGAGCTCTCCGACATCGTCTTCAAGCTGGAAGACTGGTGGCATGGCGAACGCGGCGTGGAACGCGCGCCGGCGCGTGCGGACCTGTCGCTCGTCAGCTCGAACGGCGCGGCCCTGCTGACCGGCTTCGAATCGCCGTTGCAGAAGGACCGTAGCGCCGTCGCGTTTGTCAGCGCCGCGGGCCAGTCGGATGCGGACCTGAGCTCGGCCCTGCTCGACGCCGACGTGTTGCCGCAGATCCAGGGCGCGATGGCCGTGATCCATGGCCGCAGCGTCACGATCACCTCGAACGGCGTGGCTTACTACATCGGCCATCTGTCGCCGCAGGAATATATGCGCTGGGCGCTGTCGTCGCACCCGCTCCTGCTGCTGCTCGGCGGCGTCCTCGCCGCGCTGATCATCGCCGCGCTGTTCTACCGTGCGCTGCGCTCGATCGCCGCGCGCCGCCTGAAGGATTGATATGGCGGTCAAACTCAACACGGCGCCCGTGGCACTTGCATTCGGTCTCGTTGCGTCCATGACGTCAGCGGCCGTCCCGACTGCGGCCGCCGCGGCTACGGCCCCGGCTTCGACTTCCGCGCAGTGCGACTGGCCAGCGTATCGCACCTTCGTCGAGCACTTCGTGCAGGCCGACGGGCGCGTGATCGACTATTCGACGCCGACCCAGCAAACCACGTCCGAAGGCCAGTCGTACGGCATGTTCTTCGCGCTGGTCGCGAACGATCGCGCCACCTTCGACCGGCTGCTCGACTGGACTCGCACCAACCTCGCCGGCAACCAGTTCGACGCGCAGAACCTGCGTCTGCCGGCATGGCAATGGGGCAGGAAGCCGGATGGCTCGTTCGGCGTGCTCGATCCGAATTCTGCTTCGGACTCCGATCTGTGGATCGCCTACGATCTGCTGCAAGCGGGCCGTTTGTGGCGCGACACGGACTATACGAAACTCGGCGAAGCACTCGCCGCGCAGATCGTGAGCAAGGAGGTGACCAGCCTGCCCGGCCTCGGTCCCATGCTGCTGCCCGGCCCGCAGGGCTTTCAGGCCGGCGGCGTGACACGCCTGAATCCCAGCTACCTGCCGTTGCCCGTGCTGCGTGCGCTCGCCAAAGCGCAGCCGGGCGGCCCGTGGAACAAACTCGCCGACAACGCGTACCAGCTCGTCAAAACAACGTCGCCGCAAGGTTTCGTGCCCGACTGGGCGGCATGGCGCGCCGGCCAGTTCGTGGTCGATCCGAAGAACGGCGACACCGGCAGCTACGACGCGATCCGCGTGTATCTCTGGGCCGGCATGACGGCTTCTGCCGATCCGCTCGCCAAGCCCTGGCTCGCCGCCCTCGGCGGCATGCGCAATCAGGTCGCCCAGGCGGGCTTCCCGCCCGAGAAGGTCGCGGCAACCACCGGCAGCGCCAGCGGCGAAGGACCGCTCAGCTATTGGGGCGCACTTGCGCCTTATTTCAAGGCGCTCGGCGACGAGCGCGGTCTCGGACTCGCACGTACCCACCTGGCTGCGCTCGACAACCCCGTCGCAGGTCACGAACCAGTCTATTACGATCGTGTGCTGGGCTTGTTCGGCACCGGATTCATCGATGGCCGCTATCGCTTCGACGATGCCGGCCGCCTCGTGCCGAGTTGGAGAAACGCATGCGATTGAGCGCCCTCGCGCTGGCGCTGAGCCTCGCTAGCGTCGCTGCGGCGACGTTGCCCACCACCGCTTTTGCTCAGGCTTCGTCTGATCCGCTCAACGTGCTGATCGATCAGGGCAAGTACTGGCAAGCGCACCACCGCGGCGACCTCGCCGAGCAGGCGTGGCAGAAAGTGCTGCGCATCGATCCCAAGCAGCCCGACGCCCTGTTCGGCATGGGCATGGTGCTCGCCGACCGCAAGGACGGCAGCGGCGCGCAGCAATATCTGGCGCGCCTGCGGGCAGTCGCGCCGAACTATCCGACCATCGACGATCTCGGCCGGCGCCTTGGCGAAAGCAGCGTGCGCGACCAGACCGTCAACGACGCACGGCGCCTGCAGCAAAGCGGCCAGGCGGCAAGCGCCGTGCAGGAATATCAGCGCGCGCTGCAAGGCAAACCCGCTACGCCCGAGTTGCAGCTCGAGTACTACCAGGCACTCGCGGCCACGCCGCAGGGCTGGGACCAGGCACGCCGCGGACTGCAGCAGCTCGCACAACAGAATCCGGACGATCCGCGCTACGCGCTCGCATACGCCCAGCATCTGACGTATCGCGACGTCACGCGTCGGGAAGGTATCGGCCAGCTCGAGAAGCTCTCCGGTGACAACACGGTGGGTCCGGCCGCACGCAAGAGCTGGCGGCAAGCGTTGCTATGGCTCGATGCACGCGCCCCCGACGCCCCGCTCTATCAGAGTTACCTGCAACTTACACCCGATGATGCCGCAGTCAAGGCGCGCTTCGATTCGATGGTGCAACAGGACAGCGCGGCGCGCGCACGCGCCCAGCAGAACGCTGCCGTCGATGCACGCGGCCGCACGATCGCCGAAGGCTTCGCTGCGCTCGACCGCAGCGACCTTACCACGGCGCGCGCCAAATTCTCCTCAGTGCTGGCGAGTAGTCCGAGCGATAGCGACGCGCTCGGCGGCATGGGTATTGCCGCACTCAAGCAGGAACACTTCTCCGAGGCGCGCGACGACCTGGAGCGGGCCTCGCGCAGCGGCAACCCGGCACGCTGGAAAGACGCGTTGCTGAGCGCGACCTACTGGACCTATACCAGCGACGCGATCGGCGCCCGCAGCAACGGGGAATTCGCCAAGGCCAAGTCGCTATTCGAGCGCGCCATTGCGATCAACCCGTCCGATGTCACTGCGCAGGTGCTGCTCGGCGAAATGCTGCTGAACAACGGCGATCCGGCCGGTGCGGAACAGGCATACCGGATGGCGTTGCGTCGCCAGGCGGACAACCCCGACGCGATTCGCGGCCTCGTCGGCGCACTTGCTGCGCAAGGACGCGGCGACGAAGCGCTGCAGTTTGCCAATCAGCTCAATGCCGAACAGCAATCGAAGGCAGGCGGTATCGATCGGCTGCGCGGCGAAGCGCAGGCCGCCCAGGCGCGCGCCGCTGAAGCGCGCGGCGATCTGGGCGCGGCTCGCAGCCTGTTCGAAGACGCGCTGCTCAGCAATCCTGACGATCCGTGGATGCGCCTCGACCTCGCGCGCATTTACGTGCGCCAGGGTGCGATCGGCAACGCACGCAGCATGATGGACGGACTTCTCGCAGCCCATCCCGACATGACCGATGCGCTCTATGCGAGTGCGTTGCTGTCGGCGGAAACCGAGGACTGGTCCACCGGCCTCTCGCAACTGGACCGGATTCCGCCGGCCCAGCGCACCGACGCCATGACGACGTTGCAGCACCGCCTGTGGGTACATCAACAGGCGAGCCTCGCGATCCAGATGGCGAAGCACGGCCAGACCCAGCAGGCCTTCGCGACACTCGCCGCCGCGGAACCCGTGGCAGCCGGCAATCCGGAACTGATCGGCGTGGTGGCGTCGGCCTATCAGCAGGCAGGCGATTCGAACCGCGCGCTGTGGCTCGTGCGCAGCGCCATGAGCGCCGCGCCCGGCAATACGGATCTGCTGTTGCAATACGCCGGCATCCTGCTCGCGACTCATCAGGATGCCGAACTGGGCACGGTGATGCGCCAGCTCGCCGGGATGCAGTTGACGCCGCAGCAACGCACCGATTTCGGCAACCTGAATCTGACGATCGTCGTACGGCAATGCGATGCCGTGCGGCAGCGTGGCGACCTCGCAAGCGCTTACGACGTGATCGCGCCGTGGCTCGCGGCGATGCCTGACAATCCGGATCTGCAGGCTGCGCTTGGACGCCTTTATGGGTCGGCAGGCGATGACCGAAATGCGCTCGCCAGTTACCGTGTGGCACTCACGCGCCGCCCCGATGATCTGAGCCTGATGCTGGCGGCCATCCCTGCCGCTACAGGCGCGAAGGATTTCCGTTATGCAGAGACGCTTGCCACCCAGGCACTGAATGCTGCGCCGGACGACCCCGGCGTGCTGGCAGCCGTTGGCCGCATGTATCGCGCCGAGGGCAAGCTGACGCTTGCGGCCACGTATCTGCAACGCTCGCTGGTCGCGGCCAACACACCCGTGGGTTTGGCCGCGCCGCGCGCCGGCTCGGCGAGCAATGTGCCGCGCGGCTGGGAAGTGGCCATGCGCCGGATCGGCGCGACGCCGCTGCCCGGCACCAATCCGTTCGAAGGAAAAACCGCCGTCGATGTGCCGGCCGATGCCGCCGGCTCGAGTGGTACCTCCAGCGCAGGTGCTGGCTTCAACGTCGGCGCACGGGCACCGGCGTATGCCGCGCCCAGCGCGTCCCCGTATTCGCAGTCTTCCTATCAGACGCAGACCGTGCCGACCTATCCGCCGCCTTCACAGCCCGCACCGTACGTAGCGCCCTATGTGGCGCCCACGGCGCCTGTCGCGCCTGTGGTCCCGTACACGACGCCTTATGGCGCGCCGTCCAGTGCGCCGAGTTCGAGTAACGCAGCGGGCGGCTACGGTCCCGATGACTCCGGTTCGTCCCAGGCGGGCGCACCCGGCGCCGTGCCCTTGCAACCGTATCCGGGCCAGGGACAGGCGCCAATGCAACAGGCGCCGCTGCCGTATAACGCGCCTTATCCTGCGCAAGCGGCGACCCCGTATGGGGCGCCTGCGCCCTACGTGTCGACGCCGTGGCCGATGTCGCCTGCGGCACGCGAGGCGCAGGCCAATGTAGCGGCACAGCAGACTCAGGGCGGCTATGCGCCGCTTCCTGCGAATCAGAGCAAGTCTAGCAAGAAGCAGAAGACGGCCCGCAATCAGGCCACCACGCGCAAGGCGAACGGCGCGGGACAGGCGTACGCGCAAGCGCCGTATGGTCAGCAACAGGGTTATGGGCAGCAGCCGTATTACGGTCCGCAACCGTATCCGCAACAGCAGGGATATACGCAGCCTTACCCGCAACAACAGCAAGGGTATGCGCCGCAGCCGTATCCGCAGCAGGGGTATGGGCAACCGGCGTATCCTCAGCAGCCCTATGCGAATCAGGGAGCCTACGCGCAGCAGCAGCCGTATATTCCGCAACCGCCGGCGGGTTATGCGCAGCCGTATTATCCGCAGGCTCCCGCTGCGCAAGCTGCGCCGGCTAGCGGCGGCAGCTATGCGCCATCGCCGGTCAATGCTGCCAATTCGCAAACGCTTGGTGTTGCAGAGGAACTGGCGCAGGTCAATCGAGAGCAGACGAGTACGGTTTCCGGCGGAATTGTGTTCCGCAATCGTGCAGGCGAAAACGGTCTGTCGGACGTGACCGATATCGAAGCGCCGGTACAGGGACGCATTCAGGCAGGCAACGGTCATATCGTCGTTACAGCGACGCCGGTGACTCTGGATGCTGGGACGGCGGACAACGCGGCAACGACGCTCTCACGCTTCGGTTCGGGCATCGCTAGCAATTCCAGCGAATACGGTTCGCAGACTGCAAACGGCGTAGGCCTCTCTCTCGGCTATGAGAGCAGCAGCCTGAACGGTGACGTTGGCGTAACCCCTCTTGGCTTTCGCGAGACCAATATCGTTGGTGGCCTGCAATACAACAGCACCGTAACCGACAAGGTATCGTATTCGCTCGCTGTCGCCCGGCGTGCTGTCACCGACAGCCTGCTGTCATACGCCGGCACACGCGATCAGCTTGGAAACCTGGAATGGGGGGGCGTGACTTCCAGTGGAGCGCTCGCGACGCTTGCCTGGGATGACGGCACGAGCGGTCTATATGCAAACGCGGAGTATCAGTTTCTAGACGGCTACAACGTCGCGGCCAATAGCGCCATCAAAGGTGGCGGGGGCGTTTACACGCGTTTGCTGAAAGACGCGGACCAGACGCTCACGATCGGCCTGAATACGACGCTAATGGGCTATAACCGGAACCTCTCCTACTTTACGTACGGCCAGGGCGGTTACTTCAGTCCACAGCAATATGTGATTTTGAACCTGCCTGTGGAATGGACTGGGCGCAATGGTCCCTTTACTTATGACGTGAAGGGGTCGATTGGTGTTCAGCACTACCGCCAGGATGCATCGGACTACTTCCCTCTTGGCGACAATACTTCCGCCGCGTTGAGAAGCGCACTGATTACGGCAGGCACGGCACCGGATTCGGGGGCCATCTATCCGGCCCAGAGCAAGACGGGCGTTGCCTATTCGTTTAGCGCGGTGGGCGAATATCAACTCGCACCGCAACTCGCGGTGGGTGCTACGGCGTCGCTTGGCAATGCGTATCAGTATCGTGAATGGCTGGGGGCGGTCTACGTGCGTTATAGCTTTACCAAGCAGATGGGGCTGCAACCTTTCCCGCCGACGCCTTTGACTTCGCCTTATGTTTCGTTGTCTAACTAGCAGATGAAGTGGCGATGGGTGACGGGGGGGATATGGATTTCCCGTGACGGACGTCGCATGTGCCGGCCGGATAGCAGATGTCGGTCGAACATGCCACCCGTCTGCTCATACCAAGCGGGGGTACCGGCCGGAAACGTTGCGCCAGCTACAGTTAGCGGAGAGTGCGTGACTTCTTTCACCTGGTCGGTATGCTCATCAAACAATTCCTCCTTGAGCAAAACCGTTGCCCCCAGTAGAACGGGAGAAAAGAAAAACAGGGCTGTCGCGCCGGTTCTCAGGATTCCCCTCAGGCGGCAGAAGGCTCCGCGTCGCGTCGTAGCGGACCGAAGCCCAATGCTTGCCGCACCACACACCACTCCGTGGGCAGACTTCACCCGTACGCGCGACAGTACCCAAAGGCGCGCGCTCATCCTTCGCGCTTTTGGCGGGAGCTACAGGAAGCCCTGTTGCGGGGTCCAGGTTCTTCTCACGCGCAAGACGCTCAACAAGCTTCTCCTCGGGTCTCTGCGGTGGGTTCGCGGCGTCCTGCTCCTTCTGCCACTGGAACGTGCTGTCCCACGCCGGCAGCTTCGCGGGCGGCAGCGGCACGATCTGGTCAATGTCCGGGATCTTCGGATTGAGGCCATCGTGGTCGTTGAGGAACTTCCAGATCAGTCCGTACCGGCGTGAACGCTCAGGGTCTTGATTCTCCCCGATGAAGTACAGCTTATCCGATGGCTTTGCGTCGAAGCCGTATTGCAGAAACGACGCCGATTGCGCATCACCCGCTACCACACCCTTTTGAAATGCTTGGACAGCCTGTGAGTATTGGTTATCTGTCATCAGGTCTACAGCGAGATAACTAGCTGCCTTTCCGTATCCCTGGTCAGTTGCGCACTCCATCATCTGCCGTGAAGTTTCCGGAGCGCGATCTTTGCCCGAAAGTAAATCACCCACGTAATACTGCCCTTCCGGACTTCCCAGGTCCGCAGCCTTGCGGGAATAAATCCGCGCCGTCCTCTCGTCCTGCTTCACGCCGTAACCGAGTTCGAGGTAGTGACCCATGTCGTAGTAGCCACCAGGGATGCCCGCAGCGATCAACTGTTCGGCCAGGTCAACCGTTTCCGTGGCCGCGTGGGGAGACGATGCCTGCCCGGTGGAGACCAGCAGTTGCAGGTTGTGGTTAGCCTTGTAATGACCATATGCCGCGGCAATCCGATAATAGCGGGCGGCCGCATCGTAGTCTTTCGGGCCGGGTTTCTTTTCGAGGAACAGGGCATATTTGAACAGCGTATCAGCCTGCAGGTTGAGCGGCGGCAGGTGGTCCACCTCGTGGACGCAGGTGAAGGCCAGTTTCGCGCGCACGGCGCTCCATTCGGCTTGCGTGGGCATCGGATTATCCTTGTTCGAACAGGCGCTGAGCGCAAGCGCCAGACAGATCGCAATTGATGTGCTTCGTTTCTTCATCGTTCAGTCCAACCGCAAATGGCTCGCGGCCGTCCACATTAAGCCGACGTGCGACACAAGCGGCGTCTCACCGCTTTTCTGCTTTCCGGCGTTCCGACTGATGACGTACTCCCACGCCGGGGCCGCGCGCTTCGGGTCGTCCGACGCGCCGTCTTCAATGCTATTGATATGGATATTCCACAAGTGCCTGCGCAACGGCTGCGTCACATCCATGCGCTCATGCCAGATGTTCGGTTCGCTGTCCACCTCCATGCTGCACCGGTTGACGTTGGTCGAACCGGGTGTCCTACGCCTCGTCGCTGTAGGCAACCAGGCTCCACGTCACATCGGTATGGTGCTGGCGCATCCCAAGCAACGCGTCGAGTCCCGGTATGGCACGCGGCTGGGTTATGGTGAGGCGCGGCATGATTTCTCCCTTGCCGATACGCTGTGTCGCGTCCGGACTGAGACCCGCCCATTGTTTCGCGCACCAGACGCCATCCTGCGGGCAGAACTCGTTGGTGCGAGCCGTGGCGCCAAGCGGCAAACGGTTGTCCTTTTTTGCCGGCGTGAGAGGCAGGCCCGTCGCAGGGTCGAGGTTTTTCTCACGGGCCAGCTTTGTAACCAGCGACTCGGCAGGCTTCTGCGGTGGCTGGGCGGCGTCCTGCTCCTTCTGCCACTGGAACGTACCATCCCACTCCGGTAGCTTCGCGGGAGGCAGCGGCACGATCCGGTCGATGTCCGGCACCTTCGGATTGAGACCGTCGTGACTGTCCAGGAACTTCCAGATCAGCTCATAACGACGCGAGCGTTCGGCGTCCTTGGACTCCCCAATGTAAGAAGCGATATTCGACGGATCACTGGTATTGAAGCCGTATTGCAGAACAAATGCCGATTGGACGTCGCCCGCCTGTGCCCCCTTCTGGAACACTTTGATTGCTTCTGCGTAGAATTTGCTGTCCATCAGGTCGATACCCAGATAGCTGCCAGCCACGCCATATCCCTGATCGATCGCACATTCCATCATCTGCCGCGAAATGTCCGGCGCGCGATCCTTTGGGGAAAGCAGGTCGCCGACATAGTATTGCCCTTCGGGGCTACCGAGATCTGCGGCCTTGCGGAAATAGATCCTCGCCTTCCTCTCGTCCTGCTTCACTCCATAGCCGAGTTCGAGGTAGTGGCCCATGTCGTAGTAGCCGCCCGGGATACCCGCAGCAATCAACTGTTCGGCCAGGTCAATCGTTTCCGTGGCCGCGTGGGGCGACGATGCCTGTCCGGTGGACACTAGCAGTTGCAGGTTGTGGTTGGCCTTGTAATGACCATACGCGGCGGCAATCCGGTAATAGCGGGCGGCCGCATCGTAGTCTTTCGGGCCGGGTTTCTTTTCGAGGAACAGGGCATATTTGAACAGCGTATCAGCCCGCGGATCGAGAGGCGGAAGGTGGTCCGCCTCGTGGGCACAGGTAAAGGCCAGTTTCGCGCGCACGGCGCTCCATTCGGCTTGAGTGGGCATCGGATTATCCTTGTTCGAACAGGCGCTGAGCGCAAGCGCCAGACAGGTCGCAATTGATGTGCTTCGTTTCTTCATCGTTCAGTCCAGCCGCAAACGGCTCTTGCCCGTCCACATGAAACCGACAAGTGACGCAAGCGGTACATCACCGCTTTTCTCTCGCCTTGCATTCCGACTGATGATGTACTCCCAACCCTGAGCAGCCGTTTCAATTGAGTCCGATACCGCGCCTTGAAGCCCCTTGGTATGGATATTCCACAGGTGCCTTCGCAGCGGCTGCGTCACGTCCATCCGTTCGTGGCAGATGTTTAGCTCGCTATCCACCTCCATGCTGCGCCGGTTGATGTTGGCCGAACCATGCGTGAGAAACACGTCGTCAACGATCATGATCTTGCTGTGAACGTAAACTGGCGTCCACGCACTACCAGGCGGCGAGTCGGGCGCGACCAGCGAACAGACGTGAACCTTGAGACCCGGAATCGGCTGCGGCAGAACCTCCTTACCTGCGTTGAGGTTGTCGTCATACTGCTGTTGCAGCTTCGCCTGCCCGGCTTGCGCTGCGTCAATCGCGCGTTGTGCGTCGGCCCGTTCCCGCGGGCTGCTCGCGTTGCGCATCTGCGTGTTCGCCGCCGTAACCTCTTTCCGGACATCCTGCAATGCGGAGCCGAGCGCGTCACTGCGCTCTTCCTTCGCGATGACCGGAATGGTGTCCGCGCGGCCAAGACTATTGAGCATGTCATAGGTCGTTCCAGGCCCCTGCCCGATACCGTCCCTGTTCGCGTTGGTCACAACAAAAAGATGAACCGGCTTTGCAGGATCACGTCCGGCGCAGATCTGCGCCTGTACCGCGCTCTTGATCTTTTCCGCAAGAGCCGGCCAGCGGAAGTACTGGTTCTCGATATAGATGAATTTCGTTGCGTTATTGACCGCCTGAAGGTAAAGCGCCCTGATGTTACGCACACCTTCCTGCGACTGCGTGCGGCTGATCTGCGCCATGACGCGTGTACCGATCCTGTCGCGCGGTTCTAACTGCGCCGCAAATCCACTACGCTTTGCGAGCAGGTCTTCCTTCGCATCACGTTGCCACGCCCAGCAGAAATTGTCGTTCAGATGTTCGAGAATCGGCCCCGCGACGATGGCCGACATATCCTGCCGTGGTGTATCACCATTGCGCCCCTGGCCCGGCGCTTTCTTCGCGTAGCTGTGACGGTCATCGTCCCAATAGGCATCCAGCGTGTTATGTCCCATCACGAAGCCCACAGCAACTTCCGGCGCTTCATAGTCGATCAGCACCATTTTCTGGTGATGGGAGGGTTCCGCACCGTATGCACCAATAGTCCCGGATGTTGGGCCATCGCCGCTTCCCCGCATGAGTTTTTCCCGATACATGATCTCCTCGCGGTCATGCAGCGAGAAGTCACGCGTCACCAGTTCGATGCCGATATCCCTGAAGGACTGCGAACCGAACATCTGGTACGGGTCCTGTCTGAGTGCGGTATACATCTGCGATCCGGCAGGCGCTGCACCCGAAGGTTTGCCGCCTGCCGGCAACCGGGCATTGTGATACCAGTTCCGGTCGTAGGCGATCTGATATGCATCCTCGTTCTGTGTCATGAACCGCGCACCCTCGGTCCACCCCGGTACCTCCTGTTCGCCGATCTGCGCGACCCAGGCGGAATCGAGCCAGCACAGGATGCGAACCTTGACACCCGCTTTGGCCTTCCTGATGAGCAGATCGCCAATACGCAGCGATTTGCCACCGTCCCGTTTGAAATACATCGACGGCTGGAAACCCCAGCAGATGTAATCAATGGTACGCGTCGCCTTGTCAATGGCGTCATAGAGTGCTCCGAACGCCTCTTGGCCGTTCACAAGCGGCGTGTAGTTGGCAGCCTTTGGGCGATATTCCGTCTTCTGCACGAACCACGGCAGGGTTATCACCGCGCTCCGCGTGCACGACAGCGCGATGGGTACGGTAATCGGTGGTTGCTGGGTCATGGTCAGGCGTCCGTATCAAGCAGTTCGTCATAGTCGGCGCGGTGTTGGGCGCGATCAACCGCGCCAGCATTCGTACGGCTTTGCCCCTCGTAGAAGTGAAAACCCTCATTGGCAAGCGCACCGTTATCCGCGTTGCCCCGATATTGATCGGCCACGGGAATCGTGTAGCTCGCGCCATTGGCAAGCTTGAGCGTGTATTGCTGAGTGGTGGGGTGGTGTTCGACCTGAAGCAGACCGGTTTCGTCCATGACGCTCTGCTTGACCAGCGTACCGCCCGCGAACAGGCTGTACGGCATGTTCGCGGGAATCGCCGCGCGAGAGGCCGGCGACGCACCCGCGTAGAACGTCAATGGCGTGGTCGGCATGCCGGCGAGCGCTGGGTGGTTCAGGTCCAGCGGCATGTTCAGTGTCGCCTTACCCTGCTTCTGCACCGTGATCGTCTTGATGAACAGGTCGAACGGGCCACCGAGCGTGATGCTGCCGTCCTTCATCTGGATGAACGCGCCACCCGACTCAAGCGTCAGTTCCTTCTTCGCACAGATGCGCACCGTGCCGTTGACGCTCGACACCGTCAGATCCTGGTCCGCGATCAGCGACATGGCATCGGTCTGCGCCTGAATTTCGACCGGACCTTTGGCTGCAAAAATCCTGATGCCAAGTTTCTGCGCGAACAGAGACAGCTTTTCGCCCGCCGCCACCGTAAAGCGTTTGAGCACGCTCCAGTCGACGTTCTTCCCGGCAACCGCCGAGATGTCGCCCTGCGCCGCAAACTGCACGTCCTGGGCCGCCACGAGCGCCGCCGAAGCGGGTGTACTCATGAGCAGCCCCGGCTTCTTCAGGCCATCCAGATCCTCCCTCATCTGCTGCTGCGCATCAGTATCGGCAGGCTCGGCCTTGGCGCTGCTGGCCGATGCCGCCAACGCCTTCGCCGTCGCCAACGCGCTCTCAAGCTGGGCGATGGTCTCCTGCATGTCGAGCTGCCTGCCGGTCGCGCCGGGGCGGTCGTAGGTCGTGACCATTACCCCCTTGCCCGCGCGAAGCGCCCCCCAGCCCGCAGTCCTAAGCTCGTAGCCTTCGCCCCGGTACTCCAGCCTGCTGTTGACGAGATAGCCGAGATTCAGTTGCGACTTGCCCGAGTGTTCCGTGCTGACCTTGATGCCTTCCTGGCCTGCCCAGTCCTCCATACGCAACTTGTTATTCGATTGCGTGCGGATCATGTTGCGCGAGAGCCATCGACGGTCGTTCGTGACGAGGTCGCGGGCCTGGCTGTGGTGATGGAAGGCGACGATTTCGGGCTTGTCCGGGTCGCCGTCACGACAAACGATCACGGCTTCGGCATCGTCCATCGCGGGGAAGTGGAAACCGGTCTGCAACTTTCCGGCGAACGGCTTCGCCAGGCGTAGCGGTACGCTCTCGCCGCCATTGGGCCACGTTTCGAAGTCCGCATCGAAGCGAACCGTATAGTGTCCGCTTGCGGTTATGTAGGCATATTTGTAGGAGTCCGGGCTGGTGACGCGCGCTGAAAGGGTGCCGGTCACTTTGGCCCAGGTTTCCGGTTCGAGTCTGAGACGGAAACGGCGGTCGGCAGGAATCGCCTTGTAGCTATTCGCATAGGGCTTGTCGCGTGCGCCGCTGTGCGTCACCTCGACAATCACCTGGCCTTTCGGCGCATCGGGCAAGGTGGTGTCCATCTCAAGCACGCTCGCGCACTGCAAAGCCAGCACGTTGCTCTCGCCCTCATACACGACCTGCCAGGCAATGGCCGCTTCGTGCCGAAGCTGCGCCTCCCACTTCGCGCCTGCCTGGTCGAGGTGGTGCGTGCCGTAGATATACGTCTGACCGTAGGTAGTTTCGTCTTGCGGCGCGACGTTGGCTTCATCCCTGAATCGCTCCCAAGCCTGGGCCGGGTTGTAATCCGCTACGACGAACGATTGCGGCACCGTCTCGGTATGGGTTTTGATCGCCGTCACTGCCTCGACGCCGCCCGCTTCAAGTCCCGCCGCCTCGCGGTACGGCACAATCCGTTGCGGCTCGTCGTAAATGTAATGGTCTACGTCGTCTCCAAAGACCACCTGATCGCCGTATTCCGTCTCCACAATGAAGTAGTAGATTCCGGCCTTTTCCGCCAGCATGTGGATATAGGCACTGTCGCTCATCTGGTGCTGCATGCGGAACAGATGCTTGCGGTATTGCCCGCGCAACCGGAATGAAAACTGGTGCTCCCTGAGCCCATGGCTGCGCAGGATCGCCGCGATAATGTCGGGCGTGCTGGCATGCTGGAAGACTTTCCTGCGGGTCACGGTCTCCAGCCGCGCCAGATGCGACTTCAGCACGACCTCGTACTTGACATGGTCCTTCGTGGTCTGGATCGTGGAGAAGCGCGCGATGAAGCCCGAGAATTTGCGTGGCGACTCATCGTCAGGCACGATAGAGAACCTCGCATCGAGGTTCAGGTAATCAGCGCGCGCAAGCTGCAACGGATGGGTCAGCACGATGCGCACCTCGGTGGGCTCGCCCATCTTTTCGGTCGCTTCGAACGATACGACCGAGAGCGCAGCTGCGCTGTCCGTGCCAGGTACATCGAGGAAATACGCCTGCCGTCCTGTTAGCAGGTTTGCAACCGGATCGAATTCCGCCATACACGAGTCCCTGTTTTCTTGTTGTTGTTCCGCGCTGCGCCGGCCGCTGCACACCCGGCGATCGGACTCATCTGGAAACCGCCCATACCAGTAAGTGCCAATGCGATCTTTAGCGCGTTCTGAAAATCAAACGCGCTAATGTTCGACAAAACGGGGCCTCGGAAAGACACCCTTCCGGATAAATGTGCGGCGAACGACGAGCAACGTCCGGCATGGTAAAACGGTTTGTCATCCTAAAAAAGGGAGGAAAACCGGGGAATGAAACGAGGGGGACTCAAGCTCGAAAAAATGCTTAGCTTCGAAGACAAAGCAGAGGGGTCATCAGCATGACCGATACGCGCCGGTGGCCCGGCTTCCTGAGTCTGTTGCCAGAACAGATCTCTGCGCCTACAACCAGGTCGCCAAACTCAAACAGACCGGATGCCTGCTCGACTGCTATACCTTCAGAAAAACTTGTCCACAGAAACCGTTCATAAGGCTGTGGACAACCCGTCTGAACGCGCCGCAAGTACCTGACGCAGAACACTTAACGCTCTGCGTCCTCCGCGCGGGCAGAACGCTCGCTAAGCAGTGGCCGCGGGAAAAAAGCCGAGATATTCAAAGGCCTCCGGACGATCGGCATCAACCCAGGCACTGAGCGCCCCCACCGACTCAAGCGTGTTTACGGTTGCCCGGCGATTCGACACAAATCGCCAACTCGGCAACGCGCCAGACTCCGACTCAGCAGCAACTGCCTCCACGCCCTGCGCAACACCCAAACCATCCGCCTGCGCCCCCACCCGCTCAAGCGCCGCAAGCAACGCCTCACGCTTCGGCGTATGCACCACAAACCCCTCATTAGCCAACGCAGCCACATCGACACCAAGCAACGCACACAGCCTTTGCTTCGCCACCGCATCCCGAGCATCGGCCGCCCGCGATTGCTGAATCAGTTCAACCGTCGTCGCATCCACCAGTTGCCCCCCACGCATCAGCGGCGCAAGCCCAGGCGTCCACGCCTCCGGCGGACAGCCCTTGGCCGCCGGCTCCAACTGGATAAACGGATTGATTTCAGCCGGATAGATGCGGCAGACCAACGGCCGCTCCTCATAGATACCGCAGCGCATATCAGCCTGCAGGTTCGGACACGGCCCGGCAAACGCGCCAGTCAGGATCACCACGATCCGCGTGGGCAAGCTGCCGCTCATGGCCGCAAACGAACGGCGGCGTTTATGAGCCGCCTGCAGATTGTCCGCGGCGGGCTCTTCGGGCCAGGGCAAAGCCTCGCAGAGAATCTGCACTTCGTTACCGCGCCCAAGCCAGGCGAGTGCTTCTGCGACTGTCAACGGCAAACGCAGATCGTGGCAGCACTTGCCGCACATCGTGCATTCGAAATCGATATCCATGCTCATGCTCAATCAGCGTTCCATCGCGCGTTGCGGGGCCGGCCGGCGGCAGGCTGGCCGCACTCTATCACGCGCCGGCTTCGAGCGAGTAACGCCGGCAGTGTTCAAGATAGCCCGCCTCGTGACCGCTCATCAGTTCCACAATACTCTTCCAGAGCCACGGCGGCGCATCGATGGTTTTGCTGCGGCTGCGCCGCAGTTCACCCAGCCACGCCTTGCGCTCCGTGTCGTCCATCTGGCTCGCATGGGCCTTGCCGACAACAAGCGCGAGAAAGCGTGCCGCCTTCATCGCTTCATCGCGCGTCAGTTGTTCAATCGTAAGCTTCATGTCTTGCGGCAACAGTTCACGAATCACCACCGCTCGCTCGGCGAGACGAGCAGCGCGCATCCGGTCGCCAAGAAACGGCGCGAGATGGCGTGCGCCCTCCACCACCCGCTGCGCATTGTCACGTGGCATGCGCGCGCCGGCGTAGCGTGGCGCCGCCGCTTGCGCCGCCTCCTTGATGTCGATCAGGCAAAGATCGTCACCGTCGATCGAGGCACCGTCGACGTCGAGCAGCACGGCATAACGCAAACGCCCTAGCGAACTGCAGCCCTTGACCCAATAGGCTGCATCGAGCACGGTGACTTTCGCCGCTTCGTTCTCCGAACGTAACTCTGTGGCCAGACGCGCAAGCGTGCGCTTTTCGAACAGCGCCGCAATCTCGCTGCGCTCGCTTTTCGACAGCGGCCAGAAACGCTTGCCGAGTGGAATTTCCGGCTCGACATCTTCGATGCGCTCTTCGGCGAGGTGCTGCCACGAGCGACGCAGCGCTTCCCTCATGACCACCCGCACCGCCTCGGGTTTTTCGGCCTGGATGTCCGTGTGATCCGAGGCGTCGTCGAAGGCGCGTTCGTAACCGTCCGCGAGCGCTTCCATCATGCGTACGGTAATGACGCCGGACAGATCCGAGCCGCGTGCTGCCGTTGCGAGCGACAAGCCGAGCCGGATCAGATCGTGTGCCGGATTGCCGATTACCGTCTGATCCAGATCGCGAATCTGGATTTCCACACGGCCCTGCGCATTCGCCACCGGCCCGATATTGCCGGCGTGGCAATCACCGCAGATCCACACGGCAGGGCCTTGAGGCAACGCGTCACTTTCCATGCCGTCGAGCCACTCGTAAAACTTGCTGGTGCTGCCTCGCACATAGGCGTCGGCTGAACGCGCCATTTTGGCGTTGCGGCGGGCGGCCAGCAGTTCCATTCGGGCATCGGGCTTGGGAAGCGCAGCGCGGGCGGGATTTTTCTTTGGCATTGTGGAGACGTCCAGAGGCTGTCGATCGATTTGTCAGTCGTCCACCATGCCACAGCGCGACCGCGCGAACAACCCGACGAGGTGCTCCTGTCAGGGCTGCCGCCGCACGCAGCCTTTCGGGAACATTTCGGGAACGCGGATTGCTACCCGCATTCTGGATGCACTCGCCTGGCAAGTGCCCCGATCCAGTCCGCCGAACCCGCGACGCGGCACCTGCTGGTGTGAACGCGCGCATCTATGTGACAACTGTGGAGCAGAACAATGCCACTCACGGCAGACGACCATGGCTGCCCCGGCTGGAAAGGGGAAATGGCCGAACGGATCCGCGGATTCGACTGGACGGCAACCGAACTGGGTCCCATCGACCAGTGGCAGCAAAGTCTCGTCGCTGCCGTGCAATTTGTACTTGGCTCGCCGTTGCCGATCGTGATGTTATGGGGCAAGCAGGGCTACATGGTCTACAACGATGCCTACGCGGTGTTCGCCGGCGGTCGTCATCCCTACCTGCTCGGCTGTCCCGTCGAGCTGGGCTGGCCGGAAGTGGCGTCGTTCAACCGCAATGTGATGGCCACCTGTCTCGCGGGCGGCACGCTGTCGTACGTGGACAAGGAACTCGTGCTGCTACGCAACGGCCAGCCCGAAGACGTATGGATGGATCTGTACTACAGCCCGGTGGCCGACGACAGCGGTGCGCCGGCGGGCGTGATCGCCGTGGTCGTGGAAACAACGGGGCGCGTGCTCACCGAACGCTCGCGGCAGCACGCCGAAACTGCGCTGCGCCTGCTCACCGAGACGCTCGAGCAACGCGTCACCGACGCTGTCGCCGCGCGAGCGCTGGCCGAAGAGCAATTGCGCCAGGCTCAGAAGATGGAGGCAATCGGCAGCCTCACGGGCGGCGTCGCGCACGACTTCAACAACGTGCTGCAAGTGATCAACGGCAACCTGCAGATGCTGGCCGCCGACGCGAGCGACCATCCGGCCAGCCAGCGCCGTATCGCCGCCGCCACGCAAGCCGTCAAACGAGGCGCGCAACTGGCCGCTCATCTGCTTGCCTTCGCACGCCGCCAGCCACTCTCCCCCGCAGTACTGAATCCGCGGCGGCTGCTCGACGGCATGAGCGAGATGCTGCACCGCGCGCTCGGCGAAACGATCCGGGTCGACACCGTGCTCGGCCCCGATCTGTGGAACGTGCTGGCCGATCGCAACCAGCTTGAAAATGCCCTGCTCAATCTGTCGATCAACAGCCGCGATGCCATGCATGGCGAAGGCACGCTCACGATTCGCGCCGAGAATCTCGTTGTCGCCGAGCGCGACGATCCAGGCTACGCCGATCTGACTGCTGGGGAGTACCTGGTATTTTCGATCGCCGACACCGGCATCGGCATGCCCGCCGAAGTGCTCACGCGTGCAGTCGAACCGTTTTTCACAACCAAGCCCAATGGGCACGGCACCGGTCTGGGCCTCAGCATGGTGTTCGGCTTCGTCAAGCAAAGCGGCGGCCACACCGTGATCGACAGCGTGGTCGGCAAAGGCACCACGGTGCAGCTCTTTTTCCCGCGCTGCCGCGAAGCCGAGACCGCCGAGATCGCAGAGCAGAACGAGGCGCCGGTCGGCGGGCGCGAGACGATTCTCGTGGTCGAAGACGACGCCGAGGTGCGCCTGACCGCGGTCGAAATGCTGATGCAACTCGGCTACAAGGTATTGACCGCCGCAGACGGCGACGCGGCGCTCGAATTCGTCGACAGCGACCTGCAGATCGATCTGCTCTTTACCGACGTAGTGATGCCCGGCACCGTCAAAAGCGTCGAGCTGGCGCAGCGCGCCGCGTTGCGCTCGCCTGCCATTCCAGTACTCTTCACCTCCGGCTACACGCGCGACGAAATCTTTCACCACGGCAAGCTAGACGCCGGCGTGACGCTGCTGAGCAAGCCGTATCGGCGCGACGACCTTGCCAGCAAGGTGCGCGGCGTGCTGAATGCGCACCGCGCGAAGCTTGCAAATGCCGTGACAGACACACCGTATGCTGTGGCGTCGCCCTGTGTACTACTGGTCGAAGACGATCTGCCTTCGCGTGAAGCGATGGGTGAGCTGCTCGAATCGTTCGGACTGCAATACACTGCGGTGGCCAACGCCGAAGAAGCCCTCAAGCTTGCATCGACGCAACGATACGATATCCTCTTGAGCGACATCAGCCTGCCGGGACTATCCGGGGACACGCTGGCGCGAGCGCTGCGAAGTGCGCAGCCGGACCTGCGGATTCTGCTAATGTCGGGCTACGGCGAAAGTGCTGAAATCGGTCAGGCGATACCCGGCGCACGAATGCTCGCCAAGCCCGTAGATATCGAACTGTTGCGGCGTGAACTGGCTGCGTGCACCGCGCACGCCGAGCCGGCAACGTAGGAAGACTGCGCTCCTGCGCGGCGCAGCAGACCAATGCGAAGCAAACCGGGGCGGCCCGGGCAAAGCACTCAAAGCGACAGAATGGAGACCATGAACATCCAATGCGGCACCGCCGGCTGGACCGACAAAACACTAATCGCCTGCAAGCGTTTCTATCCGCGCGGCTGCAGTACGGCCGAAGCGCGGCTGCGTTTCTACGCAAGCCAGTTTCCCCTCGTCGAAGTCGACTCCGCGTACTACGGGATGCCGTCGGCGTCCAATTCGCAGCTGTGGGCCGAACGCACCCCCGACGGCTTTACCTTCAACTTCAAGGCTTTCCGTATCTTCACGGGACACCAGACCTCGCCCGACGTGCTGCCGAAGGACATCGCAATGGCCTTGAGCACACCCGCCCTAAGCGCGCGCAAGAAAAATCTTTACTACCGCGATTTACCGCCGGAGATTCGCGACGAGCTGTGGCGGCGCTACCTCGAAGCGCTAGAACCGTTACGGCAAACACAACGGCTCGGCGCGGTGCTGTTCCAGTTTGCGCCATGGATCACGAGCGCTCCGCAGGACCTCGCCCACGTCGATGAATGCGCCGCTCGCATGGCCGGTTATACGATGGCGGTCGAGTTTCGCAACCAGTCCTGGCTGGACGAAAACCACGCGCCCAACACGCTCGCGTTTCTGCGTGAGCGGGCCCTCGTGCACGTGATCGTCGATGCGCCCCCGGATGTGAAAAACCGCGTGCATACCGTGTGGGAAGTCACGAATCCGCAACTTGCGATGGTACGTATGCATGGCCGCAACACGGAGAGCTGGAGCCCCGGCGTCGGCGCGTCGGCGTCGGACCGTTTCAACTACGACTACAACGACGCCGAGCTGGGCGAGCTGGCCGCTTCGATTCGGGCGATTTCCACGCGGGCTGCGAAAACCCACGTGATTTTCAATAACTGCTTCGAAGATCAAGGGCAGCGCAACGCGCTGACCATGACTGCGATACTCGTCGATGCATAGAAAAATGTCGAAAGGCGGTACCCGCACAAGCCCCAGCGCTGTTTCGCCCGTCACGTATAAAGTTTTTGCACCCAGCGGCCGATAACGACAATAGGACCGGACTCCTCATCCGGACGTCAAATCTGCTGGAGCCCCCTCCTCGTCATGTTTTCCCGACTCTCGATCAAACTCCGTATCTGGGCGACGGTAGGATGCCTTGTCGTACTTTTGCTGCTCCTCGGCCTGGTGGGCCAATTCAGCACCGGATCCGGCCAGACCGCCTTGCGTGAGACGTACTCCGTGCAACTTGCTTCCGCGGTGGCGATGGGCGACAGCAAATACAACCTCGCCATTGCCCGCGTGACCATGGACCGTGCGATCCTGCACCCCGAATCGCCCGATCTGCCGACGCTGATCGGCAAGACGCACGGCTATCTCAACACCTCGAAGCAGGCGCTCGCCCGCTACCTCGCCCAGCCGCACGACGCCGATGAGCAACGCCTCGCCGATGTCGTCTCAAGCAACTTCGACAAGCTGCTCAACGAAGCGATCGAACCGGCATTGCAGGCACTGCAGCACGGCGATGCAAAGAGCGCCGACAAGATCGTGATGACGACGATGCCGGTCCTCTCGCTCGCACTGACCAAAAGCACCGATCAGTTGAACGCTTACCTGCTCAAACGCGGCGCCGACAACTACGACGGCTTTCAGCAGACGCTCAAAACCATGAGCATAGTGTCGGCCGCGCTGATGCTGCTGGGTATCGCCATCGCCGCACTGTGCGCGATAGGCTTGCAAAAAGCGATTTCGCGGCCGCTTGCGAACGCATTGCGCGCCTGCTCGGCCATCTCGAAGGGGGATCTTACCGACCCGATTGAAGTGGGCGGACACGATGAAATGGGCAAACTGATTGGCGCACTCTCGGCGATGCGCGACGGCCTGTCAGGCACCGTCTCGTCGGTACGTGACGGCAGCGCGACCATGGCGACCGCCACCCAGGAAATTGCCGCCGGCAATGCAGACCTGTCGCGGCGCACCGAATCGCAAGCCGCGGCCCTCCAGCAGACCGCCGCCAGCATGGAGCAACTCACAGCAACCGTGCGGCAGAACAACGCCAACGCGAGCCATGCGAGCCAGCTCGCGAAAGAGGCCTCCGAGATCGCAGCAAACGGCGGCGGTGTGATGGACCGCGTCGTGGGCACGATGGCCGATATCAACGAGCAGTCGGAAAAGATGTCGGCAATCATCGGCGCCATCGAAAGCATTGCATTCCAGACCAACATCCTTGCCCTGAACGCCGCAGTCGAAGCCGCGCGGGCCGGCGAAGAAGGCCGGGGCTTCGCCGTGGTCGCGGGCGAAGTGCGCACCCTGGCGCAACGTTCGGCCGCGGCAGCCAAGGAGATCAAGGGATTGATCCAGACCGCGGCGAGCCGCGTCGGCGATGGCACGGGTCTGGTCCAGACCGCAGGCAACACGATGGCGCAGATCGTGGAATCGATCCGGCGTGTCAGCGAGATCATGACCGAAGTCGCCGCGGCATCCGGCGAGCAGAGCGATGGCATCGAACAGGTAAACCGGGCCGTGGCGCAAATGGACGAGGTCACGCAGCAAAATGCGGCACTCGTCGAACAGACGACGGCCGCGGCGCTGTCGCTCGACGAACAGGCGAAGGCCTTGCAACTCGCGGTATCGCGGTTCAGGGTTTAACGGAAGTCTTGCCGCGCGAACGGCGCTCCCCCGCCCAGGCGCTCGCCTGCGCCATGTAGAATCGCTGGAAGGACAAGGCGCCTGCCCGCCGGTCGCCTTGTCCACCAGAAGCAAAACTCAAGCTCCAGCGACCGCGTTTCTGCCCGACCTCCCCTTCCGGGGCTACGTCAGCCCTGCCTGGTCGCATCCTCCAAAAACATTCAACGCACTGATCGATGCCGAATCAAACCCTGCTCCAACTTCTCAACGCGCGTGTACAGGATGCCCTCGCGGCCGCAGGCTGCGCGGATGCCAGTGCCAACGTCCAACCTGCCGGCCGTCCCGAGCATGGGGACTATCAGGCGAACGGGATCATGGCGGCAGCGAAATCGCGCAAACTCAATCCGCGCCAGTTGGCCCAGACGGTGGTGGAGCACCTTGATCTCGAAGGCATTGTCAGCCATGTCGAGATCGCCGGACCCGGCTTTATCAACATGACGATCGCACCGGAGTATCTCGCGCGCTGGGTGACGCAGGCGCTAAACGACAACGGTGGCCTCGCAGTGCCGCGCATGACCGGGGATGCCGTGCAATGTGTCGTGATCGACTACTCGTCGCCGAATCTCGCCAAGGAAATGCACGTGGGCCATCTGCGCTCTACCGTGATCGGCGACGCGTTGGCGCGGGTTTTGCGTTTCGTCGGTCACAAGGTGGTCGCGCAGAATCACGTCGGCGATTGGGGCACGCAATTCGGCATGCTGACCGCATCCATGGACGAAGCCGGCACAGATGACGCTTCGAACGTCGCCCTTGCCGATCTCGAAGTATTCTATCGGAATGCGAAGAAACGCTTCGACGAAGATCCGGCATTCGCCAATCGGGCGCGCGACTACGTGGTCAAACTGCAAGGCGGCGACCCGCGCGTGCTCGAACTTTGGAAGCGCTTTCTCGATGTTTCGATGAATCATTGCGAGGAGATTTATCGTCAGCTGAACGTGGGCCTGACACGGGCCGATGTGCACGGCGAAAGTGCCTATAACGACGACTTGCCGGTGGTCGTCGCCGACCTTCAGGCAAAGGGCCTCGCCGTCACGAGTGACGGTGCACAGGTGGTCTTTCTCAGCGAATTCAGCGGCAAGGACGGCGAGCCCGCGGCCTATATCGTGCAAAAACAGGACGGCGGCTACCTCTACTCCACGACCGATCTGGCCGCGACCCGCTACCGCGTCGGCACGCTAAAGGCGGACCGTGCGCTCTACGTGGTCGACGCCCGGCAGAAGCTGCATTTCCAGCAGGTGTTTTCCGTGGCGCGCCAGGCCGGTTACGTACCGCCCGAGGTCCAGCTTGAACACGTTGGATTCGGCGTGGTGCTCGGCGACGACGGCAAGCCGTTCAAAACGCGCAGCGGCGACACGGTCAAACTCGCGGAGCTGCTGGCGGAAGCGACGCAACGGGCCTTCAATCTGGTCAGCGAAAAAAGTCCCGAGTTGCCGGAAGCCGACCGGCGTGCGATTGCGCAGGTCGTCGGCATTGGCGCCATCAAGTACTTCGACCTGGCCAGGAACCGCAGCACGGATTACGTTTTCGATTGGGCCAGCATGCTGTCCTTCGAAGGCAACACTGCGCCGTACCTTCAATATGCCTACACGCGTGTCCAGAGCGTGTTGCGCCGCGCAAATGCATCGGACGTGGACGCCGCCGTAAGCCTCGTGGAACCGGCCGAGCGGCAACTTGCGCTGCAGCTGGCGCGCTTTTCCGATGCCGTGCTGGCCGTGGCGCAAGACGCGTTGCCGAATTATCTGTGCGCCTACCTGTACGATCTGGCTGCAGTCCTGATGCGCTTTTACGAAGCGTGCCCGGTGCTCAGCGCAACCGGCGAGACACGAACCAGCCGTCTGCAGTTATGCCGTTTGACTGCCGACACGCTGCGCACAGGCCTCGGGCTACTCGGGATCGATGTGCTTGAGGCGATGTGAAAAAGCCAACTCGCGGAGCGGCACGCCACAGGCACACTCCGGCAGCGGGCCGCAACGGTCCGCACAATTACAAATCGTAATTTCACAGATCGAGCGCTCGGGGGTCAGCGTGCGCCGCACGCCCGACGGCGCCTCAGAACGATTCAGTCGCGCCTCAGACGTAAACACTTCCGACCGGCTAAGAGCACTCGCCTGGCGACGGCGAGCAAGTCGGCCATGATTAGACGAAGCACTCTAGACGCCCCGGCTGGGCGTGCAGACCGGCACAGCAAATAAATCGACGAGAAAACAACAAGATTTATTTGTATCAAACTAATTTTGACTAGGCGATTGTGTCTTGGTAGTGTTTTGCAACCGTTCGTAAGACATGTGTCAACACAGCCCGTCGACCGGTAAAAATGGCCTCGGCAACATCTTGCGAATGCAAGCAACAGGCCCGCTTTGAGTTCTCGACAAGTGAGATGTGAAACGCATTAACCAGCGATCATGTAAAGCATTTAGTAAGGAATGCATAAGGTTAATGTGTGCTTGATTTAAAGATGAGAGTGTCAGCAGCAGGAAATCACAGGAGCTGACCGACACCCGCCTGGCAAGACAAAAACGCTGCGCAATCCGGCAATAGAACATTAGTGCTACTAAATACAAAGTAGCCCCCCACCGGTTTGGCCGTGCCTCGTGCATGGCAAGTCGTGGTGCGTGATGACACACGTGGGGCGGCTTGTGACGGAATACGGCGAATCTTTGCCGTGCAGAGGGTGGAGAGGTCCAAAAGGCCTCTCTTCGCACAACAGCGTCTGGCCTTACTGACAAGTGTGAGGGGAATGATGAAACAAAGGGCATTAGCAATCGCCATCAGAAGAATAATCTGGGCTGAGCTGGCATTCTCAGCTGCGATCGCCGTTCCGGCGTTTGCGCAAAGCCAGCCGGCTGCGACGGGGGCAACACCCGCAACACCTATAACAACAGCACAAAACGATGCAACGCCGGGCACGACACCAACGCCAGCGCCGGCACCCAGCGGCACGTCAGGCACCACCGGCACGGGCAGCGGCCAGGTGAAGCAGCTGCAAACCTTCCAGGTGACCGGTTCGCTGATCCGCAGTTCGGACAAGGTCGGTTTCAACCAGGTTCAGACGGTTACCCAGAAAGACATCCAGGACAGCGGGGCAACGACCGTTTCCGACTTCCTGCGGCAGACGTCGGCGAACTCGGCCGATAGCTGGAGCGAAGGCCAAACCTCGAATTTCGCTGCGGGCGCCGCCGGTATTGCCCTGCGTGGTCTCAGCGAAAAATACACCCTCGTCCTGCTCGACGGCCAGCGTGTCGCGCCGTTTGCGTTCTTTTCGAACAGCGTCGACTCGTTCTTCGACCTGAACTCGCTTCCGCTGAACGACATCGACCGCATCGAAATCGTGAAGACCGGGGCCGTTTCGCAATACGGCTCGGACGCCGTCGCCGGCGTGGTCAACATCATCACGAAGCACGACTTTCAGGGCCTGCAACTCGACGGCAGCCTGGGCACTTCGGTGAGCAACAGCGCGGGCAATGGTACGTACAAGTTTGGCGTGCTGGCTGGCTTTGGCGATCTGAATTCGGACCGCTTCAACGTCACCGTAGCGGCGAGCGCTTACAAGGACAACGGTTCCACGCTGGCCGACCGCGACTCGACGCGTAACCAGGACTTCACCGGTCAGCCGGGCGGTTATTCGTTGCTCGCGCCGTCATACTGGAACATGGCCGATGGCAGCGCGCAGGCTGTGGGCGGATGCCTCGGCGGCGGCACAACCCATCCGGCGTCCACCAACTCGCTGAGCGCGGGCTCGGCAGGTACGGTCTGCAGTTTCAACACGGCGAACGACACGTCCATCGCGCCGATGATGGAGCGCTACAACGCCAAGATTCACGCTGACTTCAAGATCAACGACACCACGACGGCGTACGCGGACTTGCTGGAAAGCTACAACCAGACCACGCAGAACGACGGTGTGCCGGTTGTCGGGAATCCGCAGGCCCCTACGCTGATCTGGAATCCGGCGACGAAGCTGCTCACGCCATTCAACTTCACGGTGCCGGCGAGCAACCCCTATAACCCGTTTGGAGTGGACACGCCGCTTACGTATGCTTTCCCGAGGGCTGTAGCGGAAACAACGGATGCCAACTATTACCGCGCATCGACAGGCATTAAGGGTTCGTTCAGCCTGCCGTACGGTGACTGGGACTGGGCAACGTCGATCAGCCATTCGCAAAGCACGGTGTCGAACACGTACAGCAACCAGTTGAACGCGAGCGCGCTGGCCAACATCTACCAGAACGGCGTGTTCAACTTCGGCAATCCCGCGTCAACGCCGAACGGACTGAACGGTCTGTTCCAGAACGCGAACAATCTGGGTATCTCGAAGCTCGATACGGTTGACGCGACGATTTCGACGCCAAACCTGTTCCATTTGCCTGCGGGCGACGTGGGTGTGGGTTTCGGCGCGCAGTTTACGCACCAGAGCGAAACCCTCACGCCGGGTTACGAGTATGAGCAGGGCATCGTCACCAGTCCGGACCTCCAGACGGTGGATGGCCAGCGTAACGTGGCGGCCGTGTACTACCAGATCGACATTCCGATCGTGAAGAACCTGACGTTCAGCCAGTCGGGACGTTACGACCACTACAGCGATGTCGGCGGCGCGTTCTCGCCACGCTTTGCCTTGCGTTATCAACCGGTGCAGGCACTGACGATGTATACGTCGTACAGCCGCGGCTTCCGTGCACCGACGTTCGTTGAAAACAGCGCATCGCAAACGCTGGGGCTTCAGGTGAATCAGGCGACCGGCCAGAACTACACCTCGATTACAGAGGGTAATCCGAATCTGGCGCCTGAGCATACGAAGAACTTCAACATCGGCTTCGAACTGTCGCCAACGCGGACCACCGACGTCGGCCTCGACTGGTACAAGATTCGCGTCGACAACGTGATCGGCCAGGGTGCGCCTTCGCAGGTTGTTACCGACGCCAACGGCAACCTCCTGTACGAAGTCATCCCCTATCAGAACCTGGGCTACCTCGACACGAACGGCTTTGAAGGCACGCTGCGTCAGGCGCTGCCGACGAAGGTCGGTACCTTCACTCTCGCGGCTGACTGGGCTTACGTGAACAGCTTCAAGCTCGGCACCCCAGGTCAGGCGCCGATCAATGGTGCAGGCAACAACTACACCATCACGCAACCGTTCGGCGGCAGCTTCCCGCGCTGGAAGGGCAACACCTCGATCGACTGGAATTACCAGAAGTGGGACGCTCAGTTGACGTGGGAGTTTACGGGCCCGTACGCGCAGAATCTCTTGCCGGCCCCCGCTCCGGGCAAGGTTGGCTCGTATAGCCAGTTCAACCTGATGGTGCAGTACACGGGCTTCAAGCACTGGACGCTCTACGGCGGTGTCGACAACATCTTCAACCGCACGCCTCCGTACGATCCGATCTTTGCGAACGGCACGCTGGACCAGAGCGGTTACGACACGTCGATTTATAACTACCTTGGCGTATTCGCGCAGATTGGCGCAACGTACAAGTTCTAAGGACGTAGCGCGACTAGTAGTAGCTCTTCAGACCGCTCCGGCTCTCCTTGCGAGAACCGGAGCGCTAGTATGAGCAGGACACCTGATCTCTTTTGCGGTTACCCACACTAACGCTCAGATTTCGTCCGCGAATTCGTCGAGAAAGCGCTGCAGGCGTTCATGGCGGAGCTGTGCCAAACAGGCGCCCGTTTCAGTCTGGAAACCCGAAGCGAGTTTAAGAAGCTTCGCGCGGAAATGATCGAGCGCGAATCTTCGGTCATCCAGAGGCCGCTCCGATGCATGCGGATCGACCGGGTCATACAGCGCGCTGCCCATGCGGCCGGCGACATAAAAACACCGCGCCACGCCGAGCATGCCGATTGCATCCAAACGATCCGCGTCTTGCAGCGTCTTCGCCTCAACCGTCAGCGGCGCAACGCCAGCTGAAAAACTGTGTGCAGCGACGGCGTGCGCGACGGCTTCAACCTTGGCGGGTGGCCAGTCGAGCGCGAGCAGCACATGTGCGGCCTTGTCGGCGGAAAGACGCGACGCCTGACTGCGCAGCGGCGAGTCTTTCTCGGTCGGGACACAGTCGTGCAGCAGCGTCGCGGCGAACAGCACTTGCGCATCGCCGCCTTCCTTCGCCTGAATCGCCGCCGCATTTTTCCACACACGCTGCAAATGCGAGGTGTCATGCGAGCCGTCGCCGCCCGTGTCGCCCGTTTGCGGCAGCAAGGTGTTGGCCAGATCCTGGAAGGGGAAAAATGCAGGGTGCGTCATGAGGGTGATGGCAATCGCCAGTTGGGTAAGCCGGCGATTATCGCCTGGGACACCCTGACTCGCGGATTATTCAGTTCGCCTCGACCATCGACCGCAGCGCTACATCGCGGATCTCCAGCACCTCGAAGATCCCTAAAGCCCGCAGTGCCGGCAGGGCGTCGACGATATCGCGCTCTGCGTCAGCCCTTCCCTGCGCAGACGAACGGCGGTCCGTCCAGATTCTCGCGTTGGCGAGAAACGCACCCACGGTTCCCTTGCGCACCACAACCCCATTGATATCCCCCTGATTCAGATGGTCGGGTAACAGATCTTGTGCTTTCATCTTTAGCTTCCTTCATTGGTGATTTGAACCGGCCGCAGGTAGGCCACGCATCCGCCCATCAAGCCACGCCGCCGGAAAGATTCCACTGTAGATGGACGAGTCCAGCACGTCTCCGGTATAAAGGCCATTCAATACGTCGTTCCGGCCATGTCAGATCCTTTGATTTCCGTGCACGAGGCGGAATCCGCCAGCGGGCCTTTCCTGATCGCTGTCGAACGCAGCGGTGCTGAAACGCGCATCACGCCCACGCATCAGCACGCCCGCGGCCAGTTGCTCGGCGCGTTGCACGGCTTGCTGTCGGTCGGGATCGCTAACCAGCAGTGGGTCGTGCCCGCCGTGCACGCGGTCTGGATTCCACCGCATCGGACGCATTCGCTGCGCTCGCACGGATCGTATTCTGGCTGGAGCGTCTATATCGACGAAGCGGCGTGTGCGGAGCTGCCCGCCGAACCCTGCACGATCAGGATGTCGGCGCTGCTGCGGGAAGCCGTCAAGCGTGCTGCGAGCTGGCGCGCGGCGGTGCTCGATACGGCGCAGTTGCGCGTGGCAGGCGTGATCGTCGACGAAATCCAGAGCTTGCCGCGCGAGCGTCTGGGCTTGCCGATGCCCCTCGACAGCCGCTTGCAGCGCGTCGCCCATGCGCTCACCGAAGACCTCGCGGACAACCGCCGGCTGGAACAGTGGGCCGCGTGGGCGGCGATGTCGCCGCGTACCTTGAGCCGCCGCTTTGTCGACGAGACCGGCTTCAGCTTTGCCGAATGGCGGCAACAAGCGCGCCTCTTGCGCGCACTCGAAATGCTGGCCACGCAGACGCCAGTCACGAGCGTGGCGCTCGAGCTCGGCTACGACAACGTGAGCGCTTTCATTGCGATGTTCAAGCGCGCCATGGGCACCACGCCAAGCCGCTATTTCCATTCATACGACGGAATTTCCGCGCGAGCGCCCTCTTCGGCAGGCAGCGAAGAAGAAGATGCCACGTAGCGCTCGCGATTGCCGTTGGCCTGGCACCGCGAGGCTGGCGCGACTACGGGCTTCTCACCGGTGGGCACAGTTAAAGTGCAGTGGTACGTGTTGAAAGGTATGATGGTTCCCCGCGCGCCCTGCCACGCCGGCAGCGCGCGACCCGCGGTTGCGGCGAAGCCTGGCCGGCGTCGCAACCGCGCGCACGAAGTACGTGCCCGAAACCGAATCTAACCACGGAGTGAACGATATGGCTTTGCACAAGGCAGTTTTGGTAGCAGTGGCACTCGCAGCATGTATCGACGCGCACGCACAGGTCGCCGGCACGCAGCCTCTGAGCGTCACGGTCGAGCAATCGCAGGCGCTTCTGCAAGGCTGGAGCGTGAAGAAGAGCGTGCTGGGCAAATCGGTCTATAACGACCAGAACGAAAAAATCGGCTCAGTCAAAGACCTGATCGTGGCACCGGACGGCTCCGTTTCGGCGGCTATCCTCGCAGCAGGCGGATTCCTCGGCGTCGCCACGCATGACGTCGCGGTGCCCATCGCCGCGCTCGACATTCGTGGCGGCAATCTGTATCTGCCGGGCGCGACCAAGGACGCACTGAAGGCAACGCCTGAGTTCCAGTACGCAAAGGTGCAAACACCGCCCAAGCCCAAGAAGGTTCAGGCGCAGTGACCCTGCAGTAGACCGCAGTGATCTGTTATCAGCAGTCCTGAGCTGAGGTTGTTGCGGCTGGCAGGGTCAGCCGCAACTCAACCGCAAGCGCAGCGCACCGGTTCGAGCCTTGCACTCGAATGAAAAGGATTCTCGCGATCGGCAAAGCTGTCGTGGCGGATCCACGCAAAATGCGCGACGTCGATAAAACCTTCTGTCTGGCGTCCCGCTGGATCACGATGCCTGCGTGCATCGCTACTTTGCCGCGGCACGCCCCCACGCGAGTTCGACGAACACCCGGCACAACGCCTCCATTCCCCTAGCGTCCTCGTCGTCGAAGCGCGCAATCAGCGGACTGTCGACGTCCCAGACGCCGATCAACGAGCCGTCGGCGGCAATCAGCGGTACGACGATTTCCGACTGCGATGCCGAATCGCAGGCGATATGCCCGGGAAACTCATGAACGTCACGCACGACCTGGGTCGCACGGGTCTGCGCCGCAGTCCCGCACACGCCCTTGCCGAGCGCGATACGCACACAGGCCGGCTTGCCCTGAAACGGCCCGACCACCAGTTCGACGCCGTCGAAGAAATAAAATCCCGCCCAGTTCAAGCCTTCGAGCGAGTTGAACACGAGCGACGAGAAATTCGCCGCGTTGGCGATACGATCGGTCTCGTCAGCGAGCAGCGAGCGCGCCTGGGCGATCAGCTCTTCATACTGGGCAGCCCTGGAAAGTTCGGTTGAAGCGGTAGAAACCTGAAACATGATGCCGTCCGTTGCGGATACCAAAGAAGCGGAGCGGCCACCGGCCTTGCGCGCCGGCCAGGCCGCTCCTGCGTTATGCGAACGCGTATCTTACGCCCGTCACGTCGGCTCGGCATGGGTGCCGCCATCGGTGGCCGGGTTCGTGTCGTCATGACAGCACGATCCAGCGCGGCCGGCGACCGCCGCCGGCGCGTCGTACTCCAGCTTCGGATACCAGTCCTTGCCACGGCCAGCCGGCGTCATGTCGAGCAAGGTCCAAAGCGGCATGATATCGGGGGCGCCGCGCGGATCCTGACCGGGATCGGCGGTCTGCGGTCCCATCTCCTCGCCCCAGAAATGCCGCAGCACGCCACCGGTGCGCGTGAAGACGTTGAACGCCGGGGTGTCGTCGCCGTCCGGGTCCTCATTGGCGTAATCGCGATTGAAGCTGTTGCCGCCCGACGAATACAGCCTCAGGTGGCGCCAACCCCGCTCGTTTTTGAACGCTACCAACCGCTCGATAGGTGATCGCGCAACCACCGCGAACGCCACCCGTTGCAGAATATCGGGCATCTGGCCGTCGAGGGCGCTCAGACACGACGTGCACATCGGACATGAGCGTGCAGTCTTCGGACCGTACATCCAGTTGTAGACGATCAGGGTATCGTGGGTACCGAACATCTCCGCGAGCGTCGCCGGCCCGTGTTCGCCGTCGAAGCGGTACTCCTGTGGCACCTTCCCGCCTGTCGGCAGCGCGCGACGCAGGGCGGCCACCCGCTCGATATGGCGACGCAGTTCGATTTCTTCCGCCAGCAGCGCATTGCGGGCCTCGCGATAGCGCGCGTCTTCGCCCGGGAATCGCCGCGGCGACTGCGCCAGCACCCGGGCCGGCTTCAGGCCTTGGGCAAATCCATCCGTGTAAATCATCCGTTACCTCCTGCCTGGTTTCGAGGAAATAAGGGCGCAAAAAACGGTCTGATGCGCGGCCTGGCTTTGCCGCATGACCGTCGATACCGCCCTACCTTCACGACGAACGGGAGATCGAAGAATCGACAGCGTCACCTCACAAACCCCTGGCGCCGCAACGTAATCGCGCATTACGGGTTGCCGGCTGCTACGCGCAGGGATATTGTCCATATAATCTAAAAAATGCACCGCAACGGTCGGCAATGGTGGGGGACAAGGTTTTCGCCATGCCGGCCGCAGACTGAAAACTGACTCCGGGGTCAAACCGTGCGCCGTCCGCCGAAGCTGACATACCTCGCGCTGATCGCCGTTTCGCTCGTGTGCCTGCACGTCATATGTCTACTGGCGTTTCGTGCGCAGGCAACGGTCGTCACCTACCCGTTCATGGTGCTGGCGCCCTCGCTTGCCTGCGCCAGTTGCTGCTGGCGGGCCGCGACCGAGCTTCCCGCGTCGCGTTCGCCCTGGATTCTGCTGAGCGCCGGGATGTTTTTGTGGACGTGCGGCATCTTCCTGAGTGCCTGGGAAGATATTTTCCAGCACATTCCGCAAAGCGCCGCGTGGTTCTCCGATTTCTCGTTCTTCCTGTATGGCGTACCGGTTCTGCTCGCCGTTTCGTCGGTATCGGACAAGCAACGCATCCCCTTCTTCATCTGGATGGACGCGGCCCAGGCGCTGCTGACCGGCTTTCTCCTGTACGTGAGCATTTTCTCCGTGGTGCCGTTTTCCGACGCCCCGCTCGAGCCAGTCTCGGCTACAACCCTGGTTCTGACCTACAACGCCGAGAACGTCATTCTCGCGATCGCCGCGAGCCTGCGTCTGCTTGCCCAGCCGCGTGGACAGGAGCGCAGATTCTATGCGCTGCTGTTCTGCTTCCTGTGGATCTACGCCGTCGCGGCCTACGTCTATAACAACTGGGCCGCCTCGACCGATGGGCACGCGCCGATGGACATCCTCGTCGATCTGCCGTTCCTGTTCCTCGCCGTGGCAGCGGTGGCGTCGCGGCCGTCGCGCCCGCTGCTCGAGGAGGTGAAGCACAAGCAGGCGCTCGCGCTGTTCATCGAGAACGTCAGTCCGATCTTCTATACGGTGGCCCTGCTCGCGCTCAGCATCTCGCTGATACACGAGCATTTTTATGCAGGAACGGTGGGGATTTTCACGGCTCTCGTGGTCTATGCCACGCGCTCGACTACGCTGCAGGCCCGGTATATCCGCGTGCAACGCGAGCTGCACGAGGCACGCGACCGGCTCGAACAGATGGCGCTCACCGATGCGCTGACCAATACCGCCAATCGCCGGCGTTTCGACGACGCGCTGACGCTCGAGTGGAATCGCGCCGTGCGCAACCGGCATCCGCTCGCGCTGCTGCTGATCGATATCGACTACTTCAAGATGCTCAACGACCGCTATGGTCATCCTGCGGGAGACAGGTGTCTCGTATCCGTCGCGCTCGCGCTGCAGTCGGCGTTGCCGCGCAGCGGCGATCTGCTCGCGCGCTACGGCGGCGAGGAGTTTGCGGCCATTCTGCCCTCAACCGATGAAGCCGGCGCACGCCTGGTAGCCCTAACGATGCAGGACGCAATCCGCGCACTGAAGATCCGCAACGAGACCTCCACGGGGCTCTTTGTCACCGTCAGCGTCGGCATTGCGGTGTTCGAATCGGCACATGCCGGCACCGCTGAAATCATCGAGGCCGCCGATCAGGCGCTCTACCGGGCCAAGCAGCTTGGCCGCAATCGCATAGAAGCGACTGCGCAGCACGATTTTCTGCGCAATGGCACGCAGTAGGCTTGCGGTCGGCACGCGGCAAGTCGTGGCTCGAAGCGCCCTCGTCGCGCCAGTGTCAGCTTCGGCCTCATCAAAGCGATTCAGCCTGAATGTCCGCCTCTTCGAACCGCTTCCACCGGTAGATAGCCGCCGAAAGCAGCCAGCTGACGATAAACACGCCGACGATCCCATAGCCAATGAGGCCGAAATTGTCGTTCAGGCTGCCGATGAAACTCCAGAACGCACCCGACAGATGCAGCTGGTCGGCGAGCAACCCAAGCCCTTCGATCCCACCCACCAGCAGCGCCACGACGACCGAGATCGTGGTGATGGTGATGTTGTAGTAGAGCTTGCGGATCGGCTTGACGAAGGCCCAGCCATAGGCGCCCAGCATCAGGATGCTGTCGGTGGAATCGATCAGCGTCATGCCCGCAGTGAACAGCACCGGAAACACCAGGATCGACCAGATCGGCAGCCCTTGCGCCGCGCTCGCCGCGGAAATGCCCAGCAAACCAACCTCAGTTGCAGTATCGAAGCCAAGGCCGAACAGAAAACCCAGCAGGTACATATGCCGGCTTTTCGTGATCAGACGGAACAGCGGGCGGAAAATGCGTGCAAGAAAACCGCGGTTGTTCAGCAGCAGATCGAAGTCTTCGTCGTTGTAGGGCTCCCCGTTGCGCACGCGGCGAAACGCGCGGATCACCGAGCGCAGGATCACGAGGTTCATCAGCGCAATCGCGAACAGGAACAGTGTGGAGACGATCGTGCCGATCACCGCACCGATTTCCTTGAGCCCATCCATCCGGCTTTGCAGCGCCAGGGCCGTGGCGGCGATGCCGGCCGAGGCCAGCACCACGATCGTGGAATGCCCGAGCGAAAACATCAGCCCGATGCTGACCGGCCGCTTGCCGGCCTGCATCAGCTTGCGCGTCACGTTGTCGATGGCGGCGATGTGATCGGCATCCACCGCATGCCGCAAGCCGAACGAATAGGCCAGCAGGCTCGTACCCATCAGCAGCGGATAGTGGTGAAACGCGATGAACGCCCATAGCCAGGCGGCGATGTTGAACACCACCAGGAAGCCGTATAGCCCGACGATTTTCCGCCTCAATTGACCACCGCCGCCCAACAACGCTTTCATCAGATCCGTCACTGCCTGCCTCCCTGCATGCCCGGGTCGACAGCCTGCCGCCATGGCTCACTGTCGCGCTCTTGAAGTTGTCCGCCACAATAGTACTTTTTTCAAAAAAGATCATATCGATCCTGTTCCGTTTAGCATGCGGGACGGCCACTAACCGCCCAGCGAGCGCGGCACGCGCGGCGAGTGCGATAATCGAGGGCTACGACCGTGCCTTCAGGAGAGCATTTTGAGCAGCATCGACAATCCTTTACATGACCGCGAAGTCGGTGTGGCCGACCCGACCCAGGACACGACCCGTATCGACGACGTGCGGATCGGCGCGGTACGCCCGCTCATTTCACCGGCACTGCTGCAGGACGAGCTGCCGGTACCGCTGGGCGTGCAAACGCTCGTCGAGCAAAGCCGCGTGGCCATTGCCGACATCCTGCACGGTCGCGACGACCGGCTGGTGGTAGTGGTCGGCCCGTGTTCGATCCACGACCACGACCAGGCGCTCGACTACGCGCGCCGCCTCAAGCACGCCGCGGATGCGCTGAGCGAAGACCTGCTGATCGTGATGCGCGTGTACTTCGAAAAACCGCGCACCACGGTGGGCTGGAAAGGCTATATCAACGACCCGCGTCTCGACGGCAGTTTCCGCATCAACGAGGGGCTGCGCCGGGCGCGTCAACTGCTGCTGGAAATCAGCGAACTCGGTTTGCCCACCGCGACCGAATTCCTCGATCTGCTGAGCCCGCAATACATCGCCGATCTCGTGGCGTGGGGCGCGATTGGCGCGCGCACTACCGAAAGCCCGAGCCACCGTCAGCTTGCTTCGGGCATGAGCTGCCCGATCGGCTTCAAGAACGGCACCGATGGCGGCGTGCAGATCGCCGCCGACGCGATCGTGGCGGCACGAGCCAGCCACGCGTTCATGGGCATGACCAAAATGGGCATGGCGGCGATCTTCGAAACGCGCGGCAACGACGACGCGCACGTGATTCTGCGTGGCGGCAAGAAAGGGCCGAACTACGACAGCGCCTCAGTGGAAGAGAGTTGCGCGGCGCTCAGAAAGGCGGGCTTGCGCGAGCAGGTCATGATCGACTGCTCGCATGCCAATTCGGGCAAGTCGCATCTGCGACAGATCGAAGTGGCGCAAGACCTGGCGCAGCAGCTCAGTCAAGGCGAAAAGCGCATCATCGGCGTGATGATCGAGAGCAATCTGGAGGAAGGCCGCCAGGATCTGAAGCCGGGCGTGCCGCTGCGCTGCGGCGTGTCGATCACCGATGCGTGTCTGAGCTGGGTGCAGACCGAGCCCGTACTGGACACTCTGGCCAAGGCGGCACGCGAGCGCCGCGCACGCTGAAGCCAGCGCGCTGGTGTTTCCAGTGATGGCCATGGTGGCGCTGGTTGCCGTGAAGACGTTGCCGCGAATCGAAAAGCCATAGCGCACGCTGGCGCGGCCGACAACTCAGGGCCTGACGCTATCGCGCAGGCCTGTTCATCCGAGTCACCTGCCGCCTGTCAACGCCCAGCCGGGGCCGGCTCAGGCGTCACGCCGTGACCGCTCACGACGTTGTTGCGCTCGACGGTCATAACGGGTTCGCGTACCGTTTGCACTTCCTGCTCCGACTGTACATCGACCCACGGCGCATCGACCGAAAACGCGAACATGTTGACGCCGTTCGCGCTCTCGACCGACACCTTGCCGCGGTGCATCTCGGCGATCGCCTTGACGATCGCAAGACCGAGGCCGTGATTCTCGCGGCTATTCGTGCGTGACTCTTCCGCCCGGTAGAAGCGGTCGAACAGATGATCCAGTCTCGACGGGTCGATCGCCTGACCTGGGTTCGCCACCGCGATCCGCACCTGACCGTCCTGGCGCGAAATCGTCACCGTGACCGTGTCGCCGGGCGCGCAGTGCTGGATCGCATTCATCAGCAGATTGGTACAGGCGCGGCCGAACAGCGAACGGTTGACCGGCGCAAACGCATCGCCGCGTGACACGGCGCGCACCTGTGCCTCGTCGAACGGAATCTCGAGAAACTCCAGCGTGCGCGCCACTTCCGCGGCGAGCGACACTTCGACGAGCCCCGTGGCGCGCTCGCCCTGATCGGCCCGCGCAAGAAACAGCATGTCGTTGATGATCCCGCGCATGCGTTCGAACTCTTCCAGATTCGACTGCAGCGTGTGACGCAGATCTTCCACGGAACGGTTGCGTGTCAACGCAACCTCGGTTTGACCGATCAGAATCGTCACCGGCGTGCGCAGTTCATGGGCCACGTCGGCATTGAACGACTCGAGCCGCCCGTAAGCGCCGTCGAGCCGCTCCAGCGCGCCGTTGAAGGAATGGGCCAGATCGTTCAGTTCGTGCGGCAGCGCCGCCGTATTCAGGCGCTGCGAACGGTTGTTCGGACTGACCTCGGAGGCGTCCTTGGTCAGACGCCTGAGCGGCGCGAGACCGATACGCGTGACCGAGTAACTGAGGAGCAGCACCGCAAGACTGCCCAAGGTAGACAGCGCGGTGAGCGCGGCGCCGAAGGCCCGCATGGTGCGCACATTCGGCTGACAACTTGCCGCCACCTGCAGTTGCACCGCTGGCCGCACGCCCGCTGGCGGCACCACCAGCGTGCGCGTCAGCATGGCCGGCCCGCCCGCCACGGGCTCGACCCGCGTATAACCGCCCGCCCAGCTATCGGTGACGCGCCCCTGAACCGGCGCACCGTAGTGGAAATCCGGATCGTCGCTAGAAACCGAGTACATCGTCGCACCGTCGCGCGGCGACATATCGGTCAGCTTCTCGCGCGCCATCCGCCATTTATCCAGCGTAACCGAGTGGTACACGATGATCTTCGCGATCTCCATGCGGTCGTCGAGCGACTCGCGCAAATGGTGATCCAGCTGCGAGCGCATCACGAGAAACAGGCCCGAGCCGACCAGCGTGAACACCGACAATGCGACGAGGGCAAACATCATCGCAAGGCGGCGCGCAATCGAGCGGTTAATTGAGCGGGTCATAGCAATTCTGCCTCCTCCCGTACCTCGAGCACATAACCCATGCCGCGCACCGTATGCAGAAGCTTGGTGCGAAATGGACCGTCCAGTTTGGCGCGCAGGCGCTTGATGGCGGTTTCGACAACGTTCGTATGACTATCGAAGTTGACGTCCCAGACCAGTTCGGTAATCGCCGTCTTCGACAGGATATCGCCCTGGCGGCGTGCCAGCACGCTCAGCAGCTGGAATTCCTTGGCGGTGAGGTCGAGGCGCACGCCGTCGCGCGTGGCGCGCCGGCCAATCAGATCGACAAACAGATCGCCGACCGAAATCAGCGTCGATTCCTGCGAACGGGTGCGGCGCGCGAGAGCATGCAGGCGCTCCACCAGTTCGAGAAACGAAAACGGTTTGGTCAGATAGTCGTCCGCTCCTTCGCGCAGACCGCGCACGCGGTCGTTGATGTGGTCGCGAGCGGTCAGCATGATGACCGGTGTGGACTTGCGCATGCGCAGCGCCTTGAGCACGCTGAAGCCGTCGCGCTTGGGCAGCATCACATCGAGGACGATCACGTCGTAGTCGAACTCGGTGGCCAGATGCATGCCCTCTTCGCCATCGAGCGCAATGTCGACCACCCAGCCCTGCTCGGTCAAACCCGAGCGCAGGTAGTCCACCACCTTGTGTTCATCTTCGACGATGAGCAGTTTCATTCACGCCCCCTAATTCCTTACATTATACGAAACGCCCCGTTTTCCCGTGCGCGAGACGGGCACTCCCCCCTTTTTCCTGGTCATGCCCGGTCCATGCCGGGTACGTACCTGGCAATTGTCAGTTCGGATGGTTGTTCATTGCCTGCTTGTCCGTGACCGGTTGGCTGACATCCCAGCCGCCGCCCAATGCCTTTACCAGCGAGACCGACATGGTCATCTGCTGGCCGTGAATCTGCACATCCTGACGCTCGCTCGTCAGCAGCGACTGCTGCGCGGTGATGACGTCCAGATAGGCAACGAGGCCGCCCGAATAGCGGTCGTTGGCGAGCGACAGCAGGCTCTGCGCATCGACCACGGCCTGATGCGACTGTCTGGACGCGCCATCCAGCACCGACAGGCCGGTCACCCCATCCTGCACCTGCTGGAACGCGGTCAACACGGTCTGACGGTAATTCGCCTCGGCCTGCTGATAGCCTTCGCTCGCGAACTTGACGTTCGCCGAGCGGCGCCCGCCGTCGAACACTACCTGCGAAACAGCCGCGCCGAGCGTCCACATCAGACTGGGCGCGCTCAGCAGATCGGCGAAATTAGTGCTCTGCCAGCCGATACTCGGCGTGAGCGTCAGCGTCGGGAAAAAAGCCGCCTTGGCGACGCCGATCTGCGCATTCGCCGCAGCCATCGCGCGCTCCGCCGAGGCCACATCCGGGCGCCGTTGCAGCACATCGCTTGGCACACCTAGCGGAATTTCGGGCACCTTCGTCTCGATCACCTTGGGCTCGATCGAGAATTGCGGCGCCGGCACGCCGACCAGCGCGGCAATCGCATGCTCGAACTGCGCCCGTTGCACGAGCAGCAGTTGCGCCTGCACCTGGGTTGAATCCAGCTCCGACTTCTGCTGCAGCACGTCGAGCCCGGACACCGAGCCCAGATCGTGTTCCGACGTCACGTAGTCGAGCGCTTTCTGCTGCAGGACCACGGAGCGGTTTAACACGTCGATCTCGGCGTCGAGTTCGCGCAACGAGTAGTAGTCGCTGGCGAGATCAGTCGTCAGCACGAGTCGCGCATTGGCGAGATCGTCGGCTGACTGCTCGGCGGAGGCCTTGGCCCCTTCCACCTCGCGACGGATCCGGCCGAACAGGTCCGTGTCGTAGTCGATTTGCGGTCCGACAATCAGGCCGTTCTGCACGGTCGACTGGTTCGGCGTCGAATAGGTAGTGACCGGACGGTTCTTCGAGATCTTCAACCGCTCCGCCTGGCCGCCGAGATCGACCTCGGGTATCTCCTGCGCCGCGGTGTTGGCGAGCGTCGCCTTGGCTTGCTCGTAATGCGCGACCGCAGCGGCGAGTGTCTGGTTCTGGTCGAGCGCCTGGCCTTCCAGCGTATTGAGCGCAGCGTCGTTAAAGCTCATCCACCAGGTCAGATCCATCGGCGCGTGCGAGGGCTCTGCCACGTGCCAGTAAGAGTCGGTGCGCCACTCAGGCGGTGCATCGGCATGCGGCTGATGGTAATCGGGGCCCACGGTGCAGGCTGCCAGCAGCGCAGCCCCCACAGCCGCAGCCATCATACGCAGCGGCGGCACGGCGATCGGGCACCCGCGCATCACGCCGCCCCCTTGTTGGTGGCCGACGGCTGCTGGACTTGCACGTGATCGCCATCGGCAATCGAATCGCTCGGGTTGATGATGATCTTGTCGGTCGGCTCGATGCCGCTTTCGACTTCGAGCGTGTTGCCGAGATCCTGTGCAATCACGACCTTGCGCAGATGCACGATACCGTTGCTGTCGACAACGGCCATCTGCGTACCTTGTGCGCGGAACAGCAACGCATTGCCCGGCACGAGGATATTGGCGTGCGTCGTCGACGGTACTGCAACCTGCACATAGGCTCCCGGGCGCAGCGCGCCGTCCGCATTCGGCAGACGCACTTCGATCTGCAACGAACGGGTCGGCACGTCGATCGCACCGGCGATGTGCGTGATGGTGCCGTGGAACTGCTTACCCGGCAATTCGGCCTGGGTCACCACGACCTCCTGGCCGACTTTCACGTTCTGCGAGTAAGCCTGCGGCATCTGCACATAGACGCGCAGCGGATCGGACTGTGCCAGCGCGAACAATGCGCGGCTCGTGCCGCTGCCGGCATCGATCAGGTCGCCGACATCCACGTTACGCTGCGTCACCACGCCGTCGAACGGCGCCACGATCCGCTTGAACGATTCGAGCTGGTTCAGGCGCCGCACGTTGGCGTCCGCCGCGGCGAGATTCGCCAGGTCCTGCGTATAAGTGCTCTGCCGCTCGTCCAGTTCCTGTTGCGAGACCGCATCGCGCGTGCGCAGCTGCTGCCAGCGCTCGTATGAACTCTTGGCGAGGCCAAGGCTCGAGTTGATCTGATCGCGCTGTGCCTTGGCCTGCTGCAGTTCCTGGTCGATTTCCGGCGTGTCGAGATCGGCCAGCAACTGCCCCGCCTTCACGTGCGCGCCGATATCGACGTACCAGTGCAGCAGATAACCGGTGGCGCGCGCGAAGATCGGCGATTCGACATAGCCGCGCAGCGTACCCGGCAGCAGCGTATTACCGCTGCCGTCGGCCTGTTTGGGCGTCACCACGTTCACGTATTGCAACGCGTTCTGCTGGGTCGTTTCGGCCACCGAACGGTTTTGCAGGATGTCCGCCACCACGGTGCGCAAGGCACCGAGCGCAAGCAGCACGAGCACGATCCAGATCGCGATCTTGGCGCGTTTCCATTCCTGGTGGCGGGGCGGCAAAGCGTGCCCATCCTCAGTGTCCCGCGCGGGGATTGCTAGCGAAGCATGAGTTTTTTCGGTCATCTCAGTCAGCCGTCATTTAACGTTACGCGTGCTTGCCATCGCCGGCGCTAGCGCCGTCGTCGGGGCCCTGCTCGCCATGCGCGCCACCGTTACGGCGAGCGAGGCGCGTATGGATCGCCGCAAAAACCAGCGGCACAAAAAAGAGCGTTGAAATCGTTGCAAACAGCAGGCCGCCGATCACCGCACGGCCAAGCGGCGCATTCTGCTCCGCCCCTTCGCCGAGACCCAGCGCCATCGGAATCATGCCGATAATCATGGCGAAGGCCGTCATCAGCACCGGGCGGATCCGGCTCGCACCTGCCTCGAGCGCCGCGGTCAGCGGCGGCGCGCCGGCGTGCAGGCGCTGCCGCGCGAACGACACCATCAGAATACTGTTCGCGGTCGCCACGCCCATGGTCATGATGGCGCCGGTCAACGCCGGCACGCTCAGGTGCGTGCCGGTGAGGAACAGCATCCACATGATCCCGGCCAAAGCCGCCGGCAACGCGCTAATGATGATCAGCGGATCGACCCACGACTGGAAGTTCACGACGATCAGCAGATACACCAGCACGATGGCCATCGCAACGCCCACGCCCAAACCGAAGAACGACGTGCGCATGGTCTGCACCTGGCCGCGCACCACGATCTGGCTGCCGCGCGGCAGCGTCGCACGGGCCTGCTCCACCAGCTTGTTCACCTGCGCCGCGACGCTGCCCAGGTCGCGTTTTTCGACACTCACATACAGGTCGATCACCGGCCGGATGTTGTAGTGCGACACGAGTGCGAACTGCGTTTGCGGCCCGACCCGCACCAGGTTGCCGAGCAGTTGCGTCGGCCCGTTGGCCGTCGCCGACACAGGCGTGCGCAACAACTGATCGATCGACGAGATGTCGTACTGCGGCGTCTGTATCGCCACGCTGTACTCGACGCCGTTCTTGTTGTTGAACCAGAAGCTCGGCGATGTCTGCGTGCTGCCCGACAATGAGATGAGCACGTTCTGCGCCACGTTGTTGGCGTTGAGGTTCAACTGCTGCAAGCGGGTGCGATCCATGTCCAGATTGATCACCGGCTCGTCGACCAGTTGCTGGATGTGCGTGTCCACCGTGCCGGGAATCAGCCTCACCTGCTTGTAGAGCTTACGCGCCACGTCGAAGTTGCCTTGCTGGTCGTTGCCGACAACCTGCACATCGATGGCGGCAGGCAACCCGAAGTTCAGGATCTGCGTCACGATGTCGGCCGGCTGGAAGAAAAATTCCACGCCCGGAAAGCGCTGCGGCAGGATCTGGCGCAGCTTGTCGACATAGGTCTGGGTAGGCTTGTGGTCCTCGTTAAGCGCCACCTGAATCTCGCCGTCCAGCGTGCCGATCGTGCCGGAATTGCTATAGGATAGGTTGATACCGCTATACGGCAACCCCAGGTTGTCGAGAATCGTCACCAGTTCTTTCTGCGGCACCACTTCACGTACAACCTTTTCCACTTCATCGGCAAGACGCGCGGTTTCTTCAATCCGCGTGCCGGTCGGTGCGCGCATGTGCAGACGGATATCGCCAGCATCGACCGCCGGGAAGAAATCTTCGCCGAGCACGAACACCAGGCCCATCGAAACTATGCAGAAACCGAGGAAGATGGTGCCGAACCTGCCGCGACGTACCAGCACGGTACTCAGGATGACGATATAAGCTGCACGCATGCGCTCGAAGCCGGCGTCGAAGCGATGGTAAAGCCGCATGAACAGATTTGGCTTGCTGCCCGCTTTCGGCGCGTGCGCGTGACCCATCAGCAGCATGGCGAGCGTCGGCACCAGCGTACGCGAGAGGATGTACGACGCGATCATCGCGAACACCACGGCTTCGGCAAGCGGCACGAACAGGTATTTCGCCACGCCCGTCAGGAAGAACATCGGCACGAACACGATACAGATACACAGCGTGGAGACGAGCGCAGGCACCGCGATTTCGCCGGCACCTTCGAGAATCGCCTCGTGCAGATCCGTGCCCATATGCAGGTGCCGTTCGATGTTCTCGATTGTCACCGTGGCGTCGTCCACCAGAATCCCGACCGCCAGCGCAAGGCCGCCCAGCGTCATGATGTTGATCGTCTGACCTAACGCATGCAGGACGATCAGCGAGGTGAGAATCGACAGAGGAATCGACACCGCAATAATGCAGGTGCTTCGCCAGTTGCCGAGAAACAGCAGAATCATCGCTGCGGTCAGCGCGGCCGCAACGAGCGCTTCGCGGATCACGCCCTGCACCGCCGCCTTCACGAACACCGACTGGTCGAACAGCGCCTTGACGTCGAGGTCAGGCGGCAAGGCGGCCCGCGCGGTGGGCAGCAGCGCCTTCAACGAATCGACGATCGCCAGTGTCGAGGCACTGCCGGTCTTGAGCACCGACATCAGCACGCCGCGATGGCCATCCTGGCGCACGATATTGGTCTGAGGAGAGTAGCCGTCGCGCACATGCGCGACCTCTCGCAGATAGGTGGTCGCGCCATTGAGCGTGCGCACCGGCATGTCGTTGAGGCCCGCGATCGTGGCGGGCGACCCGTTCATGTTGACGGTGTATTCCTTGGGCCCGATCTTGGCCGTGCCGGTTGGCAAAATCAGGTTCTGCGCGTTAAAGGCATTCACCACGTCGGAAGGCGTCATGCCTTTTGCGAGCAAGGCGCGCGTGTCCAGGTCGACTGAAACGAGCCGTGTTTTACCGCCGTAGGGGTAAGGCACGGCTGCCCCTGGGATCGTCACGAGTTGCGGACGCAGGAAGTTGAGCGCGACGTCGTTGAGATCCTGCTCCGACTCTTTCGGACTCGACAGGCCGAGCTGGATCACCGGAATACTGGATGCCGAATAGCTGATCACCAGCGGCGGCGTGGCGCCCGGCGGCATCTGCTTCAACTGCGCCTGTTCGACCGCAACCGTCTGGGCGATGGCGGTCTGAATGTTGGCGTTCGGCTGCAGGAACAGCTTGATGATCGTGATGCCGGCGAGCGATTGCGACTCGATGTGCTCGATGTCGTTCACCGTCGTCGTCAGACTCCGCTCATTGACGGAGGTGATCCGGTTGGCCATGTCTTCGGCCGACAGACCCGTGTAGCTCCAGATGATGCTGACGACCGGAATATTGATTTCCGGCAACACGTCGACTGGCGTCGTCAACAGCACGAACGGCGTCGCCAGCAGGATCAGAATAGCCATCACGATGAACGTGTATGGCCGCTTTAGCGCAACGTTGACAATCCACATTGAAACGCGCCCGAAAGAATTCTGGAAAGGATGAGAAGTCGCCGTGACCTGAACGTACGCGTCGTACGCGTTACGTTCACGCCGGATCAACGGTGACGTGCACGCATGACATCCGGGCGAATCACAAACGGATGAACGCCGCGTGCCGCAACGCTAGCGGACGCAATGCCAAACCGGTCGCCCCCGCTGACCGGCGAAGCCACACATGTCCCACGGTAAATCTGAGCCTATGCTAGTTGGTTGGCACCAACGTCTGCATGGCGCCAAAATGGCAAATCTGTCAGGAAGGAGAATGTAAGCTGACGGGTGTCGACGGCTGATTCTGCCGGCCTGACGGGCGAGCAAAAACGTGCTCAGCATAGCCTGTCCGTGTGACGACGAGCATCGGGTATGTTCCCACCTGGGCGGTCTGCGCGGGGTTGCGAACGGTGTGCATCGAGGTGGCTGTGATTTGCTCTATGGCTTCGAAACTCGCCTTGTATTATTGAACGATCAGTCATAATATTCGGACCAGTGTTGGGTCGATTGGCTTTTTGGTGTATGCGGTTCATGACGCGGCCGCTTGCAGGGTTTTCTGAATAAAACGCCACGAAATAACAGCGTTCAGATAAAACGTATGGACACGGACAGTTCCACGGCGAAGACGCCACGGCGGTTCGTCTTTATCTATTTTTTGACCATTCATTCATGAATAAAACACTCGAACCGTCCGTCGCCGTGAATCATGAATCCAGCGCTGCAGCCGCGCCAGGCCCACTCGTCGCCGCATATGGCAGCTATGCGAAAGGCCTGTTTTGCTGTCTCGTCGCAACGGTGTCCTTCGGACTGATGTTCCCGGTGATGACGAGTGCGCTCACTCGCATCGATCCGTTCTCCTTCACGTCGCTGCGCTATCTGGTTGCGGGAGCAGCATTTCTGATGCTGCTGCATCGCAAGGAAGGCAGCGCCGCTTTTCGTCTGCAAGGCGAACCGGTCGTGCTCGCGTGGCTGCTCGGTTCGATCGGCTTCGCGGGTTTTGGCGCATTCGTCTTTCTTGGCCAGCAACTGGCAGGACGCGATGGCGCGCTCACCGCGTCGATCATGATGGCCACCCAGCCCATGCTCGGGCTGCTCGTCAATTCGGTAGTCCGGCGAGTGTTGCCGCCGGTCTATTCCTTTCTGTTCATTCTGCTGTCGTTTTGCGGTATCGCACTGGTGGTGACCAAGGGGGATATCGGCGGGCTGCTGCACGAGCCACAGCATTACGCGGCCAATGCACTTATCGTGGCCGGCGCGCTCTGCTGGGTGATCTATACGTTCGGTGCGACGTTTTTCAAGCAGTGGTCGCCGCTCAGATACACGACGCTGACGATCTGGCTTGGCCTCACCACGATCATCGCACTCAACCTCGCGCTCTTTGCCGTGCACGCGATCGCGGTGCCGCGGCTCGCGGCGGTGGGCGCGATCACACCGCATCTGCTGTATATGGGACTTGGCGCGGGCTTTATCGGCATCCTCAGCTGGAATCTCGGCAACCGGATCCTGACGCCATTGAACGGGGTGCTTTTCATGGACGTCGTGCCGCTCACGACGTTTATCGTCTCGGCGTTGGCCGGCGTGATCGCCACGCCGGCGCAGATTGCCGGTGCCTGCCTGACCGGCGCCGCGCTGGTTCTCAACAATCTGTATTTGCGGCGCCGGGCGCGGCGGGTTACGGCTCTGGGATAATCCGGGGCAACTCGACCGCAAATACAAAGTCCCCGGAGGCACGAACGCACTCCGGGGACGAATCTCGTATCGCTCTCGTCAGACGATAGACACTTCCAGTCGCTTGCCCAGCTTGTTAAACGCCGCTTCAATGGCGTCGAGTTTGGACGAGTGACGCGGATCGAGTAACCGATCGACCTGCGGCATGTGTACGTCCAGACGACGTGCAAGTTCTGATTTCCTGATCCCTTGGCGCATCATCTCGTTGGCAAGCAAAACCTTGGAGACGACGAGTGCCGGCAACGTCACAACTGCTTGTCCTTTCTTCGGCTTTGAGGGAGCAGGAATTTCCCGCTTCTCATCGAAGTAAATCTCAATGGCGCTTTCCAGTGCGTCCAGTGCGTTAAGCAGCGCCTCGTCTTTATCGTCTCCGACCGATACAGCTTCGGGGATATCCGGGAAGGTCACCAGGTACGTGTTGTTCGTATCCAGCTCCAGTTTCACAGGATAAGACAGCATGGCGATTTGATTCTCCTGGTTATCACACCCATTGATAGAAGTGTGAGTCACACATCTATGCATACAACAACCTTTTGGCCCACCTCACGGAGCAGTTGTGAAAAAAACCTTCGCCGGGGCCGTCACCTCACTTGATACCAAGTTGCTTCTTGATCTGCTCAACTAACCCAGTTCCTATTTCCTTCTTGCCATGGTCCGGAAAAATCGTGGTCTTGCCATTGAGCGTTACCCGGAAGTGGCTACCTGTGGCGGGTTCGAATTCGGCACCTAGTTTTTTTAGCCACCGTCTGAACTCGCTATAACTCATAAACCTCCTCTCGTTTACAAGTTACGGCAATAATACAACATTTGTGTTGTGTTACACAAGAACGGCACAACAGATCTGTTGTGCCGTTCTTTTTCGTCTCTCGGGAAAGGGCTGCTAGACAGGCCGCGGGGGCCGACGCGATTGCCAGCGCAGTTCAGCCTGCACCGGGCGCCTACTTCACCACACTCCACTTCCCATACTTCGCTACCGCCTGTTCATCGAAGTCGAAACCAAGCCCCGGTGTCTGATGCAAGATGATCCTGCCGTTCTTGTGCGCGAGTTGCCGGTCGATCAAACGACGGAAGTTAAGCACCTGATCGTCCCAGAAGTACTCCACGTACCGGGCATTCGGAGTGGCCGCCACAAGCGGCGCATGCGCATCGTGGAACCAGTGAGGGCACATCACAACCCCATAGCTCGCCGCAGTCGCCGCGATGCGACGCCACTCGGTAATGCCGCCGCACACCAGCGCATCCGACTGCAGGATCGCCGCACCGCCCTTGTCGAGCAGTTCCTTGTGGTACCAGCGGCCGTAACCGATCTCGCCAGTGGCAACCGGCACACGCGTAAGCCTGGCGAGACGCGCATGATTATCGATGTCGTCCGGTGAAAACGGCTCTTCAATAAAGTACGGATCGAACTGCTCGATACGGCGCACGTGCTGCAGCGCTTGCGTGACATCGGCCCAGCCATTGTTGATGTCGATCATCAGTTCGACGTCCGGACCAACCGCCTCGCGTGCCGCCCTCACCCGTGCCTCCTCTTCGCGCGGCGAGAGACGTCCGCCCTTCATCTTGACGGCCTTGAAGCCCAGTTCGACGTAGCCCGCCATCTCCTCACCGAGCATTTCCGGCGTCTTGCCCTCCAGATAATAGCCACCGCTCGCGTAGGCCGGCACAGTTTCGAGTTCGTTGGCGCCGAGGTATTTGTGCAGCGGCACGCCGTGCGTGCGCGCATTCAGATCCCACAGCGCCGTATCGAGAATACTGATGGCACGCATCACCGTCCCGGCGCGCCCCTGCAGCAGCGCCTCCTGGTACATCGCCTGCCACAGGCCCTCCACTGCATAAGAGTCCTTACCGATCAGTACCGGTGCCAGCAATTGCTCCACCGCGATACGCAGCAGCTCACCGCCCGCACTGCCCACGTAGCAAAAGCCAATGCCCTCGACGCCGTCGCTCGAACGCACCTTTACGAGGCCATAGTGGCGGGTGGACACAGTACGGGTGGCAAACGAGGTGACGCGATCGAGCGGGACGCCGGCTGCGCAGACCGACACTGATTCAATTCTGGGCATTTGAACACTCCTCCATTTTTTGGGTACCGGTCCACGTGTTGCGCGGATCTGGCATGAACGCAGTGTGATAGCCGTGAGGCATCAAAAACAGTATGCTTTGGCTTCTTCAAAAGATAAAAGTTTTATTCGATGGACTCGCGCTATCTGCAAAGCTTTGTCTACGTGGTCGAGTTGGGCTCGATTGCGGAAGCCGCCCGCAGGCTCGATCTGACGCCTGCTGCGGTGGCGCAACGCGTCAAGATGCTCGAAGAAGAGCTGGGGGCCAAACTCGTGCGCCGCTCGGGCCGCACGGTGGGAACGACCGAAGCCGGCGAGCGCATTCTCGAGCGGGCGCGCGCCGTCCTGCACGACATCCGCGATCTGAAGTCGGATCTGAACGACGCTTCGGAGCTGGCCGGCGAACTCCGCCTGGGCGGCACGCCCACCATGATGACGAGCCTGATCCCTGACGTGCTCGGCAAACTGCTCGCGCGGCATCCGCAGATGGATATCTATCTGGAGCCGGGCACCTCGGTCGATCTGTACCGCAAGGTCGTCAATGGCGATCTGGATGCCGCAGTGCTGGTTCAGCCGCTCTTCGATCTGCCCAAAAGCTGCGACTGGCATACGTTTCGTGAAGAACCGCTGGTGTTGCTCACGCCAGCTTCAATGCAGGTGAGCGATGTGCACGAAGCACTGCGCAGCCAGCCATTCTTGCGCTACGACCGCAACGTGGTGGGCGGTCAGCTCGCCGACGGCTATCTGCATCAGCACGGCATCAAGCCGCATCAACGCTGCGAACTGGACGGGCTCGATGCGATTGCGGTGATGGTCGACCGTGGCCTTGGCGTGTCGTTGGTGCCGGACTGGCTGATGACCCGTTTTGGCGGTCTGGCGCTTGCCAAATGGCCGCTGCCGCATGCGTTCCCGAAACGCGTGGTGGGGCTGCTGTGGGGACGTTCGTCGGCGCGCATGCGGCTGGTGCAGGCGTTCCTGCAGACGGCGATGGATCTGGGGCTCGAAGCACCGGGGGCGCCGGCCGCGAGTCAACCCAAGGCTTAGGCCACGCCGGAGCCCGTATCCGGCCGTTTTCGGCGAACACATAAGCCAGAACACGAGAAAATGAAGGCAAACACAAAAATAATTAACGTTTGAAGCAACCGCGCCACTCTTCTTCGTCGTTTGCGGGCACGCAATACTGCATTGGCACCTGAATGCCCGGCATGGGTGCCACAGCCAGCCTGTCGCGGCCCGGCCCACCACGGGCCTATCGCGCCGAGACAAACGAGGTCCGGCCAGGCAGGCCGGCCAAACAGAAACCGAAGGAGACACGTCCCATGAGCATCCCCACTGATGTCCTGCCAGCCACGCAAACGCCGCCGGCCACCCAGGGCCAGGCTTCGCATGGCGCAGGCCTGCGTGGCGTCCTGGCGCCGGTCCTGACACCGTTCAACGCGGACGGCTCAGCCTCGGTGGGACGCTTCGTCAAACACTGCCGCGCGCTGCTCAGTCAGGGCCTGGGGCTGGCCGCATTCGGCACGAACTCGGAAGCCAACTCGCTCAGCGTGCCGGAAAAGCGCCAGTTGCTCGACGCCCTGCTCGACGCCGGCTTGCCGGCAGCGCGCATGATGCCGGGCACCGGCGCCTGCGCGCTGCCCGACACCATCGAACTGACGCGCCATGCAGTGGAGAGCGGCTGCGCCGGCGTGCTGATGCTGCCGCCCTTCTACTACAAAGGCGTGAGCGACGAAGGCCTGTTTCGCAGCTTCGCTCAGGTGATCGATACGGTGGCCGATGCGCGCTTGCGGGTCTACCTGTATCACATCCCACAGGTCTCTCAGGTGGGGCTCAGCTTCGGCCTGATCGAGCGCCTGCTCAAGCGTTATCCGGGCGTAGTGGCGGGCATCAAGGACAGTTCGGGCGACTGGAACAACACCGCCGGCATGCTGAGCGAATTCCAGCCGGAAGGCTTCGACGTGTTCGCCGGCAGCGAGACCTTCCTGCTCGCCACGCTGAAAGGCGGCGGCGCGGGCTGCATCACGGCGACCGGCAACGTCAATTCCACGGCAATCGCACACCTCGCCTCCCACTGGCGCGACGCCGACGCTCCGCAGCAACAGCAACGACTCGACACCACACGCGCCGTGTTTCAGCGCTTTCCGATGATCGCCGCCATGAAGGCCGCGATTGCGTGGCAATCGGGCGACGAAGGATGGGCCGCGATGCGGCCGCCGCTCGTCGAACTCGACGCCGGGCAGCGCCACGACCTGCACACGGGGCTGTCGCAGATCGGCTTTGAGATCCCAGGGGCGGCCTCGCTCGCCGAGCGTTAGAAGCCGTGAGACCGCTGCGCCGGACAGCGAACGGCGCTGCGCAGATTGGCGCAGCGCCACACAATAATTCGCCCGCACGCTCACTAAAACAACCCGCGTGACGGGTCAGGAGACACGCTTTGTTCACCCGTACCTCGCTTTCCCCCGCGCTCGAGGCCGACCCGGCCGATCTGCTGTTCCGGCGCGTCGCCTTCCGCTTCATGCCGCTGCTGTTTATCGGCTACGTGGTTGCTTATCTGGACCGCGTCAACGTCGGCTTTGCGAAGCTGCAGATGCTCAACAGCCTGCATCTGAGCGAGGCAGCGTATGGACTCGGCGCCGGCCTCTTCTTCATTGGCTATTTTCTGTTCGAAGTGCCAAGCAATCTGTTGCTGCACAAGCTCGGCGCGAGACGCTGGATTGCCCGCATCATGGTCACGTGGGCGCTGCTGTCGATGGCCAATGCATGGGTCAGCACACCGCTTGAATTCTACGTGGTGCGCTTCTTTCTGGGCGTGGCCGAAGCAGGCTTCTTCCCCGGCATGGTGCTCTATCTGACCTACTGGTTCCCGTCGCACCGCCGCGGCAAGATGGTTGCGCTGCTGATGGCCGGCAATCCGGTATCGGGGCTGCTAGGCGGTCCGTTGTCTGGCTATCTGATGCACGCGTTGCAAGGCACGTGGGGACTGGATGGCTGGCAATGGCTCTTCGTTGTCGAAGCGCTGCCTTCGATTGTCCTTGGCGTCGTCATCCTTCGCTACCTTGACGATCGCGTCGCGGATGCGACATGGCTCAGCGCCGCCGAGAAGAGTCAGATCCAGAGCGAAATCGACGCCGACGCAGCCGTCCGCACACATGGTTCGGTACGCGCGGTGTTCACCTCGGCGCGCGTCTGGCTGCTCTGCCTGATCCTGTTCGGCGTCGTGATGGGCTCGTACGCACTGGGCTTCTGGCAACCCACTATCATTCGCGCCACAGGCGTCAGCGACCCGCTCACGATCGGCCTTCTGACGACGATTCCCTATTCCGTTGCCCTGATCTCGATGATCGCGGTTGGCCGCAACGCCGACCGCACCCGCGAGCGACGCTGGCATATCGTGCTGCCTGCGCTGATCGCTGCCACCGGCTTCTGCATCTGCGCGACGAACGGCGATAGCTCCGCGCTCTCCATGCTCGGACTCACACTCGCCGCAGCGGGCGTGGTGACCGCGCTGCCGATGTTCTGGGCGCTGCCCACCGCATTTCTGGGCGGAACCGGTGCCGCCGCGGGGATCGCCTTGATCAACTGCACCGGCAATCTCGCAGGGTTCATCAGCCCGGCCGTGATCGGCTGGCTGAAGACGCTCACCCACACGTTGTCTTCGGGACTGTTCGTCGTGGCCGGTACGCTGACACTGTCCGCAGTATTGATTCTGGCGTTTATCCCCGCGCGGCTCGTCAACCGGTAGACAGGGTACGAGCGCGGCCGGCTTGCCAGTGATGGCCCCGGATTGATTGTGCTGCTCGCGTTGGCCCCAACTGTATCTGTGAGAACAGCGGCGGCGTCGTGCAGAATAGCCAGGCATACTGACCGGCCACGCGGAGGACTAATCCGTCCAGGCTAGCCACACCGCGTCGCCGCCGCGAACCTATCCCTGGATAACCGCCCCATGACTGCCAGCGCCTTCCTGTCGGCCAATGTCCTGCTCGCCTACACCGCCTACTTTGTCGGCACCGCGAGCCCCGGCCCGAGCAACCTCGCCATCATGTCGCTCGCCATGGGTTCAGGCCGCAAGTCGGCTTTCGCCTTCGCGCTTGGCGTCATGTCGGGTTCGTTCTCGTGGGCGCTGCTAGCGTCGCTGGGCCTGTCTGCGGTCCTTGCCACCTATTCGCAACTGCTGGTAGCAATCCGCGTCGTGGGCGGTGTGTACCTGCTCTGGCTCGCGTGGAAATCGGCCCGCTCGGCCCTCACGCCGCTGGTGCCGATCACCCGCACTACGCGTGCGCCAGAATCTTCGCGACGGCTCTACGTGCGCGGCCTGTTGCTGCATCTCACCAACCCCAAGGCGATTCTGGTCTGGCTGTCGATTGTCTCGCTCGCCGTTCCTGCAGCAGGCGGCGCTGGCCGCACGGCTCCCGTCGTACTCGGTTGCATGGCGATTGGCGTGTTTGTATTCAGCAGTTACGCCGTGCTGTTTTCAACTGAAACCGCACGCCGCGTGTACGGTTCGATCCGGCGCTGGCTAGACGGCTCACTCGCCGTCGTGTTTAGCGTGGCTGGTCTCAAACTTCTGACTTCGCGCAGCTAGACGAACGAAGCGCGGCCTGCGCGTGCAACGCGTGTTAGCCTTGCGCTACTGTGGCGGATGCCACATGAGCGCAGCGCTACGGACATGAGATGAGCAGTCGGCAAACACAGGACGGGCAGAACACAGCGCAGCAGCACACGCCGTTGCAGATTCGTCTTTATGTGGCAAGTGCGGTCATTCTTGTGGTGGGCCTGATCGGTGCCGCCATCATTTATGTCGCGGCCCCAGCCAGGGACAGCGCAGAACTGATCTACGGCGTCGCCAACAACCAGCAATATCTGCTCGAACTGCAGCGCATCGGCGGCACAGCCGAGGTGGCGTTGGCTGAGTTTCATCAATGGTTCGACCGCCTGTGGCATGGCAAGCCGCTTGCGTATACGGTGGCGTTTTTATGTGTTGTGCTTGCTGGCGCCTGTATTCTGGCGGCCCGTAGCCGGTTCTTCGAACCGGCATATGAAGAGACTGACGATCAGGACTAGTCCAGCGGGATCGCGGAACATGGCTGGTCATGCAGGCTGGGAGCGCAACGCATGGACGGCACGTCCCTCGTGCGCACCGTCACCTGAGTCGATCGCTAGATCACGCGGTGGTTGCCGATCCGCTCCACCTCGCCCAGTCCGTTGATCACACACGCCTGACCGATCAGTTCCTCCCAGCTCAGTCCGGCATCTCCAAGTTGTTGCGCCGTCAAACTACCGCTGGCCACACCGATAAACACCCAGTACTGCAGCGGCCGGCTGCCAACGCCGAGCCCACCGGCATCCACGACCACGCCGAAATGCTTCTGCGCCCGATAGTGTTCGGGCCTGGCGTTCTTGTCGTCATCCGACTTCCATTCCTCGATAAAGCTGTCGTAGCGATTCGCGCGCAACGCCACGAAATCATAGGTCCACGCGTCGTTGAACACGGATTCGAGGAATGCCCGCCGCGCGCCCTCTGCACCCATTGCTTTGCACATCACGCCTAGCAACCCGCTATTGAGGTTCGATGTCGCATCGTTGAAGTGGGGCGGCAGGCCTACGACGATCCAGCTTGCGACAGCGTCTGCGTACCCGGTGACCGGTTGATCGAACTCCATGCGAATGCCGCGTGCGTCCCAATCCAGGAACTCCCGCATCAGGCATTCGACGTCATCCGCAAACACCCATTCATCGAGCTCGGCCCGGGCCCCGCCTGGATCGTCGCCTCCGCAACTGATGGCAAAGCGCGGTCGGCCGATCGCGTTGACGTATTCTTCGAATTGGGCACCACTTGTAATGACGGATCTAAAGACCGTGGTAGCGTGCGATGCGACTTTCATTGAAGATCTCCCGGGGGAACGTTCCTGGTGACAGACAGCACCGGAAAGAAAGTCCACGATACTCAATTTTTTATGCGCAGGGAAGCCATTAAATATAAATAAGTTTTACTAACCATTTTTTCCGGTTTCGACAACCGAATTAATTTAATCAATATTTTCATTCGACGAAACGCCACGCCACGCAAGCCTCTCCGCCAAATGAATATGAAAGAAAGTCGTAAACTTAAACAAGACTTTTAAAATCTTCGTCCGAATAAATTTATCTTTTATCGAGTCTTTTTCCAGCCAGCCGTGAAAATTTGAACTAGACTTGTCACACAGTCCGTTAGCATTCCTTGATGGTTCCCCGCACGTTACGACCATCTCTCGGTCGTGGCCGATGAAACGCCCGCACGTTGCGGGCGTCTTTTTTAAAGGAATGCGACTTAACTCAAGAACATGTCGACGATCACCCCTTTCGTCTGGGTCGAAGGCAGCATCGGCCAGCCGCGTCTGGGTGCAGCGGGTCATCTGCCGCTGCCCTTCGGCGGCGAATGGACTTTGCTTGTTCCGGAAGGCGGCTTGCGTGCCGGTCTGAGGGCATTGCTGCGAACCTTCTGTCTACGCGAAGAGACCATCTGGTCAATGTGTCACTGGGCATCGACGCGGCCTGGGCAGCCGTCTGCCGCCCCGGCCGCGTCAGGGCAACTCTGCGTGACGGCGCTTGATGAGCATGTGCCAGCGGCCTCGTCTGCGGTACGCGTGGCGGCGGATCTTCCCGCGGTACATCAGTCGTTTGCAAACCGTTCCGCCACGCGCGCAGCCAGCTTGTGCGCGATCGGGGGTGCAGCGATTCTGGCGTGCATCGGCATCGCCTATCTGTCGCATCAACATGCGAAACGGGACACTGCAGCGATGCCGCAACCCGGGCTCGCCAAAGGCGGTCGCATATCCGCACCCCTGCAAGTACCACGACATGGCGACACCAGCCAGGCCACCGCACAAAAATTCGTGCCAACGGCTTCGCAACCGCGCCTGGAAGAAACAGACCACACACGTCACGGCTTGCGCGAAACGAAACACGCACGACGGCATATCGCTCATACATCCGCTACGCGGGCAGTGAAAAACAGGCAACATGCTGGTCACGCAGTATCGTCGGTCACGTCACATCGACTCACCCATGCAAGCCACACGCACCGGTCGTTGGCGCGGGCATCGGCAGCCGGCAACTACTCGCCATTCGCGCCCGCCAGACTGGGCCACGATGAATATGCCACCATCACGATGCCAACGGATGCGCGTGCGAGCCATGAAACACTCGCACCGCCGCCAGCGCGTCGCGACAACGTGAGCGATACGGAATGGATGAACCACATTTCGCAGCGGCGCGTCACCGAAGTACCCGACGAATTCTCGAAGTAGCACTCGCACATCGAGAACCGACGCCAAACACACGCTGCGGCCAAACCCAAACCAGCGCTATATCACTCCCGGCGTCGACACCTGTGGCGTCACGCCCACTGCAGCCAGTGCCTCATGCATCGTGCTGAAGACGCACGATGCCTTGACCGCTTCCGTAATGCCATGCCGGTCCATGTCCGAGCGCAGATAGCGGTTCACGCGCGCGAACACCACCTCGACATTCTGCTGCTTCAGGAGGTCAAGCAGATCGTTCAATGAGCGTGCTGCCGAATAATCGAGGTCTGTGATAGCACTCGCGTCCACGACAAACCAGCGCACCTTGCTCGGTGCCTGGCCGATCAGCGCGCGCACATCTTCGACGAAGAAATGGTCGTTGGCATAGAACAGGTCCGCACCGAAGCGATAGACGATCAATCCCGGCGCGGTCTGCGTGCCCGGCCTCGCCGGCACCGGTTGCCAGCGTCCACCGGCGCCGGGTGCCAGCATCATCGTATGCGGCCTGTAGCTGTGCCGCACGTGTCGCAGCAACGAAAGCACGACCGCCAACAGAATCCCATGCTCGACACCGAGCACCACCACAGCAAGCGCCGTGATCACGGCCAGCGTGAACTCCCCTGGCGTTTCGCGGCGGATCGCCCTCAGGCTTTGCACATTGATGAGCCCGATCGCAATCGTGAACACGATGCTGGCGAGGATGCAGTGCGGCAGATATTGCAGATACCGGCTGAAAAACAGCAGCACCACGACGACCACGCCCGCAAACGCCAGTTGTCCGAACTGACTGCGCGTGCCGGCACGCTCGGCCATGGCGGTCTGGGTCGGGCTGCCGTTCACCACGAATGCGCCGGAAAAAGCAGCCACGGTATTGGCCGCCGCCAGCCCGAGAATGTCGGCATTCAGATCGACTTCCTCATGATAGCGCTGCGCAAACACGCGCCCGGCGGCCGCGCTCTGGGCGACGATCATCACGAAGCAGGAGGCCGCCACCGGCAGCAGTTCGACCATCTGGTGCCAGCTCGCAACCGGCAGCCGGAACGGCGGAAGACCACCAGCGACTGGGCCGAGAATCGAAATCCCGTGTCCGGCGAAGTCGTAGAGGTCGCTGGCGGCGATGCCACCCACCACCGCCAGCAAAGGCACCGGCAAACGCGGCGAGAAGCGCTTTGCCAACAGAATGCAGACGACCACGCCTGCTGAAACCGCGAGGGTCGGAAAGCTGACCTGCCCCAGATGACTCGCGATCTGCGCTAACTGGGCCGTGCTGTGCGACGACGTGAAGGCGATGCCGAGCATATCGCCCAGCATCGCGATGCCCACCTGCACGCCTACGCCCGCGAGAAAGCCGACCAGTACGGTACGCGACAGAAAGTCGGCGAGAAAGCCGAGTTTAAAGATCCGGGCCACCAGCAACAGCACGGCAGTCAGCAACGCAACCATGCCGGCCAGTGCAACGTATTGGGCGCTCGCGAGCGGCGCCATGGTGGAGAGCTGGCTGGAGAAAATGGTCGCAGTCGCCGAGTCTGCAGCAACCACCAGGTGCCGTGACGCGCCGAAGAACGCGAATGCCACCAGCGGCAGGAATACGGTATAGAGGCCAGTCACAGCCGGCATGCCGGCGATGCGCGCGTACCCGAGTACCTGGGGAATATCCATCGACGCCAGCGTGATGCCGGCAAAAGCGTCGCGCAACGCAGACGCACGATCAAGAGGGAGGATGCCTTTTAGCAGGCCAAAGCGCCTGGCCAGTTTTTCTGGGGTCTCTTGCATGCAGGAATGGGGTCTTAATCAGGTGGCAATCCCGCATCGTGCCGCGAGTGGGCACTTCAACGCAAGACTCGATTGCCAATCCATCAAGACAGCGGCCAGTCCCGGCTAGCGCCTGAGCTGCCCGGTACGCGGGTCGACGATCCTGGCAAAGCCGAACAGTGCCGCGATCAGGAGCGGACATGCAATGAGGAAAGTGACCAGCATCTTTCACCCCGTAACAAATAATTTTCCGCGAGTGTAAAGGATCGACCGTGCTTTTAAATCAGGTAAACCCCGCAAAACAAGGGGTCCAGGCAACATTCGGCCCACATTTGGCACACGCCCTCTACCTGACGCGACCGAAAGCTCTCTTTACCGCCATCAACAGGACGCCTACGAATCTTACGGTGCCGAAAGCCATGACTTGGCACTCGAATAGCAGCCAGACAGACCCACCAGGCAATGCGCAAGATGTCTCGGACGAACAGCCACGCAACCCCGGTCAAACGTCGTTATGCCCCATGAATTCTGCCGATTGCCCGGTACACCTTATAATCGGGCATGACTTTATCTCCGCTCCAAGCCCCCTTTTCACAGGCGGCCATGCTTACCCGCCCCGCCGTCCTCCGTCGCGCCGCCGTTGCCGTCCCGTGCACAGTGCAGGCGGTGGCCGCATGAAAACACCCAAACGCCTGCTCCCACTCGTTGAAGAAGGCCTGATCGACGAAGTCATCAGCCAGTTGATGAGCGGCAAGGAAGCCACCGTCTACGTCGTACGCAGTGGCGATTCGACCCGTTGCGCGAAGGTCTACAAGGACGCAAAACAGCGCAGTTTCCGCCAGGCCGCCTCGTATCGCGAGGGCCGCAAGGTCAAGAACAGCCGTGAAGCGCGCGCCATTGAAAAAGGCAGCCGTTACGGCCGCGAAGTGCAGGAACAGCACTGGCAGAACGCCGAGGTCGACGCGCTGTTCCGTTTAGCCAACGCCGGCGTGCGCGTGCCGCAACCGTATATCTGCACAGACGGCGTCCTGTTGATGGAACTGGTGACCGACGAAGACGGCAACGTCGCGCCGCGTCTGAACGATGTGGAGATGAGCGAAACGCGTGCGGTCGAACTGCACACGCGGCTGCTCAACGAAGTGGTGCGCATGCTATGCGCCGGTGTGATTCATGGAGATCTGTCCGAGTACAACATTTTGCTCGCCGCGGACGGCCCGGTGATCATCGACCTGCCGCAGGCCGTCGACGCCGCCGGCAATCTCGAAGCGCCCGCCATGCTAGAGCGCGACGTGGACAACCTGGCGACGTACTTTGGCCGCTTCGCACCGCATCTGCTAACTGCGAAGTACGGCAAGGAGATCTGGGCGCTATTCGAGGGCGGCGGCCTGCACCCTGAGGTGCAATTGACCGGGCGTGTCGAACTCGACACCACGCCGGTCGACCTCGATGCGGTACTGCAGGAACTCGAAGACACGCGTCTCGAGGAAGAAGCTCGCGTGCGGCATGAGCAATCGCTGCGCGAGGGCAGCTAAGCGCACCTACCGGGCCACCACGCGCTGCCGTGGCGCGCCCACCGAGGCGCGCATCGTCACCGTCACGGGAAACTCGCGGAAGATCTCCCACGAGGTTCCATAGCATTGATTCACCAGCCAGCGTACCGCGTTCTGCGTCAGGTCCGCAGTCGGAATATGCACTGAGGTCAGCGCGGGCGCTGCATACGCTGCCGAGTAGTCGTCGTCGTAGCCGATCACGGAGACGTCGTTCGGCACCGAAACACCTGCCTGCTGAAAGCGCGCCAATACGCTGATCGCCATTGTGTCGTTGGCGCAGAACACCGCGGTAAAGGACCGCTTCGAGTCGAGCAGCGTTTGCGCGGCTGCATAGCCGCCCTCCGGCGAGAAGTCCGATTCGATCAAGGTCACGTCCGCCCGTTCGATGCCGTGGCGCGCCAGTTCCGCAAAGAAACCGTCGACACGCGCCTGATTGTCCGAAGCACTAAAGGGCCCCGAGATCACCGCAAGCTCGCGATGCCCATGCTCGAGCAAGGTGCGTGCGGCCAGTTCGCCGCCGCGCCTATGATCCGCGCAGAACGACGCCTCCGGCAGCTGACCGAACGAGCGATTGAGAAACACCATCTTTGGGTGCATGCGATGCAGACGGTTGAGGTCGTCGTCATGCAGGTCATGGCTGATCACGATCACGCCATCGCAGTCGCGGCCAATCAGAAACTCCACTGCTTCGAGCGCCTGCTCGCGCGGCGACGACTCGCCGCAACCGGTCGCGACGACGACGTGCCGGTGCACCGCGCGCAACTCGGTATCGGTCTGCTTGAGGATCGTGCCGTAGTACGAACCGAAGAAAGTCGGCACGAACAGGCCGATCATGCCGAGCGACTGCGTCGCCATGGCGCGGCCGATCGAGGATGGCCGGAAATTCAGCGCCTCGATGGCGGCCCTGACGCGGCGCTCGGCGTCGGCCGAGACCGGTCCTTTGCCGGAAATCACCCGCGATGCCGTCGACATGCCGACTCCGGCTAACTCCGCCACGTCTTTCAGGGTTGCCACACGCGCTCCATCAAACCGTGCCGTTCACAGACGGGCGCCACCAGCCTCGTCGAACAGCGAAATATGTGCGCTGTCGAGCGAAAAGGCGCGCGCCTCCCCTACCTCGATGGGCGCTTTGTCCTGATCGATCGACGCGATCTGGGCGCCATGATAATCGAGCCAAATAACCCGGTGGTTGCCCATCGGTTCGATCAGCGAAACGGTGCCGCGCTCTGTAAAGTCGCCGCCGACGCGCACATCCTCGGGGCGCACGCCCAGCACGCAGGGCCGCGTCGTATCGGGGAGCGCCTTGAACGGATAGCGCGACACGTCGAGGTCGAGATGGTCTGTGCGAAAGCGCATGCCCTCCTCGCGCCGCTCCAGCCGTCCTTGCAGCATATTCATCGCGGGCGCGCCGAGAAAGCCGGCCACGAACAGATTATCCGGCCGCGCATAGACTTCGGCAGGCGTGCCGATCTGCTGGATCACGCCACCCCGCATCACAGCCATGCGGGTAGCGAGCGTCATCGCCTCCACCTGGTCGTGCGTGACGTAGATCATCGTCGCGCCGAGCCGTTGATGCAGCTGTTTCAATTCGCGGCGCAACTCGGTGCGCAGCTTGGCGTCGAGATTCGAGAGCGGCTCGTCGAACAGGAACACGTCCGCTTCGCGTACGATTGCGCGGCCAATCGCCACGCGTTGACGCTGGCCGCCGGACAGTTGCGCCGGCTTGCGTTTGAGCAGCGGCCCGAGTTGCAGCATCTCGGACGCACGCGTCACGCGCCGTTCGATCTCCGCCTTCGGCGTGCCGTTGATACGCAGTGCAAACGACAGATTGCGCTCTACGCTCATGGTCGGATACAGCGCATACGACTGGAACACCAGTGAGATGCGGCGATCTTTTGGATCGGCCCAGGTCATATCCTCGCCGCCTATTTCGATGCTGCCGTCGGTGACATCGATCAGGCCTGCAATGCTATGCAGCAAGGTGGACTTGCCGCAGCCCGACGGCCCGAGCAGCACGACGAATTCGCCCGCATTCACATCGAGATCGAGCGACTCGATGACCGTGTTCGCGCCCAGCTCGATGCGCAGATTGCGGACCGATACGTTCGATACGTTGGTCATGCCCCTATCCCTTGGCCTACCCTTTGACTGCGCCCGAAGCGATGCCGCGCACAAACCAGCGGCCCGAAATGAAGTAGATCGCGAGCGGCACCATCGAAGTGAGGATGGTCGCCGCCATGTTGACGTTGTAGAGACGCTCGCCCGTAGTGGTATTGATGATGTTGTTCAGCTGCACTGTCATCGGCAGGTTCCTGGTTCCCGCGAACACCAGCCCCAGAATGAAGTCGTTCCAGATGCCGGTGACCTGCATGATCATCGCAACCACGATGATCGGCGTGGACATCGGCAACATCAACTGCAGGAAGATGCGCCAGAAACCGCCGCCGTCGACACGGGCCGCCTTGAACAGTTCAAGCGGGATCGACGCGTAGTAATTGCGAAACAGCAGCGTCATGATCGGCATACCGAAGATTGTATGGATCACCACGATGCCTGGCAGCGAACTGAACAGGTGCACGCTCGCCAGCACGCGCACAAGCGGATAGACCATCACCTGCACGGGGATAAAGGCACCCATCAGCAGAACGGCGAACAGGATCCCTGCGCCGCGTGGCCGCCAGAACGACAGCGCATAGCCATTCACCGCGCCGATCGCGATAGAGAGAATGGTGCTGGGCACCACAATGCGCACGGAGTTCCAGAAACCGACCTGAATCCCGTTACAGTCGAGGCCCGTGCAGGCCGATGCCCACGCATCACGCCACGGCGCGAGCGTGAAATGCAGCGGCAGCGCCAGAATGTTGCCTACGCGGATCTCGCTCATCGGCTTGACCGAGGTGACGAGCATCACATATAGCGGCAACAGGAAGAACAAGGCCGCAGTAATCAGGAATGCGTAAATGCCGAAACGCGCGGGCGTGAAGCGCGAGCGGCGTTTCGGCCGAGGTTTGGGCGTAGTTGCGATTGCGGGTTTGCCAACTGAAGATACACCGGAAGGGAGCGTATTCATCAAACGTCCTTTCGGAAGGCGGCGCGACTGCGCACATAGAAGAACGGCGCGAGAATTGCCAGCACGGTGGTCAACAATACGACCGACGCCGCGGAGGCAAGTCCGATATTGGCGCGGCCAAACAGGTAATCCATGATGAACTTAGCCGGCACTTCGCTCGCCGTGCCAGGGCCGCCCAGGGTCATCGCTACCACTGCGTCGTATAGCTTCACCACCATCACGAACAGCAGCACGAATGCGGTGGACATCGAGGTCTTGAGCATCGGCACCACGATACTCGCATAGACCCGCCAGCGTGGAATGCCGTCGATGCGTGCCGCCTTCCAGATCTCGTCGTCGATGCCGCGCAGGCCGGCCAGCAACAGCGCCATCACGAGCCCGGAGGCCTGCCAGACCGTGGCGATCACGAGCGTATAGATCACCCAGTCCTGATCGACAATCCAGTCGAAGCGTGCGTGCGCAAAGCCGATGCGATGCAATACCTCCTGTATGCCCAGTTGGGGATTGAGAATCCACTGCCAGACGAGACCGGTGGCGACAAACGACATCGCATACGGATACAGAAATACCGTACGCAATGCGCCCTCTGCCACCACTCTCTGATCGATAAAGATCGCCAGCAGCAAACCGATCACCATGCACGCGATGATAAACAACACGCCATAGATCACGATGTGCTGCAGCGACACCATCCAGCGATCGTTCTGAAACAGCCGCACGTATTGCGACACCCCGGCGAACCGATCGGACGGGAACGTGCGCGACAAGGTAAACGATACCTTAGCCGTCCATAGCATCGTGCCTAGGTAGGCAAAAACGACCGTCACCACCATGGGCAACAGCGCAATCCAGGCGGCGAACGGCCAGCGCCGCCCAAGCGGCTTCGACCGCCTCGCCGGTCGTCGAGATGCCGAGGCCAGGCCGAGTGCGCGCATCGCGGTGCTCAGCTCTTCAGCGCGCTGGCAAACGCCTTTTGCGCATCTTCAGCCGACTCGTTCTTGTTCCAGAAGTTGGTGATGACGTCGGTCAGCGCACCCTGAACGTCCGGCGAAATCAGCATTTCCGGATTCGGCAACTGGCGCGACTTGTCCTTCATGATCGCAATGCCCTCTTTCGCGCAGATATCGAGGCTCGAGGTATCCACGTCCGGACGGATCGGGATCGAGCCTTTCTTCGCGCTAAAGGCCACCTGCGCCTCAGGAGAAGTCATGACAGTCGCGAGCAGGTTCTGCGCCTTGATCGCGTTGGCGTTGTCTGTCTTCGGGAATACGAAGACGTCGCCCGCCACCATATACGGCGAATGCGGACCAAAACCCGGGAAGCAGCCGAAGTCCTTGCCCGCCACCTGGTTGGCCGCCGAGAACTCGCCCTTTGCCCAGTCGCCCATGATCTGCATGCCCGCCTTGCCCGAAATCACCAGCGCCGTCGCATCATTCCAGTTGCGGCCGGGCGAACCCGGATCCACGTAGTTGTGCAGGCGCTTGAAGGTGGTCAGCACATTCTTGAAAGCGGCCGAATTCACCGCATTCTGGTCGCGGTCGCGATACACCTTCATATAGAGGTCCGTGCCGCCGACATCGGCAAACACCGCATCGAAGGTGATTTTTTCCTGCCATGCCTGGCCGCCCAGCGCGAGCGGAATGTAGCCGGCGGCTTTCAGCTTGTCGAGATCGGTGAACAGTTCATCGAAGGTCTGCGGCTCCGCTGCAATGCCCGCCTTCTTGAACGCAGGCTTCGAATAGAAGAACCAGTCCTGCATATGAATGTCGACGGGCGCGGCATAGAAGTGCCCGTTGACCTTGATAGACTCGAGAATCGACTGCGGGAAAATGGCGTTCCAGTTTTCCTTGGCGGCTACCGTGTCGACATTGTTGAGCATGCCCTGATCGATCAGGTCATGAAACTGCTTGGACGTATTGAACTGCGCTGCTGTGGGTGGATCCCCGCCTACGATCCGGTTGATGGCGGTGGAGCGTGCCTGATCGGCGCCGGCCACCGCGTTATCGACCCACAGGCCGCCGGCCTTGTTGTACGCATCCGCGAACTGCTTGATCGCGGCAGATTCGCCGCCCGAGGTCCACCAGTGGATCACGTTGGCCTTCAACGGATCGGCATGGGCAACCACGCCATTGAGAGCGAGGGCCAAGGCAATGCCGCTCAAGAGTTTCCTTCTGCAGTTCATTCCGTCTCCTTGAGGCTTTGCGCCTTTTTGTTTCCGGTCGACATACAAACCAGCTCAGCTTGTTCAGTTACGTGCCTCAGTTGAGTGACTCAGTTGCGTGCCTTACGTTCTGCCAGGAACTTTGCGATCAGCTCGGCACTGTGTTTGATGGTGCGCTTTTGCGTATCGTAGTCGACGTGCACCACGCCAAAGCGCCGTTCATAACCGAAGGCCCATTCGAAGTTGTCCATCAGCGACCAGACGAAATAACCACGAATATCGACGCCAGCCTTGACCGCGCTGTCCACCGCTGCAAGGTGGCGCTTGAGGAACGAGATCCGTTGCGGATCGTCGACGCGGCCCTCGATCACCTGGTCATCTGAAGCCATACCGTTCTCAGTGATATAGATCGGCGGCAGGTTCGCGTAGTTCTTGTTAAAACCGATCAGGAGATCGCGCAGCCCATCAGGGTGCACCTCCCAGCCCATCTGCGTGCGCTCGACACCTTCCAGCGGGACCTCGGCAAAGCCATGCGCGCCGTCGCTCTTCACGTTGGTGCGGAAGTAGTAGTTGATACCCAGGAAGTCGAGCGGTGCGGAAATAGTCTTCAGATCGCCGTCGAGCACCAGCGGCTCGGTACCCGGCCAGAGTTCGAACAGATCGTCCGGATACGCGCCCTTCAATAGCGGGTCGAGAATCCACGCATTGTGCTGAACTTCGAACAGATGCGCGGCGCGGCGATCAGCAGCATTTTCCGAATTTGCGGTGCCTCTGCCCACGTTGGCGACGATCCCTTTCAGCGACGCCGGATCATTGGCGCGCAACACCGGAATCGCCAAGCCGTGTGCAAGCAGCAGATGATGCATGGCCTGGGTGGCAAAGCGCGCATTCGACAGACCCGGCGCATGATGACCGTTACCGTAGCCGAGATATGCCGAGCACCACGGCTCGTTGAGGGTCATCCATGCATCGACCTGGCCCGCGAGTTCGCGGCTCATCAGGTCTGCGTAGTCGGTGAAGCGATACGCGGTGTCGCGGTTGAGCCAGCCACCGCGATCTTCCAGATGCTGCGGCAAGTCCCAGTGGTACAGCGTAACAAAGGTCTTGAGGCCCTTCTCCTTGAGACGGCCGAGCAGGCGCTTGTAGAAGTCGAGGCCCTTCTGGTTCGGTTTGCCTTGTTCGTCCATGACGCGCGGCCATGCAATCGAGAGACGATAGGCCTCGAAATTGAGCGAGCTCAGGAGGTCGAAATCGGCTTCCCAGCGATGATAGTGATCGCAGGCCACCTCGCCTGTATCGCCGGCCAGCACTTTGCCTGGAGTGGCTGAGAAGGTGTCCCAGATCGACGGCAGACGCCCGTCTTCATGAACGGCTCCCTCGATCTGATACGACGCGGTAGCCGCGCCGAGCAGGAACTGCTTGCGCCAGAGCACCGAATCGGCCGATGGCGAGAACGGATCACCGTTCAGGTCCTGGGACAGCGCGGATACGTCGTTTGCCACAGATTCTCCTTTGTCGACCAGAGCCGGCGCTCGAGCGCGCCACTCTGATCCCATGCAATTCGTTATGCAGAACCGCTGAGACCGGTTGGGTGGAAGCTGGGTGGAAGCGCTTCCACAAGACCTGCGAACGATAGCAGCGGCCAATTCCATGCAGCAATCAGGGTTTGTCTGGATGGGGGTGTTCTGCAATGATGGGGCTAATGGCTGGCATGGCGGAATTGCGCTCGCGGAACTCAACGCTTCGCAGAAACTCAGCACTGAAAGCACGATCGCAACGCGCCCGCCACCACCGCATTTTTCCACCAAGCGATCGGATTTTTGCGCGATGTTTACACCGCGGGGTCTACTCTAGTCACTGTGTTGAACAACCACAGCAGCGAATCTGATCTCATGGCACTTCCGCAAACACTCCAGGTCTACGACGCCGGAACTCACCGCGCGCAACCCGCCTCACACCACAACGTCATCCCCTTTCCTTCGCCACGCGTACTGTTGCCGGTGACGCTGCTCGGCGACTCCGAGCGCGACGCCCGTGCACAACTCAAGTCGCTATTGCACTCGCCGCTAGGCGTGTATGTGGTCAGCACCGAGGTCGTGCACGACCATGTTCACCTCGACCTCGATATTGCTCCAGACGACCTCGACTTCACGATGCACGCATTGATTACCTCGCTGCCCTACGCGATGATCGGACCGCTCAGGCGCCGCAACGCCAGCAAGGAGGCGCGCTAATCATGTATTCAGGCATCTGGTTGCCGCTCGTTACGCCGATGCGCAACGGCGAGGTCGACATCGACGCGCTACAGCATCTGGCGGAGTACTACTCGCGCACCGAGATCAGCGGCATGGTGGCGCTGGGCACAACCGGCGAAGCCGCGCTGCTGTCCGAGACCGAACGTGTCACGGTGCTGCAGGCTATCACCGACGCAGTTGGCAGCCGCCTGCCGGTACTGGTCGGCGTCGGCGGGTCGGACACACGCGAAGTGATCCGCGAGCTACGCCGCTATGAACATTGGGACTGCAGCGGCTATCTGGTCTCACCCCCTTCGTATATCTGTCCCGATCAGGCCGGCGTGCAATGGCACTTCGAACAGATTGCGCTCGCAACCGACCGCTCGATCGTGCTGTACGACGTACCGCATCGAAGCGGCGTCGCCATCGCGCCTGAGACGGTCGCGCGCCTGACCGAACTGGACAACGTCGTGGCGATCAAGGAGTGCGTAAAAGATCACTTCGACAAACTGCATAGCGCGCCCATCAGTCTACTCTGCGGCACGGACGATGCGTTCCTCGACTGCCTGCGTTCCGGCGGCGCGGGTGGGATTCTCGCCAGTGCGCATGTCTGCGCCGATCTGCTGATCGAAGTGCAGGCGCTCGTCGAATCGGACCATGTAGCAGAAGCGCAAACGCTCTTCACGAGCCTGCTGCCGGTCATCAAGCTGCTGTTCTCCGCGCCTAACCCGTCTGCGATCAAGGCCATGCTGGCGTTCGATCACCCCATGACGGACGAGACGCGCATGCCGATCACGCGAGCCTCCGCGCAAGTGGTGGCGAGCCTGGGTACTGCTCGCGAAGCTTTGCAGGATTTGCGCGCGGAGTTTGCTGGAGCGGCTCACTAAGCCGACTCAGTGAGTTGACTCGATGAGTCGACGCACTAAACGGGCTCGCCAGGCTGATTAGTGTTACTAACCGGCTCAATAGACAAGGGCCGCGCTTTCTAAAAGCGCGGCCCTTATCGCTTCCCGTCAACCAGGCTCTATCAAGCCGCCTCGTACTCGACAAACAGCTGGCAGACGGCATGCTCATCTTCGCAGGCGTGAAGCTGTTCACGGAACTGCTGGTCGCAAAATCGCTCCGCCACTTCCGCCAGCAGACGCAAATGCGCGGTATTGGCCCATTTCGGCACGAGCAGCACCACGATATCGCCAACCGGTTTTCCGTCCGGTGCATCGAAGGCGATCGGCGTGGCCGGCCTGACGTACAGCACCATCGCCTCGCGCAGACCCTTGATCTGGCCATGCGGAACCGCCACGCCCTGACCCAGTCCTGTCGAGCCCATCGCTTCTCGCGCGGCAAGGCCGGCGGTCACAGCGTCCGCCGGCAACCCATAGCGTTGCTGGAAAAAGCGGCCGAGTTCGTCGAACAGAGCTTGCCGGTCCGCGACGTCCAGACCGAGCAGCACGTGATCCCGCGACATCAGTTGTGCGATTGCGCTACCTGCAACGGCATTCTCATCCTCCTGCGACACCGCCACTTCAGACTCGCTGGACACGTTGATACGTGGCGGCGTCTCGGCGTGCATCAAGCCACGCCAGCTATCGGTAACCGTATCGGGGACTTCGAACAGTTGACCCAATTCCGCCGTGGGCGCCAGAACGGCCACCCGCTGGATCGCTCCATCGACTGCGGTCTTGGGCAAATAGAGAGAAAGCCGCACGCGGCCCGTTCCGGGCAGTGGCGCAACCCGGATGGTCCAAGGCTGGTCGCCGCAGTCGCGGGTCAGCGCCTGGCGTAAAGGTGTGGCGTGTTGTGCGTCGAGCGTGACGTGCATCATCACGTTGCGGCCCGCGGGGGCGTGGGATCGGGGTTGTACCCGGCTCTTGCCTGTTCCGAGAAGAGCCCGCAGGCTTGTCATTGGGTGCGCCATGTCGCGCCTCGTTTCAATTGCCTGATCTCAGGCTACACGAATTGGCGTTAAGCTCGCGTAAAAATTTCTCGGCATGGCCCAACCGCTTTTCCCGTCGCGCTCAGCGCGTGCGAACGCGACCGGAAAAAAGGTCGGAATATCATGCCGCCTGTCTCAGAGGCCGAGAATGCGCCGGGCTTCGAGTTCCGCCAGCTCGAGCGCAGCATCGGAGCTGCGCATCGGCCGGCCACAGCCACGTCCAGTGATCTGTTGCAGCGTCTTTTCGTTACGCGTAGTGGTCACGCGAAGCGCGCCTTTGAACATCTGTCCCGGAGCGGGAAACACGCAGGCCTCTACGGTCATGTTTCCCCTGGATTGTTTGAACGCCATACGATTCCCCATACTGTCGGGCGCATCGCCAGCGGGCGGCACGCCTTGCTGCTTCGCCTCAGTGCGCCGCGCCGTTGATGGCGAGACCTGCTGGGCGTGCTTCGAAGCGGTACTGAAGATGCGTCGGATAATGCGGATCCACTTCGCGCACCAGCCGGTCGATTTCCCGACCGAGTTCACCGCAGCCTTCCACCCCGAGTAGCTGGGTGGCTTTCGCGATTCCCTCGCCGAATTTCTCGACCATCAGTGCCGCCAGCGCCGGCGTTTCTACGCCTCGAGCGACGTCGCTGAGACGATGCGCCGCATAGCGCCGGATCTCCACGATCAACGCCTTGATCTCGTCATTTTTCATTTTCCAGCCTCGACTGTCGGCAGCCGCGCCGAAGTGCGGCCCGTACGACGTCACCGCCCTGTTCACCGGCAATAACGCTCCCTACACTTAGAACTCCGAATGCTCTAACGAGTCCATCATGATGCTTGTATTTCAGCACATGCCGCGTCAAGAACCCGCAAAACCGGACGGGGTAGCTGCAAAGATTGTGTAATGGGGCGCGGCGTTGTAGCGGCAGCGGGAAGATGAAAGGCTTATGTACGCTGTTTCGGTACATCTGAAAGACATATGTACGGGACTTCAACCTATCTTTGCTCTGCCTGGCGAATCATGTTGACTTCCGTTTGTGCGCGCGCCTAAAATCCGGGCGTCTTTACAAAAGGGGCTAATGCCTTGGACTCCAGTAGTTGTCGATCTTCGAATAGTTTCGCTGCCTGACCGGCAGGACGTCCGCGCTCTCTTCTATTAGCCGCCGTCTTGCCAGCAGGCAGACGTGCGCGCCGTAGCAATACTCCCCGTGCACCTTAAGCGCCATATGAACGCAGTGGTTTCGTGCGTCCGTATGGCACCGTGTCGCGAGCATCAACTCGCGGCACGGTGGCAACGCGTCAAGGCGTTCTTTGCTTGGGAAACGCATGCCGTTTTCGCCTCGCGCGGAGACGGCACGCCGCTCAGGACATCCAACCCGAGACTGCGCCAACGATAGCGGCGACGCTAACCAGTGCCGCCACGCCTGACACCAGCCAAAGGTAAAGACCACGCGGACGGTGTTGTCCGGAAAGCGAGGTCACGCTAAGGGCGATAAGCAGGCCGACCACCAGAGGCAACATCAAGGCATTGACCACCTGAGCGGCGACGTTCAACGACACGAGGTTCGGCGCAAGCCAGACAAGATACGCACTGCCGGCGACGGACACGATGTACACGCCGTAAAACCATGGCGCACCGGTGGGACGGTCTTCGAGCGAGCGCTTGTAGCCCGCTACTTCACCGAGCCCCCAGGCGAGCGACAGCGAACAGACGATGGCCGCCACCATCGACGCACCGAGCACACCCGCGCTAAACAGGAAGCGTCCGGCGTGCGGGCCGACGACCGTGGCGAGCGCGTCGCTGATCTCGCCGACGCTCTCGAGCGCATGCGGTTTGCCGTCACCCGACAGCGTGGCGGCAGCGGCGACCAGCACCGCTGCTGTCAGCAACTGGGTAAGGACGGCGCCCAACGCTGTTTCTGCGCGAGCCGCGCCGTAGTCTTGTGCCGTGAGTTTTTTATCGGCGACCGCAGCCTGTTGATAGAACACCATCCACGGATTGAAGGTCGCTCCGATCAGCGCAGCTGCCATATAACCAAACTGGCAATTGCCGAACGGGAGGCTTTTTATTTGCTGGAAAGCGTTACGGATATCGGGGTGGGCTTTCCAGGCCACCACGAAGAACGTCAGCTCGAAGGCGCCGATCAGGATGGCCGCCTTGTCGACGCGCTTGTGCGAGCCGGTCAGCACCACGGCAATCAAAGCAAACACGGCAAGGGGTAAAGTCAGGGAGCGCGACACACCATACATTTCACCGATGCCCGCTACGCCTGTGAACTCCGTGACCAGCGAGCCGAGTACCGCAATCACGAGGCCAGCGGCAGAGATCCATGCCCACACGGGACCGAAGTTCGAGCGGATCAGTTCGCCATGGCCGCAGCCCGCGAAGATGCCGAGCCTCACCGTGAGTTCCTGGACCATGTAAAGCAACGGGATCAAGACAAGCAGCACCACCATTAACTGCAGTCCCCATTGAGCGCCCGCTTGCGCAGCGGTGACGACATTGCCGGCATCGCAATCGGCCAGCATGACGAGCAGGCCGGGGCCCCAGAGGGCAAGCCAACGCAGATTGCGGGAGGTCTTCGGTTTGGGCAGAGATGCACCGGACATGCGTTATGAAAAGAAGCAAAGGTTGAGTTAAACGAGCCTGGCCGCGCATCACCATGCGGCCTGATTTCCACGCATGGGGACATGCGTGACACCGTACGATAGCAGGAGTGTGGCGAGAGTACCGGGAACGCCCCCGGTCATAGCCGCTCGGGCAGGTGCTGCGCGCACCCACACACAAGATGAACAGGGAACCATGACACTCGATTTTGTTATCCGCCTGCTTGCCGCATTTGCGTGCGGCATTGCCATCGGCCTCGAGCGCCAGATGCGGCAACGCACCGCCGGGCTGCGCACCATTACGCTCGTCGCGAGCGGCGCGTGTCTGTTCGTCACACTTGGCGTGTTGACCGGAAACGGCACCGGGGTCACGCAAATTGCCTCGTATGTGGTGTCCGGCGTCGGCTTTCTCGGTGGCGGCGTCATCATGCGCGACAAGGGTTCGATTCAGGGCATCAATACGGCAGCGACGCTTTGGTGCGCGGCGGCCGTCGGCGTGCTATGCGGCGCGGGACACTACGGTCCCGCCCTCGCCGGGACCACCATCGTGCTTATCACCAACACCGTGCTGCGCGAAGTGAGCCGTGCCATCAACACCGCGCCAGTGTCGGCGGCTGACCTCGTGCGCGACTACACGCTGACTGTAGTGTGCCGCGAAGAGGACGAAATCCATATCCGTGCAGCACTGTCCAATTCGATGTCGTCGACACCGTTGTCGTTTCAGAGTCTCACGAGCCGCGACTACGAGAACGATCCGCGACGTATCGAAGTCACCGCGACCCTCAAGCTGCATCCGAAGGATCAACCCAAGCTCGAGCACATCGCCAGCCGGCTGAGCATGGAAAAAGGCGTGTCGAGCGTGAGCTGGCTGGGGCTTGAAGCGCAGCCGACGCCGGAATAAGCGCGGAGACACGCAAAAGCACAGATGCGCCGTATCACGCCATCTGCACTTTTCCAGCGCTGATGTGCCCTCTATACTCGGACACAGAGCGGCACCTCTGCCGTACCGGAGTTCCGATGCACAACCCAAAACGCGCCTGTTCCAATGGAGGCATGGTTACCAGTCCACATGCGCTGGCCAGCGCCGCGGGGCTCGATGTGCTGCGCACAGGCGGCAATGCAATCGAGGCGGCGATCACCATCGGCGCAGCGCTAAGCGTGACCTACCCGCATTTCACCGGCCTCGGTGGTGACGCATTCTGGGTGATCGGCGATCGCAACGGCCTGTTGCGCACCGTGTCGGGCATCGGCCAGGCGGCGGCCGCACTGCCTGCGTTCTCCGGCGCCATCCCTGTGCGCGTCGCCGCAGCCGCGCTAACCACAGCGGCAACCGTCGACACATGGGATCAGGTGTATGCGATCAGCCAGTCTGCATGGCAAGGCCAAACGCCCTGGTCGACGCTGTTCGCAAAGGCGATCGATTACGCTTCCAACGGCTTTCCCATCACGCCCTCGCAGCACTTCTGGCAAAGTCTGCGTGCGGGCGAACTGCAGGCACTGCCGGGCTTCTCGAAGACGTTTGCACCAGACGGCCGGATTCCTGCCATCGGCGATCGCTTCGTTCAACCCGCGCTGGCACGTAGCCTCGAGCACATCGCGCGCTTCGGTGCGCGCGAGTTTTATGAGGGCGAACTGGCCGGGCGAATCGCGCGCGGCTTGCAGGAAGCCGGCTCGCCACTGACACAAGCCGACCTCGCGAAAACCCGCGCACGCGACGAGCCTCCCGTGCGCGTCGCCTATCGTGGCGGCGAGCTGGTGAGCATGCGTCCGCCCACGCAAGGTGTCACGACCTTGCAGATCATGGGCATCCTCGAACGCTTCGATCTCGGATCCATCGCAGAAGGCAGCGCCGACTATTACCATCTGCTTGTGGAAGCGGTGAAGTGCGCGTTCATCGACCGGGACCGCTTCGTCTGCGACCCGGATTTCCGGACTGTACCGGTCGACACGATGCTCGCGGATGCCACGCTCGACGCTCATGCCCGCTCCATCAGCATGCAAACCGCGCGTCCCTGGCCGCATGTGTTTCGCCCCGGCGACACGGTGTTCATCGGCGTCACGGATCGCGACGGCCGCAGCGTCAGCGTCCTGCAGACGGTCTACTTCGACTGGGGCAGTGGGGTCGTCGCAGGCGACACCGGGATTCTGTGGCACAACCGCGGCGCATCGTTCAGCACCGATCCCACGCATCACAATGCATTGCAACCTGGCAAGCGGCCATTTCACACGCTTAACCCCGGCATGTATCTGAAGGATGGACGTCCGCACCTGCTGTTCGGCACGCAAGGAGCAGATGGTCAACCGCAAACGCTCGCGGCCGTACTCACGCGCCTGATCGACTACGGTATGGACCCGTTAAGCGCCCTCGCCCGTCCGCGCTTTCTACTCGGCAAGACCTTCTCGGACACACGCGATGCGCTCAAACTCGAAGAAGATGCCGGCCCCGACGTATTCGCGGCGCTGGCCGCACGCGGTCATGATGTGAGCGCGATCCCGGCACAAAGTCCGCTTGCGGGCCATCCCGGCGCGATACGAATCGATGCGGACGGCACCGCCTACGGTGCGCACGACCCCCGCAGCGATGGCCGGGCCATGAGCGTTGAAGACGAAGACGTAGACGCTGCGCCCTGAACGCGATCTGGCGACAGGCACACCGCGAGTAGTCAGGCCTCGGTCATCCCCAGCAATTGCGCGAGGCTCTTCTCACCCGGCATGCGCGATGTTTCGATACGCTCTTCCAGCTCCCGCAGATGCGAGGTCATGCGGGCGACCGCGCCCGCTGCATCGCGCGCCTCGATGCAATCGACGATCGCCGCATGTTCGTCGTGCTCGCACGGCGCATTGCCCGGTGCTTCGTACACCCCAACAATCAGCGAAGTACGCGAAATCAGCTCCGTCAAATAGTTTTGCAGGATCGAGTTGCCGGCCAGCGCACCGATGCGCAAATGAAAGCAGCTCGTCAGGCGGGCCCACGCCGGTTGGTCGAAGCGGTGCATTGCCTTGTGCTCCTCGGCAAGCTGCTGCCGCAGTGCTTCGATATCGCGGGGACTGGCCTTCTCCACAGCCAGTTCCACGAGCGTGCGCTCCAGCGCGCGGCGTGCCTCGAAAATCTCGCGGGTTTCCTCGGGAGTGGGTGCTGCGATCACCGCACCCTTGTTAGGCCGCAGGACGACGATACCGTCATAGGCCAGCTTTTCGAGCACCCGCCGCACGACCGCTCGCCCTACTCCGAACAACTGGCATAGCTGCGGCTCCGGCAGCTTCGTGCCCGGCGTCAGACGATGGTCGAGCACACCGTCGAAGATCGACTGATAGATGCGGGCTTCCACCGCAGTGTCGTCTTCGGCATCATGGTCTTTGGTCTTCTGCCCGGTGGCGGCCGCCTTCGATTTCACGGTCATAGTGTTCTCTGATGTGTGCCCGCGTTGCGCTCCACTTCATCCATGTGTGCCACGATGCCCCCTGGCGTGGTCACCCACACGTCACCGCTCGAACGTGCCGCGGCAATATGCTGGAGCGCACGGCGCAGATGACGGAGCCGGTAAGGCTGCCCCACCAGATAGGGGTGCAGGGCAATCCCCATCACCAGCGCCTGGGGCTTGCTGCCGCGGTTGGCCTGCTCGAGCATTTCGTCGAACTGATCGACGATCATGTCGGCAAACGCGCACGCGTCCATCTGCCGGCCCACCAGCATCGGCAAGTCGTTCAGTTCCTGCGGATAAGGAATCGACCATAGCGGTGCACCACGGGTCGCCATGCGCACAGGCCGATCGTCGTGGCACCAGTTCAGTGTGTAGCGATAGCCGGTCTGCGCGAGCAGGTCAGGCGTCAAGTGCGATTCGGAGATCCACGGCGAGAGCCAGCCCGAAGGCGCCGTGCCGCTTTGCGCCGCAATCCGTTCGCGGCAATGCACGAGCAGCTCGCGCTCGGCGTCTTCGTCGAGATCGCTCTGCCGGTGCGCGTTGGTGTGTCCATGGCCGATCAGTTCGTCGCCACGTGCAACGCAGGCGGCAATCAACTCCGGGCAGTGATCGTAGAGCGCTGTATTGATGAGCGTACCCGCCGGCATCTCGAGCTGGTCGAACAGTTCGAGGCAACGCCATGCGCCCACCCGGTTGCCGTATTCGCGCCAGCTGTAGTTGAGCACATCCGGCTGCGGCGAAATGGGTCCGAGCGCCGCGCCGAGCCCCTCGCCAAAAGCGAAGTGTTCGATATTGAAGCCCAGATACACCGCAAGTCCGGTGTCTCCCGGCCAGCGAAAGCCGTCGGTATCCGTAATAGGCCGATAAGGAAAGCGCCCATGCGTTGCGATCGGGTCGCGGGCGCGATCGCGCGCTTCAGGCATGTTCCGTGAGTCTGTCATTTCAAATGAGCCATGAGTAACGGTTAGCGCTCCACATGAACCGGTTTGGCGTTGCCATGCCCCGCAACGGACCGAAGACGCACCGCTATTGCGCAAGAACGGGGCTTCAGATCGTTAGCGATTCGAGCTTCCGATCGTTTGCAATATGTGAGCCAACTTGCAGACATTAGACAGCGCAACGCGTTGGCGATTGTCAGGGCCGAGTCGAAGCGCATGGCATATGTCTTGCATTTGAGAGGTTCGCACGCGATCCGCCTGTACCGTTCACGAGGACCTCTTCTTCATGATCCAGCCTGCTTCAACCGTGCTCCACACGGAGGCCGCCGATATCGAGCTGGTGCACGTCTCGAAGCAATACGGCGATGCACTCGCCGTCGACGCGATCGACCTGCGCATACCGGGCGGCCAGTACTGTTGTCTGCTCGGCCCGTCCGGATGCGGCAAGACGTCGACGCTCAGGATGATCGCGGGACATGAATCGGTCACCGAGGGCGACATACTGCTTGGCGGGCGCAACGTCACCCGCGAAGAACCCGCGGCGCGCGGCACGGCGATGGTATTTCAGAGCTATGCCCTGTTTCCCCACCTGAGCGCGCTCGACAACGTCGCGTTCAGCCTGAAGATGCGCGGCGTCGCGAAAGAAGCACGCCGCAAACGTGCCGGCGAACTGCTGGAACTGGTCGCCATGTCCGCGTACGCCGAACGCAAGCCCACGCAATTGTCCGGCGGCCAGCAACAACGCGTCGCGCTCGCGCGGGCACTGCTGAACCAGCCGCGCTGCCTGTTGCTCGACGAGCCGCTCTCGGCGCTCGACCCGTTCCTGCGCGTACAGATGCGCGCCGAGCTCAAGCGCTGGCAGAAGGAGCTCGGCATCACCTTCGTGCATGTTACGCACTCCCAGGAAGAGGCGATGGCGCTGGCCGATCTGGTCGTCGTGATGAGCCATGGTCATATTGAACAAAGCGGCACTCCGCACGAAGTCTTCAACCGTCCGCGTACCGAGTTCGTGGCGCGTTTTCTCGGCGGCCACAACGTATTCAGCACCAATGGGCGCCTGTTTACCGTGCGTGCGGACCATTTGCGCGTGGTGCCGCATGGCGTCACACCTTTTCAGGCGGCCGCAGGCGACGGCGGTCTCGCGCGGATCGGCGGCGTGCCCTGCACCGTCCGCGAAGCCGAATACCAGGGGACCCATCTGCGCATGACACTCGTGCCACTCGACGGCTCACCGGAACTCGTCTCACTCGTGAGCGACGCCGACTACGATCCCGCGCGTCTCGGACCCGAGGCACGGGTGGTCGTGTGGTGGAACGAGCAGGATGCTCATCCGCTGGCCGCCTAAGCCGTCTCTTTTGGGTTACCCAGACCAGCCTTTACCGTTTTTTTGTCACACCCCACCAGAACGTCATATGAGCAGAACGTCACCTGAGGAGAATGCAATGAGTGAGCAGAACGAGCGCCCGGCCGCGGCCGAATCCGAGCTGACGGACAAAGGCCAGAAGCGCCGCACGCTCATCAAGGGCGCGGTTGCAGCGGCCGGCATTGCCGGCTTCCCGTACGTGCATGCGCAAGAGAAAATCGTATTGCGCTATCTGGGCACGGCCGTCAACCAGAGCTCCGACATCGCGAAGAAGTTCAAGGAAGATACCGGCATCGAGATTCAATATATTCCGGTCACGACCGACGACGTCGCCAAACGCATCATCACGCAGCCCAATTCGTTCGATATCGTCGATACCGAATATTTCTCGCTGAAGAAGCTGATTCCCGCGGGCACGCTCGCAGGCATGGACGCAAAGAAGATCAAGCTCGCCGACAAGATCACGCCGGTGCTCACCAAGGGCGAAGTGAACGGCAAGAAGATCGGCGACCAGGGCACTGCGCCGAAGAAGGTGATGTTCCTGACGGGTCCGCGCTCCACCGAGTTCTCGGCCACACCAACCGAGTGGATGACGCTGATTCCGACCACCTATAACGCGGACACGCTCGGTATTCGGCCTGACCTGATCAAACGCCCTATCAACAGCTGGGCCGAATTGCTGAACCCCGAGTTCAAGGGCAAGGCAGCGCTGCTCAACATTCCCGCGATCGGCATCATGGATTCGGCGATGGCCATCGAAGCAATGGGCCACGTCAAGTACGGCGACAAGGGCAACATGACCAAGGCCGAGATCGATCAGACCATCAAGATCCTGATCGACGCCAAGCGCTCCGGCCAGTTCCGCGCTTTCTGGAAGGACTTCAACGAGAGCGTCAACCTGATGGCCTCCGGCGAAGTGGTGATCCAGTCGATGTGGTCACCAGCCGTGACGAAGGTGCGCACGATGGGCGTTGCCTGCAAGTTCCAGCCCCTCAAGGAAGGCTATCGCTCGTGGGCCTCGGGCTTCGCCTTCCCGCGCTCGCTGACAGGCCGCAAGCTCGATGCCGGCTACGAGTTCGTCAACTGGTTCCAGGACGGCTGGGCGGGTGCCTATCTGATGCGCCAGGGCTATTACTCAGGTGTGCTCGAGACCGCGAAGACGCACATGCAACCGTACGAGTGGGACTACTGGATCGAAGGCAAGCCGGCCGCGCAGGACATCCATGCGCCGGACGGGCAGTTGCTGGAGAAAGCCGGCACCGTGCGCGACGGCGGCTCGTACGACGAGCGCATGGGTGCGATTGCGTGCTGGAACGCCGTGATGGACGAGAACATCTATATGGTCCAGAAGTGGAACGAGTTCATCGCCGCATAGTTCTTCGCACACCTGTATAAGACAGGCCGCGGTTGCTGCTGCATAACGCGGTAGCAACCGCAGTTTTCCCGACGACGGATATCCCGCCATGGCATCGATCGAGCTTTCCACCCACGCACAGGATCAACCGGTGCGGCACCGCCGCACGCCGGCCTGGCTGCAGGCGACGCCGCTGACGCTGACCTTCCTGCTGTTCTTCATCGTGCCGCTCGTCATTACGTTGATCGTCAGCTTCTGGGACTACAACGAATATCAGATCATCCCCGCCTTCACGCTGAAAAACTACCGGGCGATTTTCGACGGCTGTTCGTCGATGACGGATATGTGCGTCACCTTCAAGACGTACCTGTCCACCATCAAATTCTGCGTGATCGTCTGGGCGGTGACGCTCATGCTAGGTTTCTCGATTGCCTACTTTCTGGCCTTCCACGTGCGCACGACGGCGATGCAGACCATCCTGTTCCTGATCTGCACGATTCCGTTCTGGACGTCGAACGTGATCCGCATGATCTCGTGGATCCCGCTGCTCGGCCGCAATGGCCTCGTCAACCAGGCGCTGCTTGGCGCGCATCTGATCGACGCGCCACTCGAATGGCTGCTGTACTCGAATTTCTCGGTGGTGCTCGCCTTCGTCCACCTTTTCACATTCTTCATGATCGTGCCGATCTTCAACGCGATGATGCGGATCGACCGTTCGCTCCTCGAAGCGGCGCGCGACGCTGGCGCCAGCGGCTGGCAGGTGATCCGCGACGTGGTGCTGCCGTTATCCAAAACCGGCATTGTGATCGGCTCGATCTTCGTGATCACTATCGTGATGGGCGACTTCCTGACCGTCGGCGTGATGGGCGGCCAGCAGATCGCTTCGGTCGGCAAGATCATTCAGGTGCAAACCGGTTATCTGCAGTTTCCGGCGGCGGCGGCCAACGCGATCATCCTGCTCGCCGTGGTGTTGATGATCGTGTGGGGTTTGACGCGGGTGGTCGACATCCGCAAGGAGCTTTGACATGCAGATCGTCCGCCGCAAGCATCGCGAGCGCCGCCCGGCCAGTTTCTACTGGCTGGCGCTGCTGTTCGGGCTATTCGTGCTGTTTCTGTATGGCCCCGTCATCACCATCTTCATTCTCTCGTTCCAGGGACCGGAAGGCGGCCTCACGTTCCCGATGCGCGGCGTCTCGCTGCACTGGTTCTCGGTGCTGCGCGACGGCGTCGGCGATATCGATATCTGGGCAGCGTTTTTGCGCTCGGTGCGCCTCGCGCTGGCCGTGACGGTGCTGACCGTGCTGTTCTCGGTGGCAGCGGGACTCGCGTTCCGCAAGCGGTTTCGCGGCGATACGGCGGTGTTTTATGTGTCGGTGGCGAGCCTGATCATGCCTTCGATCATCGTGTCGCTTGGCATCGGCCTGACGTTTCGTCTGCTCGATAGCGGCATCAAGTATCTGGCCACTGCTTTGGGTAACCAGGCATTCGTCGACAACTATTCCACTACGATGGGCCTCTTCACCTCGGCACTCGGTGCGCATCTGACGTGGACCTTGCCGTTCGGTCTGCTCGTGATGTTCGCCGTATTCAATCGCTTCAATCCGGCCTATGAAGAAGCGGGACGCGATCTTGGCGCGACGCCATGGCAAAACTTCAGGCATATCGTGCTGCCGATCATCGGGCCTTCCGTGATCGGCGTGGCCATGTTTGGCTTCACGCTTTCGTGGGACGAGATTGCCCGGACCTCGCAGGCTATCGGCGATCAGAACACGTTGCCGTTGGAATTGCAGGGACTTACTACGTCGGTGACGACACCGGTGATCTACGCGCTCGGCACGATGACCACGGTGTTGTCGCTCACGGTAATGGTGAGCTGTCTTCTCGCTGTGCGCTGGCTTACGCGCAAGCGGCTGGCTGCGGCACTGCGATAGCAGGCACGGGACACCGCCACTCACGCGTCCCGTGCCCCGTTGGTGTCACCCCAGTTTCGCCTGCAACTCGGCCGCGCCGCCGCGGCGATACAGCACCAGCGTCGCCACGAAGCCGCACAGAGCCGCAAAGATCAGCCAATAGGCGGGCGCGGCCTTGTCGCCGGTCATCTCGATCAGGAAAGTCGAAACGGCCGGGGTGAATCCGCCAAAAATTGCGGTTGCCAGACTGAACGCGAGCGAGAAGCCGGCCACCCGCACCTCGACTGGCATCACTTCGGTCAAGGCTGGCACCATCGCACCGTTGTAGGCGCCGAAGAAGAACGAGAAATACAGCAGCACTGTCAGCATACGCAGGAAGCTCGGCGCATGCGCGAGCCATTCCAATGCCGGATACGCCGTCACGATGGCCAGCGCGGAAATGAACAGCAACAGTGGACGCCGGCCGATACGATCCGAGATCGCCCCGCCGATAGGCAGCCAGATAAAGTTCGATACGCCCACCAGCAGCGTGACGACGAGCGCGTCCGATGTGCTCAGATGCAGCACGGCGCGGCCGAAGGTCGGCGTATAGACGGTGATCAGGTAGAACGTAGTCGTGGTCATCGCGACCATCATCATCCCGGCAATGACGGTCTTCCAGTTGGTCAACATCGAGCGGAACACTTCAGCCGTCGCCGGATGATGGCGGCGCGCCTGGAACTCAGCGGTTTCCTGCAGCGAGCGGCGCAGCACGTACAGGAACGGCACGATCAAGCAACCGATCAGGAACGGCAGGCGCCAACCCCAGGCACCGATCTGCGCAGACGTCAGCAGCAGGTTCAGCGCATAGCCGAGTGCCGCCGCCACGACGATCGCTACCTGCTGGCTGGCCGACTGCCATGACGTGTAAAAGCCTTTCTTGCCGGGTGTCGCCATTTCGGCCAGATAGACCGACACGCCGCCCAGCTCCGCTCCCGCGGAAAAGCCCTGCAGCAGACGGCCCAGAAGGACCAATGCCGGCGCCAGCAGACCGATCGTGGCGAAGCCCGGCACAATCGCGATCAGGATCGTGCCGCTCGCCATGATCGCCAGTGTGACGATCAGGCCGCGGCGGCGCCCCACCTTGTCGATATATGCGCCGAGAACGATCGCCCCTAACGGCCGCATCAGGAAACCGGCCCCGAAGACGGCGAAGGTCTGCATCAGCGAGGCGAACTCGCTGGCGGCCGGGAAAAACGTCTTCGCGATGTACGTGGCGTAGAAGCCGAACAGGAAGAAGTCGAATTGTTCGAGGAAATTGCCGCTCGTCACGCGCAGTACCGCGCCGAACTTCGAAAGACGCGGAGCGGTACCGCCAGGCGCCTCGGTGGGTTGAACGGATTCCATGTCGTCTCCTGAATCGTTAAATGCGCAATTAATCATTATTCTGCTAGCGCAAGTGTACGACGTCAGGTGTCCTGCCGCCAGCCGGGGGCAGCCCCTGGTGTCCTGCGTGACGCCCTACTGCCTTGTTGGCGGGGCGATCCGGTCAACCGTCGGCCAGACCATCTCCAGCTCCAGCGCAATCGAGCGCGCAAGCCCCTCCATATCCGGAAACAACGACGCATTGGTAATGTTCATCCGGTAGAGCGCACGCATGGCATCGTCCCGGACCGCGCGCGGCAGGACGACCTTGCGCAGCAGTTCGTCATCGCTTGAGTAATTGTTAAGGATTTCATCAAGCGGCTTTTGCAGCAAACCGGGCAAGACGAAGGTGCCGGCCTGGGCAATCAGCCGCTGATCCATCTCCGACGGCTCGCCAAACCAGATCACCGGATTCTTGTCGGTCAGAAAGAATTTTTCGAAGTTGCCTTTGCGGCGCGGATCGATCATGTCGCGCGTGAGATGCGGCGTGCTCGCCGGAATGGCGCGGTTGGTCCATAGGGCCGGCGTATTCACCGCGAAAATCGCGGCGTCCGAAACCGCGCGCTCCAGCGCAAAGAAAGCCGCAACGAAGGGCGACTTCGTGAAATCGAGCATCCGGGTCGGTGCGCCATGGTGCTGCATCAGGCCGAGGCAGCGCAAATCGTCCGAGAGCGCGCGCACATCGGAGAGATAGTTGTGGGCCTTGCGGCGAAAGATACGGATGGCGCGCTGTTCCTGAATACGCCATGTCGAGCGGTCGGGCACAAAGGCCGCAAGGTAACGTGACAGGGAACTCTGCAACAACCAGTTGGCATCCTGCTGACCACGAAATGCCCAGCCATCGAGCTCAGCAGTCAAACTCATGAACTGCTGCCAACTCGAAACCACCGTCGTCTTCACCTTGCTCCCCCTCATCTGGTTGCGTCATTCAGTTCGAACCCACCCGATTGTGTCACTCGATCCTGCAGGCCGAATCGCGCGCCGCCATACGCATTGCGCGCTCGAGCGCGCCCGCCTCGTTGCCGTGAACCCGATACAGCGGCTCGCCTGCCGCCACCGTCTGGCCGATCCTGCACAGCAGATCGATGCCAGCGCCGGCGTCTGCGGGCGCGCCCGCTTCGCGCGCGATCTCCGCGATCAGCCAGCCATCGATCGACGTGACGACGCCTGCATGCGTGGCCATGACATCACGGACCTCTCGTGCAGGTAACGCCGGCGATGCATGCCGCCCCTGCGAATCGACGATCCGTTCGAACGCCGCGCGCGCTGCACCGCTTGCCAGCAGCTCTACGGCAATCCGCTTGCCGTCGGCTACGTCCTGCACATCCGGTGCCCATGCCAGAATATGCGCGGCAAATGTCAATGCCTTGTCACGCAGGTCGACGGGCGCATCGGCATTGTTATCGAGCACCAGACCCACGTCGCGGACCTCGAGCGCAGGGCCGATACCGCGGCCGATCGGCGCCGTGCCATCGGTCACCAGCGCCTTGACCGTCAACCCCAGCCCATTGCCGACGTATTCGAACAGATCGCCAAGCGAACGCGCTTCCTCGCTGGTTTTCAGCTTGGCGCGCGGCCCGCACGGAAGATCGACCATCACATGCGTCGATCCAGCAGAGCACTTTTTCGACAGGATCGACGCCACCGACCACCGGTTGGACGCCAGCCCAAGCGGCCGCGTGAATGCGTTGATCCGCTCGTCGACCAGCGAATGATTCAGACGGCCATTCCACGCAATGCAGGCCCGCGCTTCATGGACGCAGCGCCGCACGTCCTCCGCCGTCAGGTCGACGCGCGCGAGCGTCTCCATCGCATCGGCGGTGCCGGCGGCGGAGGTAATGGCGCGCGAGGAAGTCTTCGGCATCGCCAGGCCGTAGGCCGCGACAATCGGCACCACGATCAGCGTGATCCGGCTGCCGGGAATGCCGCCCATCGAATGCTTGTCGACGACAATCGGTTCGTTCCACTCTATGCGCGGCATCAGCCTGGTGCGGGTTTTGGCAAGCGCCAATACCTCGGCGTCGCTCAGATGCTCGCACGCATGCAGCAGAAAGCGGTTGATGTCGCTCTCGGCGTAGCGCAACGCCAGCATGTCGTCGAACAACGCATCGTATTGAGCCTCATTGAGCGCGTCGCCCGCCAGCTTGGCACGCAGAAACGGGGCACTCGCAGGTGGTGGAAGAATCGCGCGTTCGAGCGCTGCAATGAAACGCTCGATGCCTTGCTGCAACGTGCCGTCATTGAAAACCTGCACGGTGGGCACATCCGCCGTATGCGCTTCAACCTGGCGTTGCACTCTCAGGCGCACCTGCTCGGGTGTTTCCCGGCCACGCGCCAGAATCCGCGCGGCCAGCATTTCATGCGGCGCACTCACTTCGATCACCACCATGCCCGGCACCCGCGCCGCCAACTCCGCAATCATGCCGCGCGAGCCGTTTGCAATCACATGCCGGCCTTCGGCCAATACGTCGAGCAATTCACGCCGCAGGCCATAGCGTAGACCGTGTGCCGACCAGGTGATCAGGAAAGCACCGGTACGCTCGAGTTCGGCGAATGCCGCTTCATCGAGCGCTTCGTGATTCTCGCCAGGCGACCCCGCGGGCCGGGTAATCACGCGACGGGCAAAGCAGAACCGGTCTGCGAGATGACGCGCGCCCTCGATCAGCGCATCCTTGCCGGCGCCGCTCGGACCCACCACGAAGAAGAGAATGCCGGAGGCCATGAGCCGCTTATCCGACCTGCCCGATCCATTGGCTCATCACTCGGCCTCGTCGAGACCAATGTCGACGCACGCCGCCGCCTGATTGATCTTGCTGGTGGAGATGTAATCGACGCCGGTCTTCGCCACCGCACCGATGGTCGCGAGGCTGATGCCCCCGGACGCTTCCAGCAACACGCGTCCGCCGACCAGTTCCACCGCCCGGGTCATGTCCTCGACGGACATGTTATCGAGCATGATCACATCGACACCGGCATCCAGCGCCTCCTTGACCTGCTCAAGGCGGTCGCATTCGACTTCCAGCTTGGTCAGCACCGGCAATTGCCGGCGAGCGCGCTGCACGGCCTTGGCGATGCCACCGCACACGGCAATATGGTTGTCCTTGATCATCACACCGTTATCGAGCCCGAGACGGTGATTCAGGCCGCCACCGCAGGTCACCGCGTGCTTTTCCAGCATGCGCAGACCCGGCGTGGTTTTGCGTGTATCGATCAGACGCGCCCGCGTGCCGGCCACCGCCGCAACATATTGCTCGGTGAGATTGGCAATCCCCGACAGCCGTTGCACGATATTGAGCGCGGTGCGCTCAGCCGTCAGTACGCTGCGCGCCGTGCCGCTCACATTGAGCATCACCGTGCCCCGCTCCACCTTTTGCCCGTCTTTCACGCGCACCGACACTTCGAGCGTCGGGTCATAGCGTTTGAAGATGCGCGCCGCCACGTCGATGCCGGCCACGATCAGTGTCTCGCGCGCGTTCATGAAGAAAGCGCCGGTCTCGTCCGCTTCGATCATCAGTTGCGCAGTGAGGTCGCAATAGCCGATATCTTCGGTCAGCCAAAGATCGATCAGGCGATCCGTCTGGAATACGTCGTACATTTTGTCTTCCTTTCCAGGTGAAATGGAATTTGGTTGTTCATAACCGGTGAAGCGCCGTTCATCGGTGCTTCATGCGCCGGTCGGCCATCATCAGGAGGCCGTTACATGCGAGGGCAAACACGGTAAGAAACAGGGCAACTGCCATGATCGTGCGGATATCCCCAAGGTTCATCGCACTGGTCAGCATATAACCTAGCCCGCGCTGCGAGGCGAACATCTCGCCGATCAGCACGCCCAGTAAAGTCAACGAGAAGCCGAGCCGCAGGCCGGCAACCACCTCCGGAAAGATCGCCGGCAGCACGACATGCGCAATCGTACGGAAAAACGACAGACGCATGGTCTTCGATGCACGCAGATAGACCGGCCGCATCTGGCGGATCGCATTCATCGTGAACATCAGGATCGGGATCAGGCCGTGCATCACGCCAAAAGCCACCTTCGCCGACAGGCCGAGGCCAAATACGAGCAGCACCAAGGGATACAACGTCACCTTCGGCAGCGAATACAGGTTCAACAGAATCGGCTCCGCGACGCGGCCCGACATGCGATTGATGCCGAACAGCACGCCGAGCGCCACCCCGCCGATGAGCGCTATCACGAGTGCATAGACAAGGGCACGGGCGGTCTCCGCGACGTTGCCCCAGAACGCTTCAGTGCCGAGCATCTGGGCCAGCGCCTCGAGCGTGCTCCATGGCGAACTCAACGAATGCTCGCCGATCGCCCAGTGCAGGCATTGCCAGCACACGACAATGGCCAGCGCAACCAGCAGCGGATCGAGGAATTTTTTCATGGTGGCGTCTCCGCTATACGCAACGCTAGCGTTGCCGGCGCGACTGAAACCGTTGATCGATCCGGTTCAGCACTGCGTTGACGAGCGTCACCAGCACGAGCACGAACAGCATCAGCGAATACATGTCGTCGTTCTGGAAGTTGTTGTACGCGTAACCGATTGCATAGCCGATGCCCGAACCGGACAGGATGAATTCCGATGCGATGACGCCGATGAACGCATAGGCCACCGCAAGCTTCACGCCGGTGAACAGATACGGCAGCGTGGCAGGCAGCTTGATGTGAAGCGCGCAACGCCACGGCGAAAGACGCATCACCTGAGCGCTTTTATGCAAGGCACGCGGAATACGGTCGAGTCCGTTCAGCGTCGCGGTAATCATCGTCACCACCGAAAGCATCACGGCAATGGCAATGATCGGCAGCGAGCCAACGCCGAGCACTACGATAAAGATGGGATAGAAAATGAAGGTGGGGATGGCGTAGTAGCTCGATAGCAGCGGTTCGATCGAGCGGCGCAGCGACGGTAGCGCGTGAATGCCGAGACCCAGGACGAAACCGAGCAGCACGGAGACAATCGACGCCGCGACGATCTCGATCAGACTCGTAACAATGTCGTGATCGAATTTGCCGCCGCGCAGCAGCTCGATGCCATGCGTGAACATCGCGGATGGCGCAATCAGCACGCTCGGCGCAATGATGCCGCTGCGGCACAGCAGCTCGATCAGTACGATGAAGCCAACCACCACAGCGATACGGATCAGACTTTCCGTCTTCACTTCGAACTCCCAGGTTCGCATAGAAATACTGCGAAAAACACTGCGCAGCTAGTGCGCGCCCATTACCTTCAATGATTCGACACGCAGCTTTTCCCACAAGCGGGCATTGATCTCGCCGAAGCGCGGTGTCGAGACGACGCGGCTATCGCGCGAACGCTCCCAGCCGGTCTCGACGATATCGATGAAGAGCCCGGGCCGCGCCGACATCACGCCGACCCGGTCGGACAGCATCGCCGCTTCGTCGAGTGCGTGGGTGATCAGCAGCACCGTGGCAGACGTTTCGCGCCACAGGCGCAGCAACTCGTCGCCCATCAGCAGGCGTGTTTGCTGATCGAGCGCGCCGAACGGCTCATCGAGCAAAATCAGGCGAGGCTGCAACACCAGCGTTCGGGCGATGCACACGCGTTGCCGCATGCCGCCCGACAACTGCGAAGGATACGCCTTGGCGAAATCCTTCAGGCCCATGAAACCCATCGCATAGTCAACCCGCCGCTGAATCTCGGCGCCATCCACGCCCGCCATGCGCAGTCCGAACGAAATGTTGTCGCGCAGATTCAGCCAAGGAAAAGACGCGTCTTCCTGGAACACGACGCCGACTCCATCGGGCACGCCCGTCACAGGTTGTCCTTCGAACATTACCGTGCCGGAGCTGGGTCTGGAGAGTCCCGCAAGCGCATCGAGCAGAGTGGACTTGCCACATCCGGACGGACCGACCACCGAGAAGAACTCGCCCTTGGTCAGCGTGAGATCGATCGGGCCGAGCGCATGAAACAGTTCCTTCGAATCGCTGCGCGTGAAATAGCGGGTAACGCCGGTTAGCTCGACATGCGCCTCGGGCGAGGCCGGCGCCTGTTGCGCAGGCGACTCGACAACCTGCAGCGTCGGATGACCGTTGCGTGCCTTCATAGCGTACTCTTCGCTTTCAGATCGGGGGGCAGAAAGCTCGTGTCGACCAGCTTCGACCAGTCGACATCGCCGTTCAGCTCGCCTACAAGCTTCAGGCCGTCCGTCATGCGGTCAAGTTCACTGCGGTTGAATTCACCGTCGCTCCACATGCGTGACTTGACCATGTTGTCGACGGCTTCGCGTGCGACGTCTGGCGTGAGTTTGAAGCTTGTCTCCAGTAGTTTCGCGGCGCCGGCCGGATCCGCGTACAACGCATCCACACCCGCACGCCGCCCGGCAATGATCGCGCGCAACTCATCCGGATGGGACCTGGCGAACTCGCGGGTTGTAATGCCGACCGAGGTGGTCATGGGCTGCAGAATGTCGCCCGCCCGATACACGGTGCGGTAATTGGCTTTGCGCACAATCGAAAGCGGTTCAATCAGCACTGCACCGGAGACGGCCCCCTGCTCGAGCATCGTCAGACCGTTAACGTAGCCACCCGAGGCGACGCGGGTCACCTTGCCTGCGTCGACGCCCTTTTGCTTGAGCACCATCAGCAACAGCATTTCGGACACGCCGCGGGGCGACGTAATCGCGACCTTCTTGCCGGCCAGATCAGCAACGGTTTGCACGTTGCCGTTGGGCATGGCAACCATCGACGCCTCCGCGACGCTACGCGTGCCGACATTCACGATGACGAGATCCATCCCCTGGCGCTGCGCGGCGAGCGCGGCCGCGACTGCGACTTCGCCGTACGGCGTCTTGCTGGCGAGGATATTGCGCACGGTCGTGCCACCGCCGCTCGAGGTGAGAATGCCGGTGATGTCGACGCCGGCCTTCTTGAACAGGCCTCTGTCCATCGCGACGGCATATGGAAGGCCGTAGAGGCTGCTGCCCCACTGCGTGACGGAGATTTCATCCGCCTGCGTGACGCTGACGGACCCGCAGAACACACCGGCCACCGATAGCAGGAACGACGCGCCGAGCGCTGCGCCGATCTGCCTGACGAACCACTTCATATAGAGCACTCCCGATCACGAAATCAGACGGCTATAGAAGCTGGGTACCGCCAAAGCGCTCGATCTATAAGTGCCAAATGAGCGTACACGCGGTAATTCCAAGCTTAGTTGCAACCTCTATGCCACTGTTAGCGGTGTTTACCCGATCCGGTTCAATGGCCGGAAAAAATGCGTCAACCCCTTTAAATTCAATGTTCTGCATTTCGAACGATCGTGCTTGAGGCGCTTAAAGCAAGCGCCGCCGCAGAAACAGGCCGCACCATCAAACAACATGTACACACTATAAATGCGCACTTTTCAGATTCGGCCCACGCTTGGTGCACTGCCAGGCGCAGGCACACCGGCGCTCGCAAACGTCCGCGCTATTCCAGCTCAGGACCGCAAAGCTTGCGCAGCAGATACAACACCGCCACCCGCTCGACAGCGTTGAGATCGCTCATCGTGAGTTCGCTGATACGCGCAGCGGTCGGCGTGGTCAGTTCGAGCAACTGGCGCCCGCGCTCCGTGAGTTCTACCACGCTCTTGCGCCGATCGTCCTGATTGGCTTGCAACTCCACAAGCCCGCGTGCCTGCAGACGTTCGATGATGCCGCGCACGGTCGCCCCATCGATGGCCGTCGCCTTGCCGAGATCGCTCATTGACGAAGGCCCGAGCCGCCGGTTCGCACTGAGCACCGCGAACTGCACCGCCGTCAACTGCGGATCGTCGATGGTCTGAGCGAAGATCGCGAGGTGGCGCTGGTAGGCCCGGCGCAGCAGATGACCGATCTGCTCCGAGAACTCATACGTGGATATATCGACCTGCGTGGGTGGCGTCGGCTCGGAAGGGGACTTGGGCGGCGCCATGATCGATGGATCTCTTGAAAGTGTTGTCGTGAATCGAAGCGGGGTCGGACAACGCCATTCTACAAAGATTTCGCGTAAGCACGTTGCGGAGCCGTCCGGCAAAAGCCTCAGCCACAGTGGCCTCGAGCAGCATTCCGCATGTCAAACAGCACTTTTGACCAAGACCGACCCCGCGCCCCGGCGTCTATACTGTCCCCATCGAAATCAGTCTCCCGTCACCCGGTTTGCTGCGATGCCTCATTATCTTTGCCACGAGCAGCCCGATCTGCTCGAGTTCGACGCCAGCGTGGTCGACGCCCGTCCTGGTGCCGTACTGCTGTCACGCTCGGCACTTCATCCCGGTGGCGGCGGCCAGGTCTGCGACACCGCAACACTCCAACATGCCCATGGCATGGCGCGCATTGTTGGTGTTTCCGTGGAAGACGGCCAGTACTGGCATCAGCTCGATACGTCGATTGAACTGGCGGGCGAGTTGCACGTCTCGATCGACGCGCCGCGGCGCGCCACGCTTGCACAACTTCATACTGCGACCCACATCCTGAACGCGCTCGTGTACCAGCAGTTCGCCGGCGCACTGGTGACCGGTGCGCAGATCAACGCAGACGGCAGCGCGCGCATGGACTTCGATCTGCCTGAAGCGGATAACGACGCCTTGCGATCGCTCGAAGGGCCGCTCAACGACGTGATTCGCCAGGCTCTGGAGGTTCGCGCCAGCTATGTCGGCCTGCGCGACGCCCAGGCAACGCCTGGACTGATCCGCAGCCTCTCGGTCGCGCCTCCGCCCACGCCGGACGGAACGATCCGGATCGTCGAGATTGATGGGCTCGACCGGCAGGCGTGTGGAGGGACGCACCTGACGAACACCGGGCAGTCGCGTCCGATACGGATGACGAAGATCGAGAACAAAGGCCGCCGCAATCGCCGTGTCCGGATCGAACTTACAGAGGATAACCTGGTATTTTAAGGAAGCAGTCATGCCAGACGGTAGCTTGGGCAAGGAAGTCGTTTACTGGCGAGATGGTGCGCTCGAGGGCGCGGCACTCGCTACCGCGCGTTACGGCGCACACGAGTTCGAGCGCCATATGCACGACGAGCTCGTGATCGTGATGACCGAGTTCGGCGCAGGCCAATGCCGCACACGCACCGGCAGCGACGTATCCGGGGCCGGCACCGTGTGGGTGTTCGGCCCCGGCGAATACCATTGTGGTGTGGTCTGGGAGAACAAGGCGTGGCACTACCGCGCGATTTACCTCGATATGCAGGGGCTCGCGGCACTAAGCGCCGTCTTTAGCGACGACTCACGCAGCGACCGGCCCTTGACCATCCCGCCGGGACTTTACTGCGATCCGCAACTGTGCCGGCTGCTGTTGAAAGCGCATGCAAGTCTCGACGAGAACTGCCCTGCGCCGCTAATGGAACGTCAAGCGAACTGGTGGGCGGCAATGGGCATGCTGTTTGGCCGCTATGGTCAGCCCAAACCCGTCGTCACCGAACTGGGCCGCGACACGCAGAAAATGGCACGCGTGCGCGATTACATCAGCGCTGAATATGCGCGCGATATCCCGATCGACGAACTGGCGGAAGTGGCCAACCTTAGCCGCTATCACCTGATACGCGCGTTCTGTAAGGAATACGGGCTGCCACCTCACGCGTACGCGAACCAGGTACGGTTGATGGCCGCCAAGCAATTGCTCGTGGCCGGAAGCAGCGCGGCGGAGGCAGCTGTGAGCGCGGGCTTTTACGATCAAAGTCACCTTAACCGCGTCTTTAAGCGCGCTTACGGCATCACGCCTGGCGCCTATGCGGCGCTAAAGCCTGCGCTTTAGCCTTAGCTGTGGCTTTAGCGTCAGCCGCACGGAGCAATGCATCTGCCCCATGCGAAGGCCGAGCCCACGTTCGCTCAGGCATGCAGCACGAGCTTCTGCACGCGCCAGTTCAACAACTCGGCGACGAACAGCGTGTTTTCCGATGGGCAAGCCATCTGGTGAATCCAGCCGAACTGCTTCAGTTGCTTGCCGGACTCGCCGAGCACGCCCAGCACCTTGCCGTCGAGCGTGAGCTTGTAGATGCGGCCAGGAAAGGCATCGGAACAGTACATCACCTGATCAGGACCCGGTGAAATGGCGATCGTCCAGGGCGAGCCTGGGGCGAAGGTGCCCGCGGCGATGGCCGCTTCATCGGGTGCATAGCCGATAGCGGGCCTTGCATTCGGCGGCACCGGCACGTCGATGGTGAACTGGCGCTGGAAGTTGCCTTCGCCGTCGAACACCTGAACACGCCGGTTGCTGCGATCGGCCACATAGACGCTGCCGTTCGCGTCTAACGCGATGCTATGCGGTGTATGGAACTGGCCTGGACCCGTGCCGCGCTCGCCCCACGACTTGAGCCAGTTGCCGTCCTTGTCGACCTTGGCGACGCGCGAGTTGATATAGCCGTCGCTGATATACGTATTGCCGGCAGCATCCCACGCCACGTCTGTCACCTGCCGGAAGCGGCCTGGCTCGGCCGGTAGCGGCGGGTTCGGATGCTTGAGCGGACCGGTTTCTTCGTCGGCCGCTTCCTGTTTGCGGCCGAACACCATCGCAACGCGTCCTTCCGGGGTGAACTTGATCACCATGTCCGAACCTTTGTCCGTCACCCAGATATTGTCGTGAACATCGACCTTGACGGAGTGCGCGAACGACCACGCATACAGGTTGCGTCCAATCTCACGGATAAAGCGGCCGTTCGGTGCGAACTCAAGCAACTGGGTCGCTGCCGCCGCGTAAGCCGGCCCGCTGGTATTGCCGCGCGACAGTACGAAAATGTGGCCTTTAGAATTGAGCGCTACGCCCGAGCACTCGCCGAAGTACATGTCGATCGGCAACTTCACCGGGTCAGGAACCGAGTCGTAAGCGATGGTCGGAACCGTGGTTTCCGTTTCCGCATAGCCAAAGCGAGGCATCAGGGCAAGCGCTGCTGCACCCTCGCCTGCCAGCGCCAGGAAGCGGCGCCGCGTGACGGCACGTTGCTGCAGATCCCCGCAGCATGGACAGGATTCCGAATGACGGTGGTTCATTAAATCACCTCCTTGTTATCGGTTGATCGTGCCGGACACCGATTGTCTCCAACTTGCCGTGCGGGTGCATGACGCAACCCTTTGGCAGTTTTTCTTTCTACGTCACGTAGTCATACCGCATCGAACCTGTTCAACCGGTTATTCAGCAAGTAATCCAGCAGATAAGCGTGACGGATGTTGCAGACCTTACGGTTGCAAGCCGGCATAACTGACATGGCGACATGACCGCTCATGCGCATGCCGATGACACTATAGTCCATGTCGTGAATGGATGCGTTTGAGGGCAGCGCATGAAAAGACGATCTGTTCCATGTGAGAGCCCTGGGTGATCTGAGGTTTAAGGCTACCTCCACCGCAGGTCAGCCCGAGTGGCGCTGGACCTTCCATTTCGCCACGCCGCCGCTGCCTGCCCAAGGCCGCATTCTAGCAAGGCTCTCCTGGTAGACCACCTCGGTTCGGTCAGCGAAATCCTGCAGCGAGAATTGCGCCACGCTTCTCGCACGCGCCGCCATGCCCGCAAGCGTGACCTCAAGCCGGTTGTCGAGCAGGCGCATCAACAGTTGCGCAATCCGTTCGTGCTCGTGAGGTCCGACGATCCACCCGCTTACGCCCGCTTCGATATTTTCCGGCAGGCCGCCCGAGTCCGACACGATCACAGGCTTGCCCATCGCCATCATCTCCCGGCAAGCGAACGACAAGGTTTCACGCCGTGACAGCACAAAACCCACATCGAATGCTGCCACCAGGGGCCGCACGTCGCGCAGTAAGCCCGTGCAGATCAACAGGCCCGCCATGCCTAATGCACCGACCCTGGCTCGTTGTTGTGCATTGGGCGTCCGCCCCCCCAAGACCACGCGAATCCGTTCGCGTTGTGCCGGAGGCAGCAATGCGACTGCCTCGACCATATGCAGCCAGCCCTTGTTATCGTCCGTGCCCGCGATACTGCCGACCACCAACGCTCCGTCTGGGATCGCCGTACCCCAGCGTCTGCGAAGCCGCTCGCTTACGCCGCTTGCGACCGGCGCAAAGCGGCGCAGATCGATACCGTGATGCACGACCGACACCGCCTTCGTGTCATACACGGTTTTCGCGAGGTGCCGGCGCGTGTAGTCGGATACGCAGATCACCGAATCGGTCGCAAGCTTCCCTTTGAACCAGGTGCTCAAGCCGCTCACAGGCAAATCGTTGTGCTTGGTGAAGACGATGCAAGGCCGGGTGCGTTTCAATCCCAGCGTCGCCAGCATCGCGATCCGGTGATCCGCTGAACCGTTGACGTGAATGATGTCGAAGCCGCTCTTTTCGATCAGTTGCCGCAAGCGCCAGCCCGTTCCGACCATGGCGCCCAGTCTGTTACGAAACTCGAGCGCAATCGCTTCGACGCCGGGGATCACTTTCGCACTTGAATAGAGGCGACTCGAGCCCGGCGCCGCAACCGTCACGTGATGGCGCTCCGCAAGCGCCGCCGCCAAGGTGAGGATGTAGGTGGTGTGTCCGCCACCGTCGCCTGCGTGAAAATTGGTGTAGAGGATTTTCATAACCACGCTTCGCACCGGAATTGTCTGGCGCGTTTGAACCAGTAATACGCCCCGCCCCACAATGGATCCTGGTAACGCCGCAGTTTCTTTGCGAGCCAATCCGCGCCCCTGCCGTTATCGGCCAGGCGGTGAATCCGCAAGGTGTCGCTACCCGCTACGTTGCGTCGCAGATTCCGTGTCGTGTAGAGGTATTCGAATCCCGCTGCTTTAGCGGCGTCGATATAGTCGGCGTCGAAATAGCCTTCGGGCCAGCACAGGTGTTGCGAACCTGCGCCGAGACGCTTTGTCAGGATCGCTTTCGACTGTTCGATGTCCGCCCTGATTTGCTGATACTTTCCGATAGCGTCATCGCACAGCACGTCCCAGCGAAGATGGCTATGCGTATGACTATGAAATTCGAACGTGCCTGCTGCGCGCATTATCTCCACCTCGCTCCAGCGTACGGTCACCTCGTCCGCGCGGCCGTTGCGAACCAGGTGCTCGCACGCCTGATGTGTGTGCGCCGGTTCCGCACGCAGCGCGTCGATGCTGCGAAACGCGCCGTCATGCACGCGGCCCGTCACCAGAAACATGACCGCGTTGAATCCGTAACGCAAAAGGATGGGATGGGCGTAAATGTAGTTGTCCAGATAACCGTCATCGAACGTCAGCAAGACCGATCTCCGAGGCATCGGCGCCCCGCGCAGGAAGCGCGCAAATTCATCTGCGGTCAGCGTGATATAGCCGTTGTTCGCCAGCCACTTTATCTGCGACTCGAAGTTCTCCGGCGATAGGGTGAGCGGTCCGCCAGACGATGAAACATGGTGATACATCACTACCGGTACCGAATTCGCAAACGATTCAGCGGTTTGTATCATTTGCTCTGCATGCCGAAAGGTTTCTACATGGAAATTTGAATTAATATTAGATTGAACAAACTCCGCGATCTATCGGTCGTTTGTGGAGATTTGTGTCGCATTGTCGAAAGCGTCCATCATTCTCGACAAAGGATTGATCCACGCGATGCTGAAGATCGCGTAGCGGCGCTATATGCGCCTGAGAGGCTTACCGACGGGAATGGGTCGACACCAGCGTGTCAGACGCTGGTGTCGTTCGGTGGCAAGAGCGCGAAGCGCCCTGCCTTATCAACGCCGGATGGCGAGCCGGCGCAACTGCGAGACCACCTCGGCCGCGCTTCCAATCACTACCTTGTTGCGGAAGGCCCGCGTCACGACGATGCTTTCCATCGCGTCGTAATACCAGACGCCGACTTTGCGCCCGCCGAGCTCGACAATACCGCCAACGCTATCTAGCGGCCCTTCCTCTATTGAAACGATCAGCCTTACCGATGGCCCTTGGCGCATACGTAGTTATCCTCAGTTCGCCGCGCCGTGTTTCGAAGAAACTCACTTCGTCGCCGGGTTCGCGCCCTGGGCGGTCGCCACGATCGACTCATTCTTCAACTGCCTGACGGCGTCCGCCGCGGAGGGGACCAGCTTCTGGTCGACCAGCGCCGCTTCAAAGGCATCGTGCTGAGCCTGTTTGCCTTGCTCGTAGTCTGCATCCAGTTCGGCGATACGACGTTGATACCAGTTCAGCACGCATGCCTTGTCGGTACAGTTGTGCTGACGCCAGAGCCATTGCTGGATCCGCGCAGTCTCCACCGAACGCGGGTCGGGACTCGTATCCCGTGCGCGTTGATAGCTCACCGCGAGACGATCGTCGAGGCTGGATAGCTCCGGGTCGGCGCAGACGATCTTCTCGGAAGCCGAAGACCTGGTGCTGCAATGAAAGCTCGCAGCCGACGCGTTGCCAGCCAGCGTCGCGCAGACCGCCAGCACGCAGAGCGACAGCGTCGGCGAGGAATCTGCAAGGAGTCGGGTAACAAATGGAAAAGCAGTTTTCGATGTAGACATGACTAACCCTGTACGAGGAAAGTGTCGGATTGGGGCGCGCGGCATGCGTTCCCTGGCGCAAGCTGGCATAAACAGAACGATGCAGGTCGCGTGAGGGCAGAATAGTCGGCTTGGGCGCTATCTAGGCGCGAAGAAAAGGCCGTAGGACGCGAGTGCTTACGAAAGGTTTCCGCAGGAAATAAGCCGTTACCCGACCCCTACGTGCGGTGGGCTGAGGCACGGCGCCGTGTGCTGCGTCACAAACGAAAACGCGCCCGCGCCAGTCCCATTGCAAGGGACCGGCGCGGGCGCTTGAACAACTGTGCTACTCAGGCATCAGAACTTGTACGTCGCGCCAACCTGGCCATATAGGCCAACATACGTGTAAAGCGAGGTGTCATAGTAGCCCCGGGCTTCGTACTGCCACACCGGGTCGTACGGCGGCTTGTGGTTGAAAATGTTGTCGATGCCCGCGTACAGCGTCCAGTGTTTGAAGCCACTGTAGCTCGTGTAGATATTGAACTGGCTATACGATCCCACAGCAGGCGATCCGGCAACAATCGCTTGTGCGTACGGACCGGTGAACTGCCAGCTCAGCGTGGTCGTCCACTTGTGGAAAGCCCAGCTCAACTGCGTGTTGCCCCTCCACCGCGGGAACGATGCACCGAACACCGTGTCGATTGCGCCATTGTTGCCGGCATAATCGTCGGCGACGCCGTCGTTAGGCATAACGAAGTGCCACACGTACGCCCAGTCGCCGGACAGCGTGAACGTACCGATACTTGTCGGCAACGCCTGCTTGAACGTCCCTTCGAAACCATCCGTATGCAGATAGGCAAGGTTTTCGTAGGTTACGTTGTAGACCGTCGCGTTCGGATCAGCAGCAACCAGCGCCGCGATGCTCTCCTGACCGATCACATTGGTCACGTCGATCTTGTACCAGTCGAAGCCAATGTCGGTATTGCGGGCCGGCGACAACTCAAAGCCGATGTTGTAGTTCTTCGTGCGTTCAGGTTGCAGGTTCGGATTGCCGACTGAATTTTCGTAGACATCCTTGCCGTCGACGGTCTGGTAGCCGAGGCTCGCCTTTTCAGACGTTTCGACCAGTGTCGGTGCGCGGAAGCCGCGATTATAAGACGTATACATCGTCAGAGCCGAAACTGGCTGGTAACGCAGTGCAAAGCGTGGCGAGAAGGCGCCGCCGAAATCGTTGTAATGGTCGTAGCGTCCCGACTGGCTGAAGGTCAGGCCACGCAGCAACGGAATGTCGATCTGGTAGTAGACCGCCGCAACATTGCGTTCGCCATCCACCGCCTGCGTGAGCGGGTTCAGATATTCCGTAGAGCCCGCGCCGATATATTCGCTCTGATGCTGGAACTGCGCACCAAAGCCAAGACCCACATCGCCTGCCGGCAGCGAGAACAGATTCGCCGTGGAGATCGTCGCATCGAGCACATCGAGCTTCGAAATAGCCTGATCGTAAGACGTGCCAAACAGGCCCGGCAACGAATTGAGGGTCGACGAACTAAACGTGCTCTGCGTTACGCTGCTGAGATAGCTTGACAGCACGGAGGCATTGATCTGATTGCCGTACGCGTTGGACACTTCGCTTTGCGAGTGGCCGTATGACGTATTCCAATCCCAGTCGCCGAACTTGTCTGTGCTGATGGTGCCCTTCACCCCGGTCGAGAGGCGGTAGAAGTTCGAGACCGTCGTCACCGATTGCTCGGTCGGGAAGACATAGGTTAGTCCCGTTCCGCCCACTGTAGCGGGAAACGGCGAGACAACTCCATTTACCTCGTAGAGTGAAGTACCCAGGTTATCTCCATCACTGAACCCGGCGAGGCCCAGATCCGTTTTGGTGGTGTTGTAGCTCTCCCACACGTCGGCATACGCCTGCGTGGTGTCGTTGATCTTGAAGTCGGCATGGACCTTGACACTGCTGCGCTGGGTTTCGGGCTCGATGGACTCAGCACTTGCACCATTGCGCGAACACACCGTGCCGGACCCTTGGGTCGCGAGGTTGTTTGCCGCCGACGTCACGGTGCCACCCGATGCCGCGCAATCGCTCAGCGCCTGGGTGCCGGTAGCCGTGTTCCAGAAGGAGGCGGGCTGCGAGAAGAAGCCGCCGTTCTTGCTGGAGTAGTCCTGGTCGCTGGTGATGTCCCGCTCGGCCATGGTGATGCCGCTCGAGCGGTAGTAGCTCGCCGCGGCTGTCACGTTGAAGCCGTCCGACGTCAGATTGCCGAAGCCACCGAGCACGCTGAAGTTCGTCGTTCCTGCACCGCCGTGCTGGGCACCGCCAATGCTGCCGTCGAGTTGCAGCCCCTGGAAATCCTTCTTCGTGATGATGTTGACCACGCCGGCGATTGCGTCCGAGCCGTATTGCGAAACTGCGCCGGTCTTAACGATCTCGATGCGGTCGATCATGTTCGTCGGCAACGTGTTCAGATCGAAGAAGGTATCGGTGCCGTTGACTGCAAAGGCAAAGGGCGCGACGCGCTGGCCGTCGACCAACACCAGCGTGTATTTTTCGCTCATGCCGCGCAGCGCGATCCCCGCGCCGCCCGGGGCAAAGCTCGCGGACGTGCCCTCGCTCCAGCTGCTTGCCGAGTTGGCGGTTGTCGTACGCAGGTAGTCGGCGACCGTCGTGGAGCCGCTGTCCTCGATGTCTTTCTGCGAAATCGTCTGGACCTGATTGAAGCCCGTCTTGTCCGAACTGCGGATCAGCGAACCGGTAACCTCGAACTTTTGCAGCTGCTTCACATTGCCGGACGTGGCCGCCGGCGAAGATGCCGAAGTCGCAGTTGCCGGTTTCGCCGCCGTTGCGGATGCCGCATCTGCGGTAGCGGCCGCCGGTTGGCTCTGCGCGTATGCCGGTACACCACATGCAGCTGTTAGCGCCACTTCTGCCCAAACGATTCGTTGGATGGCGAGCGTCAAACCCCGTAGTTTCATTGCCCTTCTCTCTTGTCAGTAGGGACCCAATTCATAGTGAGAAGTCTTTTGGACCCATCACCCCGATCTGCAAACACGAAGGCCTCACTCGACCTTCGTCCGTTCTGAAGCGAACCCGTCAATTCCAGTTCATACGAATCGCAGTACTAATCGTATGAACTTTCAGATCGTCGTACCCTGTGACCGGCTAGCACGGCACGGCATATCAAGTGCAACAGACATCGATGGGCACACGCGTGCAGCGTCCTTCGCCTGAACGAATAGCGAATTACATTGCATTGATGAGTGGTATCGATCCAGATGCCGCCAAAGCGGTCCCGGACCAGCCGAACTCAGGCAAGACAAACCAGGAGCAAGTCACCCAGACCGGTTACAAGCCGCAACCAGCCTGTCTTTTGAAAATGATTCGGTATACGAACCAAACTCAATCACGTTCTGTCCAAGCTGGCTTCGTCACGCGGCAAACGAAAGTTAGCAAGACATTAACGCTGCATCAAACTTTTTTTGACAAACGTGGCATCTCAATCACAGTATTTACCTTTCGTCACCTTACCCGGTAAGCCCAACAGTTCCCGCCCCGGGCGACGAAGCGAACGATGCATCTGGCAGCAGCCAAATTCGCTTACTCAACGTTACTTGCCCACACCACGGCATATTCATCGGCATACGATGCGCTCACACTGCTTCTTACTCGTCGCAGTGGTCGTAAATACCTGTTTAGGTCCGCCTTATTGACCGTGGGGCGGACCCTTTTTCGTCTGGCGCTTTTTACACCTTTTCCACCAGCTCCCTTTCTCGCCCGTATCGTCTACGGATCGGCGCGGGACCCTCTTGCCTCCGTGAACAATCTCCCGCTCGCACCTCGGCGCGTGTCATGGTGCTGTCACGCACATCGGTTTCAATGAAAGCCTTACTGTGCATTTCAGCGCGCGAGCAGCGATGCAGGGTGAAGGCACGCCTTCTCGGGGCGATTGAGCATCATCCAAAACGTCTAGACGATTAGATGTATTGGTCCTCCTCGATTCCCCCGGAGGCGGCCGCGCCCGCAAAACGTCATTGCGCGATATCCGGCACCAAACGGAGCAAGTCCATGCTGATCAGGAACGCTCGCGTCGTCACGCGAGACGAAGAATTTCTCGGAACCGTGCGCATCGAAGACGGTTTCATCCGCGATGTGGAGCGCGGCAGCACGTCCGCGCCGAATGCCGAGGACTGGGACGGCGACTATCTGCTGCCCGGTCTGATCGAACTGCACACCGACAACCTCGAGAAGCATCTCGCGCCCCGCCCAGGCGTGCGCTGGAATATCGACGCCGCATTCGTGATCCACGATGCCCAGGTAGCCGCAGCCGGAATCACGACGGTTTTCGATTCGCTCAGAATCGGCGCGCGTTCGGACGTCGACATGCACAACCGCGACTTGCAGACGCGTTGCACGCAAGCGCTAGCGCGCCTGTCCGAGTGTCAGTTGTTGCGTGCCGACCATTTCCTGCATTTGCGCTGTGAAATCGCCGCCCCCGATGTCGTAGAGGTGTTCGACTCGCTCTACACCCACCCCCTTCTGCGGCTCGCTTCAGTGATGGATCACACCCCCGGCCAGCGGCAATGGCAGGACCGCGACCAGTGGCGCCGCTTTCAGGAGCGCCACGGCAAACTGACTGACGAACACTTTGCCGCTGTGGTGGCCGAGCTTTCAGAAGGCCAGGAGCGTTACGCAGATCAACACCGCCGCCAGATCGTCGCCCGTTGCGCGACGCTCGGCGTGCCGGTGGCGAGCCACGACGACACAGTGGTCGAGCACGTCGAGCAGGCCGCCGCCGAAGGCATCGTCCTGGCGGAATTTCCCACTACCCACGATGCCGCCAAGGCCGCACACCAATACGGTATCTCGACGATCATGGGCGCTCCGAACATCGTGCGCGGCGGTTCGCATTCCGGCAACGTGTCCGCGCTTGAACTCGCGAAATCCGGTCTGCTGGATATCCTTTCGTCAGACTACGTGCCCTCTAGCCTGCTGAGCGCGGCGTTCGAACTGGTCGACAAGGCGGGCTGGACGCTGCCGCGTGCCATGAGGACCGTCTCAAGCGAACCCGCCCGCGTGGTGGGGTTGCACGACCGCGGCTCGATTACAGCAGGCCTGCGTGCGGATTTCGTGCGGGTGCGGATGCACGACCAACTCCCCATTCCCCGCGCCACGTGGCGCGCGGGTGAACGGATCGTCTAGGCGCGCGGGCCGCCACCATGCTGGTGCCGTCAAATTCATCTAGACGTCTCTATCCGTACACCGATGTGTCATATGAGATTTCTAGAATGGTGCAGATTGAATTTTCGGACCGCGTTTGCAGCGCTCCTGCCCTAAAAGGCGCGAGACTGATGCGGGGTTCACAAGTCGTCGAATGTTCGCTGCGGTTCAAAACTAACTTGAGGAATTTATGAAGTTGTCCAAAGTTTTTGCCGCTTCGGCACTGGCAGTCAGTTTCATTTCCGGCGCTGCCCATGCGGCCGGCACCTGTCCGAACGACGGCGTGGTCCGTTTCGGCGTCGAACCGTACGAATCGGCGCAGCGCATGCTGCCCGTGTACAACGATCTCGCCAAGCTGATCGGCGACAAGCTCGGCTGCAAGGTTGATATCTACGTTGCGACCAGCTACAACGCCGAGATCGAGGCAATGCGCAACAACAAGCTCGAGTTTGGTCAGTTCGGCCCGCTGGGCTATGTGCTCGCCCATCAGGTTGCGCACGCCGAAGCGGTCGCGACGTTTGCCGGCGAAGGCGACAAGCCGGCCACCTACTACGCTTCTATCGTCACGTGGCCGGGCTCGGGCGTGAAAACGCTTGCCGATACCAACGGTCATTCATTCGCTTACGCCGATCCGGCCTCCACCTCCGGGCATCTGTTCCCTGCGTATGGTCTCAGCAAGAACGGCGTCGATCCGGACAAGGGCGTCAAGGCAATCTACGCGGGTAGTCACACCGCATCGTTCGAAGCGCTGCGCAACCACAAGGTGGATGCGGGTGAGCTGAACAGCGAAGAGATCGCGAGCGCCAAACTGCATAACGAGTACGATCCCGCCGGCTACATCACGCTCTGGAAATCCGAGCCCATTCCGCTCGATCCTCTGGCAGTGCGTGCCGACCTGCCCGCCGATTTCAAGGCGCGTCTGGCAGCCGTGCTGAGTTCACTCGATTTCCGCGAGTTACCGGAAGCCGACCAGAAATTCCTCGCAGCAAACGAGAATCCCCAGTTGAAGACGGTCCCGCAAACGGATGCCGCCTATAACCAGATTCGCGACCTGGTTTCCACGCTTCATATCGACCTGGCAAAACTGTGAATACCCTCTCCAGCACCTCCGGCGCATTGCCGCTGGACCCGGCCGGCGACCGTGCGGCCGCTGCCTCCAGCGTGCCGGCAACGGCACCGCGTGCCAAGCTCGCTCCCGGCGTGAAGCTCGCCGTGCGCGATCTGTCGATGCGCTATGCAAATGGTCACGCCGCGTTGCGCAATTTCAATCTCGCGGTGAAGGCCGGTGAAATGGTCGTGGTGCTGGGCAGCAACGGCAGCGGCAAGTCGACGTTCATGAAGTGCGTGGTCGGCTTGAACCGGCCGACGGGCGGCGCGGTCGAACTGGCCGGCCGCGATCTGGCCGCGCTTTCGGGCAAGGCGCTCCGGCAGGCCCGTCTGCCGCTCGCACTGATCTCGCAGAACGCCAATCTCGTGAAGCGCCGCAGTGTGCTGGCGAACGTCTGCTGCGGCACGCTGGGTCGCCACAAGACGCTCAGCACCGCGCTGGGACGCGTGCCGCGCGAGGAAATCGAACCGGCCCGCGCTTACCTCGACGAAGTCGGCCTGCTGCATCTGGCCGGGCAACGCGCCGGTACGCTTTCCGGTGGACAGGCGCAGCGTGTGGCTGTGGCCCGTGCGCTTGCGCAGCATCCACACGTCCTGCTAGCTGACGAACCGGTCGCCAGTCTCGACCCCGAAGCGGCAGACGAAGTCATGCGCCTGCTGCGCCGCCTCGCTACGGAAGACGGTCTCGCGGTGGTCTGCGTGCTGCATCAGCCCGAACTGGCCACCCGCTATGCCGACCGGCTGGTCGGCCTGCGCAGCGGACAACTGGAGTTCGACCGCCCCGCTTCGGCAGTTTCCAGCCAGCAGATTGCAAGTCTCTATCTGGCCGAGGCGGCATGAACAAGGTGCTCGACATGCGCACGCCGGTTGCGTCATCCGGAGTGCGAACTTTCTGGTCTGCCACTGTCATCGTCGTCATCCTCGCGCTGTTCGTCCAGGCGTGGATCGTGGTACAGGCTCGTCCGCAGGATCTGGTGACCGGCGCTCACGGTATGGCCGATATCATTTCGCGCGCCATGCCGCCGGCCTTCGATCAGTTCGTGCCGAATCTGTGGCCAGTGCTCGAAACGATTGACCTCGCCATTTTCGGCACTGTGTTCGGCGTGCTGCTCGCGTTCCCGCTGGCAATCCTCGCCGCCGCCAATGTCACGCCCGCGAAGCCTCTCTACTATGCTGCGCGTGCGGTGATCGGCGTCACACGTGCCGTGCCCGATCTGGTGTGGGCGCTGCTGTTCGTGACTGCGGTCGGATTGGGGCCGTTTCCGGGTGCGCTGGCGCTGGCGGTGCATTCGATCGGCATGCTGGGGCGGCTCTTCGCCGAGGTGATCGAAGACATGGACATGGGTCCGGTCGAAGCGCTCACGCTGACCGGCGCCGGCCGCTTGCAGATCCTGAGCCATGCTGTGGTGCCGGGCGTGTTGCCCTCGCTACTCGGCATCGGCCTGTTCCGCTTCGACGAAAACCTGCGCTCGTCGCTGGTGCTCGGCTTCGTGGGCGCAGGTGGCATCGGCTTCCAGTTGTTGACCGCCATGAACCTGTTCCAGTACCAGACGGTGTCGTTCCTGTTGATCGCTACGTTTGTGCTGGTAGCATGCGCCGAACGCGCATCGGCCTATCTGCGCGGTCTGGTCGCCTAACCTGCGACGGCTTCCCCTCCTTATCGAGTCACGAGAATTCGCATGCTGATCAATCATGGCGTCGGAGCCGACCCGTGGACGCTAGGCCGTCCCTTGACGGAAGAGCCGGACATCCACCCTACGGCGCTGGTGGGCGCCAGCGACTTCGGCCGCTACACCTATCTCGGACCGCGTAGCCATGTGGCGCAATCGGTGCTGGGCGACTACGGTTATGCGATGGGAGACAACCAGATCGCCCATGCCCATATCGGCAAGTTCGCAAATATCGCTACGGGCGTGCGTATCAACCCGCCGAACCACCCGGCATGGCGCGCGACGCTCCATCACTTCACGTATCGCTCACGCTCCTACGGCTTGTCGCTTGACGACGACGCCAGCATTTTTGAATGGCGCGCACAGGACTGCGTGGAAATCGGTCATGACGTGTGGATCGGCCACGATGCCATCGTCATGCCGGGCGTGAAGATCGGCACCGGTGCGGCAATCGGCTCGGGCGCCGTCGTCACCAAAGACGTGCCGCCGTTCGCGATCGTCGTAGGCGTACCGGCGCGCGTACTGCGCTTTCGCGTGGACGAGCAGACTGCGGAGCGCTTGCAGCAGATCGCCTGGTGGGACTGGAGTGCGGCGCAGATCGACGGCGCACTGGCCGATTTCCGCGAACTCAGCGCGGTCGAATTCGCGGAAAAATACTATAAGTAGGGGATGCCGGGCACGGCGTCAGCGGAAAGCGTACTCGGGATTGTGCCGGTCGAAAGTGGCATCGCTCCAGTGGCGAGGCACGACGTTTTCGAAACGGATCATCTCCAGCAGGTTGCCGTGCGCGTCCCACGCTGCTTCGCCGCTGGGCCACGGGTGCTGAAGATCGAACAGCAGCCGCACACGTGGCGCATAGTGGGCCGGCGGCCCTGAGCGGGCAACCCATGTCCACGCAAGCAGGCGCGTCCCCTGCGCGTTCATGAGCTCGATGCGGGTCGGCTTTTCGCTAAGGCCCTCGTCACGAAAGCTGCGCGCGTCATGTTCGACAGTACGGGCAATGAACTGCAGACCCAGATCGCGCACGCTATGGCGCGACTGGGCATGTGCGAACGACCCATCCACCGCCACCTTGCCTGACACGAGACGCAGCAGGCCGCCAGCGTGACCGTAGAGGCTGTCCGGATCCGTCGTTTCGTCGTACAGGATCTCCTGTCCCGCATGGGCGCCGTCAGGCAGCCACTTTGCGTAGACCTTTCGCGGTGTGTCCTGGTAACGGATGATCATGTGATCGGGCCGCTCGGACCATCGGCCGGAAATACGCTCCTGCCGGAACATGCTGTACTCGTAGCCGTTGTCGAGCGCCATGTCGAACTTCGCGTACTCGACGAAGGCCTCCGGCTTCATTGCGTTCATCAGGGAAAGGATCTGATCGTCGGAGAGCGACAGCAGCGAATGATTTTCGATTCGTGCGCGCAAGGACTTCGCCTGCTCTTCGGCTGTGAGACAGCGGAACCGTTCGATGTCCGCGCTCACGGCATCCTGTGTCGCGGCATGGGTGCATGCCATCGACGCGCCGGACATGGCCGCCGATACCGCACCGGTCGATTGGGCGAAAGCGCCCGCTGAAACCATCAGGCAAGTCAATGCGAACGCGAGCACGCGCCGCCAGGTCCGCGCGCTTGCCTGCGGGCCCACAGCAGACAGCCTTCTCCAGCGTCGTGAACCATTGGAACTCATGAACAGCATCCCGGCACCGGGTGGGCTCGACACATCAAGCGTCAACGCACGGTAAACGCCGGCTGATGCCCATGTATTCCAGACGGCCGGCATAAAAATTTGCAAGACCATGGAATAAACCCCTCGGCCCTCTCGTTTGCACATGGTTAATGCGAATCACTTTGATTTGCGTTAGCAAATTCAGCCCACGGAATTGTGACACCGAGCGCGTACCCGCGTCGTCTCCGTGGAAAACGAAAGCAACATGTAATAAAAACGAGAAGGGGATTTACGATGAGTGCAAAGGGGAGCCGAGAGACGATCTGCACGGCCCAGGTATGCAGGCATATCGGCAACACCGTGTTTTCTCTGGCGGCATTGGCCTTGTCGGAAGCGGCGCTGGCGCAGCAGAGCGCGCAACCGGTGCCGCCCTCGCCAACCGAGGCGGCGGTTACTACGCTGCCAGCGGTCAAGGTCGAAGGCAAAGCGCCCGCTGACTATAGTCCATACGGCGGCAACGACAATATCGACGACCCGACACAGGCCGCCAGCGCCAGCAAGACAGGCACGAAGCTTCAGGACCTCCCTTCGAACGTCCAGGTCATCCCGCGCGCCCTGCTGTCCGAACAGGGTGCGACGATGTTGCGGGAGAGCGTCAGCAACGCGAGCGGGATCAACGTAGGCGGTCAGGACAGCAAAGGCTACTACGACCACTTTCTGATTCGCGGCCTGAATGCGCAGATCTACGAAGACGGCTTCTCCGATGGCGATCTGCTCGGCGGCATCTCGCATTCGCTCAACGGCGTCGAGAGGATCGAGATTCTCGAGGGGCCAGGCTCGGCGTTATTCGGCAGCGGCCCTCCGGGCGGCACCATCAACATCGTCCACTACACGCCGTCGCCGGAACTTCACTACGGGGGAAGCCTGGAAGCCGGCTCGTTCGGCACGGTCTCGAACAGCGACTATATCACCGGCCCAACCGGCATTGCCGGCCTGAACTACCGGGTGGACGCCACCTTCTCGCGCGCCGACGGCTTTCGCGATCTGTATAGCCGCGACGACGAAATCAGGCCGCAGCTGCAATGGCAACTGGGCAGCCATACGATCAACTTCACGCTCGATCTCCGGCAGACCCACGAAACACCGGATTCGTACGGGCTGATCTATTTCCACGGGACGCCCATCAGCGGTGTTTCAATCAATTCGAAGTACTCGACACCGTTTGCCTTCGCGAATGAGAACTTCGTCCGCCCGACCATCACGGACGCCTGGCGAGTCAATGACTTTCTGACGATCAACAACCGCTTCTCCTATTTGCACCGTACGCTTGACGTGCTGGGCAACGGCGATAGCACGAACACGAAGGTCGTGGGCGATGAAGTCGTGGGGCGGCAGCTTCGTCAGCAGGACGACAACGACAGCAGCTTCGACTATCAACTCGAGCCGGTCTGGCGATTCGGCACCGGAAGCGTCGCGCACACGTTGGTCACAGGCTTCGAATTCCAGCACCAGACTATCGACACGAACCGTAGCACGGCCGATCTCCCGAACATCCCCGATGCTTTCGCGCCGGTGCCGCCGGAGACGTCTCTCGCGGGCCTGACGTTCCTGTGCGATGCCAAGCATTCCTGCGACAACGATGATCTGGCCGCGAACTACTACAGCCTGTACGCCACCGATCAGATCGATGTAACGGACAAGCTGAAGATTCGCGCGGGCGTCCGCCAGGACTGGTGGGATACCTCGCTCACACCGCTGATTTCGGTGCCCGGCGCTTTCAATTCCAACGGCCAGCCGATACTCGCAGGCGTCAAGGAGACGCAAGACAATGCACCTGTCAGCTGGAACATCGGCGCGCTGTACAAGGTGCTGCCGTGGATGTCGCCATATGTCGGCGTGTCGAAGAGCTACCTTGCCAACTTCAATTCGGAAAACGCTCAAGCCGGCATCGGTGCGCCAGAGTCGGCGCTGCAATACGAAGCGGGTATCAAGTTTTCGTTTCTCGATGACCGGATTGTGCTGAACACGGCTTTGTTCGATGTATCGCGGAACAACGTCGCAGCGGCTGTCACGCTCAACGAGGTGGAGTCGGTCGTGTTCGACAGTCAGAGGACCAAAGGCGCGGAAGCATCGTTCGATGCCGCCGTGACGGATCATCTGCATGTCCTCGCGAACGTGACCGCGCAGCACGCGGTGATCACCGACAATCCGCAAGGCATCACGTCAGTGGGCAACCATCCGCAAGGCGCACCGGCCTACATGGCCAACTTCTGGACAACTTACGATTTTTCGATTGGGGGAATTCCGGGCTTTCACGTTGGAGCAGGCGTGAATTACGTGGGCAAGAGCTATAGCGACATTACCAACGTCAATTCGATTCCGTCTTATGTGATTGCAAACGCGGCGTTTGGCTATGAAGCGCGTACGTGGGGTGTCGACGTCAACGTCCACAACATCACGGACCGGCGCTATTTCGTGGCGGCTAACGCGGCGGGTGCCTATGTTGGCCAACCGCTGAGCGCGTTTGTGAACCTGCACGGAAACTTCTGATTGGGGAGACGGCGCGCGTCTGGCGCCGTATTGTTCAAGGGTAGACGCTCTCCATTCCGGCCAGCGCCTCCCCCTCCGATACTTCGATGCGTCGGCCGTGGCGGCAAGACCGCCGCGACCACGCAACGCATCGCCTTCTTTCAGACTTACTTCGCCGTCGGCATGGCGAACTCGGCACCCTTCTCGGTGCTCTCGGGCCAACGCTGCATGATCGACTTCTGCTTCGTGTAGAAGCGCACGCCCTCCTCGCCGTATGCATGCATATCGCCGAACAGGCTGCGCTTCCAGCCGCCGAAGCCGTGCCATGCCATCGGCACGGGAATCGGCACGTTGATGCCGACCATGCCGACTTCGATCCGGCGTCCGAATTCGCGTGCCACGTGGCCATCACGCGTATAACACGCGACGCCGTTACCGAATTCGTGGGCATTGATCAGGTCCACCGCCTCGGTGAAGTCCTTGACGCGAACGCACGCAAGCACCGGCCCGAAAATCTCTTCCTTGTAGATGCGCATTTCCGGCGTCACGTTATCGAACAGCGTGCCTCCGGTGAAGAAACCATCTTCATGGCCGGCAACCTTCAAACCGCGGCCGTCGACAACGAGTTTTGCGCCCTCTTCGACCCCAAGCTTGATATAGCCTTCGATGCGCTCCAGCGCCTGGCGCGTCACGATCGGGCCCATTTCCGCATCGGGCTCCATGCCGTTCTTCACCACCAGATTGCGGGCACGTTCGGCGAGGCGCGGAATGATCTTGTCGGCCACATCGCCCACCAGCACCGCCACGGAAATCGCCATGCAACGCTCGCCAGCAGAGCCGTAACCGGCACCGACGAGCGCGTCGATAGCCTGGTCGAGATCGGCATCGGGCATCACCACCATGTGGTTCTTCGCGCCGCCCAGCGCCTGCACGCGCTTGCCGTTTTTCGCGCCAGTCTCGTAGATGTAGTTGGCGATCGGCGTCGAACCGACAAAGCTCACCGCCTTTACGTCCGGATGTGCCAGCAGCGCGTCGACCACGACCTTGTCGCCCTGCACGACATTGAACACGCCATCCGGCAGCCCAGCCTGCTGCAAAAGCTCGGCCATGAACAGCGACGCCGACGGATCGCGTTCGCTCGGCTTGAGAATGAACGTATTGCCGGCCGCGATGGCAACCGGGAACATCCAGCACGGCACCATGCACGGGAAGTTGAACGGCGTGATGCCTGCCACCACACCCAGTGCCTGACGCGTGGTCCAGTTGTCGATGCCCGTCGAAACCTGTTCGGTGTAGTCGCCCTTGAGCAGTTGCGGAATACCGCAGGCAAATTCGATCACGTCGATGCCGCGCGAGACTTCGCCCTGCGCATCGGAGAACACCTTGCCATGCTCGGCCGTGATGATGGCCGCGAGCTCGTCTTTATGCTTGTTCATCAATTCGAGGAAACGCAGCATGACCCGCGCGCGGCGGATCGGCGGCGTGTCGCTCCACGCCGGAAATGCGGCTTTCGCGCTCGCAACCGCTGCTTCGACGTCCGCGGCCTCGCCCAGCAACAGCGTGCGCGGCCGCGCGCCGGTGGCCGGATTGAACACAGGCTGGCTACGGGTGCCCGCACTTTTGACACGCTTGCCCTGAATGAAATGTCCTACGTCTGCACTATCGTTGAAGGCTTGCATGTCGACTCCTGGTCGTGGATTGGCGATCTATATAGTCTAGGGGTGCACGCCCCCCACTGCAAAGGCGCTATCATTGAACTCATTGTTTTCTATAGTGAACAATGAATGTATGGAAAGCGGAAAAATTGAAGGCCTCTGGACCCATCTGCACTGGCTGACGGTACTCGCGGAACAGGGAAGCTATACGGCCGCCGCCTCGCGCCTGGGGGTCAGCAAGGCCGCGATGAGTCAACGTATCTCGGAACTGGAGCGCTCGGCAGGTATTTCTCTGGTGCAGCGCACCACGCGCAGCGTGCGCCTGACCGAAGCCGGCCAGCGGCTCGTCGAGAATACGCGCAGCCAGTATGAACAGATCGCCACCAGCTTCGCCAGCGTGCGGGAGCTGGCCGGCGTGGCGCGCGGAGTCATCAGGATCACCGCGCCAGTGGCGCTCGCCCGGCAGCAGCTGGTGCCCAGATTACCCGCGTTTTTGCAGGCCCACGCCGAAGTCAGGGTGCAGCTCGAAGTTTCCGACCGGCTTGCCTCGCTCGCCACGGAAGGCTTCGATCTGGCAATTCGCCACAGTGCGGAAGCCCCGGATACACACGTGGCCTGGAAGCTCTGCGGCACGCAGTCCGTGATCGTGGCGTCGCGTGGTTATCTGCGACGGCGCGGCACACCCGGCACACCCGAAGAGTTGTCCGCCCACGATTGCCTGTTCTATCCGCGCGCCACCGGTCCTGCGATGTGGTCCTTCGAGCGCAAGACAGCGCGCAAAACCGCTACCGCGCCCGTCACGCTGCCGGTGAGCGGACCGTTTTCCGCCAACAACAGCGAGGACCTGCGCGATGCAGCGCTCGAAGATCTGGGCATCGCGCTGCTACCCGATTTCACGGCGCAGGCCGCCGTACGCGCCGGCAAGCTCGTTGTGCTGTTGCCCGAGTGGCGCGTCACCGGCGCATTTGCAGACCAGCTTTACGTGCTGCGGCCCTACGCGTCCCACGTGCCGCGCGCCGTGAGCCTGTTCGTCAGCTATCTGCGCGAGAGCTTTGCCGGCGGATTCCCGCTTTAGGAGGGTTTGGCGCGGAACCCACCGCGCCGCATTTATTCCTCGGAGTCACAAGTGTTTGACCATGGCGGGTATTCGAACTTTGCGCCAATGCGCCTAGATTTAGCACCTATCGGAGCCACCGGCCCGACCGGCGCAAGAGCCGGGTCAAACACACACTGAGGATTATCATGAGCACATCACAAAAGGTCGTTGTCGTTACAGGTGCGTCGCAAGGCATTGGCGCAGAAGTGGTTAAAGCATTCCGTCAACTCGGCTATCGCGTGGCCGCCACGGCGCGCAGCATCAAGCCGTCGGACGATCCGGATCTTCTGACCGTCGCAGGCGACATCGCCGATCCCGAAACCGGCCGCCGCCTGATCAGCGAAGCCGTGGCGCGCTTTGGCCGCATCGATACGCTGGTCAACAACGCCGGTATCTTTATCGCCAAACCCTTTACCAGCTACACCCCGGAAGACTATGCAGCGATCACCGGCGTGAATCTGGGCGGCTTCTTCTACATCACGCAACTGGCCATCGCCGAGATGGAGAAAAACTCGAGCGGCCATATCGTCAACCTCAGCACTACGCTGGCCGACCAGGCGATTGAAGGTGTGCCTTCGGTGCTCGCTTCGCTAACCAAGGGCGGTCTGAACGCGGCGACCCGCTCGCTTGCGATCGAATATGCAAAACGCGGCATTCGCGCCAATGCGGTCGCGCCCGGCATCATCAAGTCGCCGATGCACGCGCCCGAAACGCATGCTGCGCTCGGCGCCCTCCATCCGGTCGGGCATATGGGCGAAATGAGCGATATCGTGAACGCCATCCTGTATCTGGATTCCGCTCCGTTCGTCACGGGCGAAATCCTGCACGTCGACGGTGGCCAGAGCGCCGGCCACTAAGCGCAAACGGTCGCCTGCGGCCGGGTATATCCCGGCCGCAGGCGACCAGCCGTCCGATACTTCAAGGAGAACAGCATGCCAATCGTCACGATCCAGGTCACCCGCGAAGGCAGTAAGCCGGGCAACGACTCCGTCACCGCAGAAGAAAAGGCGCAACTGATCAAGGGCGCGAGCCAGCTCCTGCTCGACGTGCTGAACAAGCCGCTCGAAGCGACCTTCGTGGTCATCGAAGAGGTGCAAACCGAGAACTGGGGCTGGGGGGGACTGCCGGTCGAGGCGTATCGAAAGCAGCTCAGCCAGAAGTAGCAGGAGCACCCGCGTCGCACGGTACACTTGGGGAGGCAATTTCGCCGCCGCCCCTCTGATGCAACATGGACCGTATCGACGCGATGAAAGTGTTTATCGCCACGCTCGACGAAGGCAGTCTGGCGGGCGCGGCGCGCCGCCTTGGCCGCTCTCCGGCCGCCGTGAGCCGGGCGATTGCCTTTCTCGAGGAACACACCGGCGCGGCCCTGCTGCACCGGACCACCCGAACGATCAAGTTGAGCGAAGCGGGCGAACGCTATGCGTCCGCCTGCCGGCGCGTCCTCACCGAACTCGAGGAAGCCGATCTGCTGGTTGCAGATGAGCGCTCGGCGCCGCGCGGCCTGCTGACGATAACCGCGCCGGTTGCGGCGGGTCAGGACGTGCTGCGCGGCATCGTCGACGATTTCACCGACCGCTACCCAGACGTCTCGGTTCGCCTGCAACTGCTCGACCGTCCGGTGAGTCTGATCGACGAGGGTGTCGACGTGGCGCTGCGCATCGCGCATCTGGCGGACTCGACGCTGATCGCGATCCCGATTGGCGAAGTCCGGCGAGTGGTGGCGGCCTCTCCGCGGTATCTCGCCAAACATCCGTGCATTAATGAGCCGGCCGACCTCGCGCACCATCAGATCATTTCGATGACCCATTTCGGACTGGATTCGTGGAGTTTCCCGCCGGCGGGCCGCTCCACCGTTCCGCTCGTGGTGGACTTCACGCCGCGTTTTATCGTCAACACCATCCAGGCGGCGGTCGACTCGGCGGTAGCCGGTCGCGGCGTCACGCGCATGTTCTCCTACCACGTAGCGCAGGAAGTCAAGGAAGGCACGCTCAAGCTCGTCCTGCGCGATGCCGAACACGCCCCCCTCCCCATTCATCTTCTGACGCCACAGGGTCGCCTCTCGGTCCCCAAAGTGCGAGCGTTCGTCGACTTCGCGACGCCGCGGCTACGCCGTCATTTCAAGCAGATGCAGCTGGTTACAGACGCTGATTGAACCGTGCGGCGGAAGAATGTCTTCCGTGTCGAATGGATTCTCTCCTTATTCGGTTCAATCTAGACTGCTTCCATGAGTGACAGAAGGGTGCCGCATCACTGGCGCTCACATCCTGGTTGCCGCCTTGAGGACGAGATGAATCAACCTGCCCAATCACTGTTGCATCCGGTTCAGCAACCGGCGTCGCGCGGTTATGCCGAGCGCAACGAGAATCACTGGAAACGCAATCTTGCGGTCTGCGTATTCGGTTCATTCACCACGCTCGTCAGCCTGAGCATGCTGCTGCCGTTTCTGCCGCTCTATGTGCGGCAGCTCGGCGTCGAATCGACGTCGGCCGTGATCCAATGGTCGGGCATTGCTTTCGGCGCAACGTTTCTCGGCACCGCCGTGACCGCGCCGCTGTGGGGACGCCTTGCCGATCGCTACGGCCGCAAGCTGATGCTGGTGCGCGCGGCGATCGGCATGGCCATCGTGATGTCGCTGATAGGGGTGGTCCATTCGGTCCACCAGTTAGTGGCGCTGCGTCTGATCGCCGGTCTGGTGGGCGGTTACTCTTCGGCTTCCACCGTGATGGTGGGCTCGCAGGCGCCCAAGGCACGCGCCGGCTGGGCGTTGGGAATACTGTCGACAGGAGCGCTGGCGGGCAATCTGGTTGGGCCGCTGGTCGGCGGCCTGTTGCCCGAATGGATCGGGATTCGCGGCACCTTCTTCGCCGGCGGAGCGATGATCGCAGTGGCGGCGCTGCTGACGATCTTTCTGGTGAAAGAGGACTTCAATGCGGCCGACCACCTGGGCAACCGTGCTGCCAGCAAGACCGCGACGCCGGGCCGCCGGACCAACCATGTCGTGGTGGCCGCGCTCCTCGTCACCGCGATGATGGTGCTGCTTGCGAACATGTCGATCGAGCCGATCATCACCGTGTATATCGGCGGTCTGGGTGTGCAGGCGGATCATCTGGCCCGTATCGCGGGCCTGGTCATGGCGTGTTCCGCGTTGGGCAGCATGTTGACGGCGGCCCGCCTTGGCGCACTGGCCGACCGCATCGGCGGCTGGAATGTGATCGTGGGGTGTCTCGTGCTCACCGGTCTCGTGATGATCCCGCAGGCCTTCGTCACCGAATGGTGGCAGCTGGCCGGATTGCGCATGCTGATGGGCATGACGCTCGCGGGTCTGCTGCCGTCTATCGCCAAGCTGGCCAGACACTCGGTCGACGAGAGCAAGACGGGGCAAATGCTCGGTTATCTGCAATCCGCGCAGTTTAGCGGGCAAGTGATCGGCCCGGTGATTGGCGGCCAGATCGGTGTGGCGCTTGGCCTGCACTCGGTGTTTTTCGTTACCGGCTCCTTGCTGGTGGCATGTGCCGGGCTCGCGCTTTGGGCGCGTAAATCATAGGAAGTAGCGGTCGGCCAGAATACAGGCTTACGGCTGTATTTTGCATTAACAGTCTTTAGCTTGTATTTGCAAAATACAGAGGATAGACTGTTAGTTCGATTTACAGTCTTTAGCCTGTATGAACGTTCAGATATGGAACGGAGCCACCCGTGAATTATCCCGTCAAAACCGTTGCCCAGTTGCGGCCCCTCCTGCAGGGATTCCGCAAGGCCGCCGGGCTCACCCAGGCCATGCTTGCCAGCCGCCTCGGCGTGACGCAGCAAACCTACGCGCAACTCGAGGCTGATCCGTCGGCCGTCAGCGTTGAACGGTTGTTCAAGGTGCTGCGCGTGCTCGAAGTCGAAGTGGTGCTGGCCCAAACGGCCGCCAGCGCAGCGGAGCCCGCCGTCAGCGAAAAAAGTACGGTTCCATCCCGGCCCCCGAAGGCTAAAACACCGGGAACGCCCGCGCGTGGAATGAGTCTCGCCCGGCAGCGCGGTACAGCCGGGCCCGCTAAAGCGGTCCCGAAGGCCTCGCCACGCCCCCAGCAAGACACCGGGCCGAAGCGCCAGGCCAGTAAAACCAGCAAGGCAAAGGAAAACTGGTAACCATGCCGCGCGGCACGCAACCGAACCGGTTGAACCTGTGGATGAACGGGTTGCCAGTTGGCTATTGGGAGACAACCCGCAGCGGCGAGCGTCTCGCGTATCGGGACGACTGGATCGACCATCCGCAGGGTCGCCCGCTTTCGCTGTCGCTTCCGTTTACGCCGGGAAATCAGGCCTATCGGGGCGAAGTCGTCGCCGACTATTTCGACAATCTGCTCCCCGATAGCGAACCCATTCGCCGCCGTATCGCCCGGCGTTATCAGACCGGCGGCACCGCACCATTCCAGCTTCTCGCCACGCTCGGCCGTGACTGCGTTGGAGCCATCCAGATGCTGCCGCCAGACGAAGAGCCCGTCGGGCTCCAGAGCATCAGGGGGCGCCCACTCAACGACGCCGAGATCGCCCGCTTTCTACGCGACACAACCTCGGCACCTCAACTGGGTCAGCACGAACCCGTGGACGATCTGCGCCTGTCGATTGCCGGCGCGCAGGAAAAAACCGCACTTCTCTGGCACAACGGTCAATGGCTGCTACCCGAGGACAGCACGCCGACAACGCATATTTTCAAGCTGCCGCTGGGGCTCGTCGGCAACATGCGCGCCGACATGCGGACCTCCGTGGAAAACGAGTGGCTCTGCGCGAAAATCGTCGCGGCCTATGGGTTGCCGGTCGCTCAATGTGAAATCGCCACGTTCGAGGAACAGAAGGTCCTCATCGTCGAACGCTTCGACCGCAGACCATCAACGGACGCACGCTGGATCTTGCGCTTACCCCAGGAGGATATGTGTCAGGCAACCGGCACGCCCGCGCTTCGCAAGTACCAGGCGGACGGCGGGCCGGGTATAGAGGAAATCATGGAAGTGCTCGCCGGTTCCGAGCGCTCGATGCAAGACCGGCGCAACTTCTTCACGACGCAGGTCCTGTTCTGGCTGCTCGCCGCCACCGACGGCCACGCCAAGAACTTCAGCATCGCGCACCTGCCGGGCAACCGTTACGAGTCCACACCTCTCTACGACGTCCTCTCGGCCCACCCGATCATCGGCCGCGGCGCGAATCACATTGCCGCACAGCGGGTGAGACTGGCGATGGCCGTGCGCAGCAAGAACGTCCACTATCTGATCAACCAGATCCAGCGCCGCCAGTGGATCGCTCAGGGGCAACGCGTCGGATTTTCGCCGGCAGAGGTCGAGGAGATGCTCGGCGAGCTCGCAGCGCGAACGCCTGGCGTGATCGACGAGGTAGCCGCCCTGCTACCCCGGGATTTCCCGCTGGACCTTGCCGAGGCGGTTTTCAATGGCATGCGGCGGCTGGGCAAAAAGCTGGGCTAGCGCTAACCTGGCGACAGCTTGCGCAACCGGCTACGATCCAACGTCACCGAAGCGAACCAGAGAGCGAGGCCGCATAGGGCGAGCAGACTGCCCACCCATCCCGGCGAAGTCCATCCGTACCCTGCCGCGATAGCGAGGCCGCCAAGAAACGGTCCGAGCGCGTTAGCCGTGTTGAATGCCGAGTGATTCAACGCGGCTGCGAGACCTTGAGCGTCTTCCGCGACGTCCATCAGGCGGGTCTGCAGCACCGTGCCGAGCGCGCCGCCCAGCCCGATCAGAAACACATCCAGCGTGAGCAGCCAGACATTGCCGGCAACCAGCGGGAATATCGCGAGCGCAAGCGCGCTCCACACCAGAATCCCACCGGCCGTGCGCATCAGGGCGCGATCGGCAAGAATCGGCACCAGCAGATTGCCTATCGTCAGCCCCACGCCGAAGATACTCAGCACGATCGGCACAACATGCGCCGAGACGCCAGTGACCTCACCCAGCACATCGGCCAGGTACGTGTACACCGCGAACATACCGCCAAAGCCGATCGCGCTGATGCCCAGCGTCAACCACACCTGCGTGTGCCTGAGCGCGCCGAGTTCACGCAGCGGACTCGATTCCGGATGCGCCGGCTCGTACGGCGCCAGCCGCCATACAAAGGTCATCGTCACGACGCCCATCAAGGCAACGAGGCCAAAACTCCAGCGCCAGCCAATCGCCTGGCCCAGCCAGTTCGCCATCGGCACACCAACGATGGTCGCGAGCGTCAGGCCGAGGAACATGCGCCCGAGCGCGGTTGTGCGGCGGTTTTCCGGCACCAGCGAGGTTGCGACAAGCGCCGCGACGCCGAAATAGGCGCCATGGGGCAGCCCGCTCAGGAAGCGGAACACGAGCATCCAGTGGTAGTTCGGGGCCACCGCGCTCAGGCCGTTGCCGAGCGCAAAGATACCCATCAGCGAAATCAGCAGCGTGCGGCGCGGCAGCCGCGCTCCCAGCACCGCAAACACCGGCGCGCCAATGACCACGCCCAGTGCGTAGGCGCTGATCACGTGCCCTGCCGTGGGCGCATCGATCCCCAGACCGCGAGAGAAGAACGGCAACAGGCTCATCGTCGCGAACTCGGTCGTGCCGATCGCAAATCCCCCCATGGCAAGCGCGAAGATAACCCACCCTGGATGGAGTTTTTTGTTGCCGGTATTGCTCATTACCTGTCCTTAAATCGACCGCGTCGCTTCGAGGCTCACATATAGGGAAAGAGCATCGAAAGCGGACCGCGCCGCATGCTGCCGCGCACAATTCGGCCTGCACTTTAGCGCATTCCGGGAAATAGCGCTGAACGCTCAAAAAGCGTTGCGAGGCGCGGCATCAAACGCCCAGCCGATACTCGCTTTTGACGAGCCCGCTCGCGTACTGATGTGTCGCGATATGCGTGAGAGCAATGTCACGCAGCAGCTCGCCAAACAGGGGGATTCCTGTTCCGATAAGAACGGGCACGCGCGTGACAGTCAGATGCTGTATGAGACCCGCGCGCAGAAACGCCTGAATCGTGATCCCGCCATCCACGTAAATATGCTGGACACCACGACGCTCGAGCAGAGACACCACGTCCGCCGGCGATCCTTCGATATGCTCGACGAGCGCGCCGGCGGGCGCTTTCGCCAACGGGCGAGTACTTAGGACGAATACCGGCTTGCGGGCATAGGGCCACGTATCGAAACCCAGTACCGTTTCGTATGTATTGCGGCCAATGACGAGCGCATCCACCGTCGCCATGAATTCATCGTAGCCGTGGGGCTCGCCGCCGCCCTCGGGAAGAAAATCAAGCGAGCCATCGACCCTGGCGATGAAGCCATCAAGACTGGTTCCGACAAAGACGGAAGCTTTCATGGCAGAGCCCTCGATGTGCAGTGCGTCATCGCGAAGTCTGCGCTGCCAGTTTTACGCGAAGCTTACGCAAACAGTGGGCCACGATGTCATCGACAGTTATGCAAATTATTATTGGTCAGACAATTCTCGCGATAAAATCGCGAGCGAAATACAGGCGGGGGACGCTGTATGCCTGCAACTCATTCAAACAATATCGACCCACATCCGCAGATGAGTGGAAGCCCGACACGTGCTCCAATCCCATCGAACCGCGTGACCAGCAAGAGGCGCAAACGTTTGGCGAGCCCCTGCTGGACACCCCCACGCGATCGCATAGATCAACTGAATAATCGCGCTCAAGTTTTCTTCACGTGTGCCGTAAGTTTGCCTATGCGGAATGCGGCGATTGTGCAGGGTAGAACCGCATCGAGCCGCGTCCGCCTGCCTGGGGACTTTCGCCTGCTTTCCTCAGCCCTTGAGGTTCAACCTTGCGCCGCCCGTCGCCGTTACTGAAAGTTCTCTTGCCGCTCGCGTGTGCATTCGTCTGTCTGCACGCGCTGGTGCTGCTCGTCTTTCGCTCCCAGGGGGCGGTTCTGACCTACCCCTTTCTGCTGCTCTGCCCAACGCTCGTGATCGCGGCCTGCGGCTGGCGCGTGGCCACGGTCGAGCGCCAATCCCGTTCGGCGTGGATTCTGCTCGCCGCCGGCATGTTCCTCTGGTTGTGCGGCATGCTGCTCAGCGCCTGGGAAGACATCTTCCAGCACATTCCGGTCAGCGTCGCCTACTTTTCGGATGTCTGCTTCTTCCTCTTCGACGTGCCGATCCTGCTGGCGATTTCATCCGTCTCGACAGAACAGTCGATTCCCTTCTTCGTCTGGCTGGACGGATTCCAGGCACTGCTGACCGGTTACCTGACCTACGTCACCATCTTTTCCGTGACGCCGCTGTCCGGCGCCCAGTTGCAGCCTGTTTCGATCTCGGTGCTGCTTTTGACCTACAAGGCCGAGAATGTCATTCTCATCGTGGCATCCACGTTGCGTCTGGTCGCTCAGCCGCGCGGACACGAACGGCGCTTTTACGAAGTCCTCTGCGCCTTTCTCTGGATCTATGGCGTCATGGCGTGGATCTATAACGACCTGGCCGTGTCGACCGACACGCACAATCTGATCGACCTGATGGCCGATCTGCCGTTTCTGTTTCTGGCTGTGGTGGCCGTGATACCCACCTCGCCGCGATTTCAGCGGGTACAGCCCGCGCAGAGAAAGCGGCTTGCGCTGTTCATCGAAAACGTCAGCCCCATTTTCTATACCGTCGCGCTGCTGGCGCTCAGCATGTCCGTGATACGCCGGCATTTCTACGAAGGCATGGTCGGGGTGTTCACTGCGCTGGTTGTCTACGGCATCCGCATGACGACCTTGCAAGGCCGTCATTTACGGGTGCAACACGAGTTGCACGAGGCCCGCGACCGGCTCGAAGCGATGGCGTTAACCGATGGCCTCACCAATGCGGCCAATCGCCGCCATTTCGATCAGACGCTCATCGTCGAATGGAACCGCGCGGTCCGCAATCAGGAGCCGCTTGCGTTGCTCCTCGTGGATATCGACTACTTCAAGAGACTCAACGACCGCTACGGTCATCCGGCCGGCGACCGATGCCTCATTTCGATCGCGGCCGCCCTGCAATCGATGTTGCCGCGCGGCGGCGACCTGCTCGCACGCTATGGCGGCGAAGAGTTCGCTGCTATCCTTCCGTCGACCGATGAAGACGGCGCACGCCTCGTGGCGAAAAGGATGCAGGAAGCGGTCCGCTCGCTTAATATTCACAACGAGACGCCGACGGGTGAGCTCGTCACGGTCAGCATAGGCATTACCGTATTCGAATCGTCGTACGCCGAAGCCGCCGAGATCGTCGAGGCGGCCGACCAGGCGCTGTATCGCGCGAAAGAAAGTGGCCGCAACCGGGTCGAGGCAATGCCACAACGCGAGTACTTACGAGAAAGGATTGGTTAGATTGGACATAGTGTGCTTGTCATGCTGGCGCGGTACAGGCGGCTGATGCCACCGCAAATCGAATTCACCATGGGTACCGCTATACGATGAGCGAAGCGTATTCTTATCTTCTACCCAGCGTAAACAGCGCGTTTCAGCCCATTGTGTCTCTTGCCCATCTGACGCCCCTGGGATATGAGGCGTTGCTGCGTTCATCGATTAACGGCAGGCCCTGTTCACCGATCGAAGCGTTTCGCCGCGCAGCGCTCGTCGATCGCACCGGCGAATTCGAACGCGAATGCGTGCGTTGTCACACGGGTCAGTTCGCACGCCGTGCCGACCACGAAAGCGTTCTGTTCATCAATGTACAGCCTGAAGTACTGATTCATCCGGTTCACGGACCGGGCCTCATTGCGGACATCCTCGGCTGCGGCATCCCTTCCTCACGCCTCGCGATCGAAGTGCTCGAAACCCCGCTGCCAAGAAGTCAAACGCTCGTCGATGTGGCCAACCAGTTACGGCAACATGGCCTGCTCATCGCGCTCGACGATTTTGGCGCCGGCGAAACCAACCTGAGCCGGGTCTGGGATCTGCGTCCTGATGTGGTCAAGCTCGATCGCGAACTGATCAGACAGGCGGCGATGAGCCATCGCAATGCACGCAGTCTGCGGCGGCTGGTTGGCCTCTTGCATGAAATTGGCACCCTCGTTGCCATCGAAGGCGTGGAAACGGAAACGGAAGCGCTGTTGTGCCTCGATTGCGATGCCGACTTCGCACAAGGCTACTACTTCGGCAGGCCTGCGCCGTTGCCCGAGAACGGCGAATTGGTCGTGACCGGCACCGAACACCTGCTAGAAGACTTTCACAGTACCGAGCGGATCAAGCCGATTGCCGACCTGGTGGCGTTGCAGCCCTACCGGGAGGCGTTCCGGGATGTCACGCACGCCTTCTGCATGGGCGAAAGTTTCGCCGATATCGCGCCGCGCTTCCTCGCCCTTCCGCTGTCGATTCGCATGTTCCTGCTGGATCAACACGGCGCACAGATCGACAGACAGGTGGAATCGACCGATCACCCGATGCGCAAGCAATCTCGCTTCCCCATGCTCGGAAGAAGCAAGGGTGCCAACTGGTCGAAACGGCCATACTTCAGAGACGCGGTGAGTCATCCAGGCGAGGCCGTCGTCAGCGAGCCTTATGTCACCTCGGGATCGATGAATCTTTGCGTGACGCTCGCTGCATGTGTCGAAAGCGGCGGGGTCAGGTACGTCGTTTGCGGCGACGTCCTCTTCGAGGAACTGGGAAGCTATTGAGGCGCTGCCGGACCTCGCATTCCGCGCTTCGTCAACGCAACGGTTCGACATTGCGCTCCAGATCGCCGACAATCGCACATAATCTGGGTCCACCTCTGCTCGCGTCAATCCAATGCTTTCAACTTCAAGTGCCGCATTGCTGGCTTTAGGCAGCGCTATCGTGCTGGTCGTGCCTGGCCCAACCAACACCTTGCTCGCCACTGCGGGGCTGCGACGGGGTATGAGGCGCTCGGCACATCTGACGGGCGGCGAATTCGCCGGCTACCTTGTGTCGATTTCGGCGTGGGGACTTTTTCTTTCACATGCGGCAACGTCGCTCACCTGGCTGCCTACGCTGTTGCGGCTCGCGAGCAGCCTGTATCTTGCGTACCTCTCGGTTCGCATGTGGCAGACGGCGAACTCCTTTTCTTCGTCGACACACGCGACAATCGGCCTGCGTACCCTGTTCGTCGCCACGTTGCTCAATCCGAAAGCCATCCTGTTTGCCGGCACCATCTTTCCGGCGGCGGTGTTCCAGAGCCTCGGCGCCTATCTTGAAGCCATGGCGATCTTCACTGCCCTGCTCGTCCCCATCGGCCTGCTATGGATCACTTTCGGCGCGGGACTCGGCAGCGGCCGCCTGAAGCGGGTTAATCCTGTGCACGTACAACGTTGCGCGTCGATCATTCTGGCTGCGTTCTCTCTGTCACTCGCGTGGGCAGCGTTGCATCAGGTGGTGCGGTTTTCAGGTTCAGCGTAAGCATGAAGCCGGTCACCTGAACTCGCGCAGGCGACCGGCTTTTCGCATCCCCCAGTATGGATGCCCGACTGACCCGTTAGAACTTGTGACGGATGCCGATACTGATCAAGTCCTGCGAACTGGTTCCTGCCACACCATACGAACCGATCGAAGCCTCGGCGCTGCTCACAGTGCCGTCGCTGTTCAACTGCTCGCCGCTGGCGTGTTGCCATGCGCCGACCAGATACACGTCGGTGCGCTTCGAGATGTTGTAGTCCGCGCCCAGCGAAATCTGGTTATACGTCGCGCCCGTATCGCCGCTCGCCCTCGTGTAGCTGTAACCGAGGCCTAGCAGCAGCGCCGGCGTTGCCTGGTAGTTCAGGAAGGCTTGCCCCGTGTTGAACTTTTCCGTCACGAGGAACGCCGACTGTGCATCCGCCTTATACATCGAGTTGCTGTAGCTCAGACCGAACGTGTAGGGGCCTGCAACATACTGCGCGGCGACGCGTGCGATGTTGATCGACTTCGCCGTGTCATAACCGGTGTTGACGGGACCATCGAACGTGCCATCCGATGTCGAGGACCAGCCCGTTCGCGTCGCGGCGGTCGTGTCTGCATTGTCCGCTACGAAGTAACCGGCCGAGAGCGCAAGCGGGCCGTTGTTGTACGCCGCAGCCACCGACCACGTCTGCCCCGACCCGGTCGCGCCTGCCGTGCCGCCCAGTGCGTAAAGCCCTTCCACCTGCAGACCGCCGAACACCGGCGACACATACTTCAGCGAATTGTTGGTGCGCGAACTGTTGTCGTAATTGTCTACGTCGCCTGCGGTCGCAAACGCGCTGCCGAAGTAGTTATCGGCCGTTATACCCTGCACCAGGTCCACGAGAGGATCGTACTGACGCCCAGCGGTAAACGTGCCGTAACTGTCGCTCTGCAGACCGACATAGGCCTGGCGGCCGAATTCCGACGTGGTCCCGTTATAGGTGCCCATCTTGCCGTTGTTCAGGTTAAAGCCGTCTTCCAGCTGGAAGATCGCCTTCAGTCCGCCGCCCAGATCTTCCGAGCCCTTAAGACCCCAGCGATCGCCCGACAGGTTGCCGGAATAGAGCCCGACCGCATTGCCGCCGGTCGACGTAGCGTTATGTGTGTACTGGACCGATTCGTCGAGGATCCCGTACAGCGTGATGCTGCTTTGAGCGTAAGCGACCTTGGCGGCGCCCATCAGCAACGCCATTGTCACAACGGACTTTTTCATCTGTGGTTCTCCGAGGATAAACTTGAATAACGCTGTGCACGCTGCGATCGGATCGGTGGGAACCTCCCGATTTTTTCGGCACACGCGAGCCTGTGCGTTTCGATATCCGGCCTGCTGGCTATGCAGCGTCTGCCGGACGTCGCTATTAGCTCACAGCGCTTTGCGCGAATCGTTGGCAACGAACCACAGCGGGCTTTCGCTTTCTTTCGTGATCCGAAGTTTGTAATCCGGGACGTATCAGAAGGCATAAAGTCGACCGGTTTCAGGTTCGCTTCGCATCATCGGACAACGAACCTGTAAGCGAGTAATGACGTGGAACATACCCGTAACCAGAGCGGAATCTGCGATTGCTAGCATGAAGACCTTGGCTTCCGGGAAGCGACGTTGCATCGCTTTCCGCAAGCCAGCTAATGCTTTGCCGGCACCAGCAACATGCTTTACGTATCTGGAGGTGTTCTATGTACCAACGTATGTCTTTCGAACCCGTGTAAGTATCCGGAACCGCTGCACTCCGCTTTGTCATCGGAGACAACGCAGCACTGCTGAATGCTCACGAAATTGACGACCTCATTGCGCAACTCGGCGAGATCCGCAGGCAGATGCCCCCGGCCCCTCCACCTCAACCTCTGCGTACCGTGATGTATTCGCTTGAAGTCGACCCGTGCTGGTACGTCGACAAAGGCCCTCTTGTTGACGGCGCAGTCCTTCTGCTAAGGCATACGGGCTTCGGTTGGCTTTGCTTTTCCCTGCCACCGCCGAGCCTCTCCAGACTGGAGAAGGCATTGAGCGTCCAGCTTCCCATGACGGTTGCAATGAGCGCGACCGCCAATTGAGCTTCCGTTCGAGGTGAAGCGCCCGGGCACCCCTCCACGCCACCCCTACTGGTAATCGCTGAAGCGCGAATCCGCAGGCACCGTGGATGGCAGCGCCGTATAGCCCGGGACGCTCGACTGAAACTGCTGGAGCAGGCCGTTGTCGATCCTCGAAAATCCCTTGAGCTGCAGTTGCAGCAACACCCGTGTGCCGCTGGTGGGCTCCCCCGTCGTGTCATCCTCTTCGCTGTACTTCTGTACCGCCAGACTTAACGACCAGCACTGCGCGTCATACTGAACGCCAAGCAAACCGGCAATCAGATGATGTGACAGCATGTCGTAATTGAAGCGGCCCACGGTAGAGAGATTGCGAGTCAACGGCCATTGAGCCGACAGGATCACCTGATTTTCCGGTTCATCGTCGATGGTCGTGTTATCGCGAATGTAGCGATACCCGAAATTCACGACTTCACGGTCCGCAGGCTTCCATGTAAAACCTACGGTCGCGGCGTCGATGCGGTTATACCGTTCGTCGTATTCCATCGACTGCTCTGCCGAGACATCACGCCCCACCTTGAACGAAGTCCCCATCGCCAAGGAAGCGCCACGCAGATCGGTTTCCGGTTCATCCTCCACCAATGTCACCTCGGGATTGGTGAAATAGTATTCCTGCGCGATGGTGAAGCGCGCCCGCTCGTCACCCGTCGAAGGGTCGATAAAGCGTGTCGTCAAACCGCTCGTCAGGCGATTCAGATCGGCCACACGATCGCCGCCCACAAAAGTGTTGCTGGTGAAAATCTCCGTAAGACCAAAGTCCGCCTGGGCGGTATCGAAGATCGGCGCGAATGTCTGATTACGATACGGTGTGTAGACGTAATAGAGCCGCGGCTCCAGGGTCTGGATGTAGCTCGTGCCGAACAGATTGACGCTGCGCTCGAAGACCATTCCGGAATCGAGCGTGAGGGTGGGTACGTTGTAACTAAAGGTCTTGGGTTGACCGGTCGGCGCGGAACTGCTGATCGACGTCAGATCGTACGCCGCAAAATGCCATTGCAGCTTCGGTGTAAAAAACCAGCCCGGATGCACGATCGGGTAGCTGACGTACGGGTTGAACACAAGGCGGCTGCCTTCCGTGGCGCCCGCAGTGTCGATGGTGAAGCGCGTCGCGTCGGCCTCCGCGCCGAAATCGAAGCCGGCAACATTGTATTTCGCGTACTTGACGTCGACTTCCGGTTCGCGGTTGTACGACGGACTGGTCGTAAACGATTGCCAGTGCTGATCGCGGAACAGCATCGACCACGGTCCGTCGTTATAGGTCAAACCCGCTTCCTGCTGGAACTCCGTGGTGGCCGCAAGCGGAACTGCACTGCCTTCAGCGAGGTCGGTGGTCACGTTCGAATCCGACACACGGTTGTAATTCACGTACGCTCCAAAACCGTTTCCAAGATTCTGGTTGTGGATGAAGGTGATCGCGTAACGGTTGGTTTTGGTGATCGCATCGTCCGGCAGAAACGAAGCGCTCAGGCTTCCCGAGTAGTCAGGCGAAAGATAGCGAAAGTCCTCGGACAGCATGCCGCCACGCTTCGAGAGAAAGCGCGGCGTCAGGGTCAAATCGTAGTTCGGTGCCAGGTTGAAATAATATGGAAGCTCGATATCCTCACCGTTCGTCGAACTCACGGAGAAGGTAGGCGGAAGCACGCCGCTGCGGCGATCGCCGTTGAGCGGAAACGACAACCACGGACTGGCGAAGATGGGCACGCCCTCGAAAAAAATCACGCCGTTTCGTGCTACGCCTACGTTCGTCCCGTTGTCGATATCGAAGCGCGAGGCTTTGACGTACCAGGCGGGATCGTCCACGCACTGGCAGCCGGTATAAGTACCCTGGTGAATCACGGAGCGGTCGTTGTCGACAATGTCGATACGCGCGGCGCTGCCGGAACCGTTCGTCAGGTTGAAGTGATATTTCGGTGCAGTCATGTAACCCTCCGACGCATCGATCCTCAGATGCGCCTCGGGGCCGACGAACACGTCGCCATTCCTTACGACATGTACGTTGCCGTATGCATCGGCCACGTCCGTGTCCTCGTCGTAATAGATGGCATCGCCCTTCACGACGGTGGCGTTCACGCGTATTTCGCCATGGCCCTTTAGCGCGATGCCGGTGGCCGACACGCCGTAGACCATATCGCCAAGACCGAATTCGACCGCTGCCTGGCCGAGCCGCAGCAGATGCTCTTCGAGTTGCGGCGCAAAGCGCAGGCCCCATGGGCCGTCGAGCGATTGAGGTTGCGCGGCCGCACCGCTCAACTGGGCGTGCGCTTGAGACCAGGTAAGACTGGCTACCGCCGCGGCGATGGCCGCAAGGCGCGGCGCACGCACCACCCAGACGATCGACGCGCGTCGCAGACACTTTCGCAGCAACCGCGCCGCCCTGCCGGGCCGGATACGCGGCCGGTAGATCAACTTCCTGCTATCAGACAATGATTCTGGCTTCGCTCAAGGGTTTATCCGTCGCATACGCGCGGGCCCCCTCGCGGGCCTAAAAATCCGTGGGGGCGCGACGCTCTGCGTAGACAATCACGGTAGCGCGCACCGCCCTTTCGCAGGTTACCGGTTCGATACAGATCCTTATCTGCGCTACAGCACGCGATTGAGCCGACCGTTCATCCTGCCTGTCATCTCAGGCGCGCCGGGTAGCCAGTTCAGCGCCCTGACGCAATGCTTCGAGCATGCTGCGTTCGTCTGCGATGCCTTTACCGGCAATATCGAACGCGGTGCCGTGATCGACCGAAGTACGGATCACATCGAGGCCAACCGTCACGTTGACGCCCGCCTCGAGGCCCAGCACCTTCACCGGGCCGTGACCCTGGTCGTGGTACATCGCGACCACCAGATCGAAGTCGCCGCGGCCGGCGCGGTAAAACAGCGTGTCCGCGGGCAGCGGTCCTTCGATGTCCCAGCCGCGCTCGCGCAGAAGCTGCACCGCGGGCACAATCTTTTCTTCTTCCTCGCCGTAGCCGAACAGGCCGTTCTCACCCGCGTGCGGATTGATGCCGCACACGGCAATGCGCGGATTGGCGATACCCGCCTTGACGAGCGTGGCATGACCCCGCTCGATCGTGCGCTGTACGAGGCCCGGTTCGATCTTGCGAATTGCGTCGATGATGCCGATATGCGTCGTCACGTGAATCACACGCAATTGCGGCGCGACGAGCATCATCGACACTTCGTCGATGCCGGTGAGGTGCGCGAGCATCTCCGTGTGCCCGGGATACTTGTGGCCACCCGCATGCAAGGCTTCCTTGTTCAGCGGCGCCGTGCAGATCGCGTCGATCTCACCGCTTTTGGCCAGCTCGACGGCGCGCGCAATGTAGCGATAGGCGGCGTCGCCGGCAACGGCAGACAACGTGCCAAATGGCAGGCCCGCGGGAATCAGGCCGAGGTCAATGCAGTTGATGATGCCGGGCTCATAGCGCGCCTCCGAGGCCTTCTCGATGCGTCGTACGCTTGCCGTGCCGCCGACAATCCGGTTGGCCTCTTCGAGACGCCCAGCGTCGCCGATCACGAGCGGGCGGCACTGCCGGTAGAGCGATTCGTGCGTCAAGCTCTTGACCACGACTTCGGGGCCCACGCCGGCTGCATCGCCCATCGTGATGCCGATGACTGGAAGGTAGTTGCTAATCATGTTCTGCCTGAGTTTCAGTGAGTTCGTTGGTGGACCATGAGGTCCATGATTCATGAGTCCGTGCGCGTGACTTCCGCGAGGCCTCGAAGATGAAGGTAAGCGCCATACAGCGCATGCTCGGTGCCAAACGCGCCGGCTTTAGTGACGACCGTAAGATGCTCATGTCCATGCGGACGCGCTACCGCCACACCCGGCTCGATTTCCGAGAGCAAGCGAAGGCTTTCGATCCCAACCGCACCGAGCATGGCGCGCGCGGTCTCGCCGCCGGTGACGATCAGGCCGCCGAGATGCTCAAAGCACGGAGCGACGAGTGCCGCGAGCGCCGCGGACAATTGGGCGCCTTCGGCCGGATCAAACGCGTCGTCGCGGCCAATTCGCGCCAGCAGATCGGTGCGGCCAGCGAGGTATCCGGCAATGCGGCTCTGCCACGCTGCCCACTGCGGGTGGAGCGCGCCATCGCGCAACACCGCGGGCGGCACGATCACCTCGTCGACACCCGCGCGTTCGCGCAGCATCGCACACTGTTGCGCGGACACCGCCGACAGGCTGCCGACCAGAATCAGCACGGCCCCATCACGAGTGTGCGTGGTGGGGTGCGCTTCGGTATCGTCAACGGGTACAGCGGAGAAGAGCTCGTCCAATGCAGCAAGCTCACGCGCAAGACCACCTGAGCCAACCCAGAAGCACGGCGCTTCCAGCGCGAGCGTCGCTTGTGCAAGCGCTCTCAGGTCCGCTTCGGTGTGCGCGTCGACGATCAGCGCCTTCGTGCCGCTCTGCGCCACACTGGCGATCGCAGCACGCAAGGACTCCTGCTCACCGCGTAGCGCATCGACGCCCAGCAATGCGGTAGTGAGGCCAGCCGACTCCAGCATCGCCCATAGATCGGCCGACTGGCCGGCGTGCTCGAGTTTCCAGGTCTCAGTGTCGCCGAGCGGCACGCCGCGCACGAACACTCTGCCGCCGTCTACCGTACGGCCGGTGGCCGGAAAAGCGGGCGCCACGATCGCGAGACCGGCGAGCGGCTGCAAGGCCGCGACTTCGGCAGCCCAGTTGCCGCGCAAGGTGGAGTCGATCTTCTTGTACAAACGGCGCCCCGGCGCGCGCTGCGCCTGCCAGGCCGCACCGGCGCAACGCGCGGCCTCGGCTGGCGGCATCCTGCGCGTGTCGGTATCCACGGCGACCACGTCCGCGCCGCTCATCGCGCGCGTGGCCGTCAGCGTGACAGCAGTGTGCCTTCCTGCGCCCGCAAAGGCGATCGCGCAGTCCGCGGCGCCGGACAGGTCATCAGCAAGAATCAGAAGACTCGTATGACTCACCGCCTGGCTCCTGCTGTCGAATGGTTCGTGTCCTTGCTCTCAATCGTGCCCTTGGCTACCCGCTTTGCTACGCGCTTTGCGACGGCCGCGGTCAGGATCGGCGAGAGGATCGCCGTCACCACCACGCAGGCGGCCACCAGCAGCGTCGCGCTTTTCGCAGCCTCCGCATAGACCGGATTGGCCGCGGCGATCAAGGCCGGCACCGCCGCCCCATTGCCGGCCGTATTCGCAGCGGCGACGCCTGCCACCCCGGTGCCGCCTGTCAGGCGATCAGTCAGGTACAGCGGAATACCCGTTACGACCACTACGGCGACACCCAGACCAATGCCCAGCAAACCGGCCTGCCAGACCTTGTGCAGATCGAGACTGGCGCCGAGTGCGAGCGCAAAGAACGGAATCATGACCGGCACCGCACGCCCGAGAAATTCGCGCATTTCGCGGTCGAGATTGCCGAGCAGCATGCCCGCCACGAGCGGCAGGATGCTGCCCACCAGCGTTTGCCATGGAAACGCCGAGAGTCCCGCCACGCCCAGGGTGACCATGGTGAGGAACGGCCCCGATTCGAGCGACATGATGGTGTACGCGCCCACGTCTTCAGATTTGCCATATTGACCCATTAGCGCCATATAGAGGCCGCCGTTCGTGTCGTTCATTGCCGCCACCACGGCAAGCGTCGACATGCCGGCGAACAGTCCGGACGGCACCGGCTGCTCGCCGAGGAAATGCCCCAGTACCATACCTACCACGATCGCCGACCCCACCTTCGCCACAAATAGCGCACCGCCCTTCTTGAGCAGGTATGGTGTGGCCTTGATGTCGATCGCCGCGCCCATGCAGACGTAGAACACTGCAAGGATAGGCAACGCGCCGGTAAACAAGGCACTGGTGAACGAGCCGAAGAACTTCGGCATGCCTGGAAGAAAGGTCGCGACGACTGCGCCGAGCAGCAGTGGGACGATCATCATTCCGCCGGGGACGCGTTCAATTGCGCGCTTGATAGGTATCTGGGCCATGGGTGTCTCCTGTCCGTGTTTGACCGATTCAATCATTTATTTTGACTACATCGATCAGTCAGAGTGTACGGCACAGCTCCATCGTCTGCAATCCGGATGCAAATAACCCTTCAATCCAGTAAGATTTTGCTGATGCACCCGCATGGCCAGGCAAAGACTAGAATGACCGAATCGATCATTTTTGTGGCGAAGACATGAAAGTTACCAACCGCCGCGAGGCGATGCTGCAGGCTGTCCTGTCCGGCATGACCGATGTCGGCGCGCTGTGCGAACACTTCGGGATGTCCGAAGCAACGGTACGGCGCGACCTGCGCGCACTTGCAGAAGAGCGGCGCATCGTGCGCACGTACGGTGGCGCTGCCGCTTCGATCGGCATGCACGAGCCGGAGGAATCGCTCGACAGCCGGCGCGAAAGTTTTCGCGAGCAAAAGGCTGCGATCGCCCAGCTCGCAGCGAACCACGTTCACGACGGCGACACGATTTTTCTCGACGGCGGCACCACCACCGCTGAAGTGGCGCGACTGCTGGCCGGCCGCCGCAGCATCCGCGTCGTCACCAATAACCTGCTGGCAGTCAACCTGCTGGCGGCAAGCGAGGTGCCTGTCACGCTGATAGGCGGCGATCTGCGTCCCACCAGCATGAGCACGCTGGGGCCGCTTGCGCAGCTCGCCTTGAGCCGCGTCTCGGTAGACAAGGCGTTTCTCGGGGCCGACGGCGTCGTCGCCGGTCGCGGACTGTGTGAGGCGAGCGCCGAGCAGGCTTATCTGAAGGAGTGCATCATCAGGCAGGCTGCCCATGTCTTCGTGCTGGTGACGTCGAACAAACTGGACCGCGCGAACCAGCAGCACTGGACTCCCCTCGAGCGCGACTGGACGCTCGTCACCGATGCCCGGCCCGACGCGCCGGTGTTGGAACAGTTCGCGTTGCGCGGCGAAGTGACTATCGAAACAGCGGCACCGCAAAAAGGCTAAGCGTTTTCTTGCCGTTTCGTGCATGACTGTTTTGCGAAAACCGTCTCTTATATAACGCCTTCTCGCCCGGTACTCTGCGTCGGCTCTCCGGCGCGCAGGGGGAAAGGTGCTGGTCTGCGCCGGTCATCGCGGCATTTTTGCGCGACAGGCCGGCGAGAGCAATGGCCCGGTTAGCGGCGTTCAGAAACCTGCAATGCGTTTTTGACGTTCAGCAGAATTCCCGGGCCTTGTGTACATTCGCGCTTTAGGTTTCATTGCGCAAGCGCTTAATAAATTGCAAACCACCTCTACGTTTTTCCAAGTCCTGGAATTGTCATGCTCGGCCTAGTCCGCATTGCCCTTAGGCGACCCTACACTTTCGTCGTACTCGCGATCTTTATCCTGATCATCGGTCCGTTGTCGGCCGTCAAGACGCCGACCGACATCTTCCCCGACATCAGGATTCCGGTCATCAGCGTGGTGTGGCAATACACGGGCCTGCCGCCGGACCAGATGGTCGGCCGCATCACCTCGCCATTCGAGCGCACGTTGACGACCACCGTGAACGACGTCCAGCACATCGAGGCGGAATCGGTCGCAGGCTTCGGGATCATCAAGATATTCTTCCAGCCGGGCGTCAATATCAGTACGGCCAATGCGCAGGTGACCGCGGTTGCGCAAACGCAGTTGCGGCAGTTGCCGCCAGGCACCACGCCGCCGCTGATCCTGAACTACAACGCCTCGACGGTGCCGATCATCCAGCTCGCGCTGTCGGGTAAAGGACTGACCGAACAGAATCTCGGCGACCTCGGTTTGAACGCAGTGCGCCCGGTGCTCACTACCGTCGCAGGGGCCGCCATCCCCTACCCGTTCGGCGGCAAGACACGTGAAGTGCAGATCGACGTCGACCCGGCCGCGATGCAGGCGCGCGGCCTGTCTGCCCAGGACGTGGCCAATGCACTGGCTGGCCAGAATCTGATCACGCCGGTCGGTACGGAGAAAATCGGCGACTACGAATACACGCTGCAACTGAACGACGCGCCGTCGCAGATCAAGGCCCTGGGCGATCTGCCGATCAAGGCCGTCAACGGTACGACCGTCTATATACGCGATGTGGCGAACGTGCGCGACGGCAGCCCACCGCAGACCAATATCGTGCACGTAAACGGCAAACGTTCGGTGCTGATGTCGGTGCTCAAGAACGGCTCGGTGTCGACGCTGGGGATCATCTCCGGCATCAAGGCACAGGTCGCCGCAGGCAAGGCCTCGTGGCCCGACAACCTGCAGATCGATGCGATCGGCGACCAGTCGATCTTCGTGCGCGCCGCTATCAGCGGCGTGGCGCGCGAAGGCGTGATTGCCGCCGTGCTGACGAGCCTGATGATTCTGCTGTTTCTCGGCAGCTGGCGCTCGACGATCATCATCGCCACCTCGATTCCGCTCGCCATTCTCGGTTCCATCGCCACCCTGTCCGCGCTCGGCGAGACGCTGAACATCATGACGCTAGGCGGCCTCGCACTCGCGGTGGGGATTCTCGTCGACGATGCGACCGTTACCATTGAAAACATCAACTGGCACCTCGAGCATGGCAAAGAGGTGGAGACCGCGATTCTCGACGGCGCCGCGCAGATCGTGACGCCCGCGTTCGTCTCGCTGCTCTGTATCTGCATTGTGTTCGTGCCGATGTTCTTCCTCGATGGTGTCGCACGCTTCCTGTTCGTGCCGATGGCCGAAGCGGTGATCTTCGCGATGATCTCGTCGTTCATCCTGTCGAGAACGCTGGTGCCGACCATGGCCAAGTACCTGCTCAAGCAGCACGTGCAAGGCGAACATGGCCATGAGGCGAAGAGTCCGGGTCCGCTCGGACGTTTCCAGCGCGGCTTCGAAGCGCGCTTCGAAAAGGTGCGTTCCGGTTATCACGGCCTGCTCGAACTCGCGCTGAACCATCGGCGTCCGTTCGTCATCGGCTTCCTCGGCTTTGTGCTGGTGTCGTTCGCGCTGGTGCCGTTTCTCGGCCGCAATTTTTTCCCGTCGGTGGATGCCGGACAGATCCTCATGCACGTGCGCGCGCCGGTCGGGGTTCGGGTCGAAAAGACTGCGCAGATCTTTGCCAATGTCGAAGGGGCCGTCCGCCAGATCATTCCGCCGGCTGACCTCGGCGCGGTCGTCGACAACATGGGCCTGCCGGTGAGCGGTATCAATACTGCGTACAACAACACCGGCACGGTCGGCTCGCAGGACGGCGATATCCAGATCGCGCTCAACGAAGGCCACGCGCCGACCGCCGAGTACGTCCGCCTCATGCGCGAGCGCTTGCCGCGCGAATTTCCCGGCGTGACGTTCTCGTTCCCGCCGGCCGACATCATCAGCCAGATTCTGAACTTCGGCTCGCCCGCACCTATCGATCTGCAGGTCCGAGGCAATAACCTGGACGCCAACTTCGCGTACGCGGACCATCTGCTGCGCCTCGTGCGTGACGTGCCGGGCGTGGTCGATGCACGTATTGCGCAGTCGCATGCCAATCCGACCTTCAATGTCGACGTCGACCGTACGCGCGCGCAACTGGTCGGTATCAGCGAGAGCGACGTGACCAACAGCATGGTGGTGAACCTTGCCGGTTCGAGCCAGGTCGCGCCGACGTTCTGGTTGAACAACGCGAACGGGATTTCGTATCCGATCGTGATGCAGACGCCGCAATACAGCCTCGATTCGCTTGCCGCGCTGCAAAACCTGCCGATCACCGCGCGCGGCGGCAGCACCTCGCAGATCCTCGGCGGCCTGGCGACGGTGCAACGCACCAGCACCAACGAAGTGGTCAGCCAGTACAACATCCAGCCGATGGTCGAGATCTTCGCGACCACCCAGGACCGCGATCTCGGCGCCGTGGCGGCCGACATCCAGAAGATCGTGCACGACAACGCCAGCACCTTGCCCAAAGGCTCGTCGGTCGCGTTGCTCGGTCAGGTGCAGACCATGAACAGCGCCTTCACCGGCATGCTGTTCGGGCTGCTGGGTGCGGTGGTGCTGATTTATCTGCTGATCGTCATCAACTTCCAGTCGTGGGCCGACCCGTTCGTGATCGTCACGGCATTGCCGGCCGCACTGGCCGGCATTGTCTGGATGCTGTTTGCGACCCACACCACGCTCTCGGTGCCCGCGCTAACCGGCGCCATCATGTGTATGGGGGTGGCGACAGCCAACTCGATCCTCGTGGTCAGTTTCTGCCGCGAACGTCTCGCCGAGCACGGCGATCCGTTCAAGGCCGCGCTCGAAGCGGGCTTCACGCGTTTCCGTCCGGTGCTGATGACCGCACTGTCGATGATCATCGGCATGGCGCCGATGGCACTCGCACTCGGCGAAGGCGGCGAACAGAACGCACCGCTTGGCCGCGCCGTGATCGGTGGGCTGCTGTTCGCTACCACCGCATCGCTGTTCCTCGTCCCCGTCATTTTTTGTATCGTGCACGCGCGCCCAGGGCGTGCGTCCAACCCGGCACCCGCCTCGGGAGATCCTGCTCATGTCGTCTGATTCCGCTTTCCCCGTTAATCCGCCCTCGCGCCGTCCGCTGCGCATAGCCGGCGTGGTCGCGCTGCTGGTTGCGCTCGGCATTGTCGCCGCCGGTCTCGTGCTGAGAGCCGACGACGCTCACAAGCTGAAGACTTGGACCGATGCCCAGGCCGTACCGAGCGTGAGCGTCATCCAGCCGATCCGCGATGCCAACGGTCCGTCGCTGCAACTGCCCTCGCGCCTCGAAGCGTTTACCCGGGCGCCGATTTTCGCGCAGGTAAGCGGGTATCTGAAATCGTGGAATGTGGATATCGGCACACGCGTCAAAGCTGGCCAGCAACTGGCCGAAATCGAAACGCCCGAACTCGATCAGCAGTTGCTGCAGGCGCGCGCGGATCTGCAGAGCGCGCAGGCGAATGCCGTAGTCGCCGGCACTACTGCAAAGCGCTGGGAAGCACTGCGCGGAACGGATTCGGTTGCGCAGCAGGACGTCGATCAACGCACGGCCGACTACACGGCGAAGGCCGCGATTGTCGCCGCGGCGAAGGCCAACGTCGATCGCCTCGTCGCCACCAAGGCCTTCGCGCGCATCGTGGCGCCGTTCGACGGCGTGGTGACCGCGCGCGATACCGACGTCGGCGCACTGATCAATGCAGGCAGCGGCGGCGTGGGCCAGGAGCTGTTCGAGGTTTCCGAAGTCAAGCAGTTGCGCGTGTACGTGCAGGTGCCGCAGAACTATGCACCGGCCATCCACAACGGCACCACCGCAACGCTGACCGTTCCCGAGTATCCGGACCAGCAGTTCACCGCGCACGTGATCGCCGCGGCGGACTCGGTCAACTCGAATTCCGGCACGACGCTGGTTCAGCTGCTGGTGGACAATGCCGACGGCAAGCTGCTGCCGGGCGGCTTCGCCAGCCTCAAGTTCACCTTGCCGGTTGCCTCGGATGCGGTACGCGTGCCGGCCAGCGCAGTGGTCTTCGACAGCCGCGGCGTGGTGATCGCCACGCTCGACCAGGACAATCACGTGCACTTCAAGCCGGTGAAGATCGCCCGCGATCTGGGCGACTCCGTGGAAATCGGTTCGGGTCTCGCTGCGACCGATCGCATCATCGATACCCCGCCCGACGGCCTCAGCGACGGCGACAGCGTGCAGGTCGTAACGGTTGCGGACAAGAAGGCGGCAGCACATGGTTAAGGTTCGCCGCAGCGTCCGGCTTCCCGCGCTTCCTCCAATGCGTCTTCCGGCGGTACTGGCGAGCGTCGCCGCGCTCGCCGCCTGCTCGCTCGCGCCGAAGTACGATGTTCCGGCCACCCCGGTCGCCGCGCAGTACAAAACGTATGGCCCCTGGACGAGTGCGCAGCCCGCCGACCAGATCGACCGCAACGGCTGGTGGAAGATGTACGGCGACACGCAGCTCGACGATCTGGAAACGCGCCTGCTCGCCAACAACACGGATTTGCGCGCGGCCTACGCACACTACGCGCAGGCGCAGGCATTCGTGGCGCAAGTCGAGTCCGGGCTGTACCCGACCGTTAGCGCGAACGCCGTACCGCTGCGCGAACGCCAGTCCGACACCGCGCCGTTGCGAGGCAACGGGCCCGCCGACTACAACTCCGTGACGCTTGGTGCGCAGGTCAACTACAACCTCGACCTCTGGGGCCGCGTGCGCGACTCCGTGCTGGCCGGCAAGGACGAGGCGCAGGCAACCAAGGCCGATCTGGCGTCGGTGAAGCTGAGCCTCGAGGTCGAACTGGCGGACAGCTATATCCGCCTGCGTGGTCTCGACCAGCAAACCGATCTGCTGAACGCGACCGAGACGGCCTTCGCGAAGGCCCTGCAACTCACGCAGACCTTGCACAGCCACGGCATTGTCTCGGGTCTCGACGTTTCGCGTGCGCAGACGCAGTTGTCCTCGGCACAGTCGCAGTTGTCGCAGAACCTTGCGCAGCGTGCGCTGATGGAGCATGCGATCGCGGTGCTGGTGGGCACCTCCGCGGCCGAATTCAGCCTGCCGCAACAGACCGCCGCCATCGCATTGCCGGCGATTCCGACCGACCTGCCCTCCACGCTGCTGCAACGGCGCCCTGACGTGGCCGCTGCGGAACGCCGGGTCGCCGAAGCCAACGCAAAAATTGGCGTCGCGCGTGCCGCTTACTTCCCGAACATCGGGCTGACCTTGCAAGGCGGTGTGCAAAGCGCCGCGTACTCGGGACTGGTTAGTGCACCGAATCTGTTCTGGGCCATCGGACCGCAGCTCGTGCAATACGTCTTCGACGGCGGCTTGCGCCGTGCGCAACTGGATGCCGCCAAGGCTGCCACCGAAGAGGCCGGCGACCGTTATCGCGGCGTGGTGCTGACCGCCTTCCAGCAGGTCGAGGACAACCTGGCGCTGCTGTCGTATCTGGGAACGGCGCTTGGCCAGCAACGGGATGCCGCGGCTGCCGCGCAGACCTCAGTGAACCTCGCGCTGCAACAGTACAAGCAGGGCACCGTGGGCTACCTCGACGTGGTGCAGGCGCAGACGGTTCAACTCGACGCACAGCGCAGCGTGCTCGACATCCAGACGCGCCAGCTAAGCGCCAACGTGCAACTGCTCGATGCGCTCGGCGGCGGGTGGTCGAGCGATGAACTCGCTCAGGTGGCGGCTACGCCGGAACTCGTCGCAACGACAGGGCAACCCGGCAAAACGCAGTAAAAACAGCGGACCAATGGCAGCCCCTTGCTGCTCCGATGCCGCGTCGCCCGCTGTGATCAGCCCCGATCCCGCTCGATAGCCTGCGCTTCAGCAGCCAGGCTGTCGATCAGCGTCGCGATCGGCTGCCGGCTCATCGCCGCCAGCCTGACGAGAATGCCGATCTCGCGCGCGAGCGGCCTGCCCGGCAGGGGGATCACCATGATCCCCGCGGTGTGCGCCACGGGCACCAGTTCGCCCGGAATGATCGAACATCCCAATCCTTCGCTCACCATCTTCAGGATTGCGGCCGGTTCATCCACTTCCATGCTGTCCATAGTCCACAAACCTTGACGCTTCAGAAACTGGTCCACCAGATGGCCGCCGTGCGAACGGCGGTCATAGCGGATGAAGGGCCGTTCGCGAAAGAGCTTGGCCAGGTCGCCCGGCGAACCTTCTGGCGCCACGCCCACGTAGCGTTCCTGTATCAACGGAAGCCACTTAAGGTCAGCGGGCAAGCCAAGCCGGGGCTTGACCATCACCGCGACATCCAGTTCATGCGAGTCGATCCGCGTCAGCAACTGGATAGACGTGCCGGGGATGATATTGATCTGCGTCACCGGTTGCTCCTGCCGGAAGCGCAGCAGCGCCTTCGGCAGGAAGCTGTGTTGAACCGTGGCGATCGCCCCCAGGCTGACAGGCCCTCTTCCCGCACTACGCGGGGTCTGCTTCAGGCCCTCGAACGATTCAAGAATGTGCGCCGCCTGTTCGAGCACTTCGCGGCCCTCATCGCTAAGCGTGACCGACTTGCCCGTGCGATCGAACAGCGCATAGCCCAACTCCTCCTCGAGGCGCCGGATCTGCGTGCTGACAGCCGATTGCGTCAGGCCAAGCCGGTTGCCGGCCGCCGAAAACGATTCGGTTTCCGCCGCAACGACGAAGGTTCGGAGATAGCGAATCATGTATCGAACTTTTCCATGCTCAGGTCAAAAATTCTCCGTTTCATATCGAACTTCTAGTTGCCTATACTAACCCGGCATCGGGCCGTCCGCTATCAAGCCGACCGCTCCATCATTGCCCCTCTTTTGGAGTCGAATTTTGGATCTGGGAATTGCTGGAAAGACCGCGCTCGTGTTCGGCGCGGCAGGAGGATTGGGCAGCGACATTGCGCGAGCGCTTGCCGCTGAAGGCGCCCGTATCGCCGTCGCCGATATCAATGCAGACGCGTTGTCGCAAACCGTGGCGGACATCGAGGCGGCAGGCGCCACGGCACTGCCCCTGCAATGGGACCTGTCCGACCTGAGTGTCATCGAGAGCCGGATGCAGGCCATTGACGACACCTTTGGCGGTGTCGACATTCTCGTCAACAACACAGGCGGACCGCCGCCCACGCCAGCGGCCGGACAACCGGTGGAGTTGTGGAGCAAAAGTTTCGAATCGATGGTGCTGTCGGTGATCGCGATCACCGACAAGGTGTTGCCAGGCATGCGTCATCGCAAATGGGGGCGCGTGATCACCAGTACCTCGTCCGGCGTAGTTGCGCCGATTGCGGGGCTTGGTATTTCGAATGCGCTGCGCATGTCGCTGGTGGGCTGGTCCAAGACGCTGGCACGCGAAGTGGGCCGCGATGGCATCACCACGAACATCGTGCTGCCGGGCCGTATCGCCACACCGCGCATCACCTTCCTCGACGAGCAGAAAGCGAAGCGCGAAGGCCGCAGCGTCGACGAAGTGAGCGCCGAGAGCGTCGCAACGATCCCCGTTGGACGTTACGGCGATCCCCGCGAATATGCCGCGGTAGTGACGTTTCTCGCGAGCGTGCAAGCCGCTTACGTCACCGGTTCGGTGATTCGCGTCGATGGCGGCCTGATCGCCAGTATCTAACCCGCCTCACGAGCCTGATTACGGATTAATTTTCATGACTACCGAAACACTCCCTCTGCATCCCGACATTGCCAGCGCCCTAGCCGGCATCACCACCGCGACCCTGTCGACGGTTCTGCTGGAAAAAGGCATACGCAAGATCTGGATGCGCGGTCCCGCACCGCTGACCGGCAACCAGAAGCGCCAAGTGGGACGCGCGTTCACGCTGCGTTTCGTGCCGGCGCGCGAAGACCTCGCGACACCCGCGTCGTGGGCCTCGCCGATTTCGACACGTGCTGCCATTGAAGCGATGCCGGCGGGGTGCATTAGCGTGGTCGACGCAATGGGCGTCACGGATGCGGGAATCTTTGGCGACATCCTGTGCGCCCGGATGCACAAGCGCGGGGTCGCAGCGCTGATCACGGATGGCGTGGTGCGCGACGTGGTCGGCGTGGTCGACACTGGCCTGCCGGTCTGGTGTCGCGGCACGGCGGCCCCCGCGTCGGTGGCCGCGCTGACCTTTGTCGGCTGGCAAGACCCGGTCGCTTGCGGCGGCGTAGCGGTATTTCCCAATGACGTCGTGGTGGCCGATACCGACGGCGCCGTTCTGATTCCCGCGGCATTGCTCGAAGAAGTGGTCGAACTCGCAGCGCGTAAAGAACGCTTTGAGGAATGGGTGCTGCAAGAGGTCAACGGCGGCGCCGCACTACCCGGCCTCTATCCGCCCAACGCCGAAACGAAGGCCCGTTACGAAGCGGAAATTGCCAGATCGAGCGGACGGTGACACGCTGAGATTCGATTAATGGCGCTCTATAGGAATCCTCAATAGAGGCAATCGAAACTTCCAACTATACCTGCGCTGGGGACCTCGGAAATAATGAATCTCCCCCCGTCTCCAGCGCAAGATATCCCATGCCATGCATTACCCCCTCGAAGCGGTCCGCCCGCCCGCATGACCGGCAAGGTCACCCGCTCCGTCGCATCGCCAATGTGCTTTCGTACGCTGTCTGGCCGCATGCGGAGTCAACGCGCAAGACATCTGCAGTATCCGTTCGCGCGTTTGCTGCGATCACGCTAGTCGCAGGCCTGAATCTGCTCGGCGCCCCGCGCGCCTTCGCAGCATCTACGCCCCCTTCCGATCCCCACAGCGGCCTCGTAGCGACATGTGCCGCGTGCCACGGCGCCGCGGGAGAAGGCTCGCCGGCATCTGCAATCCCCAGACTCGCAGGACAGAACGCCGACTACATGGCGCACGCGTTAGCGATGTTCAAGGATGGCACCCGTGCAAGCCCGGTCATGCAAGCCGTCGCGCACAATCTGTCCGACAGCGACATGCACGACCTGGCCCAATACTTTGCTACACAGAAGCCACCGCTCGCGCATGCCGCGGAGCCTCCACAAGCCGCGCAGGCGGAAGCTGGACGGCAACTCGCGCAAATGGGTGGCGGCACTGGCCTCGCCGCCTGTTTCTCTTGCCACGCAGCCGGCGGAACCGGCAATGGCGCGCGCTTTCCCAGCATTGCGGGTCAGCCTGCGAGTTTCACAGTCGCGCGGTTGCATGAGTTTCAGGCGCGCGCGAAGAGCGGCGCCGTCAAGCCTGGGTCAATGACTGCGGTCGCGGCGCAATTGACTGATGCGCAGATCGAAGCCGCAGCCGCGTATCTGTCGACGCTGCCTCGTTAAGCGCAGGTCAATCGCGCAATCAATACGCGTGCAGCACATTGATGACGCGGCTCGCGAGCAGCGAGCGAGTCTTGCCCGCATATTCGGCCATGTGCGGCGCAGCTGCGTGCGCCTTCAACGCTTCGGCGCTTTCCCATCGTTCGACGACAGCAAACGTGTCGTTGCCGAGCGGTGTCTGAAATCCGCCGAAGTCGGGGACGTCGACCACCGCCTCGTAACTGATGCATCCCGCTTCCGCCAGCACCGCCGGACGGTTCGCGTTAAAGAGTGCCAGCACGGCTTCACGCTGGCCGGGGTGGGCGGTGATCGTAGCAAAGACATGGATCATGTGGGTAGTCTCCTGGAGGGTTTCGGCGCCGATCGCCGCATCAAATCATAGCCGCGATTGGCGAGATTTGCCGGCACACGTGCATCGTGCAGAGTGCCTTGGTATCGATTTGCCCCGCCCGTCTTACGCGGGACTTTTTTATGTCCGACTAGTGGTAGTCTCAATGTTGAGTCCCACTACCCTGCGCGGATCGATATGAATACACCGTGGACCACCGCCGACATTGCATCGCAGGCCGGCAAACGCATTCTCATCACTGGAGCGAACAGCGGGATCGGCTACCACGCGGCATTGATGCTGGCTCGCAAAGGTGCGCAGGTAATGCTGGCATGCCGCGACAAACAACGCGGTGAGGATGCGTTAGCCCGTCTGAACGCCGACGTACCCGGAGCGCACGCCGAACTGGCGCTTGTCGATCTCGCCAGCCTCGCGTCCGTGCATCAGTTCGCGCAGCAGGAACTCGCCGCGCAACGCCCGCTTCATATTCTCGTCAACAACGCGGGCGTCATGGCGCCGCCGAAGCGCCTCGAAACCGCCGACGGTTTCGAGCTGCAGTTTGGCACCAACGTGCTTGGCCACTTCGCGTTGACCGCGCTCCTGATGCCGGCGCTGGAACAGGCCGCGACCGGATCGTCCGAGCGGCCGCGTGTGGTCACGATCGCTTCGATCGCACACAAACAAGGCCAGATCGACTTCAATGACCTGCAATCCACGAGGCAGTATTCGCCGATGCAAGCCTACCGGCAGTCCAAGCTCGCGGATCTGATGTTTGCTTTTGAACTCGACCGTCGTTTGCGCGCAGCAAACTCGCGCGTGATGTCAGTCGCCGCTCATCCCGGCGTCGCGAAGACGAACCTGTTTCGCGGTGGCGATCGCTCCGCCATCTCGAGAGCGGCGCGAGACCTCCTGGGGGTTGCCATCGGCGCCATGTTCAACACCGATGATGCAGGCGCCCTGCCAACTCTCTATGCGGCCACCGCAGCCGATGTCCGCGACGGCGGCTACTATGGTCCGCAAGGATGGCTGGAGGCACGCGGCAGCAGCGTCGGCGAAGCGAACGTTGCCGCCCAGGCAGGCAATACCGCCAACGCCGCGCGCTTGTGGCAGGTGTGCGAGGATCTCACCCACACTCGCTTCACCCTCTAGTACCCCTACCCCAAGTCATGCCTTTGGCAGCGCATCGGCAAGGGAAATAATGCAATGGTATGGTGGTGCGTCATTCAAGACAGCACCCCGGACGCCTGACGCCAGGCGTTTTCATCAGAACCCGATGATGCGTTGGATTTGCACCGCAAATCCGCATCACTTCAATCAGTGTCCGCAAGGGACAAACAATACTATGTTGGTAGAGAGCAATCTGCCGGCGGGCATGCCCGCGCCGGAGAACGGTGATTCGTCGTCTTTACGCCAATGGCTTTCCGTCGGGGCCGTAGCGCTGGGTGCATTTGCATTCGTCACCACGGAGTTTCTGCCGGTCGGTTTATTGCCACACGTCGCCAAAGAACTGGACGTCCTGCCGGGCACCGCTGGACTGATGGTCACCGTACCTGGTGTCATTGCTGCTGTCTCCGCGCCAGGGCTCATGCTGGGAGCGGGACGTATGGACCGCCGTCATGTCTTTCTGTTGTTAACGGGACTGTTGTTGGCGTCCAATCTGTTATCGGCCTTCGCACCCAATTTCGCCGTCATGCTGATAGGTCGCGCGCTGCTGGGGGCCGCATTGGGAGGCTTCTGGACGCTGGCGATTGCCGCTGCTGGGCGGCTCGTACAGCCCAAAGATGCGGCCAGGGCAACCGCGATGATATTGACCGGCGTGACGTGCGCTACGGTGATTGGCGTGCCTCTTGGTACGTTGATCGCCGGCTTCTCATCCTGGCGCTTTTCCTTCATGGCCACCGGTGTGCTGGTTGCTGTCGCGTTCGTCGCGCAACTGTTGCTGGTACCGTCCTTGCCATCGAGTGCCGCGCTGCGGTTTGCCGACCTGGTCTCGCTGATACGGCGCCCTTATCCGCGTAGAAGCATGCTGATGGTGGCGCTCGTGTTCGGCGCTCACTTCTGTTCTTATACCTACATCACGCCGTTTCTGCTGCATAACGCCAGTTTCAGCATGTCGACCATTACCTGGTTGCTGCTGGGGTTCGGCATCATTGGCTTCTTCTCCAACTTCATCGTTTCGAGCACGGTCAACCGAAGTCTGAAGGCATCTCTCGCGACCATGGTGTCGCTGTTGATGTTCGCACTTTTGTCGATGCCTTTGCTAAGGCACTCGCAACTGGCGATCACGGTTGACGTACTCGCGTGGGGAATTTCATTCGGCGCGCTGCCGCTTTGTTTCAGCGTGTGGATTCAGCGCGCGACCCCCGATCTGCCGGAGGCGGGCTCGGCGCTATTTGTCAGCATCATTCAGGTCGCCATCGCGGTGGGTTCTCTGGTGGGTGGGACCATCGTCGACTCGGTCGGTGTCCCCGACGATTTCCTGCTTGGCAGTGCGCTCGCCCTGCTCGGTCTGGCCGCGCTTGCAAGCTTTGGGCGAAGCACCGCCGATGCCGGCAACGATTGCATCGCAAGTCAGGCGACGCCTGAATGATCCCGCATCGCTGTTCAAGGTTGATCTGAATGGCGCGAACCCCGTTACGCACAACTGTTTTGCGTAACGGGTAACTTTCGCAATGCTTCGCCAGCCCCTACTCTGCTTTGCTTTAGCGCGGTGCATGCCTGGCAATTCGGTCGGAGCATCTATACCTGTCAATGGCATTACTCGGTTCAAGGAAACAGCATGGTACGGGCTAACGGGATACTCGCGTCAGACGCAGCATCTTCGGCCATGGATGACGATTCGATATACGAAAAGGTGACGCGGCGTATCGTACCGTTGCTGTTCATGTGCTACGTGGTTGCCTATCTCGACCGCGTCAACGTCGGCTTTGCGAAGATCCAGATGCTCGCGGATCTGAAGTTTAGCGAAACGGTTTATGGGCTGGGCGCCGGAATCTTCTTCCTCGGATATTTTCTTTTCGAAGTGCCGAGCAACATACTGTTGCATCGCGTCGGGGCGCGACTCTGGATTGCGCGTGTGATGATCACCTGGTCCATCGTCTCGGCAGTGACCCTGTTCGTCAAAACGCCGACGATGTTCTACGCGCTGCGCTTCGTGTTGGGTCTCGCTGAAGCGGGGCTGTTCCCTGGCGTGATCCTGTATTTGACGTACTGGTACCCGGCGCGCCGGCGTGCAAACATTCTCGCGCTATTCATCACCGGAATTCCCATTGCTGGAGTGGTGGGTGCGCCCCTGTCCGGCTGGATCATGAATTCAGTTTCCGGCGCACACAATCTGGCCGGCTGGCAGTGGCTGTTCCTGATAGAAGCAATTCCCTCACTGGTGATGGGGATTGTCGTGCTTCTCTTTCTGGATAACAACGTCGAGAGCGCACGCTGGCTCAGCGCTAATGAAAAAGCGCTGCTTGCGCGCAACCTGGCAGACGACCGCCAGGGCGTACGGTCGCACAGGACGCGCGACGGTTTCACCAACCCGCGTGTCTGGTTGATGTGCATGCTGTATTTTTTCAACATGATGGGCCTATACGGTGTGGGTTTCTATTTGCCGACGCTGATCAGGAACACCGGCGTCAGCAATCCACTCAGTGTGGGGCTGCTTACGGCGCTGCCCTATGCCGTTGCGGTGGTTGCCATGCTGCTCGTGAGCCGCCACTCCGATGCACACCAGGAACGGCGTTGGCATATCACGATCCCGGCATTGGCAGGCACGCTAGGCTGGATCGCAAGCGCCGTATTCATGCACGAGGCAATGCTCGCCACAATCGCACTTACGGTAGCGACGGCAGCTGTGTTAGTCACCATGACACAGTTCTGGGTGCTGCCGACCGCAATGCTGACCGGTGCCGCGGCCGCTTCAGGAATCGCCGTGATCAATTCGGTGGGCAATCTTGCCGGGTTTGTCAGTCCGTACCTGATCGGCGGGATCATCGACGCGACTCATTCGACGCTACTGGCCGTGATCGCACTCGCGATCAGCATGTTTTTAGTGGGCGCCCTTGCCCTGACGCTGCCCAAGCGGATGGTCAACCGTTAAGCGCCAGAACAGATGGTTCGACGAAAACGCGTACCCCCGGGCAGCACAGTCAGCCGTGAAGCCGCTAGCAGGCACGCAGCCCACTTGACCGGCATCACACGCTTCTCGCCACGATCGTTTCATTGTGTTAATCGCAAAGGATTACTTAGCGTTGTTGGTCGACGCCCATTTTCCCCTCGAAACGAAGACGGCTGAGGGCTACACGGCGCTCATTCTCAGCGTCTACGACAATCGTGGCGCACGGTGCGAACGTCAACCACGTCGATGCGCGCGGAGGGACCGCGCTGCAAATGGCCCTCGCGCAACACAACACGTCTGCAGCGGACGCACTACGCCAGGCGGGCGCGATACAATGAGCGCACTTGCCGTCCCGGAGCGCGTCGCGTGGCGCAGTGCCAGCGGCACCATGCCCGTTTCATTGAGCCACGCAATGGCGTGCGAACCGGGCCCGTTCCAGCAAGTTCGATTTGCACCCCAAAAAATGGACTATTTTTCAGCGGTACACGCTTTCGTCCGTGCGGCGGAACTGCAGAGCTTCAGCAAAGCTGCGCGTGAAATGACGGTCAAGACCTCGACCATCTCGCGGTATGTGAGCGACCTCGAAAAGGATCTCGGCATCGCCCTCTTCAATCGCTCGACACGGGGTCTGGTGCTGACAGAGGGCGGCAGGGTATTTCGTGAGCGCGCGATCCTGGCACTCGAAGCACTCGACGACGCCCGGCAGGCCACGTCGTCCTTGAATAGCACGCCGCAGGGCCTGCTGCGCGTGACGATGCCATCCGCATTCGGGCGGCGGCATGTCGTGCCGCACCTGCCAGCATTCATGACCCGGTACCCGGACATTGACCTCGACCTCGTGCTGACCGGCGAGACCCTGAACATGATCGATGCCGGGATTGACTTAGCCATTCGCATCGGCGTCTTGTCCGATTCTTCATTAATGGCCAGACGTCTCGCACCCCATCGGCGGATCGTCTGCGGCAGTCCGAAATATTTCGATCGAAACGGTATGCCGTCCGTCCCTGCTGATCTTGAGGCTCACGAATCACTCCGCCTGTCGCTGCCACCCGCTGACAAGTGGTTTCTCACCCGCACGGGAAGTCCCAAAGCTGCCCTGGAGCAGACACTGGTCGGATTGAAAGGCCGGTTGCGCGGAAACGACTCCGAGGCTGTGCTCGACCTCGCGCTTTCGGGATGCGGTATCGCCCTCCTGCCGACCTGGCTCGCGGGCACAGCCGTACGCGAAGGGAGGCTGATCCACGCCCTCCCCGAATGGGAAGCACGCACAGGCAAGGCCGAACCGGCTATCTGGGCGGTCTATCCGCCGAAGAAGATCGTGTCGTCGAAGGTGCGCTCGTTTGTCGACTTCTATGCAGAGGCGATCGGCGAGCCGCCGTACTGGGACGACGGACTCGCACTGGAGCTTCAGCCTTAACGCGCAAAGCGGATGTCGAGCGTGCGCAGCCAGGTCTGCAAGCCGGCATCCTGAATCGGAATCACATAAGCGTTTTCGTTCGTTTCATTGAAATGCGCATGCCAGTATCCCGGCGGCGTGACGAAGGCCATCCCGGCTTCCCAATCGACGCGGGTCGGATCCACGATATTGCCGTTCTCGTCCAGTTCGGTACCCACCAGCGTATAGACGCCCGGGGCGCCCCCAGCGATGAAGTCGAGTGCGATCGACTGGTGGCGGTGCGGCTTCTGAATCGAGTTGGGTGGGACTATGCCGAACATGGCCCATAGCACGTGCGTGACCGTTCGCGTTTGCGGGAAGTTGACATTGCCCATCAGCACGCTGATGCGGTTGCGGCGCCCCGCATTGGCTTCTTCCGCGACCTTGCGCAATTCTGCCTGCGCCTGGGCGGCCGGATAGAGCGTCGGCGCAAAGCGCGCCTGGACGCCGGTCGTACCCAGATAGGTGAGCAGCGGCGCGTCGTTGACGTAATAGAGCGTGGCCGTCGCGTTGGCGGACAGCACAGCATCATCGCCGCCCGGCAGGGTAAAGAAATCGCCTTGCGCGAACGGGAAGCGGGTCTCGCCCTGCGTCACGCTGCCGGCCCCGCTGATGACATAGCAAAGCTGCGACGTGGCGTTCGGGGCGAGCGTCAATGCGTCTCTTGCGTTGATGCGCAGGAAATTGGCGCTCAAGCCTGGACCGGTCGCGGGGCTGGGGCAACCCAGTTCCGCGGAGAGGTCGAGCGGCACAATCCGAGTGGCGCCCTCTGCGTACAGCGAAGGCGAAAAATTGCGGAATGGCACGCGCGAGATGAGCTTCGCGCCGATCGGATTGGCTGATGACGTGTACTCGAAGTACTCGGCGTCCTGGTTCGCGGTCGCGGTTTCGACAGAGTCCGGTGAGAGCGTTCTGGTCAACATGGTCTGCTCCTGAAAGTGAGGGAAGCTTCGCGCAGGTCCGATCGAAGCGATGTGACGTGCGTTCGAGAGCTGATCTGACTATAGGTGCGGAGCATTGGCGGCAGAAGTGCCCGGCATCGATATCACCTTTGCACAAATGGGTGTGTCCTGCGTTCGCGGTACACGGCAGAAACGGGGAGCCCAATCGCGGGCCGGCACTTCCCCTTTTTTAGAAACGATCTTTTGTGCATCGGGATCTTCATCCCCTGCTTGGGATCCTTTAGTGTGATTGGTCATCTATCGGAGTTGACGAATCGGCTTGCCCTGTTCGTCCCGCGACACTCATGACCTCCGCGACAAATCGCTACTCAAGGAAAAGCTCTTCATGGAACCCATCGACCTGAACCGCCGCCTGATTCTGCTAACGTCCATGATCAGTGCATTCGCACCTGAGATGGCGCATGCCAGTCCGATCGACGCCCATGAGACATTCGTACTGCCGCGAGAACAGATCACTTTCAAGCCTTCGACAGCCGGCCCGCCACACAGCGGCGAGATGGCACCGCTCTACGGCGATGTCAACAAACCTGGCTTGTATCTCGTGATGATGAAATGGAATCCCGGTTGGTTCAGCGCACCGCATTCGTACGCGACCGATCGGATCCAGGTCGTAGTGTCAGGCACCTGGTGGGTCAACAGCGGTCCTGATTTCGCACCTCAAGACGCGGTGCCGGTCCCGGCTGGTGGCTTTGTCAAACGTGCCGCGCGCACGCCGCACTACGATGGCGTGCCACGGCATGTGAAAGAGCCGGTCGTCGTCGCGGTGTTCGGGATGGGTCCGGTTGACCTGCAACTTTCAGATCCGGACAAGCGTGCATGGCGCCGGGTCTGATCGGCGCTTCGCAGGCTTGTCCGGCGGCCTCACGCGCCGGGCTGCTGCTTGTTCAAGCCCGCGTCGGACAACGCGCACAGTGCGACCGCGGACCAGTCGCTCTCCGCACCGAGACCTTGCGACCGTAACGTGAGGAATCGGTCGTGGACGAGGCTGGCAAGCGGCAGGGGGACCCCAAGCGACTCGGCGGCCGCCAGCATCAGCCGGTTGTCTTTCTGACCAAGAGGCAAAGCAAAGCCGGGCGGCTGGAAGCGCTGCGATGCAATCAGCGGGCCGTAGATCTTGTACGGCGCTGCGTTGAAATTTGCACTGGTCAGCAATTCAACGAGATGCATCGGGTCAAGGCCTGCCTTGCCCGCTACCGCGCACGCTTCGCCCAGCGTTTCGATGATCACGGACAGCATGAAATTGCCGATCAGCTTGACGAGGTTCGCTTGAGAAGGATCCGAGCCGACGATGCCGACCGACTGCCCAAGGCCTTCAAGAAGCGGAACGGCGACCTTGAGATGCTCGTCGGCGCCCGCGGCCATGATAAAGAGTTTGCGTGCCGCGGCGGCGTCGGGTCGGCCAAAAACGGGCGCCGACACGAAGCCCAGACCTGCTTCGCGATACTTCGTTGCGTGGTCCTGTGCCGTTGCGACGCTGATCGTGCTCATCGAGATGTGTACCCCGCCCGGCTTCAGCGTCGTGGCGATACCCGCTTCGCCGAACGTCACGGCTGTGTGCGCAGCATCGTCGGCCACCATCGTAAACACAACGTCGGCCGACCGTGCTGCACCCGCGGGACTGGCCGCAACCCTTGCGCCCGCTTCGCGCAACCGTTCAGCGCGTGCCGGGGTACGGTTGAAAACATGTACTTCATGTCCTGACTCGATGAGGTTCGCTGCGATTGCGGCGCCCATGGAGCCAAGGCCAATAAATCCGATCTTCATAGTGACATTCCAAAGTAATGCGCCAGACGGACACGGGCCTGCTCAGACCGCAAGTTGATACACTCGGCGGCTGACCTCGGGCGTCACATCGCCGCGTTCGCCCAACGCCGTCATCCCGTGTTCTTCCAGTTTCGCGATCAGCTTGGCGACGGTCTGGCCGCCAATCTTGTAATCACGCAGGCGGGTACCGACGGTCATTCTCTCGAAGAACACGCGGGTCGCTGTGATCGCCGCGCTGATGCGTTCTTCCTCGCTGCCTTCGGTGATGTTCCATACACGCTCGGCATACTGCAGCAACTTCGCGCGTTTCTGCTCCTTGCGCACGGTCAGCATTGCCGGAAGCACGATTGCCAGCGTTTGCGCATGATCGAGGCCATGCAGCGCGGTAATCTCGTGACCGAGCATGTGCGTCGCCCAATCCTGCGGCACACCGGCCCCGATCAAGCCGTTCAACGCCAGCGTCGCGGTCCACATCAGGTTGGCGCGCACGGCATAGTTATTCGGCTCGGCCAATGCTTGTGGACCCACTTCAGTCAACGTGAGCAACAAGCCCTCGGCAAAACGATCCTGCACCTTTGCATCGACCGGATAGGTCAGGTATTGCTCGACGATATGCACGAACGCGTCGACCACACCGTTGGCGATTTGCCGGACTGGCAGCGAATAGGTCGTCGTCGGATCCAGCACCGAAAAGACCGGATACGTCGCTTCACTGCGAAACGGCAACTTGTCGCCTTTCGCGCGGTGGCTGATGACACCGCCATTGTTCATTTCAGAGCCGGTCGCGGGCAGCGTCAGAACACTACCGAACGGCATCGCCTCATGCACTTCGACCTGCCTCGCCAGGATGTCCCACGGCTCGCCATTGAACTTCAGCGCGGCTGCGATGAATTTGGTGCCATCAATCACGGAGCCGCCCCCGACAGCCAGCAGAAAGTCGATGTTCCGTTCGCGTGCGACAGCAACCGCTTGCATCAAGGTTTCGTAAGTTGGATTGGGTTCGATACCTTCGAATACGAACGAGGCACGCTCCCCGAGCGCCGCCTGCACTTGCGCGAGCACACCATTGCTCTTGATGCTGCCGCCGCCACAAGTGATCAGCACGCGCGCTTCGCGCGGTACATGGGCATCAAGTGCAGCAATCTGGCCTTCGCCGAAAATAATGCGGGTGGGGTTATGAAACGTAAAATTTTGCATTGAATCTCTGTTCCTTACATTGATACGGCTTTCGCCGGTTCGACCGAGTTCTCTCTCAAGTTTCATGCGCAACAGGCTTCGTCACGCGCTGACTTTCAGATATCTTCCAGGTGAGTCACAAAAGGCCGAATATGTGCGTCATCGGGATTCACATACACAACATCGGTCGGTACACGACGCGGAGCGTCCACTGTAAAAAAGACCGCTGGCGACTCCAGTATTTCCGTTATTGCGTGTACGGTGTTCCGCTCGAAGGTGACCAGCTGGCCCGCAGTAAGGACGCGAGGCGCCTCGTCCTCGATCGCAAAGGTGACCTTCCCGGTCAGGAGGTACAGATGCTCTTCGCACGTTTCGTGGTAATGGCGAGGGATTGGATAATAAACACGAAAAAGTCTTGAGCTCGCGGATGGTTCGTCGGTGAGATAGGTGTCGACGATTGTGCTATCTGCCTCGTCAGGGAATTGGCCGATAATTTTTTGAAGGTCAAAGAATTTAAACAATTTGCACTCCAGAACAGGATAGAAACAGGCGGCACACCACAGCCCCTGCGCTAAATGACCATGCTTCCTGCGGCGTCAACTGTCCGTTGGGCTTGTGGTAGCCAGTTTCGCCGACGCTTTCCGACAATCATCCTGCGCCGCGATGGAGCATGTCGGGCCGGCTGACCGCCCAACGCTCTTTCCTGCTCGTCCATTACGATGTTCCCGCCTCTTAGATTCGTTGTACCAATTATCGATACTCAAATCTTGCCATGAGGTGAGCAGCGGCAAAATGACCGCCTTCGCAAATGACATTTGCGGAAATGAGGCAGGGCCTCGGATATGCGTTAGTTCATGCCGCGAGTGCGCGCTGAGGCGGCGTCATGAATTCCGGACCAACGGGACCGCGAGCAACACGCCACCGGTCCGTGTTGCTTCACATACGGTAAGGCCTCGCCGTTGATCTGCGGCAACGACCGCTCAGGCAGCCTTCGTCTGCGTATCTTCCGCAGTGGCTGCCCCTCGCCGGCCGATGACCAGCAGCATTGCCAGCACGCCGACCAGATCGACCGCCGCGCCGAGCACGAAGCCGCTGCTGTAACCGCCGAAGTACTGGACCGCTAGACCCATCATAGTCGGACCGACGATGCCCGAAATATTGCTCATCAGGTGAACAAAGCCGCTTACGCCGCCCAGATGCCTGCCTGGCACAAGCTCGTGCATGGTGGCCCAGCACGCTTGCGACGAAGCCGTCAGGAACAGAACGGCGGACGCTACGAGCAGTACTGCGGGGATCACGGAATCGACCACGCTAACACCGAGCAGAGCGAGACCCGACAGCGCGAGCGGCACAGTCGCCGAGAGCTTGCGCGCCAGCAGCTTGTTGCTCATACGCTTGAAACACGCATCGGCAAGCAGGCCGCCGCCAAAGTAGCCGATCCCGCCGCATGCCCACGGCACCGCGCTCAGGATACTCATGTGCTTCATGTCCAGATGCAGCGCGTTGGTGAAATAGCTCGGCATCCACGAGATGAACACGAACAGCGTGTAGTTCACCGCGAACAGGCCGACGCCAAGTGCGAGCGTGCTCGGACGAAACAGGTAGCTGCGCAACGGCGTGCTTTCGTCTCCGCCCTCTGCCGGATGCGCCGCGCCGCGGCTCGCTTCGACCATCTCGCGTTCGGCCACGCCAACCCGCGCGCTTTGCGCCGGCTTGTCGGTCGCGAATATGCGCCATGCGACGATCCACGTCAGCCCGAGCGCCGCGATGATCACAAACGACGTGCGCCAACCGTAAGCGATGGCAATCAGCCCGACCACCGGCCCGGCGATCGCACTGCCTACCGTCTGGCCCGAAAACGTAAAGCCGACCATGGTTGCGGTCTCATGCCGGGGAAACCAGTTGGTGATGGTCCGGTTGGTCGTCGAATTCATTGGACCTTCGCCGAAGCCGAACAGCGCCCGGGAAATGAGCAGCGTGCCGAAGCCGGTCGCGGCTGCGGTCAATCCGCAGAGAATCGACCACGTCCCCATCGCCCAGGAGAAAACGCGGCGCGGTCCGTACTTGTCGGCGAGTTGACCGCCGACAAATGCAAAGATGGAATAGCCGAAGAAGAAACTGCTGAACACCACGCCGAGTTGCGACGGAGAAAGGCCCAGCTGCTTGTTGATGATAGGTGCGACCACACCAAGCGCGGCGCGGTCCATGTAATTGATCGCACCCGCAATAAACAGCAGCAAGGCGACAACGTAGCGATACTTCCCAGTCTTCATGTTGTCTCTATTCCGTATAAGTCGGGGTGACGGATTTTGTTATCTGGCACTTCTAACGAATGCCATGGAGGTACGACTTGTTGGCAGGCCTGGCAGGAAGCCGATTGAAAAACTCAACTCATGATGCCGATCTGCCACGGCACGAATTCGTGGTCGCCTAGCCCGAGCATTTCGCTCTTTGTTCGCTCGCCCGACGCGGCGGCAAGAATCGCGTCGAAGATTTTCTGGCCCGTGCTGCGAATCGACGCAACACCATCCAGAATCCCGCCGCAGTTCAGATCCATGTCTTCGGTGAGACGGTCGTACATCGGCGTGTTGGTGGCGAGCTTCAGCGAGGGCACGGGTTTGGCGCCGAACATCGAACCGCGGCCTGTAGTGAAGGCAATCAGATTCGCGCCGCCAGCAATCTGACCCGTCGCCGAGACGGGGTCGAAACCAGGTGTGTCCATGAAAACGAGTCCAGCCTGCTTCACCCGCTCGGCGTATCGATACACTTCCATCAGCGGGCCAGTGCCGCCTTTCATCGCGGATCCAATCGACTTTTCGAAGATGTTCGCGAGTCCGCCCACCTGATTGCCAGGGCTGACCTGGCCGTTGATCTGAACGTCTCGACCGACCGAATACTCGTCTTTCCACCAACGGATTCGCGCAACCAGCTTTTCGCCCACTTCGCGGCTGACCGCGCGCCGCGTGAGCGTATGTTCCACGCCGTAGATTTCAGGTGTTTCTGAGAGGATGGCCGTGCCGCCATGACGGACCAGCAGGTCCATCGCTGCGCCCAGCGAAGGATTGGCCGTGATCGACGAAAAGCCGTCCGAGCCGCCGCATTGCAGGCCGATCTTCAGGTGGCTCGCGGGAACCGTCGTGCGCTTCACGCGATTCGCGTCGGGCAGCAGGGCCTGGACCGCAGCCACGCCGGCCTCGATGGTCCGGCGGGTGCCGCCGTTCTCCTGCATGATGAAGGTGTGCAGCCGCGAATCAACCTTCAGCTCTTCCTGATCCATCAGCCCGGCCAGCTGATTGCGCTCGCAGCCCAGCCCGACGATCAACGCCGCGGCGAGATTGGGATGCCGCGCGTAACCCGCCATCGTTCGACGCAGCAACGCCATCGGCTCGCCGCTCATCTCCATGCCGCAGCCGATCGAGTGAGTGAACGCGACCACGCCGTCGACATTGGGGTAGTCCGCCAGCCGTTCCGGCGTGAACCATTCGGCGATCCGGTGTGCGACCGTCGCCGAACAATTGACTGTCGACAACACGCCGATGTAGTTGCGCGTAGCAACCTCGCCGTTGTCACGCACGATGCCCTGGAACGTGGCGCGTTGCGCTTCGGGCACCATCTCCACGGGCTGATAGTCCGCGCCGAATGCGTAGTCCCGGTCGAACTCGCGGAACTCGACGTTATGGCTATGCACCATCGTGCCGGGCGCAATATCCATCGCGGCAAAACCGATCACCACGTTGTATTTGCGAACCGGCTCGCCTTTTTTGATGGGCTTCGCTGCGATCTTGTAGCCCGCGCTCACCTGGCTGCGGCAAACAAAGTCTTCGGCTGGAACCGGCGTACCGATTGCCACGTCGATGCGCGCAATTACCACGTTGTCGGCGGGATGCAAGCGGATCACTGGCCCGCTCACGTTTTTGCTCATCGCCTCAGTCATCGGACACTGCCTTCTAAAAAATTTGCGCTCAGCGGCCGAACACGGGCGATACAAGTAATCGCTTTCTTTAAAGGGCCGCTACGAACGATGCTTCGCTGCTTGATATCCTTGGGTATCAGGCATCTTAGGGCACTTCACTTGCGAGTTCAATAGAAAGCGCTTACTCTGACGGGCAAATTTGGGGCCGTGCATTGAGAAAGTGTTTTGCGCAAAACGTCGTACTACAGCCTGTTAACTGTTGCGAGGACGTGCGGTCGTACCGCGCACGATCAGGTCGGTCGGCACGATGTACTGCGAACTTACGGGCCGCCCTTCGATCCGCGCGAGCAGATACTCGGCGCTGCGCGCGCCGATTTCATCGGCGGCGAGCCGCATGGTGGTGAGTGGCGGAGACGTAAAGCTCGAGAATTCAATATCGTTGATGCCCGCGATCGACAGGTCGCCCGGCACGTCGATACCCGCCTCGCGCGCTTCCGCCAGCGCGCCGATTGCCAACAGATCGGTGCCGCAAATCACGGCCGTCGGACGCTCGGGGCCGTTCATCAGCGCCTTCATCGCCATCTGGCCTTCAATGATCTTGTGGGGCATCTCGATCAGATGCTCGTGGCGCAACTGCAGCCCGCGCGACTGTAGCGCCGCGCGCACGCCGATGATGCGATCAGCCGCACGATCGCTGTGCTGCGTCATTTGCGTAATCATGCCGAAGCGGGTATGCCCGAGCTCGAGCAGATATTCGGCGAGGCGCCGCCCGACCGCAACGTTATCGAAACCGACATACGGATGGTCGTGATCGACGGTCCAGCCGTTGACGAGCGGAATCTGTTCCTTTTCGATCAGTTCATAGAGCGCGGGCGAGTGGCTACGGCCAACGAGCATCAAGCCGGCGATGCCGTCCGCGATCAGGGCGCGCACCTGCTTGAGTTCGTCTTCCTGATCGTAATACGAGCATCCAAGCAGCAACGTATAGCCGGCTTCGCCGATGCGCTTTTGCAGCGCGAACACGCCGATCGCGAAGTTCTGGTTTTCCAGCGATGGGATCACCGCGCCGATCGTCTTGGACTTCTGCGATGCCAACGCACGCGCAGCCGCATGTGGCGTATAGCCGAGATCGCGCGCGATGTCGCGCACGCGGGTCTGCAGCTCGGCGGCAACCGTTGCGTTGCCATTCAATACGCGCGAAACCGTCGCTGTTGAAACGCCCGCTGCGCGAGCCACATCCATGACGGAAATCGCATTCGATTTGCGACGCGGCGCTCTTTTCTTAGTGTCTGTGGTCAACTTGCACCCTGCCCGGAGTCGAGGCGCACCATCGCGCCATCCCTGTGCCGCATTCTATAACGTGCGGCAGCCAGCAATGACGATAGCCGGGTCAGAGTACCTGGCTAGTCGATCCGCTGCGGATCGCCGTCGAACTCGACGAGACAGCCAAAGCCACCATGAAACAGCGCCTCACGCGCGTCTTCGGTTTGCCCTGTTGCCGCGATCTGGGCGGCATACTGTTCGGCGTCGTCTTCCGGCGCATAACCGAGCCGCCGCACATTCGCGTTGTCCCAGCGGTTACGCGCATTGCCCGAGACGCCATACACGATCAGGAAATGATAGTCAGGGTAGTCGATGCAACGCCTCGTCAGTTGCACCATGTCACGATGACTGATCCACGTGAACAGGTGCCGTGGCGCCGTCGGCGTGTTGTCTGGACGAAACGAGCCGATCCGCATGCATGCGACCGACATGCCGTGCTTGTCCGCGTACATCCGTCCAAGCGCTTCGCCAAACACCTTCGATACGCCATAGCGGCTGTCCGGCCGCGGCGCGACGGCATTGTCGATCATCCGGTCGCGCCGGTGAAAGCCCACTGCATGGTTGGAGCTCGCGAACACCACGCGTTTGACGCCAGCCTGACGCGCGGCTTCGAAGACGTTGTAGCAACCTTCGATGTTCATGTCGCGGATCTTTTCCCAACGGTCCTCGTCCGGAATGCCGGCCAGATGCACGACCACGTCGACACCCTGCATCACCGGCAACAGATCCTCTAGCCGGGTAATGTCGGCCGTGACGATTTCTTCGCCCTCGCCTGCTTCAGCTTGCGGCGCGATGTCCGCGAGACGCAACTGATATTGGCCACGCAAGCCGGCGCGCAATACCCGGCCGATATGGCCAGCTGCGCCGGTAATCAAAACCCGTTTCATTCGATGTCTCCATTCGGTGTCGATAAGTCAAACGCCGCGGCCGCGGCCGCGGCCGAGCGCTGGTGATACGCGTTGAGATAGGCGTCGCGGGACGGCACGAGATGCGCGCGGCACAGCGCGATCAGATCGTCGCGATCGCCGCGCCGCAACGCATCGATCATCTGATGATGTTCGGCGCGCGCTTTCTCCAGATAGACCGGAAATACGATCGATACGGAGCGGATCGCGTGCGTGCGCCGCTCATATTCATGAATCGCGTCGACGAGCACCTGGTTGCCCGATAACGCGAAAAACGCCCGATGGAACGCCATGTTGACGCGAAACACGCGGCGCAGATCGCCTGCCTGCGCGGCGGCGTCATGTTGCGCCTGCAACGTGTCCAGTTCCGCGAGCTTCGCGGCGCCAACAGGGAAAACAATCCGGCTCGCCGCGTCGGTCTCCAGCAGCTCACGCAACGCGTACAACTGCGTCACTTCGCTTGCGGTGAACGACTTGACCAGCGCGCCGACATGCCTGCGACGTTCGATCAGGCCACGTCGCTCCACTTCTCCCAGCACCTGGCGCGCCACATGACGCTTCAGATTGAAGCGCTCGCACAGGTCGTCTTCAACCAGACGTTCGCGCGGATGCAGCAGGCCGAGCACGATCTCCTCTTCAAGCTGGTCCGCGACACGGCGTATCGTTTCGTCGGTATTGCGGTCGCGCAGCACCGGCGCGACTGCAATGGGCCGCTGTTGCCCCGCACCGTTGCCGATCGGGTCTGACGTCACGGCTTGTTTCCAGGCACCGTGGCCACGGTCTGCGGCGCCTTCAGAAAGTCGAAGTCGCACCCTTCGTCGGCCTGCGTGATCGTGGTCAGAAACAGTTTTCGATAACCGCGCAGGTTCGGTTCGGCTTCGCGCGGCGGCAGCGCCGCCAGACGTGTGGCGATTTCCTCGTCGCTCACCAGCAGCTCAACCGAGCGCTGTGCCACACTCAGGCGAATCCGGTCGCCCGTTCGCACGATCGCGAGCGGACCGCCAATCGCCGACTCCGGCGTCACGTGCAGCACGATGGTGCCCGCCGCGGTGCCACTCATGCGGCCATCGGAGATGCGCACCATGTCTTTCACGCCAAGCCTTCCGAGCTTGCGCGGAATCGGGATATAGCCCGCTTCCGGCATGCCGGGTGCCCCGACCGGCCCGATCTGCTTGAGCACGAGCACGTCATGCGCTTCGACGTCGAGCTCGGGATCGTCGATGCGCAACGCGAGGTCCTCGGCATTCTCGAACACCACGGCGCGGCCTTCGTGTTCCATCAAGTCCGGATTCGCTGCGGACTGCTTGATAATCGCACCGCCCGGCGCCAGATTGCCGTGCAATACGGCGATGCCGCCTTGCGGAAAGATCGGCTTGCTAAACGGCCGCACGACGTCCTGCGCGAAGCTGGCGGGCGCCGCATCGAGTTCTTCGCCCAGCGTGCGACCGGTGACCGTCAAGGCATCGAGATGCAGCAGGCCCTTCATTTCGCGCATGACGGTAGTGAGTCCGCCCGCGCGATGCAGGTCCTCCATATAGTGCTGCCCCGACGGTTTCAGATCCACCAGCACTGGCGTCTCGCGTGCCATCCGGTCGAGCGCGTCGAGATCGATCTTGATGCCCAGACGCCCGGCAATTGCAGTCAGATGGATGATGCCGTTGGTCGAACCGCCGATAGCCAGCAACACGCGCAGCGCGTTTTCGATTGCTTTCGGCGTGAGGATTTTCGCAGGCGTGAGATTCGCGCCGATCATCGCGACGGCCTGGGCGCCGGTGCGCTCCGCAATGCGGATGCGGTCGGCGCTGACCGCCGGCGGCGAGGCGCCGCCCGGCAACATGATGCCCATCGCCTCAGCAATGCAGGCCATCGTGCTGGCGGTGCCCATTACCGAGCAGGTGCCGACCGTCGCCACCAGCTGGTTGTTGACCGCATCGATTTCGTCCGCGTCGATCTGGTCGCCGCGGAAGCTCGCCCAAAAGCGGCGACAGTCTGTACAGGCACCCACTCGCTCGCCACGATGCGAGCCGGTCAGCATCGCGCCTGTCACGAGCTGGATGGCGGGGACGCCCGCGACGGCGGCACCCATCAGTTGCGCGGGCACAGTCTTGTCGCAGCCGCCGATCAGCACGACCGCATCCATCGGCTGCGCGCGGATCATCTCCTCGGTGTCCATAGACATGAGGTTGCGCAGATACATGCTGGTCGGATGCGAGAAGCTTTCCGCGATCGAAATGGTGGGGAATTCGACCGGCAGGCCCCCCGCCAGCATGACGCCGCGTTTGATGGCCTCGACCAGTTGCGGCGCGTTGCCGTGACACGGGTTGTAGGCGCTGCCGGTGTTGGCAATGGCGACGATGGGCCGCGCCAACGCGTCGTCGGTGTAACCCGCGCCCTTGATAAACGCCTTGCGCAGGAACAGCGAAAAGCCCGCGTCCCCGTAATTGGTCAACCCCTTGCGCAAACCGCGCGGCGCGTCGACGCCCGGCGTATCGACGCCCGGCGTATCGACGCCCGGCGTATCGTCGCCCGGCGTATCGTCGCCCGGCTGGGCTTTATCGAGCTTGTCTGCCATCACTATGTCCCTTGATCAAATTATCGATAATCTTGACGATGATTCTAACGAGACTTATAGTGATCCGCAAGTAAGCGCTTTCTCAAAGTTAACATTTTTTGGGCCACGTGCTCCTTTCTCTTTTCAAACCGGACGTCCCGATGAAAAAAAGTGTTGTCGCCTACCGCAAGCTGCCTGCCGCAGCCCTGCGCATCCTCGAAGCTCAATACGACGTGACCTGCGCCGACGCCGACACCCAGCGCGACGCCTTCCTCGCGGCACTCGCGAACGCGCACGGCACGATTGGCAACAAGCTCAAGCTGAACGCTGAATTTCTCGATGCTGCGCCCAAACTCGAAGTGGTGTCGACCGTCTCCGCCGGCTACGACGACTTCGACGTTGCGGATCTCACGCGCCGCGGCATCGTGCTGTGCAACACCCCGGACGAAGTCACCGAGACGACGGCCGATCTGATGTTCGCGTTGATCCTCGCCACGGCACGCCGCATCGCCGAGCTCGACGCCTCCACCCGCCGCGGTGAATGGCAGAGCTCGTCGGGGCCTGCGCAATTCGGCGTCGACGTGCACCACAAGACGCTCGGTATCATCGGCCTCGGCCGCATTGGCGCCGCGGTGGCCCGGCGCGCGGCGCACGGCTTCGGGATGACCGTGCTCTATGCGAACCGCTCGCGCAATGTGGCCGCGGAGGAAGCGTTCGGTGCGAAATGGTGTCCGTTGCCCACGCTGCTGGCCGAAGCGGACTTCGTGTGCGTGCTGGTGCCGCTTTCCGCCGCGACCGAGAAGCTGATCGGCGCGGCCGAATTGCGTTTGATGAAGTCGAGCGCGATTCTCGTCAACTGTGCGCGTGGCCAGGTGGTCGACGAAGCGGCGCTGACGGACGCGCTACGTGAGGGCCGCATTCTCGGCGCGGGGCTCGACGTGTTCGAACGCGAGCCGCTGCCCGCCGATTCGCCGCTATGCGCCCTGCCGAATGTGGTGCTCGTGCCGCATATCGGCTCGGCCACAGCCCAGACACGCGAAGCCATGGCGCGCCGCGCTGCGCAGAATCTGGCCGACGCGCTCGAAGGACGCCTCACGGCGACGTGCGTCAATCCGTCTGCAGTCGATGCCCGTTCCCTGCTGCATACGCCGGGCAACTGACGAGCCGCCGCTGTGCGGTCTCGTTGCGAGGTTCATCTTCGTCAGCAAGCGGCACGCTTCGCTTACAGCCGAAGCGCGCAGCGGAACCACGCACTCGCCTCGCCTGCTCAATTCGGCGAATGAGCCGCCACCGCCGCACTGATCTGCGGCCGGCTGCGGATAAAGACCAGCATCGCGAGCACACCCGCGAAATCGATCAGTGCACCAAACATAAACGCGCTGTGATAACCGCCAAAATACTGGATCAGCATTCCCGTCAACGCCGGCCCGATGATCCCCGACAGGTTGCTCAGAAAGTGAATGAAGCCGCCCACGCCGCCCTGGCGGTGCAGCGGCAGGATCTCGTGCTGGATCGCCCAGATCGACTGGCACGATCCGGTCAGGAACAGCAACGCGGCGGCAATCAATGCAACCGCCGCCGTCAACGACCCGGCCGAGGTAATGCTCAGCACCGCGACGCCCGACAACGCCAGCGGAATCGTGGCGACCAGTTTGCGCGCCTTGATCGGATCGTCCATGCGCTTATAGACGATGTCGCCGATCACCCCGCCGCCGAAATAGCCAATCGCTCCGCAGATCCACGGAATCGACGTGATGATGCTCATCGACTTCAGATCGAGATGCATCACGTTGGTCAGATAGCTCGGCAGCCACGAGATGAAAACGTACTGCGTGTAGTTCACCGCGAACAGACCGGCACCGAGTGCCAGTGTGCTCGGACGGCGCAGATACGCGCCGAGCGTCATGCCGTCGTCTTCGACGTTACGTGCTTCCGCAATAGCACGGCTATCGTTGATCAGTTTTGCTTCGCCCTCGCCGACGCGGCGGCTCTGGCTGGGCTTGTCGGTGACGAACAGACGCCACAACAGCAGCCACAGGAAACCCAGCACGGCGATCACGATAAACGACGCGCGCCAGCCGAAGCCGATGGCGATCAAACCCACCACCGGCCCTGCAATCGCGTTGCCGAGCGTCTGTCCGGAGAAGGTGAAGCCGATCATCGTCGCGGTTTCATGACGGGGAAACCAGTTCGAGATCGTGCGGTTGGTGTTGGAGCTCATGGGCCCTTCGCCGATACCGAAGAACACCCGATACACCAGCAGCGAAACAAAGCCGGTTGCGCTCGCGGTCAGTCCGCAAAACAGCGACCAGAATCCCATGGCCCACGTGAAGACGCGCAGCGTGCCGAACTTGTCTGCGAAATAGCCGCCCAGGAACGAGAAGATCGAATAGCCGATGAAGAAGCTGCTGAAGATGACGCCGAGTTGCGACGGCGACAGTTCGAGCGTCTTGCTGACGATTGGCGCGACGATGCCGAGTGCCGCCCGATCCATGTAGTTGATCGCACCGGCCATGAAGAGCAACCCGGCGACCACATACCGATACTTTCCCGTGTCCATATGTCTCCAATAATGTAATCGCTTTCTTTTGACGTATGAGTCGCACCGCCACCCAATCGAAAGCATCTAATATTCAGGCACTTTAGTAGAACCTGGAGGGGAAGACAAGAGAAAGCGCTTACTCGTTTTGCCGTATACTGAACCATGATCCGCCATCCACTTACCCCCAACACGGAGACAAACCTATGTGGCAGCAGGCTGAGCGCTATCCCGACCCCCGCGTCATCTCGCTCGATCCATCCTTCGATCAATATCGCGTCGCGTTCTCCGCGGTCGAGCGCCTCGCTACCGGCTACCGCTGGACGGAAGGGCCGGTGTGGTTCGGCGATGGGCGCTATCTGTTATGGAGCGACATCCCGAACAATCAGATGCTGAAATGGGAGGAAGAAACCGGTGTGGTCAGCGTGTTTCGCAAACCGTCGAACTTCGCCAACGGCAATACGCGCGACCGGCAGGGCCGTCTCGTCACCTGCGAACATGGGCGCCGTGTGACACGCACCGAATATGACGGCAGCATTACCGTGCTGATGGATTCGTTCGAAGGCAAGCGGCTGAACTCGCCGAATGACGTGGTGGTCAAGTCGGATGGCTCGATCTGGTTCACGGACCCGCCAATGGGTATCGCGGGTCACTATGAAGGCATCAAGGCCGAGCAGGAACTTCCGCATTCGGTGTACCGGATCGACGGTGTCACGGGAGAAGCTTCCGTTGTCACGCGTGATCTGAAGGGGCCTAACGGTTTGTGTTTTTCACCTGACGAACGCTTGCTGTACATCATCGAATCGCGCGCCGTGCCTGAGCGCCTGATCCACGTCTACGAGATGGAGCCTGATGGGAAAAGAATTGGTAAGGGACGCGTTTTCTACAATGCGGGGCCAGGTACGATCGACGGCATGCGCGCCGATATTGACGGCAACCTGTGGTGCGGCTGGGGTATGGGCAGCGACGAACTGGACGGCGTGGTGATCATCTCGCCGGCTGGAAAGCCGATCGGCCGCATCGCACTGCCTGAGCGTTGTGCGAACCTGTGTTTTGGCGGCCGCGCCCGCAACCGCCTGTTCATGGCTTCGTCACAGTCCATTTACGCGGTCCACGTGAACACCCAGGGCGCCGTGGGCGGTTAAGGTGTTTACGCAGAATGACGGCGGCGCCGGCCGCGAGGGCCCGGCCCGCCGCCGTATTTTTAAGTGCGCACCGCTTCGGGTTCTTGCCGCTTTCTATGTTCGTGACGGATATCGGTGCCACGAACCACATACACGACGGATTCGGCAATGTTGGTGGCATGGTCGCCAATCCGCTCGATCGCCTTGGCGATAGACAGATAGTCCAACGCCGTCGAGATCGTGCGGGGGTTTTCCGTCATCGACGTCACGAGCTTGCGCACAAAGGCCCTGAACTCGTTATCGATCGCCTCGTCGTCCAGAATGATCTGCTCGGCGGCAGCCGTGTCCATGCGCGCAAATGCGTCCAGCGCGCGGCGCAGCACGCTCGCAGCCATGGCGCCCGAGATCTTGATCTCGGCGATGTTGACGTCCTGCGCACTGACCTGCGGCGCAATGCGGCGGATTCGCTTGGCGATCTTGCGCGCCTCGTCGCCCGCACGCTCGAGATTGGTGACGCATTTCGAAGCCGCCATTAGCAGACGCAGGTCGCGAGCGGCCGGCTGTCGACGCGCGATGACATTGCAGATTTCTTCGTCGAGCTCGATTTCCATCGTATTCAGACGGCGCTCGCCTTCGAGGACGAGTTCGACAAAATCGAGCTCGAAGGTATCCAGGGCCTGCATCGCATACGCGATCTGCGACTCCACCAACCCACCCATGGCGAGCAAACGCGTGGAGAGCAGCGTGAGATCGGCGTCAAACTGGCTGGAGAGATGTTTATCCGGCATATATGCTCCTTAGCCGATAAGGGCCGTTGACGTGTTTCGAAAACAGTATATACCGTATTATCTCTGCGCCAAATCTTACCTGGACAAGTATTCGAACGAGTGTGGTAACTACGCAGCAGGTTGCGCAAACAGCTCCGCGATGTAGCCTGCAGCCTTGATCCCTGTCCCCGTCAACAGCACGACCGTGCGCTCGCTTGCCTTGATGGTGCCGCGACGGCTCAGCTCGTCGAGTGCTGCGGCGGCGTGCGCGCAGGTCGGTTCAACAAAGACGCCCTGACGCGCAAGCTTTTTAAGCGCGGCAACAATGTCGTCTTCGGAAACGGCCACCGTCGCACCACCGCTGTCCCGCAGTGCGGTAATCATTTCCCGCAGACGAAGCGGATGCGCAATCGCCGTGCCTTCTGCGACCGTCTTCAGGACCGGCCGGGCCACGGGCGTGTCGACCCCGGCCTGGAACGATGCATCGAGCGGCGAGCAGTTCAGCGGCTGCGAAGCAAACAGACGTGGCAGCTTTTTGATCTGCCCTGCCGCAAGAAGCTCCTTGAAGCCAATGTCACAACCGAGCAGGTTGCTTCCCGCTCCCACCGGAATGATGATGTTGTCCGGCGCCTCGAAATTGAAGTCTTCCCATAGTTCGTAAGCAACGGACTTGGTGCCCTGCAGAAAGAACGGCTGCCAGTTATGGCTGGAGTAGAAGATCTCGGCGGATTGTCGAATCGCCTCCGCCTGCGACTCTTCGCGCGGCCCCTCAACCAGCTGGATCTCGGCACCGTATGCGCGGACCTGAGCCACCTTGGCTGGAGACGTGTAAGCCGGGGCAAGAATCTTCACGCGCATGCCTGCGGCTGCACCGAACGCGGCAACCGACGCGCCACCGTTGCCCGAACTGTCTTCGAGCACAGCGTTCACGCCGATCTGGCGCAGGAACGACAGCATGACAGCCGTGCCGCGGTCCTTGAAGCTGCATGTCGGATTGAACCACTCCAGTTTAAAAAACGGACGGTGCTCATTCCATTCCTTCTGCACCAATGGGGTACATCCCTCCCCCATCGAAACCGGTTGAGCGATATCGACCGGCAGCGCAGCACGATAGCGCCATAGCGAACGATTGCTGCGGTCGATATCGTCACGTCCGATGCCTTGCAGTGGCGTGATGAGAAGCGGTGTCTGGTTATCCGAGCACCAGCGCGGTTGCTCGAACGGATAGAGCGCTCCAGTGAGCGGGTCGATGTACTGAGCTTTAGACATGTTCGTTCCTGACGTTAATGGTGTGGCGATCCGGCGTGTCGCCGACCCAGGCGCCGGCCCCGGCTCCGAAAGCACCCCAGCGGCGTGCATCACTTCGCATCGCTATACACCGTCGCTCGTGAGACACCCAGATACTGCGCCGTCACTTCCATCGCCCTGCGGATCTCCATTACACCGGAGTCCTTAAGTTCACGCAGGAGCGTACGGCGGTCTTCCGTTTTGAGAGCGCGCGGCGTGGTGGCGAGTCTGGCCGCAAACTGGTCGATGCGCGCGCGGATCAGGTTCGCCCCCGCCGGGTCCAGCGATTCTTTCATGGCCGAGTCCGCATCGACCCGGACAAATTGACCGACGGCGCTCTGCAAGCCGCGGAACAGCGTCAGGTCGATATTCATGCACAACGCGGCGACGTATTGGCCGGATGAATCCTTGATGCCGATCGAGGTGCTTTTTGCCGCACGGCCATCCGCAAACTGATTGGCGTAGTTCGCAATGACCTGCGGATATTCCGGGTCGGCGATGCGCGCCAGTCCGAGTTCGGTTGCCGGGTGGCCGACTTCCCGGCCGGACAGATTGTTGTGGATCGCCAGAACGGCATGTTTGGGGTCGAGCAGATCGTGCACGACCACCTCGCAAAACGGCGCGAAAGTCTCAGCCAATCCTGCTGCGATCTGGCCGACCTGCGCGAGCAGTGCGCGCTGCTCAGGGGTCTGTTTCGTCATAGGGACGGCTCACGGGACATCGATAAAAGACAGATTATCCATTATTGGACATTTCGTCAATTTGAGCTCGATGCCCGCCGCGTCCGGTACAGCGTCGGGTTTATCACTCCAGCAGATAAACGTATCGCATTTGCTTCGTTGCTCTTGACTGTACAGGCCGGTAAATTGGGGGCATCGCGCCACCACCGGCGCCTCCGCTGCGACCGACCAAAGAGTTTAGTGTGACGATTGCTACCGACCGCGCTGTGTCCGCGCACCACGCCGTTCCCCAGGCCATTGAAATTCGGGCCTTCGACGGCCCTGTGGGCGCCGAAGTCCTCGGGCTCGATCTGAGCCAGCCGCTGGCTGCCGAAGATTTTGCGCGCATTCATCGCGCGCACCTCGACCACCACGTACTGGTGTTTCGCGACCAGCGCATCACGCCTGAGGAGCAGATTGCCTTCAGCCGCCGCTTCGGTCCGCTGCAGATCCACGTGCTGCACCAGTTTCAGCTCTCAGGACATCCGGAAGTGCTGATCGTCTCGAACATCGTCGAAGACGGCAAACCGATCGGCCTGGGCGACGCCGGCCATTTCTGGCACTCCGACCTGTCGTACAAGGAAACACCGAGCCTCGGCTCGATGTTGCATGCCCAGGAACTGCCGTCCGAAGGCGGCGATACGCTGTTCGCCAACATGCACCTTGCGTGGGACACGTTACCCGCTCATCTGCGCACTGCCGTAGAAGGACGCTCGGCGGAGCACACGTATCTCGCGAAGTACGCGGAATTGCAAAAGCGTAGTCCGTGGCGGCCGAATCTGTCCGCCGAGCAGATTGCCCAGGTCAAACCGGTCGTGCATCCGGTGGTCCGCACGCATCCGGAGACGGGCCGCAAGGCGCTTTTCGTCAGCGAGCATTTCACCACCCGCATCATTGGGCTGCCTGAAGACGAAAGCCAGCAACTGCTCGAAGAACTGTTCGCGCACAGCGTGCGCCCCGAGCATCTGTACACGCACAAGTGGGCGGAACACGACATGGTGTTCTGGGACAACCGCTCGCTGATGCATCTCGCCGCTGGCACACCCGACCATCTGCGCCGCAAGATGTACCGCACAACCATCGAAGGCGACGTGCCGTTCTGACGGCCCTGTTCGTCCGTCTGCGCCCGCTTGCGCACGCCCACACGCTGACCGGAGTTTCAATGCAGTCCACTTTTCGCCCGACGGCCGTTGGGCCGTCTTTCGCTCGCCGTTTTGCAGCGAGCATGCTCACGATCTCGATCGGCGCCGCCAGCCTCGCCGCTCCGACGCTAGCGCATGCCGAAGGGCAGATTCGCGTCGCCGAGCAATTTGGCGTGGTCTATCTGCTGCTCAACGTGGCGCGCGACCAGCAGTTCATCGAAAAGGAAGGGCGCAAGCAAGGCATCGACATCAAGGTGGACTGGCTCAGGCTCTCAGGTGGCGCAGCGGTCAACGACGCGCTGCTCTCCGGCGCGGTGGATATCGCCGGAGCCGGCGTCGGCCCCCTGCTGACGATCTGGGACCGCACGCATGGCAAGCAAAACGTCAAGGGTGTCGCCTCGCTCGGCAATCTGCCCTATTACCTCGTGTCCAACAACCCGAACGTGAAAACGATTGCCGATTTCACCGACAAGGACCGCATCGCCGTACCGGCGGTCAACGTGTCGGTTCAATCGCGGGTACTGCAGTTCGCCGCCGCAAAACAGTGGGGCGACAAGGATTACAACCGGCTTGACAAGTACACCCAGGCAATTCCGCATCCCGATGCGGCTGCTGCGATTATCGCTGGCGGCACGGAAATTACCGGGCATTTTGGCAATCCGCCGTTTCAGGATCAAGAACTCGCCGGCAATCCCAAGGCGCACATCGTGCTGAATTCTTACGACGTGCTCGGTGGACCGAGCTCGGCCACGGTTCTGTATGCGACTGAAAAATTCCGCGACTCGAACCCGAAAACGTATCGGGCCTTCGTCGATGCGCTTGCCGACGCGGCACGCTTCGTTTCCGCCAATCCGGATGCCGCAGCCGACATCTATATCCGCGTGAACCAGTCGAAAATCGACCGCAACCTGTTGTTGAAGATCATCAAGAATCCGCAGGTGCAGTTCAAGGTCGCCCCGCAGAATACCTTCGGACTGGCGCAGTTCATGTACCGGGTTGGCGCGATCAAAAACGAACCGAAGTCGTGGAAAGACTACTTCTTCGACGACCCGGCGACGGCGGCGGGGAGCTGATGGATACGATTGCCGATACCGCGCCGGTCATCACACGTCCGCAAACCAGTGAAAAACTTCTGACGGTGGACCGCGTAAGCCTCGAATACCGCACGCGCGAACGGATCGTTCGCGCGACCCATCAGGTCAGTTTCGACGTCTACGGCGGCGATCGTTTCGTGCTGCTCGGCCCCTCGGGCTGCGGTAAGTCGACGCTGCTCAAGGCCGTCGCGGGGTTCATCCAACCCACCTCCGGCAGTATCTCGCTTGACGGCCAACCCGTGCACGGGCCAGGCCCCGACCGTATCGTGGTGTTTCAGGAATTCGACCAGTTGCCGCCGTGGAAGACCGTGCTGCAAAACGTCGTGTTTCCGTTGCGCGTGGCCAGGAAACTCTCGCGTGCCGAAGCCAATGAAAGGGCACTGCACTACCTCGACAAGGTCGGGCTTGCGTCGTTTGCGAAAGCGTATCCCCATACCTTGTCGGGCGGCATGAAACAACGCGTCGCGATCGCACGGGCGCTGGCGATGCAGCCGCGCGTTCTGCTGATGGATGAGCCGTTCGCCGCGCTCGACGCCTTGACGCGCCGCAAGATGCAGGAGGAGCTGCTGCGTCTATGGGAAGAGGTCAATTTCACGCTGCTGTTCGTGACGCATTCGATCGAGGAAGCGTTGATTGTCGGCAACCGGATTCTGTTGCTGTCCCCGCATCCGGGCCGTGTGCGCGCCGAGCTCAATAGTCATCAATACACGCAGGACAGTACCGGTCGCAGCGATTTTCAGCGTACGGCCGAGCGCATCCATCATCTGCTGTTCGAACAGACGGACTCCGCGCAATGAGCACGCCCCCTACTTTGCTGCCCCCCGTTCGCGAGGAATACGAACGTCCATTGGAGCCGCTCGGCGATATCGCGATCGAAGCGTCCTTGCCGATCGGCAAACGCATTTTCGCGCAGACATGGCTGCGCAAGACGCTGATCGCGCTGGTCCTCGTGATCATCTGGGAATTCGCGGCTCGCGCGGTCAACAACGATCTGTTGCTGCCGACGTTCAGCGCGACGCTTAGCGCATTCGCGCAGGGCATCTGGTCCGGCGAGTTGCTGCAGAAGACTGCCGTGTCGATGTCGGTGCTGCTGCGCGGCTATCTGCTTGGCGTCGCATGCGCGTTCGTGCTGACTTCACTGGCCGTTTCGACCCGCATCGGCCGTGACCTGCTCACCATGCTGACCGCGATGTTCAATCCGCTGCCGTCGATTGCGCTGTTGCCGCTTGCGTTGCTGTGGTTTGGCCTTGGCACAGGAAGCCTGCTGTTCGTGCTGGTTCACGCCGTGTTGTGGCCGCTTGCACTGAACACGTATTCAGGCTTTCAGGCAGTGCCCGCGACACTGCGCATGACGGGCCGCAACTACGGTCTCACGGGCTTGCGCCACGTCGTGTCGATTCTGGTGCCGGCGGCGTTGCCGTCGATACTCGCCGGGTTGCGGGTAGGCTGGGCCTTCGCGTGGCGCACACTGATCGCCGCTGAACTGGTGTTCGGCACCAGTTCCGGTAGTGGCGGCCTCGGCTGGTACATCTTCGAGAACCGCAATGAGCTGTATACGGACCGGGTCTTCGCGGGCCTCGCGGCCGTCATTGTGATCGGCCTCCTGATCGAGCATCTGGTGTTCGATACGCTCGAGCGCATTACCGTGCGCCGCTGGGGCATACAGCACTGAGGGCCGGCCCGGCGCCTGCTCCTCTTGCCTGCCCCGAGCCATAGCAGCAGGCAGGCAAGACGTCGCAACAAGCGCCCGTTCTACGTCGTCAACACGTCCGAAAACACCCGCGAAGCGAGGCGATTCGAATCGGTGCCGCTGTTGAGCACATTGACGGCTTTCAGATCGTCGGCGTAAAGCGCAATTTCTTTCCTGAACACATCGCCCGTGGGGTGATGATGATCGGTGTGACTCTTCAGCATCGCGGTCAACTGGTTGACGTCCGCGGATGGCGCGTGCACCGAGAATATCTCCGCCGCCTTCTGCGGATTATTAGCAGTCCATTCGGTTGCTTCCAGCAACGCCTGTGTCAACGCCTGGGCGGTCGCCCGGTCTTTGCGGATCAGCGAACCGCGTACGCCGAGCACGCAGCACGAGCGCGTCTGATACTCGCCGCACAGGTTGTTCGACACTTCATACAGGTGATCCGACTCGCGAATGTTCCAGATGGTCGGATCGCCGTCCGCGATTGCGTGGACCTCGCCTTTCTTCAGCGCTTCGCCCAGCAGGTTGGCCGGATACTGCCGCCACGTGACCTCCGTGTCGGGATCGATGCCCTGCTTCTTCAGCACGATCGCAAAGAAGTTCTTGGTCGGGCTTGCCATGTCGCTCACGCCGACAATGCGCCCTTTCAGGCCGGCCACATCGACGATGCCCGAACTGCGCGTCGCCAGAAGCCGCATGCAGCCGCCGTGTATGCCTGCAGTCAGCTTCACGTCGAAGCCCTGCTCCAGGGGCTTCAGCCAGCGCAGCGCCATGCCGACGCCCGCGTCGGACTTGCCCGTCGCAATCGCCTCGAGGAGTTGATCGGTCGAACCGGCGAAGTTAACCAGTTCCACCTGCAGGCCATGACGGGTGAAAAAACCCTGCTTGTCCGCAACCGCGACTGGCGCCGTGCAGATCGCCCCTGCATTCCACGAAAGATTCAGTGGCTTGAGCGGCGTTTGCGCAGAGGCGAGCGGCACGGCCAGACCCAGCGAAGTGCCGCCAAACGCGGCCGCCCCGGCTGCCCAGGCGGTCTTGCGAAGCCACGCGCGGCGCGCGAGGCTCACGGGAGAAGTGTCGTTGCTGAATGTCATTTTGCGTTTTCGTCGTGTGGTCAATATGGTACGGATGCGTGCTCAGGTTTCCAGACCCAGTTGCGCAAGCACTTCGCGGCGCAGCGCAACCAGCTTCGGATCGTCGCGATGCCGCGGATACGGCGCGTCGTTGCGAACTTCCGCGAGGATGCGTGCCGGCCGCTCGCTCAGCACGATGACCCGGTCGGCAAGCAGCAATGCCTCTTCGACGTCGTGGGTCACGAGCAGGACCGAGAAACCCGCGCCCTGCCACAGGCGCGCCAGTTCACCCTGCATGCGGATGCGCGTCAGCGAATCGAGCTTGCCGAACGGTTCGTCGAGCACCAGCAACGCAGGATCGTTGACGAGCGCGCGCGCCAGCGCCACACGCTGCGCCATGCCGCCTGAGAGCTGATGCGGAAACGCGTCGGCGAATTCGCCAAGCCCGACGAGTTGCAGTACGGCATCGATGCGGTCCTGCGTCTGGTCGTGAAGCGCGTTGCGTCGCCAGCCGCGCCGGCGGCGCTGCGCCTCGGGGCCCACACCGACATTGCCGCGCACCGTGCGCCACGGGTACAGCGTGGGATCCTGGAAGACCACGACCCGCGACGGATCGGGCCCGGTGATCTCGGTGCCATCCGCGTGCAGCGTGCCTTGCGCCGGCTTGTCGAGGCCGGCGACAAGCCGCAGCAGCGTCGACTTGCCACAACCGCTCGGTCCCAGCAAGGCAACGAACTCGCCGGGTTCAACAGAGAAGTTGATGTCCTGCAGCACCGGCAAAGTCGCGCCACGCAGCGCGAACTGATGGCTCACACGACGCACATCGATACGCGCGCCGCCACGCAACGCAAGGCCACTGTCGGACCGCGCAAGCACTTCGGGTACGGCTACCATTTGAGCAATCCTTTCTGCCATCCGAGCAGCCGGTCGCGAACGCGGAACAGCAGCGTGATGAGGCCCGAGCACATCAGTGCCATCACGAAGAGCGCCGCATACATGTTTGCGTAAGCTGCCCAGCCTTGCGCCCACTGCAGATACCAGCCGAGCCCGGCCTTCACACCCATCATCTCGGCGACGATCAGTACTGAAAACGATGCGCCAAGTCCCATGAAAAGACCCACGAAAACCGACGGCAACGCTGCGGGAATCGCCACCCTGAGAATCAGAAACCCGGGCCTCGCACCCAGCGTGCGCGCGATGTCGTAATAGGCCGTGTTGACGCTGGCGACGCCCGACCACGTCAGTACAGCTACCGGAAATGCGGTGGCGAGCGCAATCAGGAACACGCTGGCGCTGAAACTCGATGGAAAGAAGAAGAAAGCCAGTGGCAGCCAGGCGGTCGCCGGCAGCGGGCCGATGAGACGCAGCACCGGATGCACCCAGTAGCCCACCGCCTTCGACCAGCCAATACTGACGCCCACGACAAAACCGGTCGCGGCACCGAGCACGTAGCCATAGGCAAGCAGACCAAACGAATGCGCGATGCTCGAACCGAGCCGCGGATAGTCCTCCGCGTAAACACCGATCAGCGCCTGCGGCGGTGCGAAGAAAGGCCGCGGCAGCCATTCGAGTTGTGCGGTCAGCACTTCCCACGCCGTGATGCCCACGGCCAAGGCGAGCAGCCACGGCATCGCGTGTACCCATGCATCGACGCGCGCCTGCGGTTTGACATTATGTTGCGCTGCACGCGCATCGCCCGCTTTGCCGTCTTCGCCCGCCCGGCTGCGCCACCCGGCCACGCCGACGGCAACAGCCAATACCGCGAGCACCAGCTTGATGACGAGGTATTGCCGCGTGTAAGGCCAATCATCGGCGGCGGCCCAACATTGGGTCAGCCCCGCGCTGCCGAACCACGCCAGCGCGGCGAGCCACGTAATGGCCGCGCCACGCGAAAACCTGGTACGCGCCGATACAGCCGCCTTCACGCTGACCGCATCGCGCGTCGTAACCGATTCGAGCTGGGTGGACATGATGGTTTCAATCTCCCGCATGGTTTCGCAAGCAAGCCGCAAACGCTGCGCTGTTAAAACGCCTGGATGGCGAAGAGTTCTTGTCCGAAGAAATGGAGCGCTAATGCGAAGCAGGGGCCAACGTCAACCCGCGATAACCTGCGCTCTCCAGGCCCTGAGAAACCAAGTATCGCGGCGGTCCGCGCGAGCCCCAACCAACAAATTTCGCTTTGCTTATGTGTTGGCGCCGCGGCTCTCTGTTTTAACGTTTGCGCGGCCAGCATGAGAAATGGACGCACGGGCTGGTGACATCAATCCAGGGCAATCCCGTGACAATCGACCGGTTTAAAGCTTGCCGTCACTTACATTGAAAGCATTTTGAAAACATATCGGGTGTCGACGCCTGTCGTTTCGTCCAGCCGCGATATATGCACATAACAAAGTAATAGGTGCCTCGCTTATGCACGTTGTGAGAACGAGACAGAGCAAAATTTTCCAGCCCTAAACAATTCTGTTTTGGATATATTCACGGCATTCTTACTGGCCACTGATAGCGGTACCCCGAATTGGAGACGGGGAGGTCCTGGCCGAGCAGAAAACGCGGGAACAGCATTGCTGTCGTCCGTTCTCGCTATCAGCCGGTTGTTCGAGCGCGGGGTTTATATCGTAGTCCATACGATTCGTGCACCGAACAGCTGACATAAATGGGGCTCGCCCGCCTTGCGAGTGATAGCCCTACTCACACAAAGTGAAATCAGATGAAAATGAAAAAGACCTCGGTGGCACTACTCGCTCTTGGCGCGTTTGCCGGCGCCGCACATGCACAAAGCAGCGTGACCCTGTACGGTATCGTCGACGCGGGTATTCTTTTCAATAACAACGTCAAAGGCTTGCACGAATACGCACTCTCGCAGGCAAACTCGTCGCGCTGGGGCTTGAAGGGCACGGAAGACCTGGGTGGCGGTCTGTCGGCAATCTTCACCCTTGAAAGCGGCTACACCACGGGCACGGGCGCACTCGCCCAAGGTGGCCTGGAATTCGGCCGTAAAGCCTTCGTCGGCTTGAGCAGCACCACGTTCGGTACGTTGACGGCTGGCCGTCAATACTCGGCCAGCAACGACCTGACCTCTGTGTTCGCATCCGGCGCCGATTGGGCCGCTTCGGGCCTCGCCTACGGCACTCGCGCCGCCGACGTCGACAACGTCGATACGTCGAACCGCGTCCAGAACTCGCTCAAGTACATAAGCCCGAACTACAACGGTCTGCAAGCAGGCGCGCTGTACAGCCTGGGCGGTCAGGCTGGCGACTTCACGAAGAACTCGGTGATCGACGCGGCAGTCTCGTATGCGAACGGTCCGCTCCACCTCGGCGCAGGCTACACGTTCGTGAAGGATCCGTACTACGCGACCTACGGCAACCAGGGCAATTCGTCGACGCCGACGACTACGGCTTCGGCGAGCGCAACCGACAACATGAACAACAAGATCTACGGCGGCTACGCTTCGGCGGGTTCGCAGCAGATCATCGTGGCAGGCGGTTCGTATGCAATCGGACCGGCAACCGTCGGCCTGCTGTACTCGAACACGCAATTCGGCAACCTGGGTTCGGTCACCGCCATCGGCCAGATCTCGGCTCCGAAGTACACGGGCAATGCAACGTTCAACTCGGGCGAAGTCAACCTGAAGTACCAGGTGAACCCGGCTCTGCTGCTGGCAGCCGCGTATATCTACACGCATAACAGCGGCGCAGACGACGTGGGCAGCGCGAAGTACAACCAGTTCAACCTGGGCGCGATCTACTCGGTATCGAAGCGCACTTCGTTCTACGCGATCGGCTTCTTCGAAACCGCTTCGGGTATCGACTCGACGGGCAAGAAGGCAGTGGCCGATCTGAGCAGCAGCACCTACTCGGCTGACAACCATCAGCTCGCCGCAATCGTCGGCATCACCCACCGCTTCTAAGTGGGTGAACACCGGCCGCTCCCTCGCGGCCGGTTAGTCAGAAGAACCGCAGCGCTCACAGTTCGATACTGCGAGCGCTGCGCGCATCGACGACCAAAGCGCTCATTCCAGAGCCCGCTTCCCCTTAAAACGATTCGCTGAACGGCCGCAGATCGATTTCCTGCGACCATGCGCTGCGCCGCTGCTGATGGAGATGCCAATAGGCCTCGGCGATATCGTCGGGATTGAGCAGACCATCCGCACCGCTTTCGGCAACCCGCTGCGGTGCCGACGTACGCAACCGCTCGCCGTCGATGCCTCCATCGATCACCACGTGCGCAACATGAATATTCTTTGGCCCGAACTCGCGCGCGAGACTCTGCGCGAGTGAGCGCAAAGCGGCCTTGGCAGAGGCAAATGCGGCAAATGGCGGACGGCCGCGCAACGAAGCGGTCGCACCCGTGAACAGCAGCGAACCTCGGCCCGCGGCCAGCAGCGCAGGCAGCGCCGCCCGGGCGAACAGGAAGCCGCCGAGCGTCGTGACGCGCCACGCCGCTTCAAACTGCTCGCCAGTCAATTCGAGCGTCGGCACACGTATCCCGCCAGCGGCATTGAAAATTGCCGCTTCGAGCGTGCCTGTCTCAGCAAGTTGCCTTGCAATTGCGATCAGGTCACTCTCGCTTGTGACGTCGCCGGGGAATGCCAGAGCATGACCACCCGTACCGCGAATTTCATCGACGAGGGCATCGAGCCGCTCACGCGAACGGCCCGTCACGGCAACGCTAAAGCCCTCGCGAGCAAAACGGCGCGCAAGCGCCGCACCGAGTCCAGCGCTCGCTCCCACACCGGCAATCCACGCGACACGCTTGTGCGCATCGCCTTGCCCGACAGCGTCGGTCATTGCGCCCTCCTTTGCGTTCTGTTCGTGAGCATCATCCCGGCGGGATGTCGAGCGGCACGACAAACATGCCGGCAGTGTATTCCATATGAAAATAGCCGCTGCGCGCGTAGGCGGCAATGCGTTCCAACCGCTCGGACGATTGGCCGCTGCGGGCTGCCGCCGATCTCTCGTCAGGGGATTGATCCAGATTCACGGGTACGCGTTTTGACAATTGCTTTTGCAGGCTTCGCACGGGATGGCGAAGTCCGCCCCAGAAAAGCGTCGCTGAATGCGTGGCCATACGACCTCCGTCGATTGAATACCATCCAGTCAAATCTAGTGACCCGCTCAAGCAAGTGCAAACAAGTTTTTGTGGATTGGTTTTCGGAGAACGTAGCAAAAACCGCATTGGCAATAAGGGGAAACGGCCTGCTTCGCCTCGGCACCGCTCAGAGTCGTCCCGGTCGGGGATCGGCTACGAAGCCGTCGCGGTTCGGCATTTTCACAGCGGGCAAAGACCGTGCGTCCAGACGGGTATCCGGTGGCACGATGCCGTTCTGGTTGAGCAGGAATGCGCAAACGGCATAGACGTCATCGGCTGAAAGCGACTCGGGCGCGGTAAAGGGCATTGCACGACGAATATAGTCGAACAGCGTGGTCGCATAGGGCCAGTAGCTACCGACCGTGCGCTTCGGCTTCGCACTCGCCAGCGTACCGCGACCACCCACCAACGCATCTCCGAGCAGCCCTTGGCCCTGCGCGCCATGGCATGCGGCACATTGGGCCGCAAACACGCGCGCACCCGTGGCGACGTCGCCGCTGCCTGCGGGCAAGCCACGGCCGTCGGGCGCGATGTCAATATTCCACGCCGCGAGGTCCTGGTCCGATAACGGTGTGCCGACGCCGTAGCCCGCGTGTGCGCTCGACGCGAGCAAACTCGCAACGACAAAAGCTGTAGGCGCAAGCGTACGTCTCAAGACATTAAGCATTTCGCACCTCGCCACTCGCGTCGACACGCCACTGCTGAATCGCGTTGTAGTGATACTGCGAGTTCAACCCGCGTGCCGCCACTAGCGCTTCCCGCGTAGGCTGCACATAGCCGGTCGAATCCGTGGCGCGCGACAGGATCACTGCAGGCGCACCTTGCCACAACCAGTCCAGTTGGAAGCGCGTCAGCGCGCGATCGCCCGGGGTTCCGTCGAGGCGCGCGAGTTGCCACGTAGCGCCCGCATCCGTCGATACCTCGACCTTGCGAATCGCGCCGCGCCCCGACCAGGCGAGGCCACTGATCGGGTAGTAGCCTTGCGTGCTCAGACGATGCCCCGGCGAAGGCCGCGTGATCACGGACTTCGCATCCATTTCGAATGCGAACTGCCGCGCGGTTCCATTCGCCATCAGGCTCGTGTATCGCGAGGTTTCCTCGCGCGTCTGCAGCGGCGCATCGACGAACTTCAGGCGGCGCAGCCATTTGACGTTCGTATTGCCTTCGAAGCCCGGCACGATCAGGCGCAGCGGATAACCGTTTTCCGGGCGCAAACGCTCGCCGTTCTGCGCATAGACCACCATGGCGCGCTCGAGGATGCGATCGAGCGGCAAGCTGCGCGTCATTGCCGCGGCATCCGCGCCCTCCGCCAGCACCCAGCCGCCGCGTCCACCTTGCCCATCTTTCGACGTCGACAGGCCCCCCACCTCTTCCAGCAGGGTCGAAAGCCGCACACCCGTCCATTCGCAGCACGACAGCAAACCGTGTGTCAGTTGTACCGGTTGACCGCTCGGTCCATTCCATTCGCCACCGGTATTGCCGGAACATTCGATGAAATGGATCCGCGATTCGGACGGCAGGCGAACCAGGTCGTCCATCGTGAACAGTTTCGGCTCGCGTACAAGACCATGAATCACGAGGCTGTGCTGATCGGGATCGATATCCGGCACACCGTTGTGATGCCGTTCGTAGACGAGGCCGTTCGGCGTGATCGTGCCGAACAGGTCCGCTAGCGGCGTCATCGACGAAGCGGCCCCGGGCAACGGCCACGCCTTCGCGCTACGACGCACCACATCGGCTTCGTGCGCTGAGGGCACGCCATAGGGATGCTCGAGTATCGGCGCGCCCGGCGTGCGGCTCCATGGTGCGATATCAAGTGGCTTTAGCAGCGGGTTCGCGGCCGCGCCGGCACGTTGTGCGGCCACCAGACCGCTCGCGGCGAGTCCGCCCAGCAAACGGCGACGGCCGCGCGAAGTGGGCCTATCGGCTGCATGGGGTGAAGTGTCGCGAACCTTTTTCATCGGTGTCAGTGCGTCATGGGCCAACTGGCCACTGTAGCAACTGAAGCGGCGCCGACAAAACGAGCAATCGTGATATCGATCGAACCCAATGTGTGGAACGCCCCTTGCCCTCGGCTTGCCAGGCTTACCAGGCTTACCAGGCTCGCAAATAAACTAAACAGAAATGCGCCGATAAGGATTTGAGGATTCGTTATTGGAGCGCCCCGTTGGCGATTCTTATACTCGATCACGGTCAGCACTCGCCAGCGAAGAGTGCCAAATCTCCACAGCAGGAATGTCTAAATGAGCCTACGTCCTTTGCATGACCGCGTGATCGTCAAACGCCTCGATCAGGAAACGAAAACCGCTTCGGGCATCGTCATTCCCGAGAGCGCCGCGGAAAAACCCGATCAAGGCGAAGTGCTCGCCGTCGGCCCCGGCAAGCGCGATAACGACGGCAAGCGTATCGAGCCGGACCTGAAAGTCGGCGAGCGCGTGCTGTTCGGTAAATACGCGGGCCAACAGGTCAAGGTCGACGGCACGGATCTGCTCGTGCTGCGCGAAGAAGACATCGTCGCCGTAGTCCACCAATAAGGGAGCATCACAAGATGGCAGCCAAAGAAATCGTCTTTAGCGATAGCGCGCGTTCGAAACTGGTCGAAGGCGTCAACATTCTCGCCAATGCAGTGAAAGTCACGCTCGGCCCGAAAGGCCGCAACGTCGTGCTCGAACGTAGTTTCGGTTCGCCGGTTGTGACCAAGGACGGTGTGTCCGTGGCCAAGGAAATCGAGCTGGCCGACAAGTTGCAGAATATCGGCGCGCAACTGGTGAAGGAGGTCGCCTCGCGTACCAGCGACGCCGCCGGCGACGGCACCACCACCGCCACGGTGCTGGCGCAAGCGATTGTCCGCGAAGGCCAGAAATACGTCGCGGCAGGCCTCAATCCGCTGGATCTGAAGCGTGGTATCGACAAGGCCGTGACCGCGGCAATCGAAGAGCTGAAGAAGATCAGCAAGCCAACTACCACGAGCAAGGAAATCGCTCAGGTTGCAACGATCTCGGCGAATGGTGAAGAATCGATCGGTCAGCGTATTGCCGAAGCCATCGACCGTGTCGGCAAGGAAGGCGTGATCACCGTCGAAGACGGCAAATCGCTCGCCGACGAACTGGACGTGGTCGAAGGACTGCAGTTCGATCGTGGCTACCTGTCACCGTATTTCATCAACAATCCGGACAAGCAGGTCGCCGTTCTCGACAGCCCGTTCATTCTGCTGCACGACAAGAAGATCTCGAACATCCGCGATCTGCTGCCGGTGCTCGAGCAGGTTGCCAAGGCAGGCCGTCCGCTGCTGATCATCGCTGAGGACGTCGAAGGCGAAGCACTTGCAACACTGGTAGTTAACAACATCCGCGGCATTCTGAAGACAGTGGCGGTCAAGGCGCCGGGCTTCGGCGATCGCCGTAAGGCCTTGCTCGAAGATATCGCTATCCTGACCGGTGGTCAGGTGATTGCCGAGGAGACCGGTCTCACGCTCGAAAAGGCGACGCTGGCGGAACTGGGCCAGGCCAAGCGCATCGAGGTGGGCAAGGAGAACACCACGGTCATCGACGGCGGCGGCGACGCGAAGAACATCGAAGCGCGTGTCAAGCAGATCCGCGTGCAGATCGAAGAAGCCACCTCCGACTACGACCGCGAAAAGCTGCAAGAGCGCGTCGCCAAGCTCGCAGGCGGCGTGGCGGTGATCAAGGTAGGCGGCGCAACCGAGATCGAAGTCAAAGAGAAGAAGGACCGCGTGGACGATGCGTTGCACGCGACTCGTGCGGCCGTGGAAGAAGGCATTGTGCCGGGCGGCGGTGTCGCGCTGATCCGCGTCAGGAACGCAATCAAGGATCTGAAAGGCAGCAATCCCGATCAGGACGCCGGCGTGAAGATCGTGCTGCGCGCGCTTGAAGAACCGCTACGCCAGATCGTGGCCAACGCGGGCGAGGAAGCGAGCGTGGTAGTGGCGAAGGTCGCGCAAGGCAGCGGCAACTTCGGCTACAACGCGCAAACCGGCGAGTACGGCGATCTGGTGGAATCGGGTGTGCTCGATCCGACCAAGGTCACGCGCACGGCATTGCAGAACGCGGCATCGGTTGCGGGCCTGTTGCTCACCACCGATGCGACCGTGTCTGAAGCACCGAAGGACGCGCCGCCGCAGTCGCCGGCGGGTGGGCCGGGCGCAGGCGGTCCGGGTTTCGACTTCTGACGATCGATGAGCCCCGCGCGGTTCGCGCGCGTTGATTCTTTGGTCTTAACAACACGCATGCCTGCCTCGCGCAGGCATGCGTGTTTCTGCAATAACGTCCTTAAGCATTTTTTCGCAAATGCTTATCAGCATTTGTCGTTTCGGCCATATTCAGCAGACCATTAACATCCTGTCGTCCCGGCCCGAGCGCGCCGGAGGATTCACAGGAGAGCATCATGGTCGCTCATCACGGCGGAGCGCCAGAGGTCGTCATCGTCGGTGGCGGTCTTTCCGGCACGGCGCTCGCCATCAAGCTGCTGCGCGAAGCACAGCAAGCCCTCGCGATCCGCCTCGTCGACCCGTGTGCGCAGCCGGGTCGCGGCCTCGCTTACTCGACCCGGGAGCCGGGACATCTGGTCAACGGCCCTGCCCTCCTTTTCACGCTATATCCAGAGCAACCGGAGCATTTCGTCGACTGGCTTACCGCGCAGCCCGAGTTTGCCGCCCAGCCTCGTGATGCAGTCGCCCAGGCGTATGTGCCGCGCTGGCGCTTTGGCGATTACGTAAACGAGCAATTGCGGCAGGCACAGCAGCAAGCTGCGCCCGGCGTCACGTTTGAACATGTCCAGGCACGCGTCGAAGATCTCGATGTTTCATCAAACGGCGTCACGCTCGCGCTCGACGCAGGCCGGGTGCTGCTCGCCGATCACGCGGTGCTCGCGCTCGGCGTGTTCCAGTCGCGGCCGCGTTTTGACGCGAACGGCCGGCTCACGCAAGCGGGCCAGTATGTCGCTAACGTGTGGGACTGCTCGCGTCTTGCAGCACTCGTCGACGCAGACGAGCTCGTGCTGGTGGGTGGAAGTCTGACGATGATCGACGCCGTCGTATCGCTCGAAAAGCTGGGGTATCGCGGCACCTATAAGGTGCTGGCGCGGCACGGCCTGACGCCGGTCGAACGGCGTAACCCCGCGCCTGATGAAGCGCCTTTCGGAAGAGTGGGACCGCCGCGCACATTGCGGCAGGTCGTGCGCGAACTACGCGAAAAAGCTCGAACCATCATCACGCATGGCGGTGACTGGCAATCGCTACCGGGCGCGCTCAGGCCATACCTTGCAGACTGGTGGCATAACGCAGCGTTGATCGACAGGCAGCGGTTCTTCCGGCACGTGAGGCCGCATTGGGACGTGTTTCTGCATCGCGCGCCGCCCGTCAGCGCAGCGCTGGTCGACGCGCTGCGTGCAAGCGGCCGTCTGAGCGTCGAGGCGGCCATCGTCAACGATCTCGCGGAAGCTCTGGGGGGAGGCGTGAACGTGCGTTACCGGCTACGCGGTAGCGAAGAAGAACGCACGATCGTCACCCAGGGTGTCATCAACTGCACCGGGCCCGACTATCGCTGGCACGCCGGTTGTGAGCAGCCCCTGGTGCGCAATCTGTTTTCGCGCGGCCTTGTGCAAACGGGACCGGTAGGGCTTGGCATTACGGTCGATCCATCGCTAGCCGCGATCGCAGCGAACGGTGCTGCTTCGCCGTACATTTCGGTGCTCGGCGCAGCATTGCGCGGCACGATCGTCGAACCTGGGACAGTCATCGAAATCGCCAATCAGACCACGAAGCTCAGTGCGCGTCTGCTCGCAGCGTTAAGTGTTGCGCAGGCGCCTGCGGTGCTTCAGGTATCCTGATCAGACACCTGAAGCACCTGGAAGCGCTAAACGCTAACGCCGCGTCGACAAACGCCGCACCACCGCGACCAGCGCATCGACCTCATCGCAGGTGTTGTAGAACGCGAGCGATGGCCGCACGGTAGCTTCGAGGCCGAAACGCCGCAAGATGGGCTGGGCGCAATGATGCCCCGAACGTACTGCAATGCCCTCTTCGTTCAGCGCCTGCCCAACCTCTTCCGTCTCATAGCCCTTCAATACGAACGACAACACGCTCGCCTTGTCCTTCGCAGTGCCGACCAGCCGAACACCTGGAACGGGTTGCAAGACGCTCGTCGCATACGCAAGCAGATCGTGCTCATAGCGGGCGATATTCTCGATGCCCACGCGCGTCACGTAGTCAATCGCCGCACCCAGACCCACCGCATCCGCGATGTTGCCAGTGCCCGCTTCGAAGCGGTTGGGCGGCGGCTGGAACACAGTGCGCTCGAAGGTTACGTCGGCGATCATGTTGCCACCACCTTGCCACGGCGGCATGTCGTCGAGAATCGCGCGCTTGCCGTAGACCACGCCAATGCCGGTCGGACCGAACACCTTGTGGCCCGAGAACACGAAGAAGTCCGCATCGATTGCCTGCACATCCACGCGCATATGCGAAACCGACTGCGCGCCGTCGACCAGCGCCTTCGCACCGGCACGATGGGCCATCTCGACGATTTCCTTCACAGGTACCACCGTGCCGAGCGCGTTCGAAACCTGGGTTACCGAAACGATCTTCGTGCGATCGTTGAGCAGTTTGCGGTATTCGTCGAGCAGCACCTGGCCGGAGTCATCGACCGGAATCACGCGCAGCTTCGCCCCGGTTTGCGCGGCAAGCTGCTGCCACGGCACGATGTTAGCGTGATGTTCCAGGTGCGACACGATGATCTCGTCGCCCTCGCCCACGTTCTGCACGCCCCACGACTTCGCGATGAGATTGATCGCCTCGGTGGTGCCGCGCACGAAGACGATTTCATCGGGCGAGGCCGCGCCGATAAAGCGCTGCACCTTGCTGCGCGCCGCTTCGTAGGCATCCGTCGCACGGCCCGCCAATGCGTGGGCGGCACGATGGATATTCGAGTTCTCGTGGGCGTAGAAATACGCGAGCCGGTCGATCACGGACTGCGGCTTGTGCGTCGTCGCCGCGTTGTCGAACCACACCAGCTGACGACCGTTCACCCGTTCCGAAAGAATCGGAAAGTCGCGCCGGATTGCATTGACGTCGAACGGCGGGTGCGCCGAAGCCGCTGCGTTCGGCACGCCGTGAGCGGTTCTCGCCGGACCGGTAGACGGATGCGCTTCCTCGACGAAATAGCGTGACCCACCGCTATTGACAGCGACCGGTTCATACGAGCCGGCATCATGCGGAAAACGCTGCACCGAGAGCAACGAGCGAAGCTCGTTCTCGCCTGGCAGGCCGAACGATTGAGCGGTGACCGAATCGCTCAACTGTACGACGATGTCCCGGCCGCCCGCACCGCTGCTGTACCGCGTATCCGCGTGCGGATCGAGAAAGTAGTACGGCGAAGCATTAGCAGACGTACTTGAAGCCCCACCCGCAGACGGACGTTGCGCACCATGTCCCTCGGGCACGGCCAGCGCTGCACCACCGAAGCGCGGCTCGAGCGCCGGAGCGATCGTCACCGCGCTATCCGGCAAGCCATTCTGCGCAGTGGCATGCGGTACGAGCGCCGGTACACGATTGCCGAGCGACAGCACATGAGTCGGCGCCGAGGGCAACAGGTTCGCTCCAGGCACCTTACCTTGCGGCAAGGCGGCACCCGGCACGCCCGTGCCGAAACCACCAGGACCCGCGAGCGGCGAACCCGCCGGCGCCGGATTGCTTGCGGTGGACAGCACCGGCGCAGCGACCGGCAATGCCGAAGCGAACGACGCCGACGACGAGGCGTCGCTCAGCCTATTGCCACCCGGCACCGCGGACGACACCCCGCCACCGGGCAGGGCCGAGAAAAACTCCGTCGCGAGACGTGCGAGCGTTGCCGGATCGGGCAAGCCGGCCGGCAGCGTCTGCGGTACACCTGCGCCTGGCGGATTACTTGTAGGTGTCTGGATAGTCATGGTACTTACCGATCTCCACGTCATCGAGAACCGCCAGCGCGTCCGGCGAATGCACCGCCAGCGAGCAGTACAGGGAAATCAGATACGACGCGATCGCATGACTGTTGATGCCCATGAAGCGCACCGACAACCCCGGACCCTGCTCGCCCGCGACACCCGGCTGGAACAGGCCCACCACGCCCTGGCGCTTGTCGCCCACACGTAGCAGCAGGATCTTGGTCTTGCCGTCGGCCACCGGCACCTTGTCGGACGGAACCAGCGGAATCCCGCGCCATGTCAGGAACTGCGAGCCGAACAGGCTGACGGTGGGCGGTGGCACACCACGGCGCGTGCACTCGCGGCCAAACGCAGCAATCGCGAGGGGATGGGTCAGGAAAAACGCCGGCTCTTTCCATACCTTGCTCAGCAGTTCGTCCAGATCGTCGGGCGTCGGCGCGCCGGTCAGCGGGAACACGCGCTGCTCGTCCGCCACGTTTGCAAGCAGACCGTAATCCGGATTGTTGATGAGCTGGCTTTCCTGCAGTTCCTTGATCGTTTCGATCGTCAGGCGCAACTGTTCCTTGATCTGATCGTGCGGACTGCTATACAGATCGGAGATACGCGTATGCACGTCGAGCACCGTGCTCACGGCATTCAGGAAGTATTCGCGCGGCTCTTCTTCATACGGCACAAACGTGCGCGGCAGCACCGTTTCGTCTTCGCGCTGTGTGCAGGCAACCTTCACGGCGTCCGGATTCTTGACCTGATTCAGGCGGTAGATACCCGCTTCGACCGGCACCCATTGCAGCAGATGCGTCAACCAGCGCGGCGTGATCGTCGCAAGTTGGGGGACGGTCTTGGTGGCGTTGGCTAGTTGCCGCGCGGCATTATCGCTAAGCGCCGTATGGCCGCTCGCTATGGTCGACATGTGTGGCTCCGGGTTCTATAGATGAAAAACAGGAAAGCTTATGACGAGCAGTGATTATGAGGACCGGATCCACTCTGGCTCAACATGCTATAGACGTCACGAGGACGTCTTCAGCACATTAGTGAGCGTGGGAAGCGGCGCGGCGGACGGTGTTGGAGCGACTGCCGCACTGGCACCCGCGAACGACGAACGCAGCAAACTCGAGATAGGTACGCCGAGCGCGCGTGCGAGCTTGTCGACTGTAACGATCGACGCAATCGCGCCGCCGCGCTCGATCTCGCCGACGTAGGACCGGTTTAAACCGGCATGCTCGGCGAGCTGCTCCTGCGACCACGTGCGAGCCTCGCGCAACTCACGTACTGCAGCGCCGAAGTTTCTGACGATCGTGCTCATGACGTGGCGCTCGCAACAGGGTTCAACTGCGGCGCCTGTGGCACCAGCGTGACCTGCGCCGGCTGCGAAGCCTCATTGCGCGACACGGCCTGGGTGACGTGACTACCCGGCGCGACATCCTGCGTCAGCCATACATTACCGCCAATCACCGCCCCTCTTCCAATCGTCACGCGGCCAAGAATCGTGGCACCGGCATAGATCACGACATCGTCCTCGACGATCGGATGACGCGGCAAACCCTTCTCCAGATGACCCGCCGCGTCACGCGGAAAACGCTTGGCGCCGAGCGTCACCGCCTGATAGACGCGCACGCGCTGCCCGATTACAGCAGTTTCGCCGATCACGACACCCGTGCCGTGATCGATGAAGAACCCCGCGCCGATCTGCGCGCCCGGATGAATATCGATGCCGGTCTCGCCATGAGCCTGCTCGGCCACGATGCGCGCCAGCAGCGGCAACTCAAGCCGGTAGAGTTCATGCGCGAGCCGATGATGGATCATCGCCAGGATGCCCGGGTAGCACAGCAGCACTTCGTCCACGCTGCCCGCCGCCGGATCACCATGAAACGCCGCCAGCACATCACCGTCGAGCAGACCGCGAATCTCCGGCAGCCGCGCGGCGAACTTGCGTACCGCTGCGCTCGCCTGTGCCTCGATCTGCTCGTCGGCGCGCGCGTGATGGCGGGCCTTGTAGTTCAATTCGAGCCGCGCCTGTCCAAGCAGTGCGTGCAGCGCCGAATCGAGCGCATTGGCCACGTAGAAATTTTCGCTTTCCTGACGCAGATCGGGCGGCCCCAGCCGCATGGGAAACAGCACGCCCTTGAGCGTGTCGACGATGTGGGCCAGCGCCTCGCGGGCCGGCAAGTCGCGCCCGCCCGGCTCGAGCGAACGCTTTTGCACTTCGCGCCAGCGCTGACGCACGGTCTGGAGCGATTGAACGATATCGTCGATGTCAAATACGGCCACAGTCAATGCTCCCCGTCCTTATGTTGATCTCGCTAGTCCTGCACCCACGGCAAGCCGTGAAAGCGCCAGCCGTTATGGCGGCCGCGCTGCTGCTGCGCGTCCAGTTCGCCTTCGAATCCTTCCAGCACATTGAAGACCTGGGTCATGCCCGCCTTCGCCGCCGCCTCGGCAGCAAGTGCCGAGCGATTGCCGCTGCGGCACAGCAGCAGCACGACTGCCTCCTTGCCCGTCTTCGCTTCCAGTTCGCGCGCGAAGCGCGGGTTACGGTTCAGGCTCGTGCCGGTCGCCCAGGCGACATGCAGGCTATCCGGCACGTAACCGACAAACTTGCGCTCCTCGGGGGAGCGCACATCGACCAACACCGCCTCACCCGCCGAAAACAACGCCCACGCATCTTGCGGAGAAATCCCGCCCGCATAGGGCAAACCCGCAGCTACGGCGGCCTCGCGGGCCGCTACCAGCGCTGCATGTGTAGTGTGTTCTGCCAGTTCAACTGTCATGACATCTCCTTGCTCATTCGTCGTACCTGTCCGGATCTCCCCCGAACGGCGATGCTGGCCGGCCGTTGCCCAACACCTGGGCTTCACCGCCTATAGCCATCAAAACGTACTATGCGAGCGCGTCATCGAAAGCAGAACCAATAAAAAGTGATTTCTAAAGAAGCACGACGATGGACGCTTGAGCAGCGAAGCTTCACGGTGGCCTTTCAACTCCTTTGTGCAGCGTCTGATCGCTCACCAGCATAAATTTTCGGATCTGTGTCGCACAACAAAGAAAACCATCTATCGATATGCGCGCCACCCGATGCTTCCGCATGCAAATCTTCATCGAGGCAGAAGCAGGCACGCACCTCGTCTACGCCATGCGCCAAACACATAAACACACCCGGCAATATGCATAGCTCAAATCCTTTCTTGTCCTTAACAGTGTCGTCGGCAAAGAATGGCTGTGCTCTGGCGCGGCAGCAGCCTGCAATTCGCGGCTACAACGAATGCGGCCCCGGCGCACCCACTTCCCTATCCCCACTCGAATCGATGCGATATCTACGTTTGCTCAAGTCAGTACTCGCGACCGCTACATTGGCGCTAGCGGCCATGCATGCCTATGCCGACAAACCGACGGTGATCCGCATCGGCGTGGCGGAACAAGGCTCCGGGGACCCGCCGACCTTCGGAGGCTCACCAGCGGCCACGGTGCAGATTCAGCAGTTGCTCGAAAAGGAGTTCGCGCCCGACGGCATTAAGGTTGAATGGCTCTTCTTCAAGGGAGCCGGGCCAGCTGTCAATGAGGCGATTGCCGACAAGTCGCTCGACTTTGCCTTCCAGGGCGATCTGCCATCCGTATTGGGGCGCGCCAATGGTTTGAAGACACGTATCCTGCTCGAATCGGGCGTGCGGGTAGGCGTGAAGATTGCCGTTCCAGTCGACTCCAGCATCCACGGCATCAAGGATCTGAAGGACCAGCGCGTGTCGATCTTTCGCGGTACGAATCTGCAACTTGTCGCAGATAACGCCCTCGCCGCCAATCAGCTCAACGAGCGCGATCTGCATGTGATCAACCTCGACACCGCTAGCGCGCTTGCCGCGCTGGCATCCAAAGGCATCGACGCATCGTTCAGCGACTATCACCTGTACAAGCTGCGCGACCAGGGTCTCATCAGGATCATCTACGAGTCGCAAAACGAGGGGCCGCAATTGACGCGTCAATCGCATCTGCTCGTGCTTGACGATTTCGATCACGCGCATCCGGACATCGTGCAGCGTGTCGTGACCACGTTCGTGAAAGGCTCGCAATGGTCGTCCGACGAAGCAAACCGCGACGCCCAGTTCAAGTTGTGGGCAAGAACCGGCGTCCCGTATGCCTCCTGGCAAGCCGAGTTCGCCAACCGGACCTTGAAAGAACGCAATTCGCCACTGATCGATCCGTTCATCGTGGCGCGCTATAGGGCGGTCTCCCAGGATGCCCTCAAGCTCAAGCTGATCCGTCAGCCCGTCGACGTGGATAGCTGGTTTGAGCCCAGCTATCTCGACAATGCGCTGCGCACGCTCAAGCTCGACCACTACTGGACGCGCTACGACGCAGCGGGCAAACCGCTCACCTGACGGACACGACGATGAGCGAAACCGCGATCAAGCTGCCGGCGAAATCGGCCATCCATTCCGACGCCGAAAACACCGCGCCGCGCAGACACGAGCGTTTGCGTGCCGTTGCGTGGCATCTGGCGCCGTGGTTATTGCCAGCGTTGCTGTTCGCCCTATGGAACACCGGGTGCGAGCACGGCTGGATTGCACCGCAGATTCTGCCGCCGCCTGAACGCGTGTATGAGACCTTCATCGATCTGGCAAAGAGCGGCGACCTTGCGCACAACACGCTGATCAGTCTGCAACGTGTGTTGATCGGCTTCGGCGTGGGGACCTTTCTAGGCTTCGTGATCGGCGCAGCGCTTGGCCTGTCGCGCACGCTGGAAGCCTATGTACTGCCAGGTTTTAACGCGCTGGTCCAGATTCCAGTACTCGGCTGGCTGCCCTTCCTGCTTCTGCTGGTGGGCGTTGGCGAGCCGCTCAAGTACATCCTGATCGCACACGCCGCGCTGGTTCCCGTCACGCTCAGCACCTTGCAGGGCTTTCGGCAAACACCCGTGGCGCTTGAAGAGGTGGCGCGCGTGTTCGCTTACAACCGCTGGCAACGCATTGCCTATGTCGTGCTGCCCGCCGCGGTGCCGACGCTTGCCACCGGCGTACGGCTCGCGTTCACCAAGGCATGGCTCGCGCTCGTTGTGGTGGAACTGGTGGCGTCGTCGGAAGGGCTCGGCTATCTGATCGTCTACGGACGGCAGCTGTTCCAGCTCGATCTGGTGATGGCGTCGGTGGTGATAGTCGGCGCCATTGGCCTGACGATGAACCGTCTGCTCGATGCGCTCGAAGCGCGTCTGCGGCGCGGCCAGCCATCCGCGTTTCGCGAGTGAGCCACCGACACGTCCCGGAGTCAGTTATGAGCCGAATTATCGATTCACTTGCGCGTCGTGCGGGTCTGCTCGAACAGGAAGGGCCGCCGCCGTGCGGTTGCGAATTGCCGGTTGCCGGCAAGGCAGCGGCCAGCAAGCCTCCGTTGGCGTCGCGAAAGCGCCGCCTCGACTTGCGCGGCGTGGTGCTGCCCATCGTTGCGCTTGCGCTGTGGTGGGCTATTTCAGAGGCTCATCTGGTGAAGAGCGGCTTACTTGTCAGCCCTGCCGACGTGGCGCGAACCGCATGGCAACAGATCGTCAGCGGGGCGCTGGTACGTGCGCTGTCCGCGTCGCTCGCGCGTGAAGCGAGCGGTTTCGTGATCGGCACCGTGGGCGGCCTGCTGCTCGGCAGCGTGCTCGGCCTCTCGCGCATTGCGACCCGGGTGATCGGACCGAGTTTCGACACCTTCAAACAGATCTCGCTGTTCGCGTGGATTCCACTGATCTCCGTCTGGTTCGGCCTCGGGGATGCCGCGAAAATCGTCTTTTTGTCGCTTGCCGCGCTGCTGCCGGTCACCGCGCATACCTGCGATGGCATCCACACCGTGCCGCGTGCCTACATCGAAGTCGCGCGCGCCTTCCGCTATACGCGGTTGCAAATGATCCGCCACGTGATCTTGCCCGCAGCGTTGCCGTCGATTTTCACCGGCATCTATCTCGCGTTGATCTATTCATGGCTCGCCACGCTCGGCGCCGAATATCTGCTGGTTGCGGGCAGCGGTATCGGCAATACGCTGGTCGACGGCAGCGAGCAGTTCCGCATGGATCTGGTGCTGTTCGGGATCATTGTCGTCGGCATCACCGGGTGGGTGCTCAATGCACTGGCGCGTGCCGTCGAGCGAGCGGTGCTGGCGCGCCGCCACACCGCTTCGAATCCGGCGCGAGCCACGTTATAAAGAGGATTGCCGATCATGAGCACCGCCCTTTCCGAATCACTCGACATTCTTCACGTCAGCAAGCACTACACGCAGCGTGGCGTGCCGCTGGCGGTTCTCGACGACATTACCCTGCGGGTGCGGCCCGGGGAATTCGTCAGCGTGCTCGGCTCGAGCGGCTGCGGCAAGTCGACCTTGCTGCGCCTGATCGCCGGACTCGACAGCGACTACAGCGGTGAGATCCGGGTCGCCGGAGAACGGGTGAAGGATACGTCGCTCGAGCGCGGCATCGTGTTTCAGGACCACCGTCTGTTTCCTTGGCTGACAGCCTCGCAGAATATCCTCGCTGCCTTACGCAATGCGCCATTGTCCGCTAAAGAAAAACGCGAGGCCGTCGCCGAACACATTGCGCTGGTGGGTCTGAACGGCTTCGAGAATGCCTATCCGCATCAACTGTCAGGCGGCATGGCGCAGCGCGTGGCGATTGCACGCGGTCTCGTCAACCGGCCGCGTGTGCTGCTGCTCGACGAACCGTTCGGCGCACTCGATGCGCTGACCCGCGCCCGTCTGCAGAACGAACTGCAACGGATCTGGGAACGCGAGCGCATCACCATGATCCTCGTGACGCACGATGTCGACGAAGCCCTGTACCTGGGCGATCGAGTCGTCACGATGGCGCCGCGCCCTGGGCGAGTCAAACGGATTGTCGACGTCGCGCTGCCGCGGCCACGCCAGCGCAGCGATCCCCGCTTTATCCGCCTGCGCGACGAAGTGCTCGCCGATTTCGCCGAGGATGGCGCCGCAGCTCACAGCGATGGAGGCGGCGCGCCCTCTGGTGGTCAGCACGTATCAGGTGCTCCCGTCGATTCGCCAATCACCGACTGGCGGCTTGCCTGGTAAAACCGCGCGCGCAAAGCAATCACGCCACAATCTCATGGAGCAAAGAATGAGCGAAAACAAGCGGCAAATCCGGTTAGGCGCATTCCTCATGGAGACCGGCCATCACATCGCCGCATGGCGTCATCCGGATGCGCATGCGAGCGGCGGACTCGATTTCGCCCACTATGCCCAAGTCGCGCAAATCGCCGAGCGCGCGAAATTCGACACCATCTTCTTTGCCGACAGCGTCAGCGTGCGCGACACGAATCTGGCTTCGCTCTCGCGCACCGCACGGGCCGATCACTTCGAACCGTTAACGTTACTCTCGGCGCTTTCCGTGGTGACGCAAAATATCGGGCTGATCGCGACCGTTTCGACCACGTTCAACGAGCCATATAACCTGGCCCGCAAGTTCGCTTCACTTGATCACTTGAGCGGTGGCCGTTCGGGATGGAACCTCGTCACATCGAGTACCGAATCCGAAGCGCACAACTTCAGTTTCGAACAACATCCCGATCACGCGGTGCGTTATGAACGCGCCCGCGAGTTCTACGACGTTGTGGCAGGCCTCTGGGATAGCTGGGAAGACGACGCGTTTCTGCGCGACAAGGAGAGCGGTGTCTACTTCGATCCGGACAAGCTTCACGTACTCAATCACAAAGGCAAGCACTTCAAGGTGCGTGGGCCGCTTAACGTCGCACGCTCACCCCAGGGTTGGCCGGTGGTTGTACAGGCAGGCGCCTCGGAAGCCGGCAAGGAACTCGCCGCGCAAACTGCCGAGGTGATCTTCGTCGCACATCAGACGCTGGAAGAAGCCCAGGTGTTCTATCGCGACGTCAAAGGGCGACTGGCGAAATACGGACGGCAGCCCGATCATCTGAAAATCATGCCAGGTATCTTTCCTGTGATCGGCCGCACGCAGGAAGAGGCGCGCGAGAAATTCGACGAGTTGCAGAACCTGATCCATCCTACGGTCGGTCTATCGCTGCTATCGAATATGTCCGGCGGCGTCGATCTCTCGCAGTACCCCGTGGATGGCCCGCTGCCCGAGCTTCCAGAAACCAATGGCGGCAAGAGCCGTCAACGGTTGCTGTTCGATCTCGCACGCCGCGAGAATCTGACCATACGTGACCTGTATTTGCGCATCGCCGGTGCGCGTGGTCATCAGCAGGTAGTGGGCACGCCGCAAAGCATCGCAGATCAGCTACAGCAATGGTTCGAGGAAGAAGGTGCCGACGGCTTCAATATCATGTCGCCGTGGCTACCAGGCGGGCTTAGCGAATTTGCGGAACAGGTGGTGCCGGAGTTGCAACGCCGTGGGCTTTTCCGCACCGAGTACGAAGGCCACACGTTGCGTGAGAATCTGGGGCTGCCGCGGCCCCAGAACCGTTATACCCAAGGCACGGCGCAGGCACGGGCTGCAGTCCGCTAAACCGGTTTGGCTCGATGTCACGCCGGCCGTTGCGCCGCCGTGACATCAAATGATTATTTCGCCGCGGGCGGCGTCCAGATCCGGACGTCGGTCGCCTTCAACGTGTTCGGGATCAACCCTGCCGCAAAATACGTGTCCGCGATCCGCTGTTGTTCGCCAAGCTGGTCGCGCTTCACCGGCACGATGTCATAGCTGCGCCGGCTGTTCGCCAGCTCGACGGTCGGCGTCGGAATATCGCCCCACAACGGTCCAAGGATCTGTGCAGCCTCTTGCGGGTGCGCCTTAACCCACTTGCCTGTTTCGTTCAGCTCATCGAATACGACACGAATCACATCCGGGTGTTTGTCCGCAAACGCCGTAGTCGCCGTGTAAAAGCGGTTGTATTGCGCGACACCGCCAGTGCCGTCGGCGATCACGCGGACATGCGCGTCGCGCTGCTGTGCGGCAAGGAACGGATCCCAGATGGCCCAGGCGTCGATGTTGCCACCTCGAAACGCAGCGAGCGCATCCGGCGCTTCGAGGTAACGTACCTGAATATCCTTGATCGTCAGTCCAGCCTTGGCAAGCGCTGCAATCAGAAGAAAATTGCAGCCGGAGCCTTTCGATACCGCCACGCGCTTGCCCTTCAGATCCGCGATCGAATGGATCGGCGAATCCGGTGGGACGATGATGGCTTGTGCACTCGGCGCAGAGGTCTCTTCGGCGTAATACGTCAGCGGCGCGTTCGCGGCCTGCGTGAAGAGCGCGAATGCATCGGCGACATCCGCATGCAGATCGACGCTCCCAGCGTTTAGCGATTGCAGCAGCCCCGTTGAAAACTCATGCCAGCTGACGTCATAGCCCATTGCGTTGAGCTTCTTTTCCAGCGCGCCGGTGCGCTTTAACAGGATGAATAGCGTCGACGAGCGCTGATAGCTGATCGAAACCGTTTCGTTGGCTTGCGCGGCGTTCGTGCACAGCACGCCGAACAGCACCAGGGCGCAAACGGAAAACCGGCGCAGTCCAGACAGACCGGCCAAAGCGGAAAGAGCGAAGCGCATCGGGGAGATTCAGAAGTAGGCCAAGCTTTCGACTATATAAAGAATCGCGGGGACGCCAAATACGTATTTCAGCAATCGATATCGTCACAAATTGGAACGCGTGGTCACGTCGCGGCGCAGTGCGTCAGGCATCATTGACGTTTCCCCGGCACATATACTTGTGGAGGTTCTAGCGCCATGCCGACATCACCTGCCCGTTTCGGTGTCTGGGCACTCGTTCATGGCAGCCGCGCCGCGCTGCAGGATCCTGACGAACCGTACGACGCATCATGGGTGCGCAACAAGGCGCTGGTACTGGAGGCCGAGCGTCTCGGCTACGACTCCGTGCTGGTCGCGCAGCACACGATCAATCCGCACCGCGAGGAGCTGGATCAGCTCGAGGCGTGGACGGCTTCCGCTGCGCTTGCAGCGCTCACCGAGCGTATCGAGATTATCGCTGCCATCAAGCCCTATCTCTATCATCCGGTCGTGCTCGCGAAGATGGCGCAGCAGATCGAACACATCAGCGGCGGCCGCTTCGCCATCAATCTCGTCAATGCGTGGAATCGCCCCGAACTCGAGCGCGCCGGCATTGGTTTCGCCGAGCACGACGCGCGTTATGCATATGGCCGCGAGTGGATTACCGTTGTCGATTCGCTGTTGCGCGGCGAACGAACGAGTTTTAACGGCGAACACTTTCATGTCGACGACTATTTTCTGCGGCCGACCGACCCATTCCGCAATCGCCCGCGCATTTATGTGGGAGGCGAGTCGGATCCGGCGCGCGAGCTGGTGGCCGATAAGGGCGACGTCTGGTTCATCAACGGCCAGCCGCTGGAGGATGTGCAAAAGCTGATCGCCGATGTCGCCGCGCGGCCGCGTCCGGCATCGTTGCCCGCACCGTTGCGTTTTGGTCTGTCGGCATTCGTGATTGCGCGCGAAACCGAAGCAGAAGCACAAGAGCATCTTGCGCATCTGTTCGAACTGGCGGCCAAGGATGCGCCGTTACGCGAGCAGCAGAAAGCGAACATCGATCCAAACGTCGTCATGATCAAGACCTTCGCCAAAACGCCACGGGTGGGTTCGAACGGCGGCACGGCAGCAGGTCTTGTCGGCAGCTACGAGACAGTCGCGCAACGCATTGCCGCGTTTCATCGAGCCGGCATCGAACTGTTCATGCTGCAATTTCAGCCGTTTGAGGCGGATATGCGTGGCTTCGCCGAGCGGGTCATTCCGCGTGTGAAGGCGTTAACCGCGTGAGGTAAGCGCCTTCTGTTCTTCAGTTCAACGCCACAGCAGCCGCAGCCCCGACCGGCGATCCTTCCAGCGCGATCGATTGCCGGCCATCCGGGCCAACCGGAATATCGCCAACCAGCGTGGTGCGATATAGCTGACGGTCGAAGTCAAGATCGTAGATATCCGTAGGCGCCAGATGCGCGGTGGCGCGATTGTCCCAGAAGGCAATGCTGCCTAGCTCCCATTTGAAACGAACCGTGAATTCGGGGCGCGTCACGTGTTCCCAGAGCAGTTCCAGCAACACCTGATTTTCTCGCGGCGTGACGCCAACGATGTACTTCAGGAAGCCAGGGCTCACATAGAGCGCACGTTCCCCCGTTTCCGGATGCACACGTACCAGTGGATGCTCGGTCACGAGCGTGTGCTGCGATACGGCCTGCACGAATGAATCAGTGCCCTTCGCGCCTGCCGGCGGCGCAAACCGGTGCACGCCGCGCAAGCCATCGACCAACGCGCGCAAAGGTTCGGACAGCTTCAGATAAGCGGTGACGAGATTGGTCCACTGGGTGTCGCCGCCGAATGGCGGGATGGTGACGCCACGCAAAATCGACGCATACGGCGGATTGATCGCGGCGGTGACATCGGTGTGCCATCCCGTCCACGGTCTCAGCAGCGGCTCCCCCTCGAAGCGGGTGGCCTTGCGAAACTTGGAGATCGAGTAGATCTGCGGATGACCGTCCACGTGTCCGAAGACCGGATGCCCCACCGTAAGCTCACCGAACTGCGCGGAAAAGGCGACGTGCTGCTCGTGCGTCAAAAACTGCTCGCGGAAAAACACCACTCGCCATCGCAGCAAGGCCGCGCGAATCTCCGCGACCTGTTGAGCGGATAGCGGCCGGGTGAGATCGACGCCGTGAATTTCTGCGCCGATATGCGCCGAGAGCGGCGCGACCTGGATCGAGCCGATGTCGGCCGAGACGGCTGCACTCATTGAAGACTCCTGTTCCTGAAGAAGGGGGACTCGCGCGATACCTCGCTAACAGTAAAGCCGGCCAGACGCCAGGCCAACCAATCTTTGCGCATATGCAAAACCTCTGCGGTGTGAACGCGCTGCAGAGCTGTACCCGGCCGCGTCCTCGTCAATGGGAAAGCACCATCGGCCGCAGTTGGCGCGGTATGCCTCTCAGGCATGCCCGCCAACCTACAAAGTCTTTTATCTTTCCACGTGCTGCCACTAGATTACGCATCAGGCGGGACGCAACGACAGCCGCTCCGGCGAAGCGGACCGGCAATCGCACTCCATACCTGCCAGCTATATCGCCGAGGAACTGAAGTAACTGGAATCTGATCATGAGCCCTCTCAGTGGAAAAACCGCGCTCGTCACGGGCGCCTCTCGCGGGATAGGCCGTGCTAGCGCGCTGGCCCTCGCGAAAGCAGGCGCCCAGGTTCTGGTTCACTATTGCCCTGAAGACACAGCGGCCAACGAAGTGGTTACGCAGATTCGCGCAGCCGGTGGCCACGCCGACAGAATTGCTGCGGATCTGAGCGCCCCGGATGGGCCGCACCGGCTGGCAAATCGAGCGCGCGCCGTAATCGGCGCACGTCTGGATGTACTGGTGTGCAGCGCCGACATGACGAAGGGCGCGAGCATTGAAGACACCACCGTCGCCGATTTCGACGAGCTGTTCGCCTTGAACGTGCGCGCGCCCTACTTTCTGGTGCAGCAACTGATGCCGGCGATGTGCAAAGGCAGTAGCGTCTTGCTGGTCTCCTCGCTGGCGACCCATGATCAGGTGGGCACCGTATCGTCACCGGCATCGGCCTATGCGGCAAGCCAAGGCGCCGTCGACACGCTGGTGAAGTACTTTGCGACCACGCTCGGTGCCCGCGGCGTGCGCGTCAATGCGATTGCTGCGGACGTGGTGGCAAGCGGAATATCAGACCCAAAAACAAAAAATAGTGGCCGGCTAACGCCAACGGCCCCCGAAATGCAGAGGTTCAAGCGTAGCGCGCAACCCGAGGACATCGGCGGGGCAGTCGTTTTTCTCGCTTCGGACGCGGCACGCTGGATTACCGGCGAGACGCTGTGCGTCGACGGCGGTTCGAAACTTTAATCAGCATACCCAAGGAATAGCCATGGACAACCAACCTGTCGTACTCATCACCGGCGCACTGACTGGCATCGGTCGCGCTACCGCAATCGCTTTTGCTCGTGACCACGCCCGTATCGTCGTTTCGGGGCGCCGCGCGGAAGAAGGCCGGCAACTCGCCGAGGAGCTACGCTCGCTCGGTGCCGAGGCAGAGTTCGTGCAGTCAGACGTGCGCTTCGAAGACGAAGTGCGCAAGCTCGTCGACGCCACCGTCGCGCGATTCGGACGGCTAGACATCGCGGTCAACTCGGCGGGCACCGAAGGCGAATCGGCCCCGGTGATCGAGCAAACCCCCGAACGCTACGCCGCCGTGTTCGAAACCAATGTGCTCGGCACGTTGCTCGCAATGAAACACGAACTTCGTGTCATGGCGCCGCAAGGTAGCGGTAGTATCGTCAACATCTCGTCGACGATGGGCGCGCGCGGTGCAGCAGGCGCATCGCTATATGTGGCCAGCAAGCACGCCGTGGAAGGCCTCACGAAGTCGGCGGCGCTCGAGGCCGCGGCGTTCGGTGTACGCGTCAATGCGGTCGCGCCTGGTCCTGTCGAAACAGCGATGCTCGACCGGCTCACGGCGAATGCGGAACGCAAGGCTGCCTTTCTCGCCGGTGTCCCCCTCAAGCGTGCCGGGACGCCGGAAGAAATGGCCGACGCGATCCTGTTCGTTGCGTCGCCGCGCGCGAGCTTCATGACCGGTGAGGTGCTCAGAGTCAATGGTGGAAGAACTGCTGCCTAGAAGTGCCCGATCAACCGAGGCCAACACGCGAATCAGACGCCATCCGGCCCATACGGAGAGCTGCCATGCTTTACGAAATCCGCACTTATACTTTCAAGCCGCTGCGTGCAACCGACTTCTCGCCGCTCAAGTAGCCCTTAAGTACCCTCAAACGTTCCCATGACTCTGGTATGACACCCCCATGCCATCAACCGACAAGGTGAAGACGATGTCTACTCCCGCTTTCGAAGACCTGCCCGCCGCGCTCCAGAGCATCCAGACGCGGCCGTTGTTCGTGATGCGGCTCGATGTCAAGCCGATCGTCATCGTCGGCGACACGCCGGGAACGTTTCGCCGCATCGGCATCGTGCCGTCCGGCACCTTTGCGGGCGAGCGCCTGAGCGGCAAGGTGCTCGACGGCGGCAGCGACTGGCAAAGCGCGCGCAGCGACGGCAGTACCACGCTCGATGTGCGCCTGATCCTGCAGACCGACGATGGTGTCAACATCACGATAGCCTACCGCGGCATTCGCCACGGCGCGGCCGACGTGATCCAGCGGCTCGAAAAAGGCGAACCGGTCGATCCGGCCAGCTACTACTTTCGCATCAATCCGGTCTTCGAAGCCCCCGCTGGCAAGTATGAATTTCTGAACCGGGTGATCGCGGTGGGCACGGGTCACCGCTTCAAGGACGGGCCGGTCTATAGCGTGTTTGAGGTGCTCTAGGCAAAGGACCGGCAGCCACGCCTTCCGCGTTGCCATCACCGACAAAAAACCGGAGTATGTCTAAACATGTGCAGCCACCCTTCAACAAAGAACTCAAAGAGTATGTATGAGCTAAATTCCAGGCCTACAATGCGCTGACAATGGACTCGTCGTCGATAGCCCCAGAGGAGGGAGAAATGACGGAACGGCCCGCATACATCTACACCAGTGGCTCACCGGTGCAGCACACGCCCATGCACCTCAACGCATCCGACATGTACGGCTTTTTTATCAAAGGGGATCTGAAAAAGCTGCAGGCTACCGTCGACGGGACGCTCAATCGGGTGGCTGCCGGCCGGATGACTTTTCAGGTGCTGTCGCCCTACATCATGCTGACATTCACACGCGTGGAGCATGCCCAATCGGGCTTCCCCGCGGATGAAAACAAGGGCTGGGGTAAGGAAACCGACATCATCACGTGGATATCGGTTGGGCAAATCGAAGAAAAAGACGGCGCCACGAAGTTGCAGCGCGTCTTTCTTTACCCGGCGTATACATGGGTCGACGTGCCTATGGCCATTTCCATCGGCCGTGAAGTCTTTGGCTATCCAAAGAGCCTGTGTCAATTCAGCATGCCGGAACCAGGCGGGGACCCGCGCGAATTCAAGTTTTCCTCCGAAGGCTGGCAACCCTACAGTCCTCAGACGCAACTAGGCATGCACCCTCTGATCGAGGTCACTGCAATCGATACGCAGAACGCGCATCGGCCCTTGCTTGGATTTATCGATGTGATACGTGAGGGTTTAGACATTCTGCGCTCGGAGAAGGATCTGTTTGCACTCGACGAGGCGGGGATAGAGGATCTCGCAACACTCTTTTTGCGAACACGCGTCGATCAGCTATTTCTCAAGCAGTTCCCGGACGCCAATGGCCTTAAGGCCGTGTACCAGGCCATTGTCGTTGCGCCCGCCACAGTCGACAAAGTGCACAGCGCCAGATTGCTTGGCTATACCTATGCGTGCACATTGCACAAGTTCGATACTTTCCGGCTAGACGAGACCTTGGGCCTCCAGCTCGGAGAACAGCCTGTACTCCTACCTTTCCACATCAATATGGACTTCACCATCTCAGCGGGTGAAGAATTGCTCCAGACCGCGGAGGCAAGCTCGCAGAAAATCGCCGTTCTCGGCGGCGGCCCAGGCGCGATGGCTGCCGCGTTTTATCTTACCGAGCAGCCCGGCTGGCAAGACCGTTACGACATAACTGTCTATCAGATGGGGTGGCGCCTGGGCGGAAAATGTGCCAGTGGACGCAATGCCGAGTTGGGCCAGCGCATCGAAGAGCACGGACTGCATATGTGGTTCGGCTTTTATGACAATGGCTTTACCGTGATGCAAAAGGTCTACGACGCCCTCAATCGGCCTGCTACTGCTCCGCTTGCGAAGTGGGAAGACGCTTTTAAGCCACAGAACTACATTGTGCTCACCGAGTATATCGACCAAAGCTATAAGTTCTGGCCGATCGAGATACCGATCAAACCGGGTGTCCCGGGGGCGCACAACGAGGAAATCACATTTTCGGCAATATTGGAAACCGTAACGGCATGGATTGGGCAATGGCTGGACGATCTCGGCCATCATTTGTTACATGCCGCCAGGGAATCTGGAGGGGTTATCGAGGAAGCAGAAGCCATTCTGGCAAGCGTCATCGGATTCGTGAAGCGCCTGCCCGAAGTGTTCCACTTCCGGGAGAAGCAGCATCACCAGTTTGTACTAACCGAGTTGCAGACGGTTCAGGCTTCTCTGCCCCAGTACGTCTCCCATCATCTGGGCATTGACGACAAGGTGCGGCATCTCTTCATTTCCATCGATCTGGCCGTCACGAGCCTGATCGGCATGCATGCCGACGGCGTCTTGCACCATGGCTTCGACGTCCTCAACAACATCGAATTCCGCGACTGGTTGCGCAAGCACGGCGCCAACGAAGCCTATACGATTGATTCCGCGCCGGTCCGCGGACTCTATGACCTCGTGTTCGCCTTTATGGATGGCGACACCGCTCGCCCGAACATCGAGGCTGGCACGATGCTGCGCGGCATCTTGCGGTTGGCCATTGGTTATCACGGCGGCTTCATCTGGAAAATGCAGGCCGGCATGGGCGACACCGTCTTTACGCCGCTGTATCAAGTGCTAAAACAGCGTGGCGTGAGCTTCCAGTTCTTCCACAACGTGGACGAACTGATTCCGGACGCCGACGGTGTAGGTGAAATCGTCATGACTCAACAGGTGGCTCTTGCAGAAGGCGTCACCGAATACAACCCGCTGGTCGATATCGCCGATCTGGAGTGTTGGCCAAGCTGTCCGAACTACGAGCAGATCGACCCGGCACAGGCACGCACACTGCAGGCCAAAGATGTGGACCTCGAATCCCACTGGAGCGACTGGGCGCAAATTTATAGCGCTGAGTTTGGCAAGCCATTACCGGTCAAGCGGCTAAAACGCGGAGTGGACTTCGACAAGATTGTCTACGGACTGTCGATCGGCTCCCTGCCGCATGTCTGCCCAAAGCTGCTAGAGAAGAGCGTTCCCCTCAAGGCAGCCAGCGACAACGTGAAGACGGTGGCGACTCAGGCCTATCAGATATGGCTGAGCAAGAGCATCCGGGACCTCGGCTGGAATGTATTCGGCTCCAACGGAGAGGAGCCCGAGTTGAGCGCGTTCAGCAAGCCCTTCAATACCACGACGCCGATGAATCAATTGCTGGCGCGTGAAGTGTGGCCGACTGGTCACGTGCCACAGAGCGTCTCTTACTTTTGCAGTCCGCTGCCTACGCCTGATTCGCCGCCCCGCACCGATGCCAACTACGCCTCGCGTTGCACGGAAGAAGTAAAACTGAGTGCGCTTGGTCAACTGCAGCACGAGGTCTTTAACCTCTGGCCCGCCGTGGCGTCTCCAGGTTTATTCGACTGGCGGATATTGATCGATCCGACTAACGGCAGCGGGCTGGCGCGTTTCGACGCGCAGTATTGGCGCGCGAATGTAAACCCTTCCGACCGCTACGTGCTCTCGACCGTAGGTAGTACCCAGTACCGCATAACGAGCGATGCATCCGGCTTTAGCAACCTGTATCTTGCAGGCGATTGGCTCAAGACAGGCATCAACGCTGGTTGCGTGGAGGGCGCCATCATGGGCGGCATGCAGGCTTCACGTGCAATCAGCGGATATCCGCCCATCATCAAGGGCGAGAGTGACCATTGAGGGGGAGCGATCTTTCAGTGTCAGGTTTGCGGCAGTTTTCTCACGTCTGCAATGGCGGTGCGCCGATGCGTTCGTGCTGAACACGCGCCTGCTCCAGAAACTCGGTTCTTTCAGAGCTATCGTGCGGACTGTGGTTGCCGAGTTCGTACAGCAACACCGCCTCGTCATAGCCGGCGCCGAGCGTGCGTGCGGCAGCAAGCCCTCTGCGCCAGCATGCGAGAGCGAAACGTCTGTCATGCCGGGTTGCCGCTAACCTGCCCGCAAGCAAGGCGGCACGCGGCGCGGCGACCTTCGTTGCGCGCGCATATTGCGCAAGGATATGACATGCGCGTTGCGCATCGCGCCGACTCGCCAATCCGCACTCCGAAGCATCGATCAGGGTTTGCGCAATGCCCGCAATTCCGTCTGTCACATACCACGCGACAGGCACGCCTGCCGACAGGTTGTCGAGGCCCGCTTGAGCCGACTCGACCGCGCGCACGCGATCGCCTAGCCGCCAATACGACGCCGCGATCAAGCCCTGGCAGAATATCCGGTCGAACTGCGCCAGCTCGCGCGCGACAATCACCTTGTCGAGGCGGATCACCAGCTCCTGCAACGGACCTCCTTGCGCCAGCGCGAGCGAGGTATCGAAGCCATGCAGGTAAGCCGCTATTTGCGCCGGCATGTCATGGCGTGCAGGACGCAATTTGTCCAGCCACTCCTTGGCATGGGTCAATTGCCCTCGCGCCAGAGCAACAGCGCACAAACCGGCAATCGATTGTTGCCAGCGCTCGATTGAGCCGAGACGCGCATAGAGCGACGCCGAGTAATTCAAACATTCCACGGCCTGTTCCCAGCTGCCAGCGGCCGCCCAGTACACGCCACTCACCACGTTAGCGTAGGCGATATCATCAATACCGCCCTGCTCCTCCGCCAACGCCAGCGAACGCCGGTTGTAGACCTGCGATAGCCAGCGCAGGTCCGCGCCGGCGAAGCCGATCGCCATGGCGGCGAAGCCTTTCACAGCCTCACGCACGCTGCCGGAGCGTTCGGCAAGATTGAGCGACGTCAGCGTCGCATGCAGAAGCGACAGCTTTCCGCTGTTGAAGTACGCGATTTCGCTGAGTTTCTCGTGAATGTGCGAGATCCGCGGCAGCAGCGGATCTGCGCTCCGTCCTCGCATCAGGCCCGCACGCGCGCTCAATTGCTGGACTAGTTGCCAGGCAAGGTCCGCGACCATCGTCCCGGCGAAACGCGGTACCGCCCGGCCGGCGCACACGAGTGCACGATTGAAGTGATCCCTGGCCGCACCGTATTGAAACAGCTCGATATGGGCTTCTCCGAGCATCGCCTCGCAACGCATCTCGCCCTCCCGATCTGGCGGCAGCTTGTATTCGTTAGCAAGCCTGATCGCCCGCTCCGCCTGCCTGATAGCGTCGCGGTTCGCATAGTGTTTCAACGAAAGCTCTGCAGACCTCTCGAGATACGTCACGGCGGCAGGAATGTTCCGCGCGCGTTCCCAATGGGACGCCAGTGCCGCGAAGTGCGGCTCGAGATCGTGCGATTCGTTGCGTTCGACCCAGTCCGCTATGTCGCGATGCAGTTCCCGGCGCAGCGAGTACGGCAGCAGTTCGTACACTGCATCCTGCACCAGGACGTGCTTGAAACGGTAGCAGTCGTTCTCGTCGCCTACGGGGTACACGACGTCTTCGCGCTCGAGCACCCGTGCCAGGGCGATGAGATCGGCCGTACCTTGCTCGCCAGGAAACAGATCGCGCAGCATCTTGAGCGAAAACTCCTGCCCGATCACGGCCGCGATCTTCAACATGAGCTGTTCGGCAGCGCCGAGCGTATCGAGCCGGCTGACGATCACGCCGCGCAATCCCTCCGGCAGCATGGCGTTGGCTTCACTCTCAGCCTCGGCAGAAAACGCTGCCACACGGTCGGTCATCTCGAGATAACCGGAGACGTGAAGCGCCGCAACAACCTCTTCGGCATACAGCGGATTTCCCTCCGTGCGCCCCACTACGAAATCGACAAGCTCGTGCGTTGCCTCCGCCGCACCCAGACGGTCGGCGATCAATACGCTCAAGGCCGCTCGCGTGAGAGCGGGTAAGTGAATACAGCGCGACTCGCGGACAACCTGATGCGCCTCGACAGCGGCGGAGTCGTCGAGCGGCCGCGTGGCGGCCAGCAGAAGAAGACCCGGCGGTCGCGCGATCGCGAGTTCCAGAAGCATGGCTGCGGATGCGCTGTCGAACCAGTGCAGATCGTCGGCAATCAGCAATATGGGCGTATCGCGCGATGAGCGCGAAACAAGCGCCGTAACGAGCATCCGCAAGCCCTCGGCTCTCGCGTGGCCGACCATCTCCCGCGTGAGTTCCGTGTCGGCGAGCTGGAACGGCATGACGTCGTTAAGGAGTGGCAACCATGACGTGAGGTTTTCGTCGTCCACAACAAGATTTGCGGCAGTACGGCTCGCCAGTACCGGGTCGAACTTGCCTGTGCCGCAAAGCAGTTGCGCGAGGATGTGTCGCCAGACGTAGAAAACCGACATCGATTCCAGCGCAAAGCCTGCGCTCCAGATGACTGAAGCGCCCCGCTCACGCGCATTGGCCGCCATATCTGCAATGAGCCGGGTCTTACCGAGGCCCGCCTCACCGCACAATGCGATAGCGTCGCCGTGCCCTGCAATGACCTCATCGAGCGCAAGCGATAATTGTTGTGCTTCCTTCTCGCGGCCGACCGATACGCCTGCGAACGAATGTCCCTCACTCGCCGCGCCTGCCCTTGGCTGCCAGACGGCGACAACTTCAGCGAAGCCCTTTGCCGAGACAGGGTCGCACGCTTCGAACTGAAATTCGCGCGCGGCGCCGTCGCGTGTTGCCCTGTCGCACAGTACGCGGCCATGCGCAGCGGTCATGAGCCGTGCGGCGCGGTTCACCACCCCACCCGTCAGTCCCGCATGGCGGCGCTCGTTGCCGCCGCGGTCGGCGTAAAGAGCCAGTCCCGAAGTGATGCCCATGCTGAGCGGAATTCCGCGCTCGCGCATTGCGGCGGCAAGCGCTCGCCCGGCGGCCACCGCGCGAACTGCGTCATCTTCGTGCGCCATGCCCGGCAAGCCGAATACCGAAAGTAGCGTGAGCCCCTTGTCATCCGCAGAAAGTTCGGTGAGGGCACCGCCAAAACGTTCGTGTACTTTTTGCGTGCTGGCCACCGCAGCTTGCAGAAGGCTCAATGCATTCTCGCCGGAGTAATCGACGATGGACGGCCCGATGAATAGCGTGGTGATATTCCTGAACTCTCCGAACCAACGCCCGCCGCCCATGCGTACGCGTTCAAGAAAGTGATGCCCGAAAAACTTTTCCAGCGTGCCGGATGGTGGACCGGGCTCCTCCAGCGGAGGCGGTAAGGGCGCCAATACGGGACCGTATTGTTCCGTGATGGAAGCAGCGCCGCACGGCAGCGCTCGGGCAACAAAATGCGCCTTCACCATGTCCCACAACGATTCACATACTACGACCTCGTCCGCACTGCCCTTATGATTGGCTGCCGCCGCCTCGGCCACTGGGCCGCCTGCGGTGAGGCTGTACCACTTCCCGCCGACCCCGCCGACAGTCAGATGCGTGAGCGTGCCCTCTGCGAGCGATACCCGTTGACGCATTTGCACACCGGTTTCCGCGATGATTTCCGGTAACGCACGTTGCAGCTGCAGGCCACACTGCACGGCGAGCCGCGCGGTCGCATCCGGTGTCGCGTCGTATTCCCATATCACGCGGATGGCGTCGCCGACGAAATCCAGAACATCACCCCCGTGCGCGATCGAGATGCCGGTCATTCTTCCAAAGTAACGGTCAAGGATCGCCGACAAGCGTTCCGCACCCGCGACCCCTTCGCGCGCAAATGTTTCGGTGAGCTCGGTAAAGCCCGCGATGTCCACCATCATCGCCACACCCCGGAATTCACGCGCACTCGGGGTCTCACACGTTCCCGCCGTCAACAGATGTCGCGGTACGTAGCGTGAAAGCCCCGTCGGAATGAATGCGCTGGTCTCGCCCACCTCTCCCCTCCCGCAGACAATAAAATACCTACATTTACTTTACATGCAATGGTGGCATTGCGCTGGAAATCTGTATTCGCCCAGCGTTCGCGTTCGCGCGCCGCGAATAGCATGTCTCAGCCTCGTTACGGCCGGTTAATGGACGAATGCGAATTCGTTAAGTGTGTTGTATAACGAACACCGACGCGTCAATGGGCGCAGCAGGTTCTGTTTCTGTCTTAGTTCATACGAATACAGGTACGAGGCCCGCCAGGCGCAGACGCGGGTAAGGTTAACCGTTCCAAAAAAATCGAGGCTTATGCATATCATTTTCGTTGCGCCTGCCGGTCTGTTTCGCGAGGGCGTTGCGCGTCTGCTCGCCGAACTCGCGCCACGCACTGAAGTGACATGTGTGGACTACCGGACGGGCGCTTTCGACGGCGGCTCGAGCGCCGATCTGCTGGTACTGGATGGCGAGCACAAAAGCGAAGCGCTCGAAGCGCTCGACGCGTTGCGTCGCAACATTCCGCTTTTGCCTGCCCTCGCGCTGCTGAACGAGATTGGTCAGAAGACGATCGACACTTTCATTGCGGCCGGCGTGACAGGGTGTGTGAGCAAATCGGAATCCGCCGGTGCGCTGCTGGGCGCTCTGCGGATCGTGCTGGCCGGCGCCACGTACCTGCCGCCCGCGTTGCTCGCGTTCGCAAACAAGATCGTTTCGCCTACCGCTGCGCAGGCCGCGTCACGCGCCACCACGGCATCCGCCGCCAACGGCGCTGTGCTTACGCCGCGCCAGATCGAAGTGCTGGCGCTCGCGGCGCGCGGGGAGTCGAACAAGTCGATCGCGCGGCAGCTCAACATTGCGGAAGGAACCGTGAAAGTGCACCTGTACACGGTGTACAAGGCGTTGAAGGTCGGCAGCCGCGGCCAGGCCAGCATCGCGGCCGCACGGCTGGAAAAGGTTGGCGATGCACAGCTTCATCATGCGCTCGACGCTCAGCTCACCATCAAGCGGTTGCTCTCGCACCTGTCTCCCAGCCACTTCAGACGTGGCGACGTGCTGTTCCACAAGAACGCGCCGAGCGATGCGCTCTACTATATTGTGCGTGGGACAATCGGTCTTCAGGAGATCGGGGTCGAAGTGGGGGCTGGCACCATACTGGGAGAAATTGGGCTGTTTTCCCCGGACCATCGCCGCACCTGCACGGCTGTCTGCAAGAGCGACTGCGAACTGCTGATGGTGTCGGCGACCGACGCCATGCGGATGTACTACCAGGATCCGGAGTTTGCCACCTACCTGGTCCGCCTCATTACGCGCCGGCTGGAGGCCGACAAATCGCGTCCCAAGCTCACCAGCTGAACCGGTAGCCCACCTGCCCGAACTCGGTGCGCCGAGAGTCCCTGCCGATGTTGTCGGCGTACTGCAAATCCGCGTATAGCTCCGCGCGTCGTAATTGGAAATCTTTAGACACCGACGGTGGCGCTGGCGCGATTCGTATTGGACAGCATTCCCAGGTAGTCCTGCTTACTTTCCATGGATCACGATGTCGCGTGGGCCGACTGTCAAGCCACGACGCGACGGGTGTGATTTTCCCCATGAACGTCGATTCGGTCGACGAAGCAAAAGCGGAGCCGGACACGCTGCCGCCCGTGACAGGCGGCTTCGCGCAGTACGAATTCATCCCGGTCGGCCCGCTCGCGCCTCTGGGTCGGCAGATCCAGGGCAAACAGGCGTCTACACCGCCTTTACCCGGCAAGCGCTCAAGCCGCAGTCTGCTCGACTGCGTGCCGGTTCGATCTGCTTTCCTCGGTACGCAGCGGCGAAAAATCAGTGGCCTGGAGTTGAAGCGTGTCCGACCCCGCGATCGACCGTTTCGCAGTGGCTCGGGTCAGAATGCGGTTCAGGAATTGATAGAAAAGCTGGAGTTGTCTCGCGTCCGAAGCCCGCGGCTCGAGGTCGAATACATTCTCGAGCACCCGGCGCGACAGGTAGAAACGTTGAAGTCCATGGGCAATGCGAACCTGGAAGACGACGCCGTCGCCATTGTGCGGCACCGCTGCCCAACTGAGTACCTGGCTACTCATGGAGCCCCCCGTGGATCATGACCTTCAGATTAGAAGCTAGTTGATCCATACTCGCACACAGAAACGCCGGTGGATATTTTTTCAAAATTGTGACGCTGGACGTTTTGGCATTTTTACCACGGCTATGTGCTTCGACATGGCAAGCTGTCGATAACCGGAGTAAATCAGGCTGTCATCGATTCGGGAGATAAATGTGTCTACAACCCAGGCGCTTCATGTGAACGCACCTAGAGCGCAGGTGAATACGTTTGCGCGTGTGCCTTCGACGTTGCGCACGCTACGGGCCGGCATCGTCGCGCTTTGCCTGCTAGTGGCAGCCACTGGCTTCTTCACGTGGCACGCATTTCATTCCATCGTCCAGACAATCGGCTACGAATCGGAACCGTCGATCGTCGCAGCCGAGAATATCCGCGGTACGTTAAGCGATGCGCATACCGATTTCCTCAGGGCGTTTGTCAGCGCAGAAGGCACAAACGGCAAAAGCATTAGCGATTATCGTGCGGCAATCGAGCTGGCCAATGACTATCTCGTCGCCGCGTCACAGAATATTGCCTACGGCGACGCGGAACGTCAGCCGATCCTGCGCGCCCTCGACAACCTCTCCCTGTATCAGACGCTCGAAGGTTCGGCACTGGCGGATGGCGGCAATATTTACGACATACGTGCCGCCGACGACGTTATCCGGGAGCACATCATTCCAGCCGTGGATGATCTGGCGGCAGCAAATTTCGCTCATCTGGACAACGCCTACTCCGACGGCCGGACGGCCGCGCGGATATGGCTGATAGCGTTCTGCGCGGTCTCCATTGCCCTCCTGCTTCTGCTCCTCCATACGCAGCGGTATCTGCTTGCCACCTTCCGGCGCGTCATCAACCCGTGGATTGCCGCCGGTACGGTAGCGCTGGTTCTATGCGCGATTGCATTTGGCGCATGCGGAACGAATTTTCTGTCGAACATCCGGATCGCCAAGGAAGATGCGTTTGACTCGGTGTTTGCCCTGTCGCAGGCGAAAGCGTTGGCCTACAACGCCCACTCGCAGGAAAGTATCTACCTGCTCACGCGCGACAAGGACGAAAAGGCCGAACCGGCAGGCAATTTCCAGCGTTCAGCGACAATGCTGCTGACGCCGGAGCGCGCCGATATGAGCCAGTTGTCGCCCCGTGCACCCCGCCCTAAAAGCGTCGGACTGCTCAACGAGGAGCTGGACAATATCACCTTTGACGGCGAGGAACAGGCTGCACGCGCCACCGTTGCCGCATGGCTCGACTATGCCCGGATCGATAGCCGGATTCGGGATCTCGAGTCGTCCGGGCTACACAGCAACGCGGTTGCACTCGATCTGGGCACAACCGCGATGGAGTCCGAAGGCGCATTTGAGCGATTCGTGGCGACGTTAAATAAAACCACGGACATCAATCAGGATCAGTTCGACGCTGCAGTCGCGCGCGCCGCGAACGAGGCGCGCCTGCTGTGGATCCTTCTGATTCCGTTGCTGCTTGCGCCGCTTCTTGGATCGGTGGCCGGCATCCAGCAACGTCTCGCCGAGTTCCGGGAATGAACGACGTCGAAGATGAACGATCGGATCACCAACCGTAAAACCTCGGCCACTCCTCAACGTTCCCGTCCTCGACGAGCGCCTGATACACAGGATGCTGCGCGCCAGTGGCGCAGGCATGATTGGGCAGAATGCGCAGTCGCGTGCCAATCGGAAAGCGGCGGGCGATCTCGTGATCCGGCTGCCCCGTTCGAGAGATTATTCCGTGCTCCTGATTTGCTCCACTCATCAGATAGTCACCCAATACTTCACCGCTTTCCGCGCAGACAAGGCCGTAGCCAAAATCCCGCTTCTGCCGTTGGGTCCCGCGATCACGGCTCATGGCCATCCAGCCCGCGTCGACGATCGCCCAGCCTTTCTCTTCCTGATGGCCGATCACAGTCGTCAAGACACTCAGCGCAATCTCGGATGTTTCGTTGACGCCGACGTTATGCATGACCAGATCGAACAGGACATATACGCCAGCGCGGACTTCAGTCACGCCTGCGAGATTTTCAGCGGACAGCGCCGTGGGTGTCGATCCAATGCTCACCACCTCGCACGACATTTCGGCAGCGCGAAGCCGCTCAGCCGCGCGAACCGCTCCAGCACGCTCCTGTTCCGCGATACGCACGAGCGCGTCGTGCGTGTCGTATTCGTAGCTCGATCCGGCGTGGGCCATGACGCCACCAAGGCGCATACCGCTCTCAACCAGAGCTTTGCCGACGTTGATAAGCAGATCGTCGTCCGGAGCGATGCCCGAGCGATGACCGTCGACATCCACCTCGATCCATACCTCAAACGCTTCACCTTGCTCACGGCCGAATGCTCCGATGGCTTCGGCACACGTAACGCTGTCGGCAACGATCTTCAGATCGCAGCCCTTCCGGCGCAGTGCCAGCGCGCGGCCGAGTTTGTCCGGTGCCATGCCGACTGCGTACACGATGTCCCGAATGCCCGCCGCAAAGAACTGCTCCGCTTCCTTGAGCGTCGACACGGTGATGCCTCGTGCACCCGCGGCGATCTGTGCTTCAACCACCTGCAAGCACTTGGTAGTTTTGACGTGCGGCCTGAAACGCACACCGAGCGAATCCAGCCGTTGTTGCATCCGTTGGATGTTGCGTTGCATGCGTGCGACGTCGATCACTGCTGCCGGGGTATTCAGGGACTGCAGGTTCATCCGGGACTCCTTACGAAAGGCGATTCGAAACTCGCTGCCGGGCTAGCGATAGTTAATCACGTTGATGATGTCATTGAGGAACCACGGCAGAATCAGTTGCGTGTCGGGATAGCTCACGCCGACGCTGAGCCTCGGTGGCCTCGAGGTGGAGTCACCCGGCATCACACGGTCGGGCGTATGCAAAATGTAGCTATCCGTGTCGGCCGGACCCGGCTGGGCGGTTTGACTATCGACGGGTTCCGGCGTCGAGGCACAGCCGGCGATGAATACGACGAGAACCGCTGCGAAGCAAAAGGGCTTCATGATGGTGTGAACTCCAGCAACGTTACTTTCACAGTATGGCCGATGACGACGCCCGCTTCATCCGCCCACACTCACGCTTAAATGCATCTCGGCGTCTAGCGCCGGCCACTCGTCACCTCGCACAGGCACTCGGCAAACTCAGCTGCCGCGGCCTGCTCATGACGGCCGCTACGCTCGACCAGCCCGATCTCACGAAAAAACACGTCGTCATCGCCAAGTGGCAATGCGGCCACCGTATCCGGCATATAGAGCCCGGCCGCCTGCGGCACAATCGCGACACCAACGCCTTGGGCTACCAACCCGACTATGCCTTGCAATTCGTCGAGTTCAACGACGTCATGCACCGTCACACGGATCCTTCGTAGAAAGCGATCCACCAGCCGGCCGCCGAACGAATTGCGATCGTAGCGAATAAAAGGCTCCGATTTGAGCACCGAGCGCCACGGGCGAGCGGCCAGCTCACGCGGCACGAGCAAGACGAACGGTTCCAGAGTCAGCGTGCGCCACTTCAATTCGGCCGGCAGCGCGAACGGCGGTTTGATGATCACCGCCACGTCCACCTCCCCCGAGTCCACGTGAGCCAGCAGATTCAACGACACGCCCGGAATGACACGAATGCGCCAACCCGGCGAATCCTGCCTGAAGCGTTGAATGGCGCTGACCAGAAACGAACCTTGCGCCGACGCGATCGCCCCGACGCGCAGCAAGCCTGACTGCTCCGCCACACCGCCGCGATCGGCCAGGCGCGCGTACACCGAGAGCAGCTCCTCGGCCACCTCGACCGTATGTTTGCCGGCCGCATTGAGCGTCGCCGAGCGGCCGGTCCGCTCGAACAACGGATAGCCCAGGTCCTCCTCCAGACGCTGGATCTGCGCGCTCACCGCCGATTGCGTCAGCCCGATATGAGAGCCGGCACTTGCGAAAGTGCCGTAACGCACGACAGCCAGAAAGGTTTTGAGCTCTCGCATCATGGTGGGATTGATCGATTTTATTGTTGCTGAGGACAAAAATATATCGCTATTCCACTATTTTTGTCATCCCTAGACTGGTTTGCGTGGCACCACATTGAACTACCTGAGGATCCCAACATGAGCGACACCACGACTGCCGTGCCCCCCTTTCACCTCGCCTTCCCGGTGCACAGCATTGCCGCTGCACGCGAGTTCTATGGCGACCTCCTCGGTTGCCCCGAAGGCCGCAGCTCGGAAGACTGGGTGGATTTCAACTTCTACGGCCACCAGATCGTGGCCCATCTCGCGCCGGACGAAGTCGGCCATCGCCAGACGAGCGCCGTGGACGACCACGCGGTCCCGGTGCGCCATTTCGGCGTTGTATTGCCCATGGAGCAATGGCACGCCGCAGCGAAAAAACTCACGGACGCGGGCATGCAATTCATCATCGAACCGTACATCCGCTTCAAGGGCGAAGTGGGCGAGCAAGCCACGATGTTCTTCCTTGATCCGTCGGGCAACGCGCTTGAGATGAAGGCCTTCGCGAACATCGAATCGCTGTTTGCCAAGTAAGCCAATATAACCAGGCAGCAGCCCTTCCCCCTTTTACAGGCTCAAGACCCGTTTGCGGCAACGCAAACGGCTGGAGGAGTATTAACGTGAGCGCCGCGATACCCGTCAATGATGAAGTAAAACGCAGCGCGTCCGATGCAGCCGCATGGACGCTCCACGCTTCCGGCGAGCGTCTGCTGATCATCGAACTGCATGCCGGGGACCGCGTCGCCGCAAACCGCAGCGCGCGCGATTTCGCCGCGCGCATCGCGGCGGAAAACCTGCCGTACGTGACCGGTATCGTCCCGGCCATGACGACTGTCGGCATTCACTATGCGCCGCATCGGGTGCCGCTAGACAACACCAGTCTGGCACCCTATGACGCACTCGTCGAAGCGCTGAACAGTCTGTTGAAAACAGTCGACGCCACGCAAGAGGCAGCACGACGCGTGGTCGAGATACCCGTTTGCTACGGTGGCGAACATGGGCCGGATCTCGCCGAAGTGGCTCACGCCTGTGCCCTTTCCGAGCACGAGGTCATCGAACTGCACAGCGGAGCGCTCGTGGACGTGATGATGCTCGGCTTCGCTCCAGGGCATCCCTACCTCGGCATGCTCGACACCAGACTGAGTCCCGCGCGGCGTGCAACGCCCCGCACCTCTGTCGCCCCAGGTTCGATCGGTCTCGCTAACCGGCAATCCGTGATCTATCCGCTGACGTTGCCCGGCGGCTGGAATCTGATCGGACGGACCCCGCTTGCACTGTTCGACCCGGCGCGAGAAGCGCCTTGCCTTGTCAATGCAGGAGACCAGGTTCGCTTCGTGCCGATCACGCCAGAGCAGTTCGAAACCATCAGTCACAACGCAGGAGCGGCGCGATGAGTATCGAAGTCATCAAGCCCGGTGCGTTGAGCACCTTTCAGGATCTCGGTCGGACTGCTTATCGGCACCTCGGCATCCCCGTCAACGGCGTGATGGACGAGCGCGCGCATCGTCTCGCCAATGCACTGGTCGGTAACCTGCCGTCTACCGCGACGCTCGAGATTACGTTGATGGGCCCGACGCTTCGGTTTCACGAAGACGCGGTGATCGCGCTCAGCGGCGCGGACCTCGGCGCTTTGTTGAATGGCGAGCCTCTTCCTGTCGATCATATGGTTGCGGTTGCGAAAGGAAGCGACCTTTCGTTCGGCAAGCGCAGCTTTGGGACGCGTGCATACCTTGCGGTGCGCGGTGGATTCGTCTTCGATCAGGTGATGGGTAGCGCCAGCACCTACACGCGCGGCGCTTATGGCGGCCACGCAGGACGTCCATTGAAAAAAGGCGATGTGCTTTCTTTGAGTCAACTGGCACCGTCCAGCAAGCTGGCAAAGCTGTCGCAAGCGGCGCGAAGCCTGTGCCAGGCGTTCGACGATCAGGTTGCGTTGCCGCCCGATTCGCCCATACGGGTGATTCGCGGTCGTGAGTGGTCCTGCTTTTCATCGCACGCCCAGCAAGCGCTCGAGGCTGCGCCGTATCGGATCTCGCCGCAGTCGGACCGGATGGGTTATCGACTCGAAGGCGAGAAGCTCGAGCTGACGGCGCCGCGCGAAGTGATATCGGAAGCGGTCGATTTTGGTTCGATCCAGGTTCCCGCCGACGGCCAGCCAATCATTCTGATGGCAGACCGCCAGACGACCGGCGGCTATCCGAAGATCGGCCATGTTTGTGCAGTCGATCTGCCGCGGCTCGCACAAAAGATGCCCGGCGAGACCATTCGCCTCACGCTCGTCGACCTGGGTACCGCCCAACGACTGATGTTGTCCCAGCAAAGAAGCTTCGCAGCACTAGAGCAGCTTTGTGTGGCGTCAAGCTGACTACCCCCCACTCTGGAACCGATGATCATGCCGAACGCCTCAACTGCACACTTCGAAACAGACGCGACGCCTTCCGCATCGGCGACGAGGAGTGCCGCTCGCAAGGCAGCGCTTGCCGCGGCCGCCGGAACGGCAATCGAGTATTACGAGTTCGGTGTTTATGGATACATGGCATCCATCATCGGCCCGCTGTTCTTTCCAGCAGGCAACGGCACGGCCGCCCTGCTCTCGGTGCTGGCGATCTTCGGCACGGCCTTTCTGATGCGCCCGGTAGGCGGTATCGTACTTGGACGCCTCGGCGACAAGGTAGGACGCCGTAGTGTCCTGATCGTGACAGTGATCGGCATGGGCGTCGCCACCGGAGCGGTGGGTGTGCTGCCCACTGCGTCTCTCGTGGGAGGACTCGCTCCCATCGCACTCCTGATGGTCCGTCTCGCGCAGGGCTTTTTCGCCGGCGCTGAGGTGACCGGTTCCGCAGCGTACGTGGCGGAATGCGCGCCGCGCGGCCGGCGCGGTTTCTATGGCGCGGCGACGCCGGTGGGTGTGGCGATTGGCGGCGCACTCGCCGCAGCCGTCTGCGGCTTGACGAGCGGCTTCATGAGCAGCGCGCAGCTGCACGACTGGGGCTGGCGCATTCCGTTTCTGATGGCGCTCCCGCTCGTACTGGTTTCGGCTTACGTGCGCAAACGCATCGAAGAATCGGCCGTGTTCAGGAAGACCCTCGAACAGAGCAAACCGGTCAAAGCCCCACTGAAAGAAGTCTTCACGCACCACCGTGCGGCGATGCTCAAGGTCTTCCTGATTTCGTTTGGACAGAATGCCGGGTACTGGGTGGGCTTTGTGTTCATGAACATCTACATGATCACCTACCTGAAGTACGACAAGACCAGTGTGTATTGGCTCATGTCCTTGGTCAGCCTCTCGATGGCCGTGCTGATGCCCGTATGGGGCGGCCTGTCCGACCGCATTGGACGCCGCAAAGTGCTGGCCATCGGCTTCGCTGCGTATATCGTGCTGGTCTTTCCGATGATGATGCTGATGAATCACCAGAACATCGGCCTCGCGTTCCTCGCGATGTTTATCGTGGCGCTGCCGATGCCGATCGTGCAATCGGTGGGCTACCCGACCTACGCGGAGCAGTTTCCAACCCGCGTCCGTTATACCGGCACCGCGTTCAGCTTTAACTTCGGCGCGATGCTCGGCGGCGGCGTGACGCCCTATATCGCCACCGCGCTGATCGGCTCGACCGGCAACCTGCTGAGCCCGGCGTTCCTGCTGGTCGCGGCCGCATTGATCGGTCTTTTGACGCTCACCAGGACGCGCGAAACTGCGTCGGAGTCGTTGCAGTAGCGCGGCCGGATCGGGAGTGAGCTTCATGGAACGTCTCAAGCGCAATTCACCTGAAATCTCGCCGACGCCTGCATGGGCGCTGACTCCGCAAGGCGCACGCGCTGGAATCCGTGCGGGTTTCAATGGCAACACGAGCGGCATGGCGCCGGGCTACGCGCAAGGCAATCTGGTCATCCTGCCGCAATCGTGGGCGGATGACTTCGCGGGCTACTGCCGGGCCAATCCCACGCCTTGCCCGCTGATCGGCATGACACGGGCCGGCACAAGCCTCGTCCCCATGCTCGGTGACGACGTCGACCTGCGCACCGACTTGCCGCGCTACCGGGTATGGCGCGATGGCGTCCTCGCAGAAGAGCTCGATGACATCTCCACCCTCTGGCAGGACGATTTCGTCGGCTTTGTGCTTGGCTGCTCGCTGTCATTCGAGCATGCGCTGGAAGTGGCCGGTTTGCGCGTACGCCATGTCGACGAGGGCAAGGTCGTCCCGATGTATCGCACCTCTATCCAGACGCAACCGGTTGGACGGTTTCACGGCCCGATGATCGTGTCGATGCGACCCTACACGCCGCAGGAAGCAGCGATTGCATATGAGGTATGCGGCGGGCTGCCCGGCGCGCATGGTGCCCCCGTCCACATGGGCGACCCCGCGGCGATAGGAATCCGCGACGTGGCCGTTCCGGACGAGGGAGAACCCACCGAGATCCTCGACGGCGAGCAGCCCGTGTTCTGGGGCTGTGGTGTGACGCCGCAGGCCGCGACCATCGAGGCGCGGCCCCCCATTTGCATTACGCACGCGCCGGGCTACATGCTAGTCTGCGATGTGCGCGTGGAAGACCTGGTTCTTCTTTAGGACGCCTTTGCTTGAGGCGCGACGTCCAACGAACGCTGTTCTTCATCCGCGTCGGTCCATTCGTCGCCGAACAGCTCCGGCTTGGCATAAGCCTGCAACGCCGCGTAATGCTCGTCGCAATCGTCACAGAACATGCGTGAGACGATGCCTTGTGCGAGCCGCTCGGCTCCGATGCTCACCGCCGGAATATCGCCCGACAGCTTGCCCTGACTGGCGAGCGCGGAGTAGTTGAAGAGGTGAATGCGGCCCACTGACGGACAGCTTCCCGCGACCTTTTCCTGACACTCGAACGCAGCACCAAGATAAGGCGAATTGGCCAGTTCGTGGTTCGGTCCTTCCTGCGAGGCGTCGAACGCATCCTTCCAGAGCCGGATGTTGCCGGCCACCGTCGCAAGCTCTGGGCGCACCTGCAGGTCTGTCGTGAAGCCCGTGGCGAAGATGATGAAGTCGAGCGTATAGCGGCCATGCGGTGTCTGCACCACCAACTCGTTGCCCTCTTCGACCACATCTTCAACCGGGCTGCCCAGGTGGAAATATGCCTGCTCATGGCGTGAGACCCGCAGCGTGCTGCTGCGCGGAGGCGGGGTCTGGGTCGCCATCGCATAGCTATTGAAGCGCCATTTCCAGGCGTCGGGTAGCGACGCGAAGCCGTGCGCGAGACCCGGGCTGGAGACACCGGTCAGCTTGTTGATCCGCGGCAGGTCCTTGCGCCGGATAAACATGTCCAGGCGCGCGGCGCCCGCCTCCAATGCGGTCGCTGCATTGTCCATTGCGGAAGCGCCCGCGCCTACCACGGCCACGCGCTTGTCGCGCAAGGCGGCGAAGTCGATTTCGTCAGCGGAGTGTGCCCAACGCTGCCTGCTCAATTTTTTCGCCATCGCCGGGACCTGTGGCTGCCCGCCGCCGTCGCGCCCCGTGGCAAGCACGACATGGCGCGCCAGCACCCGTTCTTCTCCAGTGGGCGTCGCCAATGTCACTTCGAGTACGCTATTCGCGGGCGTTGCAGGACGAATTGCCAGTACCGTCGTCTCGCTTTCGATTTCAAGGCCCAGTACGCGTCTGTACCAGACCAGATAATCCATCCACTGCACACGCGGAATCTTGTCGAGCGACTGCCAGGCATCTGTGCCGAACTGCGCTTCGTACCACGCTCGAAACGTCAGCGCCGGCAAGCCGAGACAGGGGCCAGTCAGATCTTTAGGCGAACGCAGCGTTTCCATGCGTGCGAAAGTAATCCACGGTCCTTCCGTGCCCAACGGCGCCTTGTCGACGATGCGCATGTTGTCGACGCCAAGCAGCTTCAGTGCTCCCGCCGCAGCAAGGCCACACATGCCGCCGCCGACGATCAGGACATCGGTCACGGCAGCACCGTCAATCGTTCTGCGCGGCGACCAGCCTGCTGGCGGCAGGCACAGCCACTGCAGATCTTGTGCTAGCCGCGCCTCCAGGTCATCGAGCGAGGCAAGGCGGGTCAAGGCGGATTCACGCATGACCCGCCCCTGCTTCGCTGCCGTCCCGCCGGTTGGGAAGAATGGGTGCGCCAAGCGTTTGCATCAGACGGTTTGCCCACGCAAAAATAGCCACAGCGTGCGAATAGTCGAGGATCTCGCCGTCGCTCATGCCTAGCGAGCGAAGCCGCGTCACGTCGTGTACACCAAACTCACCGGACTCGAGCGTCAGCCGGCGTGCGTAGCGCATCAGTTCGCGCTCCCGCTCGTTTGCGCCGCCGCTAACGGGATCGGCAAACACGCGTGTGACGAGATCCGACTCCTTCGTCAACTGATTCAGTCTTTGTGCATGCACGGATGCGCAATACGGGCAGCCGTTTAAGGTGGAAACAACTAGTGCCCCCAGTTCCCGGTCGGCGCGCGACAGTCCGCCCGGCGCATACATGATGGCGTTATACGTGCCGCTACGTTGCCGCAGTACCGCGGGATTGTGAACGAGCGTCAGGTAGTAAGGTGAAGTGCGGGCCGTCGGGCCGCTTTCGTCGAGGACCGCCAGTTGATCGGGCGTGGCCGTGGCGAGATCCACCGGCGTGAGCCACGATGCCCATTCGATCGGCTCGGCGGTAAAGCCGCTATGACGAACGAAATTCCTAGAGCCACTCTTCGCGGTTGCCGCCGCACGTTCGACGCCGGCAAGCGCACGCACCGTGAGAATCAGACGTGCCTGAAACGATACATAGCCGATCAGTTGCGAAAGCGTGACGATTTCGTACTCCGTCATACCCACTGCGTTCAAGGCGTCGAGCGCAGCTTGATCACACGATGCCGGTGCCGACGTTACGCGCGTGGTGTGTTCAAACACCGCTTTTTCCAACGCATCTTCTTTGGCGTCCGTATCGAGCGGCTCAATACACTCAAGCGCGTCAAGATAAAAACGCGCCAGCCCTGCTTCCTCGGTCAACGCTGCGACCTTGGCGGCACATAAGAAGCGCAGACGCAAATCGAAGTTGCCGGGTTCGTCGACAAACAGGGCATCAAACGTAGCCTGGATAAAGTCGACGATCTTCGGCCTATGTTGCCGGATGTCCCGCGCGATCTGCGGATTTGCCGGATCAGCGATCTGGTCGACGACATCGCCGTCTGGATGATGGTTACTCACACTACACTCCTTTTAAGCTTCGTTCTGATCTGACTTTTACGCTGGCCTTCACGACTCAAGCGTCCCAAGCTGAGCCGTCGCGGACTCGTCCCGCGATGGGCGTTTCATAAAAATTACCGATATCAGCCCCAGCGTCAGTCCAATCATCACGTAGAACACCGGCGCTAACGGCGAGCCAGTCAGCTTGATCAGGCCGGTCACGAAAAACTGCGCAAAGCCGCCGAAAATCAGCACTGCCACGTTGTTGACGATCGCGAGAGACGTGGCTCTCGTTCGCACCGGGTACAGTTCTGCAAGGGTCGTGCAATAGACGCCGAGAAAGGTGGCACTAAACACGCCCGCAATCACCTGAGTCAGCAGCAGGCGCTCGATTGAGGGAGCGGCCGTCACCCACGCGTACAGCGGATACAAGGTCACGAGATAGGCCCCTAACGACGCCAGCAGAAGCCGTTTCCTGTCGAAGCGGTCGGACGCCGCGCCAGCAATAGGCACCACAATCAGCATGACGATGGCCGCAATCATCTGCACCATGAAACTTTGTGCAAGCGGCAAGTGCAGCACCTGCTTCGCGTAGGTCACCGTATAACCGAACGTGACATAAAACGACACCGCACTGGCGACGACCATGCCCATGCCGATCAGGTACCTCGCGCCATGCTGTTTCAGACCAGCGCTCATGGCCGTCGAGCGCGTTTTGGCGCGGCTCAGCACCTGGGTGAAAACACTCGACTCCATCACACTGCGGCGCATGTACAGCGCAATCGGCACGATCACGAGGCCGACCGCGAAGGGAATGCGCCAGGCTCCGGCCGCCTGTTGTTCCGGTGTAAAAAGCTGCGTGATCAGCATGCCGAGTGCGGCACCCAGAACCTGTGCCATCAATTGCCCGGTGATCTGCCACGAACCGAAGAAGCCGGCCCGGCCTGGCGGCGCGAGTTCGATCAGAAACGCGGTCGAAGTGCCGAACTCACCGCCCACCGAAAATCCCTGCAAAAGGCGCGCAATCAGCACAATCAGAGGTGCGACGACACCTGCGCTCGCATACGTCGGCGCGAACGTGATCATCAGGACGGAGACGGCCATGATAAACATGCCGAGCGTCATGGCCGCCTTGCGGCCGCGGCGGTCGCCATAAAGCCCAAGCACGATGCCGCCGACCGGCCGCATGAAAAATCCCGCACCGAACAGCGCCGTTGTGAGCAGGATGGCATTGAGCTCGCTTCCCGGTATGGCTGAATTAACCGGGAAAAACAGCTTGCTGATTACCGGCGTCATCACCGCGAACACGGTGAAGTCGTACCACTCCATCGCGTTGCCCAACACCGCAGCGACCACACCGCGTCTACTGCTCGATCGTGATTCCATCGGTTCGATTCCTTGCTGTGATTTGCAGGGCAGGCGCTAGCATGCCGGCCTCAGCGGCTATTTTGCCTTGAAACAAAGCCTTTCAGCGAAAGTCTGTCGACAGCAGGAAGAAAGAAAAAATTGAACGGACAGAAAATCTCCATGCATTGCGCCCGGCGGGTAGACTTGCGTATATCCGCATACACTTCGTATACTTAACATATAACTTCAGTGAGAGCGCGTGAATACTAATTCCACCTCCAGTCCCGAGAAGCTCGGCGAACTGGCCTATCAGACGCTGCGCCGCATGATCCTTGACAAGGCGTTGCGCAGCGGTGGTCCGGTCGTCGAAGGTCGGCTCGCCGAAGAACTCAACATCTCCCGCACCCCGATGCGCGAGGCTCTGCTGCGGCTCGAAGGCGAAGGCCTGTTGGCGCGCGCCGGCGCGCGCTCCTATTCGGTGCGCTTCGTCAGCGCGCAGGAATACTTTCAGGCCATGAAAGTGCGCGAACTGCTCGAAGCGGAAGCCATCGGGCTCGCAATCGGCAAGATCGACAAGAAGCTGGTGCATCAACTGGTGAAGAAGATCAAGGCGCTCAGCAGCGGCCAGCAGGAACAGGCCCACTGGCAGCTCGACGATCAGGTGCATACGATGATGGCGCGCGCAAGCGGCAACGATGTGCTCGCCCATATGATCGACCTGGTGCGCACGAACAGCCGCCTGTTCGAACTGGTCACGCCGTTTAACCGTATCGAGGAAGATCGCGCCGAGCATCTGGCGATTCTTGAAGCGTATCTGGCGGACGACGCGGAAGCGGCGCGTACCGCCGTGCGTACGCATCTGCAGAACCTGCGCCGTTTCGTGCTCGACCGGCTTGCAGAAGGCACGTATAGCTGAGAGGCTCAACAGCGCATGAGCGCTGCACGCGCGGGATTGTGTGCAACTTCCGTACTGCTTGCGTGCCGCTTCAGTGCCGCAAAATCTTCCCGACAAATTCCCGCGTGCGCGCTTCCTGCGGCGCATCGAATAGCTGCTGGGGCGTGCCGGTCTCAATCACGTGACCGCCGGCCATAAACACAACCTTCGACGACACTTCCCGCACGAAGCTCATTTCGTGCGACACGATGAACATCGTGATGCCATCAGAAGCGAGTTCACGGATCGTGTCGAGCACTTCATTGACGAGCTCGGGATCGAGCGCAGCGGTCACCTCATCGAGCAACAGCACCTTGGGCTTCAACGCGAGCGCGCGCGCAATCGCCACGCGCTGCTGCTGACCGCCCGACAATTCGTCCGGATAGGCATGCAAGCGGTGCGCGAGCCCCACACGCGTCAGCAGATTGATCGCATTCTGCTCGACCTCGGCGCGCGGCCAGCGTTTGATCTTGGTCGGCGTGATCATCACGTTGTCGATCACGGTCATGTTCTGGAACAGGTTGTACTGCTGGAACACAATCGCGATGTCCAGACGCAGCGCACGAACAGCGGTCCTGTCCGCATAATTCACCTCGCTGCCGTTCAGATGCACGCTGCCGTGCTCGGGCTGCAGCAGCCCCATCAGGACACGCAGCAAGGTGCTCTTGCCCGACCCTGACGGTCCGATCAGGCTGACAATCTCGCCCTTCTCGACGGACAGGTTGATACGCTCCAGTACCGTGTGCGGACCATAGGAGGCTTTCAGGTCAACGATTTCGAGTTGAGGCAAGATTCTTCTCCAGGCGCTTACCTAAGCGCGACAGGGGATACGACATCAGGAAGTACAGCGCCAGGATGCTCCCGTACACGAGCGTGGCGGAAAAACCCTTGTTGCTGAGCACCTTCCCCGCCGATGTGAGTTCCATCACGCCGATCTGCGAGGCAAGCGCCGTGTCCTTGATGAACATGACGAAGAAGCCGAAGGTGGGCGGCAAGATCACACGCCACGCCTGCGGCACGATCACGTAGCGCAGCGTTTGCAGATAGCTGAAGTTAAATGTGCTGGCGGCCTCCCACTGATTGACGTGAACCGACTCCAGGCCGCTGCGCACGATCTCGCCGAGATACGCCGCGGCAATCAGGCAGACGCTGATCAGCGCAACCGTGAAAGTCGACAGGTTCGCGTTGAGCGCCTGGCTGGCAAAAAACACCAGCATCAGCGTGACGAGAAACGGTACGCGCCGCAGCAGCAGGCAGTATGCGAACATCAGCGCGCGCACTGGCGCCATCGCCCGCGAGCGCGTCACGCGCAGGACTGCCACCGCAAAACCCGCAACGAATCCAGCCAGACAACCGATTACCGACAACACGAAGGTCGCGACCAGCCCTTCGAGCAGCAACAACAGGTTGTAGTACGAAAACAGGCCAGCGAGTTGCATCATCATCGAAGAGCCGGCCATCAAAACACCCTGATCTTCGCGCGGCACACATGGCGGCCGAACATCGCAAGCGCGAAAGTTGCCAGCAGCGTGATCGCGATATACATGACGGCCGCCACGCTAAACGCTTCGACCGACAGGTACGTTTGCGAGCTGATGTTATAGGTGCGCCCCGTCAGTTCCTCGACGCCGAAGATCGAGGCCATCGAGGTACCTAAGGTCATGACAATGAACTGATTCGACAGAGGTGCAAACATCACTTTCACTACGTGTGGAAAAATCACATACCGCACGATCTGCGGCGTCGAAAAGCCCAGTACTTCCGCAGCCTCGATTTCCGTCCACCGTACCGATGCGAAACCGGCGCGCTGGATTTCACACAGGTAAGCGCCTGCATTAAACGTAGCGCCGATCAGAACCGCGGAGTACGGCGACAGCGTAATGCCGATGTCGGGCAACGCGAAAAACAGGAAAAAAATCTGCACGAGCTGCGGGGTATTGGTCGCAAAGCTCACATAGGCGGTGACAACACGGCGCAAAACGGCCGGCCCGTACCGCAGGACCGACGCGCAGACAAGTCCGATCAGCATGCCAAAAGCGAACGCCAGTACTGCGATCTGCAGGCTGAGCCACGCGCCGCCCAGCAGATACGGCCATTGCTCGAGGATGGGCCCGAACTGAAGCGTCATCTAATCAGCACTCCTTGAAACGAAGTTGTGCAGCGCCCGTTGCAGTAAAACCGCAACGCGCGCTGTCAGTGACGCGAAGCAAAGCTTATTGCGCTGCAACCGCAGGCGGCGCAGCGGTCGGATCGTACAGCATCGGGCTGCCAAACCACTTCTTCCAGCTTTCCGCCACAAAACCGTTCTTCTGCAAGACGCCGATTTCCTTGTTCAGACGCTCGGTCAACGCGGTATTCCCCTTCTTGATGCCGATACAGTCGTAGTCCACTTCAATCGGTGCGTCGACGACACGCCATTTCGTCGGGTAGCTTTTCGTGAAGCTCAGCATGAAATCGAGCACGTCGATCAGCGCGTCGGAGCGGCCCTGCGCAATCGAGCGCACCGCGTCGGGATAGTTGTCCAGCAACAGCAGTTGTGCCTTCGGCAGCTTGTCCTGAATCAGCTTGACCGGTGTCGTGCCGCGCACCTGCACGAGCCGAACCGACGGATCGTTCAATTGCGTCCAGTCCTTGTACGGCTTGTCTTGTGTGGTCAGTACACCGAGCACTTCAGTATTGACCGGGTCCGTGAAGTCGATCACTTTCAGCCGGTCGGCGTTGCGCGTCATACCGCCCATCACCGCGTCGATCTTGTCGGACATCAGAAACGGCACGCGGTCGGCCGAGCCAACCGGCACGATTTCCAGTTTGACGCCCAGCGAATCCGCAATCTTCTTCGCGATGCTCACATCGAAACCGTCGATATTGTTCTTGGCATCATAGACGCCAAGCGGCGGCAGGTTCGGGTTGATACCGAACACAATCGTCTTCGAGGCAAGAATTTCGTCCAGCGTGCGGGCGCTTGCATCGAGTGAGCCAAGCAGCGCGCAGGCCGCGAGGCCAGCGGCAAGCATGCGGCTCAGGGTGATCGAGGGTTTCATGCTGTAACTCCGTGAGAGGGGCGGCTAGGTGTGGGAAGGCTCGGTCGAGGCGTTCGCAGCGCCACTTGTTTTTGGCGACTTTGCGTATACGTATCGTATACGTTAGTATCAAAGCATCGCCTAAATTACTTGTCAAGCGAGGTTGGTGCCGATGTCTGCAGCGGATGCCATGCGTATTCACGACTCGAACCGTGTTGCAACCGTCGAGCTGTTTCTCGACGGGCAGCGCTTCACGGCACGCGCGGGCGAAAGCGTCGCGGTCGCCCTCTTTGCGTCTGACATAAAGGCCTTGCGCTCGAGCCCGCGTCTGCGCGAGGCACGTGGCATGTTCTGCCTGATGGGGTCGTGCCAGGAATGTCTGGTGATGGTCGACGGTCGCCGCACACTCGCGTGCCGAACACCGGTGACCGATGGCCTGCATGTCGAAACCGTCCCGGAGACCGGCGCCGATGGCTGAGTTCGACGTGGTGGTGCTTGGAGGCGGACCGGCGGGCGTGCATGCGGCGCTGGCAGCGGCATCGGCTGGGCTGAACGTCGCGCTGTTCGACGAGAACGCCAGCGCGGGAGGACAGGTCTACCGCGCCCCCATAGAAGGCATGCGCGCCGCGAGCAGCGCCGATCAGCAGGCAGGCGACGTATTGCGGCGTGAGCTGACCGCCAGTACCGTGACTACCTTCTTCGCCCACTCGGTGTGGGCCGTGACCGGCGATTACCGCATCGACGCCACCGGCCCCAACGGCCCTGTGCATTGCATGGCGCGCGCGCTGATCGTGGCATCGGGAACGACTGAACGGGTCGTACCGTTCGAAGGATGGACCACGCCCGGTGTAATCGGCTTGGCCGCTGCGACGATTCTGCTGAAATCGCAAGGAGTACTGCCTGGTCGCTCGACGCTCGTCGCCGGATGCGGGCCGCTGCTCGCGGCCGTGGCAGCGAAGACCATCGAAGGCGGCGGCAAGGTCGAGGCAATTGCCGATCTCGCCGGCACCGCCGACTGGGCACGCACACTGCCGGCGATGCTCGCGCGCCCCGGTCTGCTGCGACAAGGTGTCGACTGGTGGCGCACCATCAACCGTGCCCGGACGCCGCGGTATGGACGTCACACCATCATTCGTGTCGAACCGGCTGACGAACGCTTGCGTGCCACGCTCGCCCCCTGCGACGCGGCTGGACGTCCAATCAACGGACAGCGAACGACCGTGCTGGCCGATTGCATCGCCGTCGGTCACGGTCTCACGCCAGCCACGGAAATCACCCGTCTGTTGCGCGCGAAGCATCGCTACTCGCGCGCGGCGGGAGGATGGATCGCCGTCGCCGATCAGGATGGACGCACCTCGCGCCCACTGCTTTATGTCGCTGGGGACGGCGCCGGCATCGCCGGTGCGGCGGCGGCCGCCACGCACGGCGCATTGGCCGGACTGGCCTGCGCGCTCGATCTCGGCGCGGCTAATCCCGTGCGCCTGACGCGCGGCATCGGGCCTGCACGCAGCGCCCATCGGCACGCCGCGCGCTTTGGCCATGCGATGGCCAATCTGATGGCGCTGCGCCCGGGACACGTGGAAAGCATTACGCCAGAGACGATTGTGTGCCGTTGCGAAGACGTGACACGTGCAGAGATCGAGGCCGCCTGCGACGCCGGCGCTCGCGACATCAATCAGCTCAAGGCGTGGACACGCTGCGGAATGGGCCCATGCCAGGGCCGCACGTGCGGCGACGTAGCCGGCGAACTGCTGATGCGGCGTATGGGCACCGCTTCGCGCGAAACCGTCGGCTGCTTCTCGGCCCGCACGCCGTTACGGCCGGTGACGGTGGAAGCGTTGACTGGCAATTTCACGTATGACGAAATCCCCATTCCGAAGGCGGCTCCGCTATGAGCACGCCGGGCCAGACCGTACACGGACCATTCGACGTTGCCATCGTAGGTGGCGGCGTGATGGGTTGCACCACTGCGTTATTCCTCGCACGCGGCGGCATGCGGGTCGCGCTGATCGAGCGTGATGCCCTGTGCCGCGCCGCCTCGGGCGTGAACGCGGGCACGCTCACGCTTCATATGACGCGCGCCGCGCTGGTTCCGTACGCCAGGCGCGGCTGGCAAATGTGGATGGAATCCGAACAATGGCTTGGTTCCAGCGTCCTTGCGACCGCGGTGCCGGGGCTCTCGCTCGCGTTCACCGAAACCGAGCGCGAACTGCTGCGCGCTCGCGCCGCAGCCCGGCGCGAATATGGCGCGCAGATTGACCTGCTCGAGCGCGACGCCGCGCTAGCGGTCGAACCGGGTCTCAATCCCGCGATGCTTGAAGCAGCGTTCTGCCAGACGGACGGCTTCGCCAGTGCTTATTTAACCGGGCGCGCCTTTCACGCGGCGCTGCGGACAGCGGGCGTGCAGATCTTCGAGCAGACCGCTGTCACGCGCATCGATCACGCCAATGGGCACTACCGCGTACATGGCCCCGAACACCAGGGCGCCCCGGTTCGCATCGACGCCACGCGCCTCGTCATGGCAGGCGGTGTCTGGCTCGAACCGCTGCTCGCGATGCTCGATATCCGCATTCCCGTAAAAGCGCTGGTAAACCAGCTCATCATCACCGAACGGATGCCTCCCGTCATGCGCACGGTGCTAAGCATTGCGAACGGCTTGCTGTCGATGAAGCAGTTCGCTAACGGCACCGTACTGATCGGCGGCGGCTGGCAAGGTGTCGGCGATCGCGCGCGCGGCCCGGTCGAAACGATTCCGCAAAACCTCACCGGCAACCTGCGTCTTGCACAGCACGTGATTCCCGCGCTGGCAAAAGCGCGCGTCGCGCGCATCTGGCTGGGGCTCGAGGCCGAGACAGCCGACGCCATGCCGATGATCGGCGCGCTGCCTGGACTCGCTGACGCATGGGTCATCGGCTGCGTGCATTCCGGTTATACGAGCGGGCCCTACATGGGCAAGCTGCTCGCTCAAACGATGCTCGGCGCGACGCCCGAGCTGCCGTTGTTCGATCCCGCCCGGCTCATCGCCGCCGCGCCCGAACTCCCTCAACGAGAACAGACCCAATGATTCCCTCGCACGACGCTCCCTTCAACGGCATCTACGCCTCCACACTGTGCCCGCTCGATGCGCACGGCCGCCATCTCGACGAGGCTGCGCTCGCGTCCCATCTCGAGGAGGTGACGGCGATCGATGGGATAGTCGGACTCCTGATCAACGGCCACGCGGGCGAGAACTTCGCTCTGTCGCGCGATGAAAAGCGGCGCGTGGTGGAAATCGCGCATAGTGTCTGCGGCGACCGATCGATCATCGTCGCAGGGATCAATTCGGAGGATAGCTACGAAGCGCAGGCGCATACCGACGATGCCCAGCGGGCAGGCGCCGACGCCTTGCTGCTGTTTCCGCCGTACTCGTGGGCGCTCTCCACCGATCTGGAGACCGTCGTCACGCATCACCGGCTGGCCAACGCGAACGCCGGTCTGCCGATGATGCTCTATCAGGCCGGCGTCAGCACCGGTGGAATGGCCTATACGCCTGAAATGCTAACGGCGCTGGCCAGCTTGCCCGAGGTGGTGGCCATCAAGGAAGGCAGCTGGGAAACCGCCGCGTATGAGGCCAATCGCAGGCTTTTGAAATCGGTGGCGCCGCATATTGCCGTCATGGCGTCGGGCGACGAGCACCTGTTCCCATGCTTTGCCATCGGCACCGAGGGTAGCCTCGTCAGCCTGGCAGCGGTCGTGCCGGAGCTGATCGTCGCGCTGTACCGCGCGGTGCTAAACGGCAGCCTCAGCGAAGCGCAACAGCTCCATGCGCGCGTCTATCCCCTGGCAAAGCTCATCTACGGCACCGCGCCCGGCTCGCACGCGAACGCACGCCTGAAGGCCTGTTTGCACCTGCTTGGCAAATTCCCGCATGCATCGATGCGACCGCCCATCTCGCGCCTGTCCGCTGCAGAAATCGGCCGTCTCGAGGACGCCCTCTCCTTTGCCCTTGCCACTGACCATGAACGGAGCGATTCATGACTCACGACCCGACACGCACGCTGATTCGCGGAGGACGCCTGATTACCGCCATTGACGACTACGTCGCCGATATCGTGATCGAAGGCGGACGCATCGTCTGTATCGGCCAGCAGCTCGAAGCCGGACCCGACACTCACGTAATCGACGCGAGCGGCCTGCTGGTATTTCCAGGCGGCGTCGACGCCCACACGCATATGGAGAATACCTTCGGGCCCTCGGTCACCTGCGACAATTTCGCGTCCGGTACCCGCTCGGCGGCGTTCGGCGGCACCACGACGATCATCGACTTTGCGCTGCAAAACGCCGGCACCAGCCCGCTTGACGCAATTGCGCGCGCGCAATCGAAAGCGGCCTCGGTTGCCAGCATCGACTATGCCTTTCACGTGATCGTCACGCAGGTCGACGACAAGGTCCTCGGCGACATGCAATACGCGATCCGTCACGAAGGCGTGTCGAGCTTCAAGATGTTCATGGCGTACCCCGGCACGGTGATGTCGGACGATGCGGCGATTTTCCAGGCCATGCGCATGGTGGGTCAGCATGGCGGCATGATTGCGTTGCACGCCGAGAACGGCACCGTGATCGATCTGCTGATTCGCGAAGCGATTGCCCAGGGTCATACATCGCCGCGCTATCACGCGCTCACACGTCCGGCCATCATGGAAGGCGAGGCGACGCATCGCGGCATCAAGCTCGCAGAGCTCGCCGAGGCGCCGGTGTACTTCGTGCATCTATCCGCCAAGGAAGCGCTAAAACATGTGATCGAAGCGCGCGACCTCGGCATTCCTGTGTTTGCGGAAACCTGCCCGCATTACCTGTTCTTCGACGAGTCGGCCTACGCCGACGAAAGCTTCGACACCGCACGCTATGTGATGAGCCCGCCGCTGCGTTCTAAAGACGCGCAGAACGCGCTATGGACGGCGCTGAAAACGGACGACCTGCAACTCATCTCCACCGATCATTGCCCCTACTGCATGAAAGAAGGCCATCGCGGCAACGTGAACCAGAAGCCGCTCGGGCAGGACGATTTTTCGAAGATTCCGAACGGCGTGCCCGGTGTGGAAACTCGCATGACCGTTGTTTACGACGGGGGGGTACGCACGGGCCGAATTTCGCTGAACCGCTTTGTCGAACTGACGTCGACCGCGCCTGCGAAACTGTTTGGGCTGTTCCCGAAGAAAGGCACGCTGGCGATAGGCAGCGATGCCGATATCGTGCTGTTCGATCCAGGTGAAGTACATACGATCAGCGCGCATACACAGCACAGCGATTGCGATTTCACGCTATTCGAAGGCCACTCTGTGACGGGACGCGTGAAGAAGGTATTGCTCCGCGGCGAGTTGCTGATCGACGACGGCGAGTGGGTGGGCCAAACCGGACACGGGCAATTCGTCCCGCGCGGCGAGTTGGGCGCGCACTGGTAACAGCGTCAGGCCTTCCTGGAAGGCTTCAACCCGTCACCGCGGTTCACGCTGCACTGCACGGCCCAACGGCCGCCGAGCGCGGGCGCGATGTAACCGATCTTCTCCACTGGTTGCTTCGTTACAGGATGCCGCCCGTTGAATTCGATCCAGCCGCCGCCCTGCTCGACCGCGCGCCAACTGGCCTCGCGGATCGCGCTCTGGTCGTCGCCGGGCAACGCATCTTTTCGCAGCTTGCCGGCCTTGCCCGGGTCGGAGCCGAAGGCACGGAAATAGTCGTCGCGATCCGCCACCACGATATAGAGGTCGCGGTCGCGAAAGCCGCCCTGCGGGTCGTGAAAACGACGCACGGCAACTTCGGGCCCCTCGCTGTCCACCAGTTGCGCCGCACGCTGCGCCATGGCGCGTGCCTCGTCGGCACAGCCCTGGCGTAGCCGGATATATTTGACGCCGTCGCTGAGCCGGTCGGCACGGGCCTGCAACTGACTTGCCGTTTCCACCGACCCGCCGACCATCTGGCCATTGCGCTGGGTGATGTCGTCCAGCACCTCGACTGCCTGGGCGATCTCCTGCAAGCCGATGGTCTGCTCGCTGCTCGAGCGTGCGACGTCGCGCAGCAACGCGGCTACCTGGCTGACCGCATCGACTGCACGCGTCAGCAGATTGCGGCTGCCTTCAATGGCTTGCACGCCGTCCGTCACCTCGTCGCGAGAATGCTGGATCAGTTTTTTGACTTCCGCGGCGGCCTGCGCGCTACGCTGCGCCAGGGCCCGCACTTCGGAGGCGACCACGGCGAAACCGCGGCCGGAATCGCCAGCGCGGGCCGCTTCCACTGCGGCGTTGAGCGCAAGGATATTGGTCTGGAAAGCGATGCCGTCGATCACGCTGAGCATCTCGCCCATCTCGTGCGAGCGCTGCTCGATGCGCTCGATGCTTTCGACTGAAGCGCGCACCGCCTCCTGCCCCGCAACCGCATCGGCATGTGCACGGGCGGAGCGCTCATCGGCTTGCTGTGTCTGATTGGTGTTATAGCGCACGGCTTCCAGCAAGGTCTCGAGCGAGGCACGGGTTTGCTGAAGGCTCGCAGCCTGCGATTCGGTGCGCTGCGACAGCGAGGTGGCGTGTTCGGTCGCCTCGGCGCCGCCCATCGCGATCAGTTCCGCTTCGCTGCGAATGCGAGCCACGATCTGCGAAAACTGGTGGGCCAGCAGACGCCCCTGTTCGCCGAGCGCCGCCAGTTCGTCGCGTCCGGGCAAGGATACGTCCCGCACCAGATCGCCTTCGCACAGCGCCTCGAGTTGGGCCCGCAAGATTGAGATGGCGCGGAACAGGCCTGCCCCGAACCAGCCGAAAATCACCAGGAACTGCGCAAGGCCAAACGCGGCGCCATAGTAGCCGTACCAGCGGGCCGCGGCGACCGCGCCAATCGCGCTAAGCGCGACAATCGCCCATTGCACGCGCAGATTCCAGCGGCGCAATGCGGAGCCAAGCGGGAGAGGCGAGGATGATGAATGCGACGGGCCCGCGGCAACGCGTGGCGTCTGTTGACTGGCTGACATGGATCTCCCCCAAACCGCAGTGGCATTGCCTCCGATCGCCGGCCAGATGCATGGGATGCAACCTGGAAGCACGTCGCGGTGGGCATATACGTTCTTCTGGCGATTCTGCCATAGCGGGTGTCGCGCGGTTATCGCAAGTGGCCTCATCTCGCATCTATTCTGTTTATCGGACGAGCGGGAGGCAAACGGGACGCGCGCGCGGCAGCGTCGTCAGCGGTGCGCCGCAAGCAGCAGGTCCAGGAATGACTCAGCGCTGCGAGTCAGGGGTCTTGATTCCTCGACGATCGCGCAAAACGGTATGTCGTAGGACGGCGATTGCGGCAGCACCGCGAACTCATAACGCGGCGACAGTTGCGCCGCATAGTGTTCGGGCAGAAGACCGACGTAGCGCCCCGTCGCCACCAACGTTGCGACTGCTTCGAGTCCGCTGGCTTCCGGACCTTGCCGGAAGGCGTGAGTCGCGAGCGCGTCTTCGACGAACGGATGCGGGCGATACACGAGCGGCCACTCGCCCTTCTCGCCGGGTGCATCGCTAACCGCGCCCTGCGCCGGCCGGTAGTAGACGCGATGCGTTTCGGTGAACAACGGATAGTGACGGAAGGCCCGCGCACGTTTATAGACACCTCGAATCGCGATCTGCACGCGTCGCTCGGCGAGCGCCGTGCCAAGATCGCCGAACGTCATCACCTTCAGCGTCGGCGTGACCAGCGGTGCGATGCGGTTCAACTCGCCGAGCGCATCCGCGACCTTGCAGTCCTTGTGCGTCATCACGTGCTCGGACATGCCAAGCACCAGCGGCCCGGACAACAGGCCACGTACCGCATCGACTTCCGGCTTGATCCGCTCGAGTGCTTCGAGCGCCTGCAGCGAGACGCGCAACGCCACCTGGCCGCCTTCGGTCAGTTGGAAACCTCCGGGTCCCCGTTCGCAGAGCTTCAGCCCGAGGCGCGCTTCGACCTCGTTGATATGCCGGCTGATCGATGCTTTAGACATCAGCAACGTGCGTTCGGCGGCAGCGAAACCACTTGCTTGCGCGGCTGCGCAGAAGACCCGCAGCGAACGAAGGTCGCGCTCATCGAGAGGCATCTTTTTCATCGCGGCAACGTCGTCGAAAGGTCTTGGTTTTCGGAACCATATCAGCACAAAAATAGTTATTCAAAACTATTTTGACTGCCTACATTGGCTGCTCAGCAATCGCTTAACCCCTTGCCGGAAAATCCATGACCACGCTCAATCGACGCAAATTCATTACGCTGGCAGGCGGTGTTTCGCTTGCGTTGGCGGCGCCTTCCTTCGCGTTCGCCGAAGGCGGTTCGTTAGCCGACATCCGCAAGCGCGGCAAGCTGACGGTCGGCACCGAAGCCGCTTACGAGCCGTTTGAATTCGTCGAGAACGGCCAGGTGGTGGGCTACGGCCACGACATCCTGGGATACATGGCCGGCAAGCTCGGCGTGCCGCTCAACCAGGTCAATCTGCCGTTTCAGGGCCTGCTGCCGGGCTTGATGGCACACAAGTTCGACTTCGTCGCGACGAGCGTCGGCATCAACCCGGAGCGGGCGAAACGCTTTGCGTTTTCCGAACCCGTGGGCGTCGTCGATACCGTGCTGGTGGCGCGCGCCAGCGACGCTGGCATCACCAGGCCCGAAGATGTTGCGGGCCACGTGGTGGGCACGCAGATGGGATCGTCGTCGCAGCCTGTCGCGCAAGCCTTCGATACGCAACTGAAAGCCAAGGGCGCCGGCTACTCGGATCTCAAGCTGTTTCAGGCCTATCCCGACGTCATGGTCGCGCTATCCAACAAGACCGTGGACGTGAGCATCATGCCGTCGAACATCGTCGCGGTGCTGATGAAGCGCGAGCCGGGGCAGTATCGCGTGATAGGTAAAATCGGAGATCCGAAAGTGCTGGCGTGGGTCGCCCATCCAGACGACAAGGAAATCCGCGCGTTCATCAACAGCTCGCTCGACGAGCTAACCAGGAACGGCCAGCTCGCCGGCCTGCAAAAAAAATGGTTCGGCTACACGATGAATCTGCCGACCAGCGGTTACCTGCCTGAAGGCGCGGTCTGACGCGGGACGCTCAATGCCGTCCTTTGTCAGCGCACAGATCACCGCGCTTGAGCCCTTCCTTCACGACGTGCTGGGTGGCGCGCTGATCACGATCGCGGCGAGTGCACTCGCATTTGCGATCGGCATTGTGTTCGGTTCGATCCTGCTGGTTGCGCGTCTGCTCGGCGGCCGTGCGCTGGCGTGGCTGGTAGTCGGCTACGTCAGCGCGATTCGCGGCACGCCCGCGCTGATCCAGATGATGGTGGCGTACTACGTGCTGCCCGCGGTGCTGAATCTGCCGCTGTCGCCGCTAGAAGCCGGCGTTCTTGCGCTTGCCATGAATACCGGCGCATACGTGTCGGAAATCCTGCGCGGCGCGTTCAATTCCCTCAGTGGCGGCCAGTTGCCCGCCGCGCGCGCGCTCGGCATGCGCTCCACGCAGGCCTGGCGCTACATCGTGTTTCCCCAGTTGTTCTATCGCTCCATCCCGCCGCTCACCAACGAATTCACCATGCTGCTGAAGGCGTCGTCACTGATGTCGATCATCGCGGTCCATGATCTCGCGACCGTGGCGCGCGACGCCACGCTGCAGACGAACTTGCCGCTGCAGGTCTTTTCCGCCACAGCAGTCGTCTATTTTGGAATCCTGTTCGTGGCGTCGTCGGCATCGCGCGGGCTCGAGCGCCGGGTGGCGAAGGTATTGCCCAATGTCCATTGACCCGTCCATCGTCGAGCAATCGGTCGGCCCGCTGCTGAAGGGCCTGAAAGTCACCGCGCAGGTCTGCGGGCTCGGCATTCCGCTGGGCATTGCGGCGGGCACGTTGGCCGCGTATCTGTATGGATCCCCAGCACGTCTCGCGCGTTCGGCCGCGTTGACCTATGTCGAGATTGTGCGCAATGTGCCGTTTCTGATTCTTGTCTACCTCAGCTTTTTTGGCCTGCCGAAGCTCGGCATCTCGATGCCGGCGTTTGCGATCGGCGTGGCGGCGACGGCGTTTTATACCGGTGGCTATTTCTGCGAGATCCTGCGCGCCGCATTCGGCAGCCTGCCGCGCGGACAGTTGCAGGCGGCGCGCTCGCTCGGCCTGTCGGAATGGGACGTGCAGTGCCACGTAGTCCTGCCGCAGATCTTCGGCTATCTTGCCCCGGCGACGACCAGCCTCACCATCATGATGTTCAAGGACTCTTCGATTTTCTCGGTGATGAGCCTCTCCGAGCTCACGTACCAGAGCAACCTGCTCACCGCCGATACCTTCGCCTACGTCGAGGTGCTCGGCACGACCGCGCTGATCTACTGGGTGTGCAGTGTGCTGCTGGACCTTGCCGGCCAGTGGTCGGAGCGCTACGCAACCCGTTACCGGCGGGCCTGAGAGGCAATGCTTTACGCCCCTTTTTTAATTCAGTTTGATAAGGAATACAGATGATGGAAAAGCCACTCACCGTCGCACCGAAAACCGGCCATAAAACCCTGCTCTACGCTGACCTCGCGCTGGACCTCGACCACCTGGAAGCAGACATTGCCGTGCTCGGCATGCCCTACGGCGCTGCGTATTCGGCCGCCGATTTCACCAACGACCAGACCAACGCGCCAACAGCGATCCGCCAGGCGACTGATCGCGTCGTGCGTTCGCCCGGTCATTACGACTTCGATATCGACGGCCCGCTGCTCCAGGAGCGCGATGACATTCGCTTCGTCGATTGCGGCGACGTGATCGCGGACCTCGCCGCCCCCGGCAGTCACTATCAGCGCGTCGAAGCGGCCGTCCGCAAGATTCTCGCCGCAGGCGCGCTACCCATTGTGATGGGCGGCGACCACGGCATCACGACACCGGTGCTGCGCGCGTTCGATTCGCTGGGGCCCATCACGCTAGTTCACGTCGACGCTCATCTCGACTGGCGCGACGAGGTCAACGGCGTGCGCGAAGGGTTGTCGAGCCCTATCCGGCGAGCCTCGGAAATGACCCACGTGGCGAAGATCGTGCAGATCGGTCTGCGCGCACAGGGTAGCGGACGCCCGGAAGAACTTCGCGCGGCAAAGGCGTACGGGTCCGAACTGATAACCGCGTACGAACTGCACGACATCGGCATGGATGCGGTGCTCGCACGCATTCCCGATGGCGGCAACTACTACCTGACGATTGACGCCGACGGCCTCGATCCCTCCGTGATGCCGGCTGTAGCCGGTCCCGCACCCGGCGGCGTAACTTTCTTGCAGGCCCGCAAGCTGATTCATGGCCTCGTGCGCAAGGGTCGCGTGGTCGGCATGGACATCGTCGAAATCCAGCCGGCCAAAGACATCAACCAGATCTCGTGCATGACGGCCGGGCGGTTGATCCTGAATCTGATCGGCAGCGCGATCCGCGCGGGCTACTTCGATCGCCTCAGCTGACAGTGGTAATCAATTGGAGACGCACAGCATGATGGAACATACCCGTATTCGTCCGTTCAATACCCGGGACACTTATCCGGAGCAATCTCTCGACAACGACCTCGCACAAGCTGTCGTCGCCGGCAACATGATTTTCCTGCGTGGCCAGATTGGCCAGAATCTCGACACGCATGAATCGGTGGGCATCGGCGACGCGGCCGCGCAGGCCGAGCAGGCGATGGCCAACGTCAAGATGCTGCTCGAAGAAGCCGGCAGCAAGCTGGCAGACATTTGCAAGGTAACGATCTATCTCACCGACGTAAGGTATCGCGAGGCGGTCTACCGCGTGATCGGCCGCTGGCTCAAGGGCGTGCATGCGGTATCGACCGGCTTGACGGTGGTGGCGCTTGCGCGGCCGGAATGGGTCGTCGAAGTGGATGTCATCGCCGTGAAATCGTAAGAAGCCCAGTGCTAAAGAACCGCCGCCGCGCCGTCCGGCGGCGCGCACTCGTCCCCTGCCCGACCGGATTGCACCCATCCCCGCCCCAGAGAACCCGAAAACGAAACCCAGGCAGCCTCGCTTCACCCCCGTGCAAGCATTTGTGCGTCCCCGGACAAGTCCGCGAAATTTCCTCCACCTACGCTTGCACTAGTGCGATGCAACAAGGCGTGCATGGGGTACGCCTTTGACATCTGCCGCTCAGGGAGTCTCGGGATGCATACCAATCTTGTCGATCATAGGCATGGCTTGCGACGTGCCGGCGGCACGGGTCGCCGCTGGCATGAACTGCTCCTCGGCGCCATCTGCCTGCTGGCGCTGCTGATAACGGGCCACGCCAGGGCAGCCAGCGCGGCCGTGCCTGGCGAATGCAAGGCGCTGCAGGCGAAATATCCGCAATTCAAGGGCAAAACCTTCGTCAATGCGATCAACCCGCACACGCCCGGCTATGAAGCACTAGACCCGAACGATCCGAGTAAATACGTCGGCTTCGATATCGACCTGGGCGAAACCATCGGCAATTGTCTCGGCTTCACGATGACATACAAGCCGGTTACGTTCGCCGCGCTGTTGACGACCCTGCAAAGCGGTCAGGCCGATATCGTGATTTCAGATATTTACGCAACGGAGGAGCGTGCCAAGGCTGCGGACTTCATTACCTACTCGAAGGTGTTTGACGGTGTGCTCGTCGCCAAGGGCAATCCGAAGAAGATTACCGGTATCAATCCGTCGCTGTGCGGCACGGCCGCCGCGGAAAACACCGGCTACGTCGAAGTACCGCTGATCCAGAACCTCGCGCCGGCTTGCAAGGCAGCCAGCAAGCAGGAAGCTGCGGTGCAACTGTACGACAACAACGCGAACTGCATTCAGGCGATCCTTTCGGGCCGCGCCGATACGTACGTCAACGACGTGAACACGGTAGATCAGGCGGTGAAGGCGTACCCGGATCAACTGGAAAAGGCGACCGCGGTGACACTGCCGTATTCGGTTGGTATCGGTGTACCGAAGGACAAACCGGAGTTCCGCGCAGCCGTGATGGCGGCACTGGTCGCGATCCAGAAGGCCGGCATCCAGACCGACCTGTTGAAGAAGTGGTCGCTCGGCGCTGAAAATCTCGAAACACCCAAGCTGATCGTCTCGAACTGATGGACCTGTTCCTGCACTATCTCGCGCTGCCGTATCTGCTCAAGGGCATCGGCTTCACGATCGCAGTCACACTCCTTGGGCTCGCCGGAGGGCTCGTCGTGGGGCTGGTGCTCGCCAGCATGCAACTGAGCAGAGTCGGGCCGCTCGCTCTTTTCGCGCGCGGTTATACGGTGATCTTTCGCGGCACACCGCTGATCTTGCAACTGGTGTTCGCGTACGATGCACTGCCGCATATCGGGCTGAAGCTAAGCGCGATCGGCGCAGCAGGACTCGCGCTGGCGGCCAACGAAGGGCCGTTCATCGCCGAGATCCTGCGGGCCGGTGTGCTGGGCGTCGAACGGGGACAACTGCTCGCCGGACAGGCGCTCGGCATGACGCCCACCGTGCTGCTGCATCGCGTCATCGCACCGCAGGCAATCCGCATGATCGTGCCGGCGCTTGGCAATGAGTCGGTGAGCGCGTTGAAGAACTCATCGCTTGCATCGGTGATCGCCGTCGACGAGCTGACACTGCGCAGCACCCAACTCGCCTCGTCGACGTTCGACTTTTTCTCGATCTTCTTCGCCTCCGGATTGATGTACCTGTTGCTGACCGGTGCGATTGCCGCGATCCAGTTGATCGCCGAGGCCGCGCTCGACCTTGACCGCCCAGCGTCTGAACGCTTCGCACGCTTGCTGCCGTGGCGCCGCATGAGTGTCGCGGTGAGCACGTCTCGCGCGAGTATGCCGTCAGCGCCCGATGCATCGCTCGAACAGCCGCCGCTCGCCACGCTCCGCAAGCCCGACCCACAGCCGGACCGCTCGAAACGCTACGCAGAACTGACCAGACAACGCGCGGCGGTTCAGGTCAGCGACCTCTGCAAACGCTACGGCGACCAGACCGTGCTGGAAGGATTCGACCTGACGGTGCGCGCCGGCGAGGTCGTCGCGCTGCTCGGGCCGAGCGGGTCCGGCAAAAGCACGCTGCTGCGCTGTATCAACCATCTCGAACAATGGAACAGTGGTGAAATCCGCATTGATGGGCAACGGCTCGGCTTTCGTGTCGATGGCCGCCCGATGACCCCGCATGAGATCGCCAACGAGCGGGCAAGCGCCGGCGTCGGCATGGTGTTCCAGCATTTCAACCTGTTCAGTCACCTGACGGCCTGCGAGAACATTGCGGGACCGCTGCGCTGGGTACACGGCATGGCGCCCGCCGACGCCGAGCGCCGTGCGCGCGAACTGCTCGAAAGCGTCGGTCTCTCGCAGCGCGCCGATGCGTTGCCCCGTCATCTTTCCGGCGGTCAGCAGCAGCGCGTCGCGATTGCCCGCGCGCTCGCACCGCGACCGCGCGTGCTGCTGCTCGACGAACCGACCTCGGCGCTCGACCCCGAGCTCGTCGGCGAGGTGCTTGAAGTGATCCAGCGGCTCGCCATCGAAGGCGGTCTGACGATGATTATCTCGACGCACCAGTTGCGTTTCGCCGACGAGGTGGCCGATCGCGTCGTGTTCATGAGCGGCGGCGCGGTGGTTGAAGAAGGTCCCGCGCACGAAATCCTCACGCATCCGCGCCATCCGCTGACCATGCGTTTTCTGAACGTAATGGGCGCCGACAGCCGGCTTGCAGTCCCATCGTGATCGTCGCCGTCAATGCGCTCTTCCAGACCGCGCTCAATGCATGCGTCTTCGCATCGGCTGCGATCATCCACACGATTGCCCACCGCCCGGCTTCGCGCGCGGTGCTCCCAGCGAGGTTCAACCCAATATGAAGCACCACACCCTCCCTGTGTCGCCAGAGACCGTTCATTGGGGCTATTTCAGCAAAGCCGTCGCACCCGCATTGACCGTGCGCTCCGGTGACCGCGTCACGATCGAGACACTCACGCACCATGCCAACGACGACCACGAGCGGATGATCGATGGCGACCCCGGCGCCGAGAGCGTCTTTCACTGGACCCGCGAGCACAAGGCGGTCTCGCGACGCGGTGCCGGCGCAACCGAAGGCCCTTTCACGCTAGGCGCCGGCGAAGGCGTCGGCGTGCATCTGCTGACCGGGCCCATCGCTGTCGAAGGCGCTGAACCCGGCGATGTTCTCGAAGTGCGGATCCTCGACGTGCGGCCACGACCGAGCTGTCATGCATGCTATCGGGGCCGCTGTTTCGGTTCCAATGTCGCGGCTTCGTGGGGCTTTCAATATCACGATCTGATCGAGGAGCCGAAGCCGCGCGAGGTGGTCACGATCTTTGAGCTCGATACCTCCGGCGAGCCGTTTGCACGCGCCGTCTATAACTACGTGTGGACGCCGCAGACCGATCCGGACGGCATCGTGCACGCGAGCATCGATTATCCCGGCGTGCAGGTCGATCATGCGTTAGTCAAAAAGCGCGAGAACATCATGCCGAATGTGAAGGTGCCGGCCCGGCTACACTTCGGCACGATGGGACTCGCACCAGCCGAATCCGACTACGTCAGTTCGATTCCACCCAGCTACAGCGGCGGCAATATCGACGACTGGCGGGTCGGCAAGGGAGCGCGGATGTACTACCCGGTCGCCGTCGAGGGTGCATTCTTCTCGGTCGGCGATCCGCATGCGGCACAAGGCGACAGCGAACTCGGTGGCACGGCCATCGAAACATCGCTGACGGGCGACTTCGAGCTCGTACTGCACAAGAAGAGCGACCTGGACGGCACGAGTCTGGAGGGTCTCACCCACCCGATGCTCGAAACGGACGATCAATGGTCCGTGTACGGGTTCACGTTTCCCAACTACCTGGCCGAACTCGGCGCGAACGCACAGCTCGAGGTGGCCCAGCACGCCAGCCTCGACAGGGCGATGCGCGACGCGTTCCGCAAGCTGCGCCGCTTTCTGATGACGGTGCACCGGCTCAGCGAGGACGAGGCCATCGCGCTGATGTCGGTTGCCGCCGACTTCGGCGTCACTCAGGTCGTGGACGGCAACTGGGGCGTACACGGCTCGATCCGCAAGAACGTGTTCGTGTGAGACACGCTCCAGCGTTCGAGGTGCCGATCGACGCAACAGGTCGCGTCAGGGAAATCAGATGCGCCAGCGCGGTGCATATGCGCGAGGCTGGCGCACACGCGCGCACGACGAAGGTGGACCCTGGCTCGCTGCGCGTCGTGCAGACGCGCCGCAGCACCGTGACGCTCAATGGCGCGAAGGTTGCTTTCAGGTGCACGACATGACGCGCCCAACCCGTCTGATCCAGGCGCAAGGGTACCGGGCGCCGCGCGACGCAGGTGCGTCGTCAGCCACCGCCCTGGAGTCCACGTTGGATCTGCAGCGTTTCACCACCGAGTCCTATCCGGAAGTCGAACGGCCTCGCGCCTGGCGCGAGGCGCTCGACCGCATGGGCCTGCAAACCGGTGCGCTCGCCACCGGCCGGGCGTTGCACGGGACGATCAAAACGCAGACATCGATTGGCGGCTTCGATCTGAGTCTGCTCGCCTCGGTGGCACAGACCCTGGAACTGAATACGTCCGCGGCTGATAGCCTGCTGATCGTGCTGAATGTCGACGGCGACGCCATGCTCATTGCCGATGGCAGGCGCGAACCCGTCGCGCCGAACGACCTGGTTTACCTGCCTTCGCGCGAACACGCATCGCTCGCTTTCGAAGCCGATTTCCGCGCCTTTGTCGTACGGGTGCCGCGCGCGACGATCAGTGCGCGATTGCTCGCGCCGTCGTCGATGCGCGCCGGGCGAATCGCGGCCGACGCCGGTATCGGTCATGTGTTCTCGGCGTTTCTCATGTCGATTGTGGAAAACCTCGATACCTTGTCGGTGAGCGAGTTACGCCCGCTCGAACTGGCGCTCGCCGAGTTCCTGATCGCCAGTCTCGCAGTGCATCAACGCGAGGAAAACATCGGTGGCCTAACTTCGACCCAGGCTGCGATTTTCTCGCGCGTATGCCGCAGCATCGATGCACGCCTCGCCGATCCGGACCTGAGCCTGGCGCCGATCGCGAAAGAGGAGCGTGTCTCGCCACGCTATCTGCAGAAGCTGTTCGAAACGGTCGGCCAAAGCTTCTCGACGTATCTGCGCTCGCGCCGCCTCGAACGCTGCCGTGCCGAACTGATCGACCCACTGTACGAAAAGATGTCGATCTCCGACATCTGTTTCCGCTGGGGCTTTAACGACCCCGCCCATTTTAGCCGCGCGTTCCGCGAGCAATATCACACCACGCCGCGCGCCTTCCGCCACGAAGCCAGCCTTGAACTTGCGCGGCATCTGGTCCAGCGCATTTCACGCGGCCTGCCGTTCAACGCCGAGGCGTTGCTGATTCACGCGCAAGCCGGTGCACAGGCCGCAAGAACGAAGGCAGCACATGCCGATCATGCAGCGGCCAACGATACGGATACGCTCGTTGCAAATCCGCCGGTAAAGACGCATACCGGCCAAGGGAAAGGAATCGGCCGCGCGCCGGGCAAGCCACGGCATCATCTGCTGCGCGCGACCGCTAACACCGTTCACTGGGGCTACTTCTCCCACGACCTGAAGCCTGTGCTCGAAGTGGAGAGTGGCGATACCGTGACAATCGAGACGCTGACGCAGCACGCCTCCGACGATTGGGCGCGCATGGTAGCGGGCGACCCCGGTGCCGAAAGCGTGTTTCACTGGACTGCCGAGCGCAAGAACGTGAACCGGCGCGGCGCCGGACCGATCGATGCGTCGATCTATGGACGCGGTGCGGGAGAAGGCTTCGGCGTGCATATTTGCACAGGCCCGATCGCCATACGCGGGGCAGAGCCCGGCGATGTACTCGAAGTCAGGATTCTCGCCGTGCATCCAAGGCGTTGTGCCAATCCGCAGTTCAGCGGGCGTGCCTTCGGTAGCAATGCCGCCGCGTGGTGGGGATTCCACTACCGCGAGTTGCTCACTGAACCGAAACCGCGCGAGGTCGTCACGATCTACGAACTCGATGCCGAGCTACCTGAGCACGGTGCATCGTATGCGCGCGCGGTCTACAACTACCGCTGGACGCCGCAACGCGATCCGTTCGGTGTCGTGCATCCGACCATCGACTATCCAGGCGTTCCCGTCGACCATTCGACGGTCGAGGAAAACTACGGCATCCTGAAGGGCGTCAAGATACCCGTGCGCCCGCATTTTGGGCTGATCGCAGTCGCGCCGCAGCAGAACGGCTTGATCGATTCGATTCCGCCGTCGGCCTTCGGCGGCAACCTCGATAATTGGCGCATCGCGCAAGGCGCGAGTGTGTATCTGCCAGTCGGGGTGGCTGGTGCCCTGCTCTCGGTGGGAGACCCCCACGCATCGCAGGGCGATTCGGAACTGTGTGGCACCGCGATCGAATGCTCGCTGACCGGCGACTTTCAGCTCGTGCTGCACAAGAAGGCCACCCTGGCCGGCCAACCGTATCTGGACCTGACCTATCCGCTCGTCGAAACCGCGGACGAATGGGTGCTGCACGGCTTTAGCCACGCGAATTATCTGGCCGAGTTTGGCACTCACGCACAAAGCAAGGTGTACGAAAAATCGACACTCGACCTCGCGATGCGCGACGCGTTTATCAAAACGCGTCGCTTTCTGATGACCACCAAGGGGCTCAGCGAAGACGAAGCCATCTCGCTGATCTCGGTTGCGGTCGACTTCGGTGTGACGCAAGTGGTCGACGGCAACTGGGGCGTGCATGCCATCATTCGCAAGGCGTTGTTCGCGTCATAGCGAAGTCGATGACAAGCGAGTGCAGATTCAATGCCTCGCCTGGCCGGCTGTCGACCCACCCTGCGCGAGCCCTTCATCAGGCGCGTCCGTAACAATCGATTTCAGCGCCACCCGGCTCGCCGCCAGTTTGACGAAGTCGGGCATCGGCCGCCGCAACGCATCGTCGAAGCTGAATGCGCTTTCCAGCGACTGAGCAATATCCAGCACGCGACGATCGCCGCGGAACGGTCCCACCAGTTGCAGCCCAAACGGCATGCCGGCATGGTCCGTTCCGGCCGGCAACGAGAGCGCGGGATGCGTCAGCAAACTCACCACGTAGGTCAGTCCCAGCCAGCGGTAGTAATTTTCGAGCGGGCGTCCATCCATCTCCGTGAGCGCGACCTGTTGCCAGGGGAACGGCGAGACGGGACAGGTCGGCGAAACGATCAGATCGTACGTGTCGAACGCGGCCTGGAAGCGCCGAAATATGCGGGTCTGCTCTGCATGCGCCCAGACGGCATCACCGAGCGACATGGCGAGCCCCATCTCGTAGTTGGTACGCGTATTCGCTCCCAGCAGATTGGGGTCACGCTCGTAGATCTCCTTGAAGCCCGCGATGAAATTCTGCGCGCGAATCACATCGAAACAGCGGTTGACCTCGCCCAGCTCAAAACTCACCGGTTCGCAGACACCGACGTAGCCCGACAGCGCCGCCATCTTCGCGCGAAACGTCTGCCGCGTAGCTTGAGATACCTCGCAGACTCCAAAGTCTTCGGTGTACCCGATCCGCAACGCGTTCAGATCGACGTCGCGTGCCCGCAGAATGGTCCGGAAATCGCACTCGACGCCGAGCGGTTCGCCACCGTGCAGGCCCACCGTCGCCGCCATCTGCAGACGCATATCGGCCACGGTGCGCCCCATCGGGCCCGACACGGTCAGTGGCGACCAGCCGAGCAGGCGGGTGTCGCCAGGCACCAGTCCCGGAGACGGGCGAAATCCCGCGACACCACAATACGCAGCGGGAATACGCAGCGAGCCGCCGGTATCGGACCCCGTGCACAAGGGCAGCATGTCCGTCGCCAACGCGACAGCAGAGCCACCGGACGAGCCGCCGGCGTTCAGCGCGGGATCGAAGGGGTTACCGGTGGCGCCCCATACCGCGTTGCGTGTATTGGCGCCCGCGCCCATTTCCGGCGTGTTGGTCTTCGCGGTCAGAATTGCGCCCGCTGCGCGCAAACGCGCGACCATCGCGTTGTCGTGAGCGGGCACGTTGCTGCGAAATATCGGCGAGCCGTAAGTCGTCAGCAGACCGCCAGTTTCTTCCAGGTCCTTTACACCTAGCGGCAGCCCATGCAGCAAACCCAGTTTTTCACCACGCATGACCGCCTGCTCGGCAGTGCGTGCTTCGCTGCGCGCCTGTGCGAAACGCGTCGCCGCGACCGCATTGACGCTGGGATTGACGGCTTGCATCTGCGCGATACAGGCGTCCAGCAGTTCGACGGGCGAAAGCTGGCGGCTGGCGATCAGACGCCTGGCGTCTACCGCCGACAACGTGTTCAATGCAACGGAATCCATATGCGGGCTTTCCCGGCTGATGATTGAGGGACGATCAGCCCGATTTTCTCTGAAGCCGGCTCTCCGTGTCGAGCCACTGGTTCACGTACTCGACCACGGCATCACGGGTATTTTCCAGGTGGCTACGGGTTTGCGCATATACGGCGTCGACATCGCCCGCCTCGTAGGCCGCGAGAAGTCCTGCATGCTCGCGATTGTTCGATGCCATGATGTCTTCATTCACATGCATCGAAAGACTCACATAAGGACGCGCCGCGAGCGAAAGCGATTCGCACATGTCGAAGAGGCGCGTGTCCGCCTGGCTCTTCACCAGATGCGAGTGGAAGTCTTCGTTCAGCAGCGACCACTGTTCCGGCGATGTGGTCGCCTCCATCGCGTCGTGCGTGCCTTGCGCCGCTTCCAGATCGGTTGCCGTAATCTGCACGCAGGCGCGCTGCGCCAGCATTGGTTCGAGCATCATGCGCAGTTCATAGATGCCGGTCACATCCGCGAGCGTTAGCCCTCGGGTGACGACGCCCTTGTTCGCGTCAATCGAAACAAGACCTTCTGCGCGTAAGTCGCGAAACGCCTCACGAACCGGCGTCGTGCTGACGCCAAGACGCTTCGCCACCTCCTCCTGACGCAGATGCGTGTTAGCCGGATACAGCCCTTGCAGGATTTCCGCTCTAAGCGTACTCAATACATATTGTTGAGCTGTCCGATAGAATCTGGTCAATGCCCTACCCCAAAACAGTTTCGATCCACGCCGCGGCTTGCAGGGTCGGCAGATCGTCACCCTGTCTGCCCAGCACCTGAAAACCTAGCGGCATGCCGTCCGAAGTTTGCCCCGCAGGCACCGTCACCGCTGGAACACCGAGAAAACTCCACGGCGCGCAGAACGTCGCGTCGCCCGTATCGGCCAGGCCTTCGGGCGCTCCACCCGTTGCTGGTACCGTCACCAGCGCGTCGCAGCCGTCGATGAAACCAGCAAATTCGCTGCGTAGCTTCGCCTGAAGCGCCAACGCGGTTTCGTACTTTTCTGGTGACACCGCTGCGCCTGCGCTCGTCAGCGCAAGCATATGCGTACTGATCAGGTCCGGATGGTCCGCTGCTAACGGTCCGATCGCGCGAGCTGCTTCAACCTGGAGAATGGTCTGCAAGGCATCGAGCATCGACGGCATTGCGTCGAACGGATCGAGTTCGATCAATGTCGCGCCCGCAGCCTGCAGGCGCGCGAGCGTGGCATCGAAACTGGCCTTCTGTTCCGGTGTCACGCGGTCCCAGAACGGCGTACGGACAACACCAAGCTTACGCGGCGGTTGCGCCGTAAAGTAGGTATGCCAGGCATCGAGACTTTCGAGCACCTCGGGTTTCGCGTCGACGAACAGCGCGTGACAAAGTGCAGCGCCTTCTACAGTCCGGGCAAAAAATCCCACGTGGTCCAAAGACGGCGCCAACGGATGCACGCCCGCCTTCGATACATTGCCGTGACTCGGCTTATAGCCGACCACACCGCAAAACGCTGCAGGCCGGATCACCGAGCCGACAGTCTGCGTGCCGACCGCAAGCGGTACGATGCCTGCACCGACCGCGGCAGCCGAACCACTCGACGAACCGCCTGGCGTATGAAGCCGGTTCCACGGATTGACCGTCGGACCCGGCTCGCGCCAGGCAAATTCGGTGGTGACGGTCTTGCCGAACACAATGCCGCCGAAGTGGCGAATCCGTTCGACGATCCACGCGTCCTCGGCAGGCTGAAAACCTTGATAGATAGGCGAGCCGTAGGTCGTCGGCATGTCGTGCGTCGCCATCAGATCCTTCACGCCGATCGGCAAACCAGCCAGCGGTTTAGCCACTGCGTTCACGGTCTCGTAGCTATCGGGCCGGTAGACGAAGGCCTTCAGCCATGGTTCGCACTCTTGAGCACGTAGCTGCGCGGCTTCGAGCCGCGCGCGACAAAGCTGCGGATCACCGCGACTGGCAATCAGTTCGGCGATAAATGCGCCACTCTGCTCACTCATTTCGCACTGGCCTTGGCAAAGGAATCGTCTACCGCGCTGTCGTACGTGACACTGCCCGGTTTGATATTGCCGATGTATTCCTGCAGGTCCAGCGCATTGCGGAACGCCTGCTGCGAGATGTCGGGGTTCGCCGCATAGATTTTCTGGCTGATCAGACGGTCCACTGCAGTCTCCACGATCTTCTTGTCGAGCGTCGGAAATTCCGCCACGGCGACAGCCTTGGCCGTATCGGGCGATTGCTGGATCAACGCTTCCGCCTGCGCGACCGATTTCACAAAGGCCGCCACCATCGCCGGCTTCGACTTGATCGTGGCCGCAAGTGTGTCCATCGTCGAGAAAGCGTAACCGCCAGGGTAAGCCTTGGGAAACGCATAAAGAATCTTGTAGCCCGACGCGATTCCCTGATCCACTTGCGGCTCATAGATTGCAGCGGCCTCGGCGCGTCCTGCCGAGACGGGCGCCAGTTCAGTGCCGATCTGCACCGTATTCAGATTGACGCCAGCAACTTTCTCTTCCTTGATCAGGCGCTGCAGCAGATACGTGCTGGTCGACGGCGGTAATGCCGTCGACACCGTTTTGCCCGCGAGGTCCGCTGGATTCTTCAACGCCGAGTCGGGCGGCGTCAGGATCCACACCGGCACGCCCGCCACGACATTCGCCACGTTGACGAGCGTTGCGCCTTTGAGGTTAGCCAGCACCGCGGTCATCGGATCCTGTAGCGAGAAGTCGGCGTGCCCGCCGATCACCGCGGCAACGCCTTGCGCGCCGCTGCCGGCCGTGACCTTCTGCACGTCGAGACCGTTCTGCGCGAACAGGCCCTTGTCTATCGCGACATAGAGCGGCAGATACTGAATCGATTGAAATGCCTGGTAGACCACAACTTTTTCCGGCGCGGCTACTGCGGGCTGACTCGCCGCCATCGCAAACACCGCACCGGTCGCGGCGCCAAGCATGAACCGGTTAAGCGTCAGAACGCTGAACGACGACGGTTTTCGCTGCGAGACAAGAGACTGCTTCATCGCTTCGTTTTCCATGAAATGATGCGGTTTTCCGCGAGTTGAACGATCCAGGAGAGCAGCGTCGCCATCAACGTCAGGATGATGATGCCGAGCCAGACTGTATTGAGGTCGAAGAGCGAGCCTGCCACGAACACGGCATGACCAAGACCTGCTTGCGACGCGATGTATTCGCCTACGACAGCGCCGATCAACGCGAAGCCGATATTCACGCGCAGCGTCGAGAAGATCCACGGTAGCGCGCCCGGCACGATCAGTTTGCGAAAGATCATCCCGGGCTTCGCCTTGAAAGAGCGAAACAGGTTCAACAGATCCTGGTCGACCTCGCGCGCGGCGGCGCAGGAGGAAATCATCGCTACGGCGAAAGTGGAGATACCGGCCAGCCAGACTTTCGAGGTCATGTCCGAACCGAACCAGATGACAATCAGCGGGCCGAGCGCAATCTTGGGAATACTGTTGAGAATCACTGCAAAGCCTTCCGTGACACCCGCTACGCGCGGCACGAACCAGAGCAGCAAGCCGAGCCCGATCCCCAGACCGCTGCCGATCACGAGTCCCAGCACGGTCTCATACAGCGTCGTCAACGTGTCCGTAATGAGACTGCCCTGCGCGAGCCCCACTGCCGCGGCTTTATAGATGCCGAGTGGCGAGCCGAACAACTGGCCGTTGATCCACCCGCGCCCAGCGGCCACCTGCCACAGCACAACGAGCGCCACCATGATCAGCGTCACAACGCCACTGGTCGCTCCCAGGCCTTTCAGACGCCGCACACGCATACGCCGTCCTGCTGTTTGTGCTGACATAACTGCATCACTCATGTCGACGCTCCTGCATGATGAATCGTATTGCTGCGCAGACCGCCCCAGATGCGCTTATGCAAGGTGCGAAACTCCGGCGCCTCGCGAGCCGATACCGCCGTGCGCGGCCCCTGCGTAGACAGTTTGACGTCGACGGAGTCTTCGATGCGCGCAGGCCGGCCGCCGAGCAGAATCACCCGGTCGCTCATCGCAATCGCCTCTTCGATGTCGTGCGTGACGAGCACCACGCTGGTTCCGCTGCTTTGACGCAGCGCCATGACGTCGTCCTCGAGTGCCAGGCGCGTTTCATAGTCGAGGGCCGAGAACGGTTCGTCGAGCAGCACGAGGGTGGGGTCGACCAGCAGTGTGCGGGTCAGCGCAACCCGCTGCCGCATGCCGCCCGATAACGCCTGTGGGTAGGCGTCGACCACCGAGGTCAGCCCATAGCGCGCGAGCATCTCACGGGCGCGGGCGATGTCGTGAGGCGTCACCTTTCTGTAAAGCTCGATGCCCAGCAGCGCGTTTTGCAGGACCGTGCGCCACGGCATCAGCAGATCTTTTTGCAGCATATAGGCGATGCGGCCCGCACCGCCGTCCGCGCGGCGGCCGACTTCGATACGCCCGCTCTGCGGACTAAGCAGTCCCGAAACCAGATTGAACAGCGTGCTCTTGCCCGCGCCGCTGCGACCGACGATCGAGACGATCTCCCCCGCTCCGACGCTGAAATTCAGCCCGGAGAAGAGCGCGGTTCGCACGCCGTCGTCGGTTTCGAATCCATGGTTAAGACCTGCAACCGTAAGGCGGGGATCCGGCCGGACATTGGGAGAAGAAACCGCCTTTACGGACTCGGACGATGTCGTCGAATCCGGCGTGTTCGGTGTGTTCATTGGCAAGCCCGAAATCCGTTGTGCACAATGCACAATGAGCGAAAAAAATTCGGATCACAACTCGCCATAAAAAAATCTAGAGATTTACACCGATGCCTACCGAAGGCGCTTTGTCAGGATGGCGGTGCAGTTTCTTTAGTTTTTTGTAATGCCGCCTCAAGCAACGGCGCACCGAGTTCCGCACCGTGAATGCCCGTCGTGCTGACAATCTCCAGCAGTTCCATGATTTCCTCGGCCGTTGCTCCGTAGCGCAGCGCGTTACGCATGTGAAGCTTCAGTCCCGGGACGTACAGATGCGTGGAAGAAGCGTCAAACGCGCAGTAGATCAGTTCCTTGACCTTCGGACTCAGCACGCCGGTTTTCCATGGCACCGATGAAAACTCGACGTAAGCTTCAAACAGATCGGGATCGAGTTCAAGCAGCCCCTCCCAGGTGGGATGCCAGTAGCCGCGGTTCTTTTCAAAAGCCGCCTTCAATGCGAGCCTTCGATCGTCGAGCGGTGCGGGGCCCGTGCGCAGGCCCTCTTCCTCCAGCACTTCAAGCAGTACCGGCACGCCTACATTGCTTGTATGGATGCCGATCGTGCACACCAGTTCGAGCACCTCCATCAATTCATCGCGCGTCGCGCCGAACGACAAGGCGCGCTGCAGATGATGCGCGACGCCCGGCGCGTACAGTTGCGTCGCACAGGCATCGGCGGCGAGCGCGATGAATGCCCGGACCTTGTCGCCAAGATGGTTTTTCCGCTGCGGCACGCAAGAAAACTGCAGATAAGCCGCCACGAAACCCGCGTCGAGACGCAACATGCTCTCCCACTCGGGAGACCACGCACCATGCATGCGGATGAATTCGTCCTTGATATGCTGGACGTCGTGCTCTTGAGATGACGGCTTGCCTGACTCGTTTGAACTCATCGCGTTGTTCCTGTCGAAAGCGGAGAGGGCCGTGTGCGCGCCATTCTGTTGGTGCCGCGATCAGCGTCACACGCCGGCCGGATAGTCCTTCTCTGCGACTTCTTCCTGCCACGTCGCCTTGCCGAGCGATGTCGCGATATGCACCATATAGCTGCTGTCGCTCGCGCCATGCCAATGCCGCTCGTTCGGTCCAATGAAGACGATGTCGCCCTGGCGAATCGGTTGGGGAGCTTCTCCATCCTTGCATATCCAGCCCTTGCCAGCCGTGACCGTCAATACCTGACCGTACTCGTGCGTATGCCAGTAAGTTCTGCCTCGCGGGGCAAACAGCACCGTGTTGATCGTAACGCCATCAGTCGCCGGCATCACCGGATCGGCCCACACCTCGCCCGAAAACGTCTCGCCCCGAAGCTCCGATTTCGCGCCGTCCGTCCTGCCGTGAAATACCTTCATGCCTGCTTCTCCTTTTCTCAGTTGTCCTTGCCAGCGTCATGCAACCGCACGCCGCCCGACACATCGCCGATCGCATCGACGACCCGATTGCTGATCACATCGCCATAGCCCAGTGCCGTACCAAGGCCGAAGCTCGCCAGCGGCCCTGCGGCATTCAGCGACGTTACGCCCAGTTCGCGCGCCCGGTCCACATAGAGCACCACGTCTTTGGTCATCAGCTTGCCGGTGAGACCGCCTTCCAGATAATCGCCGTCGACGATCTTCGGAAAGCGGTTCAACGTCGCAAAGTTCACGCCGCTACTGCTGTTCAGCACATCGAGCAGCAGATGCAAATCGAGGCCGGCCTTTTTCCCGGCCACCATCACTTCAGCGCTCGCAGCAAGGCTCACCGCATTCAGAAAGTTATTCAGCAGCTTGGTCGTGTGGCCTGTTCCGCTCGCGCCCATGTATGCGACCTTTGCGCTGATCGGCTTGAATGCCCATTTCAGCTTGTCGACCGCGCCAGCGTCGCCGCCCACCATCAATGTCAGCGTGCCCTTTTCAGCGGCCGCTGCTCCGCCCGAGATGCCGGCGTCGACATAGTGAACGCCACGTTCTGCGAAACGTTTTGCCAGGCGGATGGTGGAACTGGCCGCGGCCGTGCTCAGATCGACCACGACCTGCCCCGAGCGGCAATGCGCGAGCACACCATCCTCCCCTTCGACCACCGCCTCCACGATTTTGCTGTCCGGCAGGGACATCATCACGACATCCGCGAATGCCACGACATCGCGCAGCGTACCGGCAGGCTCTGCGCCAGTTGCCGCAGTACGGTCCTTCACGGTATCGAAGCCGAGTACAGCGATACCTGCATCGACGAGCCGTCTCGTCATCCGGCCGCCCATGTTGCCAAGGCCGATAAAGCCGATCCGATTCTGATTCATGAAACGCGTCCCTCTTAAAGAAAACGGTTGCTTTAGAAATCGACGTCCTTCGTTTCCGGGCCCATTAGTGCGCCGACCATCCCAATCAGGCCACCGAGGCACAGCAACGCGACCGCTGTCATACGCAGCGGCATGAGTGCACTGAGCCAGTTCATATAGAACGCGTAGAACGACGGAATGATCACGGAAAGACTAAAGCCGACGCCGAATCCGGTTGCGCGCACATCGGTCACGAAGCGCTCGTTGATGTACGTGACGATTACGCCCCATGGTGACGTCACGAGTACGGCAAGCACACAGACGAGAAAAATAATCGCTGCCAGCGACAAACCGTCGACATTGGCCAGCACATACAGCAGCGCCGCGCCAACCGTCGCGATCAACGGTCCGACGATGACAAAGAAACGGCGCCGGCCGATCCGTTGCGCGATCAGCCCCGAACCGATATAGCTGAAAAACAGCACGAAATAGGTGATCATCAGCGTCGATGCCATCTGGAAGCCCGACAGGTGCAGCGTTTTCACGAGCAAGCCCGTGGGCAGAAAGATCGTCACAATGTTCTGTGTGAGCCAGAAGCCGGTCATCATCACGAGCACCTGCAACAGGTTGCGTCCGCTCTTGCCGCGAATCAGGTCGGTAAGCGGCAGTTTTTCGGCCTGCGCAGCTTTGTCAGCGGTTTCGCTTTGCCAGATTTCCGACTCCGCGACCTTGCGCACGTAGTAGGTCGCGAGCACACCAGCGAGCGCCGCGCCCAGCACGAAAGGCACACGCCAGCCCCACTGCGCATACGGCGAATTCATGCCGTTGAGCGGAAAGAGCGCGAACATCAGCATCGCCACGAGGTTGATCGTCACATAGGCTGCAGGAAAGCCCGCAATGATGAAGCCGCCGACGAAGCCGCGCTGCTCTTTCTTCGAGTATTCGATTGCGAGCGGCATGGCGCCGGTGTAACCGCCACCCAGGAAAATGCCGTCGACAAAGCGCAGCAACACCAGCAACCAGTACGATGCGAGGCCGATGCTCTGATACCCGGGCAGCAGCGCAATTAGCAACGTGACCACGCCGAAACCTGTCACCGACCAGATCGACGCCTTACGTCTGCCGATCCGGTCCGCGATCATGCCGAACAGCAATGCGCCGACCGGCCTGCCGAGTAAAGTTGTGATGAAAACCAGAGACGCCAGAATCGTCTCTGTCCCGGTCGAAAGATGCGGCGGTTGAAAGAACCCGAGCACCGGCGAAAGTACGACGACCGGTAGGTAAATATCGAACATGTCGATAAACTCGGAAAAGAACGCGCCCTTGATCGCATTGCGCCTTTTCGTTTCGATCGACTGCTCGCCTTCCGACTGGACTACGTCATTGGCAGTTATGGTTTTCATCGTTGTCTCCTGGGTGTTGGTCTGCCACGTAATCAGGCCGTCGAGTTCTCCGCCTCGTAGGCCTTGATCGCTTCACTCGCGACGCGGAATGCCGCCAGCGCAAGCGGTGCTCCGCAATAAACAGCTGCCTGCATCAACACCGCGCGAATCTCGTCGCGCGTCACGCCGTTGCGCAATGCGCCCCTCACGTGCACCCCCAGCTCGTGGTGCTGGCTCATCGCCGTCAGCATGCCGAGGTTCAACATGCTGCGCGTCTTGAACGACAACGTCGTATCGCCCCAGATGTCGCCCCAGCAGCATTCGGTGACGAACTTCTGCATCGGGCGATTGAAGTCGTCCGCGTTGGCCCACGACTTCTCCACGTGCCCTGCACCGAGTACCTCCTTGCGGTTCTCAAAGCCTTTGTCGAAGCGTTCGTTGTTGTCCATGGTGAAATCCTCTCTGGTTCATTGCGGTTTCAGATTCAAACCGTCCTATTGCCGGACACGCTGATTGTCCGACAATGCAAAAGTGCAAATTTTTTTGCCCCATCCGGTCTAGCCGAACCGGGCAGTCCAACAATAAAGCGGCTTTCGTCAGGCCGGGCCATATCCGACCATCGACTTCGTCTCCAGATACTCGCGCAAGCCGGCTTCGCCCCACTCACGGCCATTGCCTGAGCGCTTGTAGCCGCCAAACGGCGCGCCGAAATCAGCCGCGGGATAGTTCAGGTGCACACCGCCTGCGCGCAAGGCACGGCCTACTTTGCGTGCCCGCTCGAGGTTGCCCGACTGCACGTAGGCGGCAAGGCCATAGTCGGTATCGTTGGCAATGTGGATTGCCTCCTCTTCCGAGTCGTACGCGATGATCGAGAGCACCGGGCCGAAGATTTCTTCGCGCGCAATCGTCATATGTGGCTTCACGTCGGCGAAAACCGTGGGACGCACGTAATAGCCATGCTCAATGCCCGCAGGCAGACCGGTGCCGCCCGTCACGAGCCGTGCTCCTTCGTCGATGCCCTTCTGGATCAGCGTCTGCACGCGATTGAACTGGTTACGGTTGACGAGCGGTCCGAGTTGCGTAGCCGGGTCGTTGGTTGGACCCATACGGTAAGCCTCCGCAGCACGCTTTGCGATTTGCGCGGCGTCGTTCATCAGATGACGCGGCACGAGCATACGGGTAGGAATCGAGCACGACTGACCGGAGTTCGTAAAGCACGCTGCCAGGCCACGCGTCACGGCCTCGTCGAGGTTGACGTCGTCGAGCAGGATGTTCGCGGACTTGCCGCCAAGCTCCTGAGCGACGCGCTTAACCGTAGGCGCTGCCGCCTGCGCCACCAGCACACCCGCGCGCGTCGAACCGGTGAACGAGACCATGTCGATGCCCGGATGCGAGGCGATCGCCGTGCCAACGCCAGGCCCGTCTCCATTGACCAGATTGAACACACCGGCAGGCACTTGCGCTTCGTCGAGCACCTCGGCGAACAGCAATGCGCTCAATGGCGAATACTCGCTGGGTTTGAGCACCATCGTGCAACCGGCCGCGAGCGCCGGGGCGATCTTCACTACGATCTGATTGATTGGCCAGTTCCATGGCGTAATCAACCCACATACGCCGATGGGCTCCAGCACGACGCGCGTGCTGCCACGTTGCTCTTCGAAGTCAAAGCGCTCGAGCACGTCGATCAGCGCATTGAGATGCGCCGGGCCGCGCGCGGCCTGGCCGCTGCGAGCAAAGGTAATCGGCGCCCCCATTTCACGGCGGATCAGTTCAGCGAATTCGTCGTAGCGGCGCTCGTAGACTTTCAACACGCGTTTGAGCAGGTCGACGCGTTCGCGGACATCCGTGGCGGACCACGCCGGAAACGCCCGGCGTGCGGCGGTCACGGCCTGATCTACATCTTGTGCGTTGCCGAGCGCAATCTGCCCAATCGTTGTTTCCGTGGCCGGATCGACCACATCGAAGCGGATCTCGGACAAGGGCTCGACCCATTGTCCGTCGATAAAGAACTGCGCTGTGTGTGACATGATGGACTCCGAATCTGTCGGTTTCAGTTCAGGATGCATCGCGAGGCAATAGCCGGTAGAGTTCCGTGTGATCCGTGGACGGTGTCGAACGCTGCGCTGCCTCATCCCAGACTTCCGCGCACGTCGCACCGAGCGTCATCGGATAACCGACGGATTGCCCAAGGGCCCGTGCAATCTTCAGGTCCTTGTTCATCAGCTGAAGCGCGAAGCCTGAAGCGAACGTGCCACTCAACATGAACTGCTTGACCTTGTTCTCGGACGTGTTGCTGCGGCCCGACGACGCATTCAGCACGTCCGTCATCACCTCGGGTTCGATGCCGAAACGCTGCGCGATGTGCAACACTTCGACAGTCGCCGCGAGGCCCGCGGCTGAGACGTAGTTGTTTAACGCTTTGGCGGCATGGCCCGAACCCGCAGCGCCAATGTGAAGCACGCTCGTTCCCATCGCGTCGAGCAGCGCCTTGCAGCGAGCGAGAACTTGCGCATCGCCACCGACCAGGATCGCCAGCGTGCCCTCCTTCGCCCGCTTGACGCCGCCCGAGACCGGCGCATCGAGATAGGCTAGACCGCGCTCTTCGAGCGTCGCACCGAGCTTGCGCGAACGCTCGGGTTCCGACGAACTCATGTCGATGACGACCGCGCCTTTCACAAGCCGGTTCGCCCAACCGTTAGCACCGTCTCCAAGCAACACGCTTTCCACGATCGCCGAATTGGGCAGCATCGTGATCAGCACGTCTAGCTCCGCGGCGTTTTGGGCTTGCAGGCGCTGGCCGCCGGTTTGTGCGGTCAACGTATCGACACGAGCGGCGTCCGCGTCGTCGAGATATAGCTCGAACCCGCTACCCGCGAGACACTGCACCATCGGCGTACCCATCATGCCGAGTCCGATGAAGCCGATGCGTTTCGGTTGGGTCATGACATGCGTCTCCTACTTCAACGCCGAGAAGACCGTCGGCGTCAGAAAGTGATTTTCAACGCGCTCGACAATCGGCTTCTCCGCCTCAGTAGCAGAGCGCTTGGCGATCCACTCCGCGTCCGCCTGGAATGCGTTCCACTTCTGCTCGCGCTCCGCGAGACTCTCCCACTTCACCATGTAGGTGAGCGTGTGATTGCTCGGACCGATCAGCGTGGTCCAGAAGCCGATTTGCTCAATGCCGTATTTCTCGAAGAATCCGAGCGTGATGCTGGTAAAGCGATCGAGCAACGCCGGCAAACGCGTGGGGGCGCAGTGATAAATACGCATTTCAACGATCATGTAGTTCTCCAGTTAAGGTTGTGTGGTCTTCTATTGTGCTGTATTTCCGCAGCGGCGATCAGGTGCCTCAGTCCGTAAGCCCTTCGTTAGACGACCAACGTTCGACGTATTTGACGAGTTCGGTCATATCGCGCTTCGTGCCGTCCTGCATTGCAGCGTAGTTCCATACCTGGCGCGCAACATTGCCCACCCACATCGGCACGCCGAGGGCCTGGCATTCTTCGACGGCAAGACCGATGTCCTTGCAAACGCTGCCGATTGGAAAGCCGAAATCGAAGGTGCGCGGTAGCACCTGCTTCGGAAACTTGTCCAGCGTCGCGCCGTTTTTGCCGCTACCCGCGTTGATCACAGACATCATGACTTCGGGATCGAGGCCGCCGCGCATCCCTGCGACGAACGCCTCGGAGGTGATGGCGAAGGCCGTCGACGACAGCATGTTATTCAGCAACTTCAGCAACTGGCCCTGTCCAGCTTCTTCACCCACGATGAACACCTTGCCCAGTACTTCGAACAATCCACGCACTTCGTCGACCGCCGCCGGGTTGCCTGCGGCCATGATCGCAAGCGTGCCCTTCTTCGCGCCTGCTGCTCCGCCGCTGACGGGTGCATCGACAGTTGCGATGCCTTTTTCCAGCAGTCCGTCAGCGACTTCCTTCTCGGTGCGGGACCCGACGGTCGACAGGTCAACCAGAATCTTCACGCCGCTGCCTTCAATCAGGCCGCCATCGCCTAACGCGACCTGCTTGAACACGGCTGGAGTGGGCAGGCTTGTAAACACGATGCGTGCGTTGTCGGCTACTTCGCGAACAGATTTCGCTGCCCGCGCGCCAAGCGCTGCGAGTTCCGCGACCGCCTGTTCGTCACGGTCGTAGACAATCAACGGGTGACCGGCTTCGATCAGACGCCGCGCCATCGGACGGCCCATCACACCCACACCGACAAAGCCGATTTGATTCTGTTGCTCACTGCTCGACATGATTTCCCTCATCCATGAAAGATCGTTTGTTTCGCGTTGCTGCAGCGCTGTTTCAGCTTCGTTTCTGCTTCGCAGCCGTCAAGCCGCTTGCGTTGGGCGCGCCATGCGCATCAACGTTGCGGCTTCCGGCTCACGGTCGAAGCGCCATAACATCTCCGTCAGCGGTTGCGGCTGAACGCCGGAGCCGCCATATGCGGCCAGCTCGCGCAGCTTCGCCGCCAGTTCCTCATCCGTCAGCGGCGCTGCGAGGCTGCCGCGCCCGGCATCGACTCGCCGCGATACGGACTCTCCCGAACGCAACACAATGCTGACCTGCGCCGACTCGACATCCCACGACGCGTCATCGATGAAATGCAAACGGTCCGCGAAGGCCTTGAGCGAACGATCGGCGACCGCCTCGTCACTGAACTCGGCGAGACCCGCTTTGCCGCGCGCCAGGGTCACTGCAACGGCATGTTGCGCGCTGACCTGCGATTCACGCCCCGAGCGCACGCCGGGCCGGTCGGTCCGTTCACGCAGCAGCGGATGTCCGGTCAGCTCGACGCGCTCGATATCGTCAAGCGTCCAGCTCGCGTCGCGACGCAACTCAAGACACGCGTCGATGACCGGGTTGAGCACGACACCACACGGATAGGGCTTATATGTGTTCGACGACAACGCCCAGTCACGTCCAAGGCCATCCGTGATCGCATCCAGATCCGGTCTGGCAGCGCTCACGCGCAAATATCCGCGTGCTCCTTCGAGCGGAGCGTCGGGACCCGAAAAACCCTCTGCAGCCAGCAGTGCAGACAACAGTCCATTGCGCGCCGCGTTCCCGACGCTAATGCTTTTCGACATCGTGCCAAGTGTTTCAACCAGACCGCCCGCCTGCGCCGATGCATTGCCAAGCGCCCAGACGATCTGTTGTTCGTTCAGCCCGCGGGCTTTAGCAACTGCCGCGGCGGCACCGAAGACGCCGCACGTCGAAGTGATATGCCAGCCGCGCTGATAGTGTTCGGGCGACAACGCGTTGCCGATCCGGCATTCCACCTCTACGCCAAGCACGAACGCAAGAAGCAGCGCTTCTCCACTGATCGTTGCGGACTCCTCCTGCGCTTCTGCCAGCGCAAACAGCGCGGCCGCGACCGGCGCGGTTGGATGGATGATCGTCGGCATATGCGTGTCATCGAAATCGAAGACATTGGCGCTCATTGCGTTGAGCGCCGCCGCGTTCAACATGTCCGTCTGATCGGCCCGTCCGATCACGCTGGCGCTCCGATCCGCGCGAAAGCGGCCGTAGACTGCGGCCGCCTTGTTGATCACTTGATCGTGACAACCGGCAAGCGCAACCGCGACATAGTTCACCAACGCGCGTTTCGCCTCGTGTCGTACAGCAGCCGGTATCCCGGACCATCCGGTGGTGGTGACGAATCGCGCCAACGTCTGCGTGATCGCGTTTGCCGGGATCGTTTGCATCGCGAAGGAATCAACCTGCAAGCCAGCCTCCTTCGATCGGCATCAACGCACCGGTGATCTGGCTTGCCGACGGGGAGCACAAGAAGACGATCAGATCGCCGACATGTGCCGCATCGATCAACTCGCCCGTGGGTTGCTTGCCCTTTAAAAACTCATGCACCGCATCGTCACGACTTAGCCCGCGCACATCCATCAACTCGTTGATGCGACCGTCGATGTTCGGCGTCAGCACCGAGCCAGGGCAGATTGCGTTGCACGTAACGCCCTGATTGAGCGTCTCGATCGCTACCGAGCGCGTGAGTCCGAGCAACGCCGTCTTCGTCGTCACATAGTCGACGCGATTTGCAGTCGCGCGTGTACCGTACACGGAGGTCATATTGAAGATGCGCCCCCAGTTACGCTCGCGCATGCCGGGCAACGTTAACTGGATGGCGCGAAACGCTGCCGTAAGATTAACGGCCAGTGCGTTGTTCCAATGCTCGATAGGGAACGACTCAATGCTCGCGAAATGGCGCACCACCGCGTTGTTGATCAACACATCGATCGTTCCAAGCCGCGCACGAGCCGACTCGACAAGCGCATCGACGCCGTCGATTGCCGAAAGATCGCCGCGCAAGTAATGCACCCCAACATCGAACGACGTAGCGAGTTCGCGAGTCGTATGCTCCATACCTTGTGCGTCTTCCAGACCATGCAGGACGATATTGCAGCCCGCCGCTGCAAGCGCCCTCGCCATGGCCAGACCCAGTCCATCCGACGAACCGGTCACGAGCACATTTTTGCCTTTTAGCGCCATGTAATCTGTTCCTCAGCGCGGCGCAGCATCGAGACGCACAATCCAGCCTTCCGTCTCGCGATCATGTGCCGGGTAACGCGCAAGCACATCCGGATCGTGACCAGGAATCACATGATTCGGCGACGCGGCGAGACGATGGGCGGTTTCATAGCCTTCCAGCATGTCGCCGACGTTATACACAATCGGGAACGGCCGATGCTCCTGCATGTTCGCGTAGAAGTGCGATGCATCCGACGCCAGCACGACCCATCCGCGCTCAGTATGGACGCGCACGATCTGTAGACCGTTCGTATGGCCGCCGACCCAATGCACGGTGATGCCCGGTGCCACCTCCGATGCGCCGTCATGAAACCGCACGCGTCCATCGAACAGACGGCCGACCATCGACTTCACATCTTCCGGTTCGAACGGGTGGCTGAGCGCGTGATGGCACATGCAACGGCCCGTGCAATAGGCCATCTCGCGGTCCTGTACGTGATATCGCGCATGCGGAAACAGCGCGTGGTTGCCCGCATGATCGTAGTGCATGTGGGTGATGATCACGTCCTCGACGGACGCAGCGGCGATGCCGATTTTCTGCAAACCGCGCTCAACCGAGTTGGTAATCGTGCGGCCGCGTTTGTCGGCCATGGGTTGATCGAAGCCGGTGTCGACGATAAATGTACGCGTATTGCCGACCACGGCCCACACGAAGTAATCGAGCGGCATCGGGACATCATGCGAATCGCCGCCGATAAAGTTGTCGCCTGAGCGGCGCTCGAAATGTGCGTACTTGACTGCAAAAATCCGGTAATTCTCGATCTGCGATGACATGTCTCGGGTGTCCTCGTGATGGATGATTTGCAACTTGGCGTTTCAACCCGCCCTTGACTCTGCGGCGTCCGGTTTCATCTGATTGCTCCGGCTGCGCCGCTCTCGATTGCGTCAGGCGATGCAATGCCCGCTTCCTCTTCGATGGCTTCGAGCGAGCGCCGTTTTGTTTCCGCACCGATCAGGCCAACGATCAACGCCTGAGCAAGCAGCGTTCCGACAATCAGCGTCAGCACGCCGGCGATGCCGAACCTCATGAACGATGCTGCGACTGCGTAAGGAATCGCGATGCTAACGGCCCGCCCAACCGTATTCGACAGCCCCGCCCCGCGCAGCCGCAAGCGGGTCGGAAACAGTTCGGGGACATACGTCGCCACACTGAAAGAGGACAGCACGTAAATGCAGCACGTAATCGCAAAGCCCAGCGCGGCAATCGCAACGGCGGACTGCGCGAATGGATAGGCGACGCCAAACGCCGCGCAGATCAGCGAAAACAGCACGATTCCCCATTTTCGCCCCGTCCGCTCGGCAAGCAGAAACGCGATCAGCGAACCGACCGGCCCTCCCGCGAACATGACGGCCGTCAGCCCCAGCGAATTGGACACGCTATGCCCCTGCTTGACGAGGAACGTCGGTATCCAGCTGACGAATGCGTAATTGACCGTGAAAAGCGCCACCAGCACCGTAATGCCGGTAATGGTGCGGCCCAGCAGTTGCCGGGAAAACAGTTCGCGGAGCTGGCCGTGATCTTCCTGATCGATGCGGCGTGGAGCCGCTTCGTTTGCATGGGAGGTGGCGGCATCCACGCCACAGGCAGCTTCAATACGCGTCACGATGCCTGAGGCTTCCTCGGCGCGGCCACGCGCTTCGAGCCAACGCGGCGACTCCGGCATCGACTTGCGCAGGAACCACACCACCAGTGCCCCGCAGCCGGCGATCGCGAACATCCAGCGCCAGCCGTAGTGGGGAACGATGAGCCAGCCGAGAAACGTCGAAAGAAACAGCGATGTGTTGATGATGAGGTTGAGGATGGTGCCGAAACGGCCGCGCCAGACGGCCGGAATGAACTCGCTGAGCGTGCCGTAGCCCACCACGATTTCCGCCCCCATCCCAATCCCCATGATGAGGCGGAAGGCAATGAGCCATGGCATCGACGGCGCAAACGCAGCCGCAATCGAAGCAAAGCCATAGATGCCGAGGTTGAACTGATAGCAGAAGCGACGCCCGAAGCGGTCGCCAAGGACACCTGAGAGCCATGCTCCGGTCATCATGCCGATGAACGTAACGGATACGAAGGCGGCGTTGAGACCGAGCGTGGATTCGCCGCTATGGATCATCGCGGCAAGCACGCTGCCTGCGATGTAAATGTCGAACGAATCGAAGTACATGCCGGCTGCGATCAGACCGAGCAGCCGCCAGTGGAAGCCGGACAGCGGCAGGCCGTCCAGACGTGCTCCTACGCTTGCATAGCCCGGCATGATGGCGTCTCCGTCTCTATCAGTCTTTGCCCACGAGCCGCCCGGCACCCCGGATAAGACGGCAAACGTAAAGCTGATAAGTCAGTCTATACGCCTGTCATACAATCCGTCAAGAAGACGAATGTTCGTGTTGGCTGACAATGCGAAAATACTTCATGAATGCGGCTCCTCTCAAGCGTGCCCGCCTTCGCGGCGGCCACGCTGTCGTAGTCGGCAATGTCGACTTTCTCCGTATGCACCGCGCCCTTGCCAACGGCGTTCAGGTCGGCGCTCGCCTGCTCCGGGGTCGCCTCGTTGATGTCCCACACAACCAGCTTCGCCCCGGAAGCGAGAAGCCGGCGGCCGACCGTCAGCCCAATGCCCTGCGCGCCGCCTGTCACGATAGCGACACGGCCCGGCGGACGGTTGCCTGCGTACGAAGTGATCTTCGAACAATGACACCGTCGTATCGAGCACCAGAGCGAAAACGGTGAGCAGCAGAAAGGGAGCCATCGACAATCCAGGGATCGTCATGGCGGTGCGAACGCTGATAGAGGATGATCTGTGCAGCGGACGGCTGGTGGCACCGTTCGAACTTCGGGTGCCGACGCCGGGTGCGTATTATCTCGCCTGCTCGCAGGTTAGCTCGGCGTCGCCGCAATTGCTTGCCTTCGAAACGTGGCTCGTTCAGGAGGCCCTGGACTTTGAAAAGGCCCTGTTGCAGCGCGTGCCGGAGTGAAGGAAGGCAACGGCCAAAACTGAAACCCGGGCCACCGTAAACCTGACTATCAATAGAGACCCAGGGTGCGCGCATGCAGGCGCGCGAGACCCAGCAACGCATCGATAAACGGTGTCGGCACATCCGTGATCTGCCCCAGCTCTCGCACCGCGCCCACCAAAGCATCGATCTCAACCGTCTTCCGAGCCAGAACGTCCTGCAGCATGGATGTTTTCATCGCGCCCAGTTTCAACGTTACTGCATGCCGATCGCTAGGCTGTTGATCGATGGTGATGCCGAATCGCGCACCGATCTCCTTTGCCTCCAGCATCGCGTGCGTAACGAAGCCGCGTACCAGGTCGTCGCCCAGAATCTTGTCGGTGGTGGCGCCTGTAATCGCGCTGATCGGGTTCATTGTCATGTTGCCCCACAGCTTGTACCAGACGTCCCGCTGAATCTGGTCTGACGCCGAGGCGTTAAAGCCGGCTGCCGCGAACGTCTCCACGAGTTTCGCGACCCGCTCGCTCGGCTGTCCGGATGCCTCGCCGAGGATGAGGCCGTTGCCCTGGTGATGCCGGATCACACCCGGCGCGTCCTGCAAACAACTTGCGTGCACCACGCAGCCGACCGTCTGCGCGCTGGGAATCGCTGCTGCTATGGCGCCCTCCGGATCCACCGATGTCAATCGCTTACCCGCAAAGCCCGAACCGAGACCATCGCAGAACCACCACGGAATGCCGTTCATTGCCGTGATGATCGTGGTGTTTTCGGTCAGCAACGGCGCGATGCCCGCAGCAACCGCAGCCATCGCCGGTGCCTTCACCGCGACAATCACGATATCCTGAGGACCAAGGTCCGCAGCGTGCTCGCTGGCCGCGACTGTCGATGCCGTCGTCTTGCCACCCTCCACGAGTTGCAGGCCGTTTTCCCTGAGCGCGGACAGTGTTGCGCCTCGCGCGATCACGCTGACGTTATGCCCCGCCTGTGCAAGCCTCGCTCCCATCCAACCGCCAATGGCGCCGGCACCGTAAATACAGATCTTCATGCTTGAATCCTTGTAGCGGGTTTCAACCCGATCAAAGCCTGGCGGTCTGGTCATTCTATGCCGCTTCGACCTTGCCGCCCAAAGTCCGGTAACGTGACGGCGTCACGCCTATCAGACGCTTGAAAACACGCTGGAATGCAGCGTTCGACTGATACCCCACCATCTCTCCGATCTCGGCGACACCCACGTTCGACTCAAGCAGTTTGTGCCCGGCGAGCGTCATCCGGATATCGGTCAGCATGTCGGTCGCGGAGCGGCCGATCACATCCTGGAACTGTCGTACAAACGTCGCTCGCGACATATTGCACAACGAAGCAAGCTGGTCGAGCGTCCATGGCTTGTCCGGCGTTTCGAACATGGCCGTGACCGCGGGTTGCAGGCGCGGCCGTGCCGCGAGAGAGAGCAAGCCATGCGGCGGTTGCGAGCCGCCGCTTGCAAAGCGCAACGTCAAGGCGAACAGGGCGGCCGAAAGATGGTTGATGAGAGCCTCGCTGCCCGGCCCTTCGTCGACCGACTCCTCACGCATCAACTCGATCAACCGTGTGAGCCGCGTGCTCGCTGACGTCCCTGTGGCTTCGCTACGGCCGTTCGCGGTGCCGCCAGCGCTCTCGACGCTGTGTACCACGAGGCGTCCGGGTAAATGCTCGCGCAGCAGCCGGTCAGGCACGGCACCAATCAGAAACCGGCCACACAGGATGTCCGCACGCGCGCCCGAGCCTTCGTTCTCTGCGATCAGCAACGAGACGTCTTGCCGTTCGACTGGCGGCGCCGGTGGACGTCCGCTGCCGTCGTGGATCCGATGCGCGCCGCCGGTCGGAAACAGGACGATGTCGCCTGCAATCAGCTGCTCGGCGGGACCGCTCCCATGCTCCAACACCGCCTCACCCGAAAGCAGCACGTGGTACGGAATCTCGCGCACGGCGGCGCTGCCCTGTGCAATCGCCCACGGCGCACCGAAATGACAGCGCACGTCCAGACGGCCGCTGACGGGGATAAGGGCGAGGACTCGACTGAGCAGATCCATATGAGCCGCTTGAGCAGATTCTTGAGTCGGTTGAGGATTAGCGCCGAGGGGGTACGCGCCTAAAGTTACAGGTAATCAAGCAGCAGATTCTACCCGAGCATGTCTCGATGAGCCTGCGGTGCTTCTCCCTTCATCGCATCATGGTTTCGAGGAATTCATGAACACAGTCCAGACCGATGTAGCCATTATTGGTGCCGGCAGCGCTGGTTTGCCGGCGTATCGCGCTGCGAAGGCAGCCGGCGCATCCGCGATTCTCATTGAAGGCGGACCGCATGGTACGACGTGTGCACGTGTCGGGTGCATGCCATCGAAACTGCTGATCGCCGCCGCAGAGGCAGCGCATGCCGCGCAGCACACGGCGCCCTTTGGCGTGCACGTCGACGGGACCGTTCGGGTCGACGGCCGCGAGGTCATGCAACGGGTGAAGAGCGAGCGCGATCGTCTGGTGGGTTTTGTGCTCGATAGCGTCGACGCGATTCCGGCTGCCGACAAGTTGACTGGGTATGCCCGCTTTATCGACGACGGCCTGCTGCAGGTTGGCGACCACACGCGTGTAAGGGCACGCAGCGTGGTGATCGCAACCGGTTCGTCGCCGGTTGTCCCGGCGAAGTACCAGGCGCTTGGCGAGCGCGTCATCGTCAATGACGACGTGTTCGAATGGTCGGACCTGCCGCGCAAGATCGCGGTGATCGGCGCAGGCGTCATTGGGCTCGAACTGGGACAGGCGCTTGCCCACCTCGGCGTAGACGTGACAGTGATCGGCGCGCGCGGACGCGTTGGCCCCCTTACGGATCCGGCTATCAAGGCGTATGCCGAACGGACCTTCCAGAACTCGTTCCGTTTCGAAGCCCAGGCCGAAGTAGAAGCGGCAACGCGCGTGGGTGACGCGGTGCAGATCCGCTTTCGGACCGGCGCTGGAGAGGTTGTCGAGGACACGTTTGAATATGTGCTGGTTACGGCTGGCCGCAAGCCGAATTTCGAAAAGCTTTCACTGCATAACACCTCTCTTACGATCGATAAGCACGGTGCCCCTATCTATGATCCGCTTACGCTGCAGGCAGGGGCGCACCCTGTGTTCATTGCCGGCGACGCAAATGGCGTCCTGCCGCTATTGCACGAAGCCGCGGACGAAGGTCGCGCCGCGGGGACAAACGCTGCCCGCTTCCCGGACGTCGCACCGTTGAAGCGCCGTGCGCCGATGGCCGTGCTGTTTTCGAACCCGGGCATTGCGATGGTCGGCGCGCGACACGCCGATCTGGAGCCGGGCACGTTCGCAACCGGCGAAGTCAGCTTTGAAGACCAGGGACGCAGCCGCGTGATGTTGAGGAATCGCGGCTTGATGCATGTGTATGTGGACAAGGCGAGCCGGCAGTTTCTGGGCGCGGAGTGGATCGGTCCGGATGCCGAACATATTGCCCACCTGCTTGCCTGGGCACTGCAAATGAAGCTGACAGTGGATGCAATGCTTGAGATGCCCTTCTACCATCCGGTGGTTGAAGAAGGTTTGCGCACGGCACTACGGCACGCTGTGACCGCGCTACAGTTGCCTTGAACGCGTCACTTCATAAACAGCTTCCCTAGCAACAGCAGTCGTAACGTAGCGACGAAGAGCGCCAGAATCGCGACGTTAAGCAGCACAAACAGCGGCAATGCAAGGACGTCGACCGCCGGGTGAGCATGCACGCTAGCGGCGTGCATGCTGGCGAGCACCAGCGCGGTCGCCCCGAAGCTGAAGGCCCAGTAAGAGGGCGAAAATCCCGTCTCCACGAACCAGTGCAACAGGCGCGATAGCAGCAGCAACTGCAGGACCGCGTAGCCAAACAGGCCCAGAAACATCATGTCGATGCTGTTGTGGGAAATTGCAAGGTACGCGATCGAAGCCACCGCGGGCGGCGCAAGCTGGATGCCCAAGGTGGGACGAATCGCGTGCGCCAACGGCTCGGATGTATAAAGCCGGTTGGTGATCACCGACTCGAGTGCAAGCCACGAGAAAAGGCCGGCGCCGAAAAACAGCTTGGCCGCGTCTGCATATCCAATCGAACTCAGCGCGATGGAGGACACGAAATTGCCCGCCACGGTGGGCAGATACATGACGGCCGTCGTGTCTTCGTGCCTGCGGCCGCCGCGCAATAGCGCGCCGGAGCGGTACGTAGAAAACCCAAGCTGGCCCGCCGCGCCCAATATCACCAACACGGACCCCGCGCTATCGCTCCAGGTGGCCACCCACGCTCCGACCAGGACCGTCGAAACCGGCACAAGCCCGATGAAACAGCAATGTATGGGGTGTTCGAACTCCGTCATTGCGTCGTCGTGGTCGCGCATCCACTTGGTTACATAGCCAACCAGTAGAACAAGCCATACCACTGCGGTCAGTGTAAAAAGTGCTTCGCCAATCCTCGCGTCCACGCCCCAGACCACATGGGCAAAACGCCAGCAATTGCTCAACCCTGCCATTCCCAGGACGATTCCGAACGAAGAGGCCGGAACGGAAAAGTGACGCACTTGCGGAGACACCGAAACAGTGGACATGACTTCCTCCGAGGGCTGATGTCGGCCGGGGCCGGGCTTGCCCGTCCAGACGTATCAACACTATAGACGTCACTGTTCGGCGCGCAACCGGAAGTTAGTCGCAGCACACCATGGCCAGCGAACGGCCGCAGCAAGCGGCTCGTGCAGGAGCGTCGTTAGGTGCCTCAGGTAATCGCCCCGATCTGCCACGGCACGAACTCGTTCTGTCCGTAGCCGTGGACCTCGCTCTTGGACATCGTGCCGGAAGCGGTGGCCAGCATCAGTTCGAAGATTGCCTGCCCCAATTCGTCAACGCTCTTCTCCCCATCGAGGATCGTGCCGCAATTCAGGTCGATGTCTTCTTCCTGCCGCTTCCACAACGCGGTGTTCGTACCCAGCTTCAACGAGGGCGAAGGCGCGCAGCCATATGCGGAACCACGTCCTGTAGTAAAGCAGATCAGGTTGGCACCGCCTGCGACCTGCCCCGTTGCCGAAACCGGATCGTAGCCGGGTGTGTCCATGAAGACGAGGCCATGTGCGCTGACGGGCTCGGCGTAGCGATACACGTCTACAAGGTTAGTCGTACCGCCCTTCGCTACCGCACCCAACGATTTCTCCAGAATAGTCGTCAGGCCTCCTGCCTTGTTGCCCGCCGACGGATTGTTGTTGAGGTCGGCATTCATCCGCGCGCAGTAGTCTTCCCACCAATGGATGCGTTCGACCAGTTTCTCGCCCACTTCCACCGAGACCGCACGGCGCGTCAGCAAATGCTCTGCACCGTATACCTCCGGCGTTTCGGAGAGAATCGCGGTCCCGCCATGCGCAACCAGACGGTCAACCGCAGCGCCAAGCGCGGGGTTCGCCGTGATGCCCGAATAACCATCGGAGCCGCCGCATTGCAGACCGATCACGAGATGGCTGGCATCGACCGGTTCGCGCTGTACCTGATTCGCCTCTACAAGCATCGCCTTGACGGTTTCGATTCCCGCGGCCACCGTGCGCGCGGTGCCACCGGTGGCCTGGATCGTCATCGTCTTGAGCGCGGCGCCTGGCGTCAGGCTTTCGCTACGCATGAGACCTTCGATCTGGTTGGTCTCGCAACCCAGGCCCACAATCAGCACTGCGGCGAAGTTCGGATGCCGCGCGTAGCCGCCGAGCGTGCGGCGAATCAGGCCAAGCGCCTCGCCTTCGGCATCGACCGCGCAACCCTGGCCATGCGTCAAGGCAACGACGCCATCCACGTTTGGAAATGCCGCAAGCGCTTCGGGATGGATATCGCGCCGGAAATGGTCGGCTATCGCGCGCGCTGCCGTCGCCGAGCAGTTCACCGAGGTCAGAATACCAATGTAGTTGCGAGTCGCGACACGTCCGTCCGCGCGCACGATCCCCATGAAGCGCGCGGTTTTAGTCTGCGGTTCCAGCGGCTTCGCGTCGGCGCCATAGGCGTAGTCGCGATCGAATTGTCCCATCGACAGATTCTGCATATGGACGTGCTCACCCGCTTCGATCGGACGACTCGCAAAACCGATGATCTGCCCATAGCGCCGCACCGGGGCACCCGTTTCAATTGCACGTACAGCCACCTTGTGGCCCGCGGGGATCAGGCCGCGCACTGCAAGACCGCCGCCAATCTGCGCGCCCGTGACCAACTGGTGCCGCGCGATCACCACGTCGTCCTGCGGATGCAGGCGCACCACCGGCTCCGCACTTGCGGATACATTGCCGGCGGATCCGGCCGCGGTATTTTCAGCCTCGAACGTCATGGTGATTTCTCCAGTTCTTTAAAGCCACGAGGGGAACAGGCCACTCTAAGCCTGCCTCTGCCAAACTTCCAATCGCACCTTGAGTACAATCGATTCCAAATGGTTATGAGCTAATTGGTGCTTACCCTATGTCCAGATCGCCCGCTGTGCCTCCCCCGAGTGTGCTGAGCCGACTACGTTTCAAGCATCTCCAGCTGCTCGATATTCTCGGACGCACCCACAATCTGCGTATCGCGGCCGAGCAAATGCATATGACCCAACCCGCCGCAACGAAGATACTGGGCGACATCGAGTCCATGTTCGGCGCGCAATTGTTCGAGCGTTTGCCGCGGGAAATGCGGCCCACCGATCTCGGCGTGCTGTCTTTGCGTTACGCGAGTGCCGCCGTGGCCGATCTGGGCAAGTTCGCCAGCGAGTTCCACACCATGAAGAGCGGCGGCTATGGCCACCTCGCGATCGGCGCCATTACCGCTTCAACCGCGCAGGTCGTCGCCGCGGCGATCAAGGAAATCCAGCAGCAACGGCCGCGGCTCATCGTCAGGCTGATCGACCAGAGCAGCGACCAGTTGGCGATCTGGCTCGAAGAGAAAAAACTCGACCTGATGATCGGCCGTCTGACCGAAGCGCGCCAGGAGACCCTCTTCAACTTCGAAGACCTGTCTGCGGAGCCGGTGTGGGTCGTCGTTGGACGGCATCATCCGCTGCTCAAACAGGCGTCTGTCGAGATCGCCGATCTCGGCGCATGGCCGTGGATTCTCTATCCGCCGGCCACGGCGATCCGCCATCTGTTCGACGAGACCTTCGCCGCCGCCGGGATGCAAGCGCCCGTCGGCATGGTCGAAACGCCATCGATCTTCTCGACGCTCGAACTGCTGCAGGCCACGGACATGATTTCGCTGCAGCCGCGTGCCGCCGTCGCGAAGTATGTCCAGAGCGGACTGCTCGGCCAGCTCGTCGTGCCTATCCGGCGCACCATGACGAACTATGGCGTCATCACCCGCAAGAACGAAATTCCGTCGCAGCCCGCTCAGGAGTTCATGGCGATCCTGCGCACCACCGCCGCGCGGCTCGGCGATCACGTCGCTGTGCCACGCACAGCGACATAAAGCGAGTACAGCGAAGTATTCGCGGCAATAAACAGACGATTGCGATGCAGGCCGCCGAAGGTCAGGTTAGCCACCACTTCCGGCAACAGGATCTTGCCGAGCAGCGTGCCGTCCGGCGCGTAGCAATGCACGCCGTCGAGCGCACTGGTCCAGAGGTTGCCGTACTCGTCCACTCGCATGCCGTCGGGAACGCCCTGCTCGATCTCGACGAACACACGCCCGTTGCTCAGCTTGCCGCCCGCCACATCGAGAACGCGGATGTGATGCGGTGCTCCTTCGATATGCGAGGCAGCTGAATCCGCGATGTAGATGCGGCTCTCGTCCGGTGAAAAGGCAAGCCCGTTAGGCTTGACGAATTCGTCCGACACCAGCGTGACTTCGCCGCTTCCGGGCGTCACGCGATACACGTTGCAGCGGCCAATCTCGCTGTCGGCACGACCACCTTCGTAATCGCTAAGGATGCCGTAGTCGGGGTCCGTGAACCATACCGAGCCATCGGATTTGACGATTACGTCGTTGGGCGAATTCAGCCGCTTGCCCTGATAAGCGGAAGCGAGCACGGTGATGCTGCCGTCGTGCTCGGTACGCGTCACACGGCGCGCGCCGTGTTCGCAAGTGACAAGCCGCCCTTCGCGGTCACGCGTATTGCCATTGGAGAAATTCGAATTCGCGCGAAACGTGCCCACACCCATGCCGGGCGCCCAGCGCAGCATGCGGCTGTTAGGGATGTCGCTCCAGACGAGGTAATCGCCCGCGGGAAAATATGCCGGGCCCTCGGCCCACAGACAGCCGCCGTATAGCTTTTCGAGCTGTGCGTTCGGTTGCAGTAAGGCGCGAAAACGTGCATCGTGAACTTCAAAGTCTTTAGGTTCCATTGTCTTTGTCTTCCCATCGCACTTGAGATTAAGCCTGGGCTAACCGAGGCTCGAACCGTTGCGTTTGGTCTTGCGTTACTAGTAGCGCGCCGAGCGGCCGCCTGCCGCCACCACGACGACAATAATCAGTACGCCGTACGCAATCGAGCGCACGCCGGCACCCGCGCCCAACGCGTTGAGCACGGCATTGGTGAGGAACAGGAACATCGAGGCGCCCCACACACCGATGACCGTCGCGCGGCCGCCGGTGACCTGGGTGCCGCCGATCACCACTACTGCAATGGAGATCAGCATATATTCGACGCCCATATCTAGCGTCGCGCCACCCGACACGGCAGCGAGCAGTACACCTGTGAGCGCCGCAATGCCACCGGACAGCATGTACACCTTGCAGCGCGTCGCCTCGACACCCACGCCCGCCAGCCACGCCGCTCGCGGATTCTGGCCGACCGCGGAAAGACCGCGGCCGAATACCGTCAGATGCAGCAGGACCGCAATCACAACCGACAACGCCAGCGCGATCAACGCGAGATGCGGCACACCGAGCAGGTGACCATTGGCAAATGTCTCGAGCGCGACAGGCGGCGCATTCATGCCGCTGCTTTGCGTGATCGCAACCGACTGGATAATGAAACTCGACGACAACGTCGCAATGATCGGCGGGATACGAAGCACACGTATCAGCAGATAGTTCGCGAGACCGACGACTACACCAGCAGCGAGTGCAGTAACGAAGCCGGCGAGAATGCCATACGCGCCCATCACGTGAACGCCGATCATGCCCGCGAGCGCAATGACGGATGGCACCGACAGGTCGATATTGCCCGGCCCCGAGGTGATGACGAGCATCTGCCCCAGACCGACCAGCACCATGAAGACGCCAAACACCAGCGCCGTCAACACGACGTTACCGGCAATGGAAATCCCAAACACGACCGCGATGAGGATGCCTACGCCGATCGCCCCGACGAAGGACCAGACCCACGGCGCGCGCAGCATTCTGAGCCGCGCAGCGAGCGTCGGTTGCGCGTCGGCGCTGGAGCTTGCCGTGGATTGAAGTTCGGACTGCGGGTTCATCTGCGCCCCCCGCTTCGTTGCAGCAAGACGCGCAGCGACAGCACCGCAATCAGGATCACGCCCTGCATGCCCACCTGCCAGTCCGGCGAGATGTTGAGGAAGGCGAGAAACGATGCGGCCACGGTGAGCGTGATAGCGCCCAGCACGGCTCCCCAAACGGAGACCCGTCCGCCGACAAACTCGCCGCCGCCAAGTATCACCGAGGCTATCGACAGCAGCGTGTAGCGCAGTGCGAGGTTCGGATCGGCGGAAGTCGTCAAGCCGAGCAATGACAGGCCCGAGCACACCCCGAAGAAACCGGCGACGCCGTACAGGATGGCGCGGCTCTTGACCATCGACCAGCCAAACCGGCTCATCGCCCGAGGATTACCGCCAGCACCCCTCACCCGCACGCCTGTCGACGAACGCATCAATAATAGATGCCCCACCAGCGCGATCACGACCGACCATACTATCGGCGCGGCAATCAGCGGCGTTTGATACGTCATCAGGCTGCCAAGCCATTGGGGACTGCTGCCACCGGGCGAAGGCAACAGTAACACCGCGAGTCCCGTCCACACGAACGACAGGCCGAGCGTGACCACAATCGATGGAATCTGGCGGAATTCGATCAACGCGCCGATCGCCGCATACGCCAGCACGCAACCTATCAGCGCTACGATGCCTAGCCACGGTTCGCGCACGCACAAGGTCGCGCCAATGCACGCGGTCAGGCTGACGAACGCGCCGATCGACAGATCAAGATCGTTCACGGTAATGACGGCCAGTTGCGCGAGCGTCGCAAAGACGATCGGCACGGCAAGATTGAGCAGCAGTCCCAAGCCGAAGTAACTGAACGTCGCCGGCTGCAGGATAAAGATAGGCACCAGAATCACCACCAGTGAAAACACCGGCAGCAGCGCCCTTAGCCGTGCATTTCGGACGTTGCGGACATTGAGCCCAGTCGCGACGGAAGGCGTCATGCGGCTTGCTCCTCGAAGCTGGCTGCGAGGAGTACCTCTTCGGTGCATTCGTCCGCGTGCAGCACGCGCGTGACGCGGCCAGAACGAAACACATAGGCGCGATCGCAGTATGCGAGTTCGTCGTTTTCCGTGGTGTACCAGATAAACGTGCGTCCGTTCGACGCCTCGCCGCGCACGAGTTCGTAGATGTCGCGCTTGGTGCCGATGTCGACGCCGCGAGTCGGATCGTCCATCAGGATCAGGTCCGCGTCGGAGGCCAGCGCGCGTGCGAACAGCACCTTCTGCTGGTTGCCGCCCGAGAGCGACAGGATGCCTGCACGGGTCGCGGCGCCGCGAATGCCGATCTTCGCGCGCCAGTCCTGCACCAGCTTGCGTACGCCGTCGGCATCGACCAGCCAGCGCTTGCGCAGACCGTTCGACGCACCATACAGAGAGCGGATCGCGAGGTTCTCGCTGATCGACCAGAGTGGGAATACACCGTCGTCGGCACGATCGCCGGCCACAAACGCCACGCGCGTCGCTGCTCCTCGGCGGGTGGAGTCGCGATAGATGGCGAGCAACGCTTCGGTTTGGCCCTGCCCCGCGAGGCCCGCAAAGCAGACAATCTCGCCGCGTGCCGCGTTGATCGTCGAGCGTTTCACTGCAGTGGGCCCAACCTGCCACGTGAAATCAGCGGCATTGACATTGCCCTGCGCGCGACCGGCCTTTTGCGTTTGACGCCCGACATCGACGTGCTGCCCCATCGCTCGCACAATTGCATCCTGAGTCAACGCATCGCGCGGCAACACCGCGGCCGCCATGCCGTCGCGCATCACCAGCACGCGGTCCGCGACGCGTTCGATCTCGCCAAGCATGTGGCTAATCAGAATACAGGTGATGCCACGGCTCGCCGCCTCACGGATAAAAACCAGCAGCTGTCCGGCGGTATGCGCATCGAGGCTGGACGTCGGCTCATCGAGAATGACCAGCTTTACCGGTGCAACCACCACCGTAAAAGCTCGAGCGATCTCGACCATCTGACGTTGTGTCAGCGTCAGGTCCGCGACCAGTTCATGCCCCTTCAGACCATGGCCCGGAAAAATCGCGTCAAGCTGTTCCACCATCAATGCGGTTGCTTTCTTGCGCCAGCCGCGTCCTTTGAGTTGCGGATGCAGGATGCACATGTTCTCCGCGATCGACAGGTTCGCGCACAGGGAGAGCTCCTGGAACACGCAACGCACCCCTGCTTCGCGCGCCACGTTAGCGTCGTAGTGGCTGACCGGCTGGCCCGCCACCGAGAGCGTGCCGTGATCCGGCGCGTACACGCCTGCGAGCACCGCCATCAGCGTGGACTTGCCCGCGCCGTTATGACCGGCGACGCCGACGCATTCGCCGTTCCGGAACGCAAAGTCAATGCCGCTCAGCGCCTTGACCTGGCCGAACGTCTTGCCGATACCGGCAAGACCGATCAGTACCTCGCCAGATGCGATGCCGGGCGAACCCGATGATTCACCGAATGAAACCGTCATAGATCCCTTCGTTGTGCCGACGACGGACAGCGGCGACCTCACGCATCGCCGCTGGCCTGTTGCCTTACTTCGAGTCGACGACCTTGAGCACCTCGTCGCGCGTGAATTCCTTGTTGGCAAGCTGGCCCGGCGGCGTTTTGGCGAGCACCGAGTCGAGCTCGTCCGCTTTCACCTCGAGCAGCGGCATCTGGATATCGTGCGGCAGCTTTTTACCCGCCAGCAATTGCTGGGTGATCCAGAAAGCAAACGTCGAGCAACCCGGCGGGATGGTGACCGACAGCGTCTCGTAGCTGCCCTTCTTGCGTTGCTCGGCCCACCACGCCAGCTCTTCCTGGCGATTGCCAAGAATGATGATCGGCGTCGGACGGTTAGCCTCGGCGAACGCCTTCGCCGTGCCAAAGCCGTCGCCACCCTGGTCCACGACACCGTCGATTTTGGGTAGCGTCGGCAAGATACCGGCTACCTGCTTTTGCGCAACCGTCTGGGTCCAATCGCCATGCACGGAGCCCACGATCTTCAGCCCTGGGTACTTCTTGAGCTCATCGACGATACCCTGATGGATTTCGTCATCCACGGACACGCCGGCAAGACCGCGGATCTCGAGCAGATTGCCGGTGCCGTTCAGGCGTTTCGCCATATAGTCGACCTGCATCGAACCGAGTTTTCGGAAATCGACCGTGATGCGATAAGCGCAGGGCTCAGAGGCGATGCCATCGAACGACACCACCGTCACCCCTGCGCCGCAGGCCTGCTTGATGACGCCATTGAGCGCGGTAGGCGACACGGCATCCACCGCAATGCCTTTGAAGCCCTGCAGGATCAGGTTCTGCATTTGCTGCACCTGCTCGGTGGCCTGATTCTCCGCGGTCGTGAACGTAGGCGCGGCGGCGACCACCTTCTGCTTGACGGCGGCATCGGCGACATTCGACCAGCTCTTGAGCATCGCCTGACGCCAACTGTTGCCCGCGTAGTTGTTCGAGAGCGCGATTTTCAGCGACGAGGTATCGCCGCTCGCTGCCTGTGCACTGGCTGTATTGGTAACGCTGACGCAAACCACGGCGGCAAGAATGCCGCAGGCCACTTTCGATCTCACGTGATGTCTCCGTTTTGGAATTGTAAAGAAGCAGATCTGAGGCACTTGGGACGAGCGGTAGCCGCGGGCACCGTCCGCTCCCCGCCAAGTCTAGTACGAGGGAAGACGTTATCCAATTGCGTATTCCGCGCAACCGATTCCTGCTGGTTATCGATCCGACAACGTAAACCCTTATCGAAACCGCTCATTGTTCTATGCCTGCAGCGCCGAGCGCAGCGCTTCGAGAAAACGCAGATACGCTGTCGCGCCTGGGTCGGCATGCCCGATGCTGCGCTCCTGCACCCATGCGGCGCGCCCCTTCTTCGATTGCTGGCTTGCCGTCGCCGTTACCTGCTCCCGCGAATTAGCAATCATCGCGTCGAGCACGGCATCGGCGGAGCCGGATGTGGCCTCGAGCGTATCGAGGCTAGGCACGAGCGCGTCGAGCACGGTCTTGTCGCCCACCTGGCTTTTGCCGCGCTCGATGATCCGGGCTGCCACCGCACGCCCGATCGCCAGTGAATCGGCTTTATCGATCGCGTCCTTGCCTGTCACCGTCTTCGATGCAGCAAGCAGGCCGCCGCCGATCAGCGCCGCGAACGTCGACGGGTTCGCCGTGGAAAATGCCTTTCCCGACGCAAGCAAAAGTTCGGATACCGATGCTGTTTCGGGCAATGCGCCAATCGCCTTGACGACCGCGGCCGATCCGGATTGCACGGTGATGCCGAGATCACCGTCGCCAAGCGCGGCATCAAGCTCCCGCAACTCTTCGGCGTGAGTGGGTAAAGCAGTAAGCGTACGCGTGAGCAAGTCACGCAGTTCAATACAGGAAAGACTCATGACGTTCCCCTCTTTCAGCTTTGCGACCAGTCATGAAAGAAAGGTGAGCGCGCAGGCGCGGCGAGCAGCGCTTCAAGCTCGTCGTCGACCAGCATGATCGTGATCGAAGCACCGGCCATTTCCAGGCTCGTCACATACTCGCCCACATACGAGCGTGCAATCGTCAAACCCTGCTCTGCGATGAGCGCGGCCGAACGTCGATAGAGCAGATACAACTCTTCGAGCGGCGTGGCGCCAAGCCCGTTGATCAGCACTGCTACACGCGAACCCTTGGGCGCCGCGAGATCGCGCAAGATTTCTCCGGTAAGCCGCGTAGCGATTTCATCCGCCGTTTCCAGCTTGCCGCGATGCGTGCCCGGCTCGCCGTGGATGCCAATGCCAATCTCCATCTCGCCTTCGGGCAGCGTGAAGGTCGGCTTGCCGGCTGCGGGCAGAATGGTCGGCGACAAACCCACGCCCATCGTGCGGCACTGGTTGTTCGCCTTCGCCGCGATGCGCGCCACTTCCTCTAGCGAATCGCCGCGCTCCGCCGCTGCGCCAGCACACTTGAAGACGAATACCATGCCCGCCACACCGCGCCGGTCAGCGCTACGTTCGCTGGGCGCGGACGCCACGTCGTCGGTCAGCAATACGGTCTTCACATCGATGCCATCCGGCTCCGCAAGATCTGCTGCCAGATCGAAGTTAAAGACGTCACCGCCGTAATTGCCGTACACATAGAGCACGCCGGCGCCGCCGTTCACTGCTTTGGTCGCTTCATAAATCTGCTCGGATGACGGCGATGAAAACACGTTGCCCACCGCCACACCGCTGCACAGCCCCTCGCCCACATAGCCGAGAAAGCCCGGCATGTGTCCCGATCCGCCGCCTGTCACGATGCCCACGCGGCCCTGCTTCGGCGCATCCGCGCGCACGAGCGCACGGCGGTCGGCCGTTGCTGCCTTGATCCAGCCCGGATGTGCGATCAACAGCGACTCGATGATTTCATCGACGAACTGATCGGGCTGGTTGATGATCTTTCTCATGCGTGTCTCCTGAATGAGGTTAGTTCTTGCGGCGCTGACTGAGCGCGTCGAGCATGACGGCGGCGAAGATAACGCCGCCCTGAATGAATTGTGTCCAGAATGGATTGACGCCGAGCAGCGACAGTCCGACGTTGATCACGCCGATCAGTACCACGCCAATGAACGTGCCCACGATCGAGCCGCGCCCGCCCGCAAGCGACGTACCGCCGATCACCACGCCGGCGATCACCTGCAATTCGAGTCCGTTCGCCGCCGACGGCAACGCCGAATTCAACCGCCCTGCGAGCACGATGCCCGCGATGGCCGCTGTCACGCCTGCGAGCGTGTACGTGAGAAAAATCACGCGGCCTACCGGAATGCCCGCGAGCCGCGCGGCTTCCTTGTTACCGCCGACCGCGAACACCTGATGTCCAAACGTGGTCTTGCGCAGCAGCACGTGACCGACGATAAACACCACCAGCATCACGAGCATCGGCGCTGGAAGGCCTGCTACGCTCTTCGCGCCGAACGCGGTGAACGAATTGGGAAAATCGAACTTCGTGCGGCCATCGGAGATGGCGAGCGTGAGGCCGCGCGCCATTGCCATCATCGCCAGCGTGACGATGAATGGCACGAGCCTGAACCACGACACCGAGAAGCCATTCAGCGCACCCACGATCGCACCGACCGCCAGCGCCACCCCGAGTCCGCCGATCCCGAGACCGACGTTCCCCGCCGCCGATCCAGCCATGACGGTCGCAGCCACCATGCCGCTCAGCGCCACGAGCGACCCGACCGAGAGGTCGATGCCCGACGTGATGATCACGAAAGTAGCGCCGACTGCCGCAATGCCGACCACCGAGACCTGCACCATGACGTTGGTCAGCGTGCTGGTGGTCAGGAATTCCGGCGATGCGATCGAGAGCACCACACAGATCAGCACGAGCGCCGCGAAGAGCGGCCCGATGCCGCTGCGCAGTTGCCGGATGAGGCGCTGCGAGAACGCCTCCGAATCCGCCTGTTTGGTTGTCGTGGACGTCATGTCCCTACTCCTGTCGTAGCCCATTGAATCACCGTTTCCGAATCCGCCTTGTCGCGAGCAATTTCCGTGACGATGCTGCCCCGGTACATCACCAGCACACGGTCCGACATGCCGAGCAGCTCCGGCAGTTCAGAGCTGACCATGATTACCGCCGCGCCCGCCCGCGCCATGGAAACCATGTGCGCATAGATCTCCGATTTCGCGCCCACGTCGATGCCGCGCGTGGGCTCGTCGAGCATGATGACGGCCGGATTCGTGGCGGTCGCACGCCCGAGAATGACCTTCTGCTGATTGCCGCCCGAGAGGTTGCCAGTGATCTGCATGACCGACGGCGCACGCACGCCGAAGCGCGTGCTTGCCTCCTGCGCGAGTGCACGCTTGCGGGCATTGCTGACGAAACCGCCTGTGGCAAGCGCCTTCAGGCTCGATAGAGCAACGTTTTCCTCGATACTCGCTTCCAGCACGAGGCCTTCGAGTTTGCGATCCTCGGCGGTGTAGACGAGACCGTGTTGCACGCCGTCGCTAGGCGATTTGATGTTGACCTTCTGGCCGCGCACGACGATTTCGCCTTGCGTCACCGGCAACGCGCCAAAGATCGCCTTCAGCAATTCGGTGCGCCCTGCCCCTGCGATGCCCGCAATGCCGAGGATCTCGCCCGCTCGCACACTGAGCGAGGCGTGCCGCACGATGGGCGGGCTCGCCAGATCGCGCACCTCCAGCACAACCGGGCCATATTCGCGCGGCTCCCACGGATAGAACGATTCGAGGTTGCGCGCGACCATCGCCTGGACAAGCTCCTGCTCGGTCCATTGCGACATCGGACGCGAACTGACGGTGACGCCGTCACGCATGACGACCGCCGAGTCCGCCAGTTCGAACACTTCTTCCAGGTGGTGCGAAATAAAAATGATGCCCATCCCCGCTGCACGCAGACGGCGCACAACGGCATAGAGATTCGCGATATCGCCACGTTGCAATGCGGCGGTAGGCTCATCCATCACAAGGATGCGCGCCTCGCGCGCGACTGCTTTCGCGACTTCCACGAGTTGCCGCTTGTTGAGCGGCAGATCGCCAAGGCGCATTGACGGCGACACGCTCTCGAGCCCGACTTGCGCAAGCGCCTTGCGCGCATCGTCATTCGCTTCGCGGCGCTTCACGAAGCCGCCTTGCGACGGCATGCGCCCAAGGAACAGGTTTTCCGCCACGGTCATGTCGTTGACCAGCGAAAGCTCCTGGTAAATCACCGCAACACCCGCGTCGATAGCAGCGTGCGTCCCTCGCCCAAGCGGCACGCCGTTGATCGCGATGCTTCCCTCATCAGGCTCGTACGCACCCGACAACGTCTTGATCAGCGACGACTTGCCCGCGCCGTTCTCGCCGACAATCGCCATCACGTGACCGGCTTCCAGCGTCAAGCTCACGCCGCGCAAGGCCTTCACGCCCGGAAAACTCTTGACGATGCCTTCCATGCGCAACAACGGCGCATGACCGCCCGGCGTGGCGGCGAGCCCGCCGCCTGCCACCTCCGGCACATTCGTTTCGGCACTCATGTTCGATTCTCGTCTGGCTTGAAGCATGCGGCCCGCAATGCGGGCGCGCATGTTCGCATTTACAGATTACTGGCTAACCTGCAGCGACCAGAGGCCGTACTTCTTGGTTTCATCGGAGTCGATATTCGACTTGTCGATCAGCAGGGTCGGCCATGCGTAGTTCGCCGGCACGTCCTTCTTCGCTTCGTAGTCCGTGATGAAGCTCAGCGCCTTGGCCGCCATTTCGATCGGGTTCTGCGAGATCGTGGCGTCCTGCTTGCCTGCGCGAATCGCCGACAAGGCCTGCGCCGTGCCGTCCGCGCCGATCACCATGATGTGATCCTTGTCGCCGAGCGGCTTGTAGCGGTTCGCGTTGTCGATCGCCTTTTCCGCACCTACCGTGTTGTCGTCGTTCGCACCGAACACAGCGTCGATCTGCGGGAATTTCTGCAGAATGTCCGTCATGGCATTAAGCGACTTCTCCTGGTCAAACGCGCCTTCCTGGCGTGCCACGATCTTGATGTCCGGATACTTCGCCATCTCGTCGGAGAAGCCTTTCTCGCGATCCGTTGCGGCAGTCGTGCCGACAAGGCCGATCAGGTCGACTACATTGCCCTTCGGCGAGCCGTAACGCGCCTTCAGTTGATCCGCGATCCACTTCGCGCCTGTCGCGCCGAGGGCCACGTTATCCGACGCCACGAACGAGGTCACCTTGCCGCCGTCCGAGCCGCGATCGAGCATAAACACGGGAATACCCATGCTATTGGCTTTTTCTACGGCCGGAATGATTGCCTTCGAGTCGATCGGGTTCAGCACTAGTGCATTCACGCCCTGGCTCAGTAGGTTGATCGCGTCATTGACCTGCTGCTGTGCGTCGCCGTTCGCGTTGGTCTGTACGAGGTCGAAGCCCTGATCTTTAGAACCCTTCTCCACACCCAGCTTCAGGCCGACGAAGAACGCGTTGTTGAGCGTGGACACCGAGAAACCGATCTTCGTCTTGCCACCCGCTGCGGGTGCCGCACTTGCCACTGCCGGTGCGCTTGCGCCCGCGTCGCTCGCCGCCGTGCCCGAAGACGACGGCGATTCGCTCTTCGAACAGCCTGCCAGCACTGTAGCCGCACACAGGACCACCGTTCCCGCCGTGGCGCCGAGCTTGCCCCATGCATCGAATCTTCCTGAATTCCAAGCCATGTCTGTCTCCGTTTTTCACGTTATTAAGGCGGTTTTGCTACGCGTTGCAGATGTAGCGTGCGATGCAACGATCAGTTCTACTGCGTTCTCTTCGGACCATAACTTCTGAACTTCTCTACGACGATCTGCATCTCTTCGTCGGGTAGCACGGGCGGCGTACCAAGCTGGCAAGCCAGCAGGTACTGCTTCGCCAGCACTTCGACCTCATGCGCGAGCCACAACGCACGCGCAAGATCGGGGCCGAGCGCGATCACGCCATGATGCGCAAGCAGACAGGCGCTGCGTCCCTGCAGGGCGGCGACGGCATGATCGGAGAGCGCCTGGCTGCCGAAGGTCGCATACGGTGCGCAGCGAATGGAGTTGCCGCCAGCCGCTGCGACCATGTAGTGATGAGCGGGAATATCGCGGCCGTGAATGGCAATCGCGGTGGCCGCTGCCGAATGCGTATGGACGATCGCATGCGCGTCCGGCCGCGAGTGCAATATGTCTCGATGAAAGCGCCACTCCGACGAGGGTCTGGCCTGATCGAGCACCGGCGACGGTTCCTTGATGTCCATCGGCAACCAGACAATCCCGCTTGCCCGCAACTGCGCGGCCGGAACACCGCTTGGCGTGATCAGAAAGCCGTCGAGCCAGCGCGCGCTCACATTGCCGGAGGTCCCCTGGTTGATGCCCAGGCGCTCCATTTCGCGCACGGTAACGACGATCTGTTCGCGCAAAGCGTTTTCGCTCATGCCGCGTCTCCTTCCATGGCGAACAGCGTTGCAAGGTTTCGCGCAAAGGGCGCCTTCACGATGCCGCGCTCCGTGATAAAGCCGGTCACCAGCTCGTGCGGCGTCACATCGAATGCGGGATTGCTAACCTTCATATTGGCTGGTGCGATACGCTGACCATAGAGGTGCGTGACTTCATCGTCACGGCGTTGTTCAATCACGATGGCGTCGCCCGTTGCCGTGTGCAGGTCCAGCGTGGAGGACGGACAGGCCACGTAGAACGGGATGTCGAAATGCCGCGAGACGATCGCCAGCGCCAGCGTGCCGATCTTGTTGGCGAAATCGCCGTTAGCCGCAACACGATCCGTCCCGACGATCACCACGTCAACGAGTCCGCGCGCCATGAGCGAGGCCGCCATGCTGTCGGTGATCAGCGTCACGTCTACACCAGCCTGCTGCAACTCATAGGCCGTGAGGCGCGCGCCTTGCAACAGAGGGCGGGTCTCGTCGGCGTAGACGCGGAATTTCGTACCTGCGGCGTGCGCCATGTAGATCGGAGCGGTTGCCGTGCCCAGGCCAGTCGTGGCGAGCGCCCCCGCATTGCAATGGGTCAACACCCCGCAACCTTCGGTGATCAGCGGCAAGCCGTGTTCGCCGATGCCTTCGCACAGCGCGCGGTCTTCGTCGTGGATTGCGACGGCTTCATCGATCAATACGCGTAGCAGCGATGCCGTTTCGCTCGCAGGCGACGCCTGCGCCGCCTGAAGCATGCGTCTGAGGCTCCAGCTAAGATTCACCGCCGTGGGCCGCGCGCTGTCGAGATACGCCGCCTGCTTCGCCAGATGCGCGCGAAACTCGGCTATTGGCAGATGCAGGCTCGTGCGCATTGCCACGCACAATCCATACGCTGCAGCGACGCCAATAGCCGGTGCACCGCGCACCCGCAGCTCGTGAATGGCGCGCCAGACTTCCTCGGCTGTCGTCAGTTTTTCAACGACGGTTTCATGCGGCAAACGTGTTTGATCGAGGATCGACAAGCCGTCGTTTTCCCATGCGATGGTCGCGGGAAGGTTAGAAATGGACGGCGTGGAAACCATGTGTGCTCCTTAGGCATCACGGGTTGAAACGGAATGGGCGCGGGTCATGAGGCAGATCCAATCTCCCGCGCAAGACCAATGACGTCTTCTACACCTGTCAGCGAGGCGCGTTGGATTAGCAGCGTTTCCGCACACTGCAGGCAGCGCACTTCGATCGCGGCGCGGGCAATATCATCAGGAATACGCGTGATCTCTGCCACTTTTGCCATGCCGACAATGCGCCGGATCATCTTGCATCCTGCAAAGCCGAGCGTGTCCGCAAAGAGTTGTTGCATGAAGCGCGTCCTGAACGCATCGGCGCATACGCGACTCGGGTCGTTGCCGATGAAATGCGTCTTGCTGCGCCCTTCGTGATCGCGCCAAAGCGCCTGGAATTTTGCCGAGAAGCCTGACCAGATGTCGCGCACCTGATCGAGCAACCACGCCTGATACGGTTCCGGCGATGCGCCGTTGACGCGGCCATGCCAGTCGCGCGAGAAATAGGCCAGCAGCAGGTTGGCGATGATCGCGCCGACGTCGAACGCCATAGGTCCGTAGAAAGCGAACTCGGGATCAATCACGTAGGTCTCGTCTTCATTGACCATGATCGAACCGGTGTGCAGGTCGCCATGAATCAGCGTCTCGGCACGGTTCATGAATGCCCACTTCATCTCGCCAACCGCGGTGCGCAATTCGGGCGTGTACCGCAACCGGTCAATGGCCGCGCGTGGCAACGCCGCGCTATAGACGTTCGAAGAATGGTCCTCGAACGGATACGTAAATACGAGATCTTCAGTGATCCTGCATAGTTCGCTATTGACCGCAGCGGCCATGGCCTGCTTCTTGATGTCGGGCGCGAGAAAAAGATCCGAGCCGAAAAACAACGTATTGGCGAGAAACGTGGAGAGATGGTCGGCGAGCTTTGGATACAGCACGCCATTCATTAACCCCTGGCGCAGAATGCAATGCGACGACAGCCGCTGCATCACCATCAGGAAGAGTTCGCTGTCGGCATGGTAGACCTTCGGCACGTGCTCCGGGCATAGCGCACCGAAGCGCCGGAGCGCTGCAACCTCGCGCTCGAGCCGCTCGCGCGTGAGCGGCCAGGTCTTGCCTACAAGCCGTAGAAACGGCGGGGCCTGCTTGACCACCACGCTCTTTGCCGGCGTCCTCGCATTGCTCGCGAAGTAGACGTAGTTCAGGTTGCCGTCGCCGACTTCGGCAATATCCAGCTCAGCCGGCTCGCCGAGCAGCTTGTGTACAACAGGAATGCCTCGCAGATACGCCGACAGCTCGGACGCATTCAACGCCTCAAATTCCATAGTGCCTCCTCCGCGATCGACCCAACCGCGCGCCCGCTATCAGTGACGCTTGCGTACCAGGTCGAACTTGAAGATGCTCGTGTTGTAATAGTCGTTGCTATAGCAAAGCGGCTCGCCGCTTTGATCAAAATCCACTTCGTCCAGCAACAGGAACAGCCCAAAGCCGTCGCCCAGTTCGGGCAGATCGCGCGGTGTCAGGATGGTCGGCTGGATCGATGAATGCGTATGCGAGAGTCGCCTCCCGGTACGGTAGAACATGGCGAACAGCGATTCGCCTAGCTCGCCGTTCGCGGCATCGAACACCTGCTTCGGAACGATGTCGATGCAGTACGCCGCCACGGCATCATCAGCCCTTCTGACCCGCTCGATCCGTACACACGGATCACCCGGTTTCAGTCCCAGCTTTTCGGCCAGACTTTCCGATGCCTCGATGTGCTCAATCTGCAGACGACTGGTGGACGGCACCGCGCCGACGCTCTTGATCATATCGGTCACAGACATCAGATCATCGAGACCGCCCTGCAATTTCAACGAAACTTGTCTGATGAAGGTACCTCGACCCTGCACACGCGAAAGCAGCCCGTGCGAGATCATCTGCGCCACGGCTTCACGCAAGCTCGAGCGTCCCACGCCCAGCAATTCGCAAAGCTCGATCTCCGTAGGGATCTGATCGCCCGGCTTCAGGCCCTTCTCGCGAATCATCGCAAGAAGCGAGTCCTGAATCTTGTCGCTCATCGATCGTTCTACGCTCAGGCGCATACGCAGGCCCATCCGTTGCTTTTTTTTAAAGAATACATCAGACGTCTGATGTTTTTCTCAGGATTTACCCTGGCTGACGCAGCCAGGGCGCGTCGGCAAGCCGGCCTTCAATGAACTCCTTGAGCAGTCTGACCCGTTCCGGCAAATGCGGCCGGTACGGCGCAATCCACTGAACGTCGGAGTCCAGCTTCGCGTAGTCACGCAACACGTGAGTCAGGCTCCCGCTCTGAATGTGCGCGTAGACATCCCAGTACGGACGAAGCGCGATCCCTGCCCCACTCAGTGCCCAGTCACGCAACGCCTCGCCGTTGTTGCTGGAAAGCGGGCCCGAAACGCGCACGTCGATGGTCGACTCCTCGGCGCCCGGCGGCGATACACGATTCAGGCGCCACACGTACGACGGCATGTCGCGCTCGAGCATCAACAGGCACGTATGGCGCGAAAGATCAGCGGGCGTCTGCGGCATGCCCGCACGCTGCAGATAGTCGGGCGCCGCGACAATCACACGGTTGTTCTGCGCCAGAGTGTGGATGATCCATTGCGTGGACAGGGGGCGCCACAGCCACACCGCAGCATCGAAACCCTCCGCCTGGAGATCGGGCAACGTGTTCCGGAGATGCAGTTCGATCCGAACGGATGGATACAGGCGCGAAAATGCGTCGATGACCGGTGCCATCCACTGTCGACCAAAGCCGACGTTACACGCCAGCTTGATCAGACCTACCGGCGTGGTGCTGAAATCCGCAATGCGGGCCTCAAGGCTTTCAAACCCTGCAACCAGTTGCATGGCCTGCTCGCAATAGAGATCGCCTTCAGGCGTGGGCAAGACGCTACGGGTGGTCCTCCTGAAGAGACGCACGGCCAGTTGAGCTTCAATCTGCGCAAGCCGCTTGGTGATGGCTGCGCCGCTCACCCCCAAACGCCGCGCCGCGCCGATCAGACTGCCCGTTTCCCGCACCGCCAGCACCAGCATCAGGTCCGCTCGCTCCAGCATTCCTAACCTCAGGTAAATAAAGAAGTGAGCCATTATGGTATTGCAAGATCGCAATGAGGCGCCAAGAATGCATTGATGCAGCGGCGATGAATACGGCGTCGCAACAAAGTGCTGCACGGCGCGCCTAATGATGCGCAAAGCCACTATAAAGACGGAGACAAACATGGAACTCAGCTTGCCGTCAGCGCTGCGAAGTAACTACGCGATCATGGCGAGAATCGACCGGTTGCCGAGGTCGCGTCATCTGATGAAGATCGTCGCGCGAATTGCTGCGGGTGGCTGGTTCGAATTCTTCGAACTGTTTATGCCGGGCTTTATTTCGCTGGGTCTGGTGCGCTCCGGCATCTATACGATCGCCAACAAGGGCTTGCTGGATGTTCATAGCTTTGCCAGCTTTCTCGCTTCATTCTTTATCGGCATGTTTCTTAGTACTGCTGCTTTCGGCGCGGTGTCCGACCGTTTTGGACGGCGCGCGGTGTTCGTATATTCGATGATGGTCTACTCGGCTTCGCAGTTTGCGGTGGCCGTCCTCAGCGATCCGTTGCTGATCGATCTGGCGCGCTTCATAGCCGGCTTTGCCGTCGGCATGCAACTCGTGAACAACGATTGCTACGTCACGGAGCTGACGCCCCGGGCGAGCCGCGGCCGCTACATGACGACTTCGTACATCTTCGTGCTGTCGGCCATTCCAGTGGCGGCCTTGCTTGCTGCGATCCTCGTGCCGCTCGATCCGTTCGGAATCGCTGGCTGGCGGATCGTCGTGATAATCGGGTCGGCTAGCGGCCTGATTGTTTTCCTGCTGCAACGCGGTTTGCCCGAATCGCCGCGCTGGCTCGAAGTCCACGGCCGGGTGGAGGAGGCGGACCGTGTGGTACGTGAGATCGAACAGGCTGTGGAAAACGAGCGTGGCGAGCCTTTATCCGCGCCTGACCTGAGCGTGCCGGATCCGATTATCGAAAAAGGGCGATGGAGAGAAATCTTCAGCCGCTTCTATCTGCCGCGCACGATCATCGTGTCGCTGTTCCAGTTCTCGCAGACCATTGCGGTGTTCGGCTTTACCGCATTCGTGCCGGTGCTGCTCATGCATCACGGATTTTCGATCGTCCACTCGCTCAACTATTCGCTCGCGATCGTGCTGATGGCGCCGGTTGGCGCCGCCGTAGGCAGCTATTTTTCCGAACGTATCGAGCGCAAGTGGCAGCTCGTTTTATGCGCCTGTCTGATCGGCGTGGCCGGAACGTTGTTTGCCACGGGCCACAACGTGCCGCTGATTGTCTGCACGGGTGGACTGATCGCGCTTGGCAACAACTGGATGATTGCCATCTTTCACCCCTATGCGGCGGAACTCTTCCCTACGCGCATTCGTGCCCGCGCCATTGGTTTCACCTTTTGCTGGAGCCGCGTCAGTTCGGTTTTCGTCGGCTACTGGGTGGGCGATCTGATGGCCAGTTATGGTCAACGTGGCGTGTTCCTCATGATTGGCCTTGCGATGGCAGCGATCATCATTGGTATCGGCGGGTTCGGTCCGTCGACTAACGGCCGCAGCCTTGAAGAGCTTTCGCCATGAATCGTATCGATCATTAGACATCCTCATTTGAACGGAGAAAGCGGTATGAAAATAGGTATTCTGGAAGGCGACGATATTGGTCACGAGGTCGTGCCCGAGACGGTGAAAGTGATGCAAGCGGCTGCTGAGGCGACCGGTCTTGAGATCGACTGGCATCCCATTCCGATTGGCCGCAAGGCGTACGACACGCTCGGCCATACGTTGCCTCCCGGCACTCTGGAAAAACTGGAATCGCTCGACGGGTGGGTGCTCGGACCCATCGGACATATGGCTTATCCGAAAGTGCCTGAGGCAGTCAATCCGCATCCGATCTTGCGCAAACACTTCGATCTGTTTGCGAATATCCGCCCTTCCCTTTCGTATGCCGGCATTGAGTCGCTGCATCAGAACGTCGATCTTGTCATCGTGCGGGAGAACAATGAGGGGTTTCAGCCAGACCGCAATGTTGTGGCCGGGTGCGGGGAATTTCGGCCTACTCATGATGTGACCATTTCGGTGCGCGTGATCACCCGCGCCGGGTCGTCGAAGGTGTTGCACGAGGCGTTCAAGCTGGCACGATCGAGACGCAAACAGGTCACCGTGGTTCATAAGGATACGGTTTTCAAGCTCGGCTGCGGCATGTTTGTTGAGGAGGCCAAGCGTATCGCGGCTGAGTATCCGGATGTGGTCATGAACGAAGCGATTGTCGATACGTTCGCGATGCGTCTCGTGATGACGCCGCAGAAATACGATGTAATCGTCACCACCAATATGTTTGGCGACATTCTTAGCGATGAGGCAGCGGGACTTGTTGGAGGTCTCGGTTTGGCGCCGGGGCTTTCAGCTGGGCCGCGACATGCGATGGCTCAGGCCACGCATGGGTCGGCCCCCGACATTGCTGGTCGCGGCATTGCAAATCCGTACGCGATGGTTATGTCTGGGCAAATGCTGCTTGATTGGCTCGGGCGCAAGCATGACGTCGCCAAAGCACGCGAAGCCGCTGTGCTGATCGAGAAAGCGGTGGGCACCGTTATGCGTGAGAAGCGTTCGCTTACGGCTGATCTGGGCGGGACCAGTAAGACCCATGAGATGGGTGACGCTATTGTGCGGGCCATTGGGCAAAACTAATCGGTGCGGAAGGGGCTTCGAGGTTTGGCCGCAAGTACCCGTCGATTCACTCAAGACGATCGCGGCCAACCCGATGGTGCTTCGCACCTGATCATCGTCGCGTTGGCCTTTTCAACCGTCAGGTTAACCGAGCGTGCGCCGTGCGGTCGCGTCCGATGACGCATACCCGCCGGCACAGTGAGCAGCTGGCCGGATTGGAGGTCGACCGATCCATCGTCGAAATCAATGGTGAGCACACCTTCAATGACGAGGAATATTTCGTCAGAATCGGGATGCAGGTGCCAGAAATATGGGCCGTCCATGACGCTCAAGTGAACATCGTGGTCGTTCACGCTGGTCAGAACCCGATTTGAGTAGCCCTGAAGTGTGCCACCCGCGAGCGCACCAATGTCGATCGGCTGGATCATGTCGTCTCCCGTGAAGCGCCGTTGGACTAACACTGCACGGCGCAGGCGCGCCGCGCTTTCCATCGTCCCAGCATAGCCCGCGGTTGAAGCGTTCTCCAAGCCAAAAATTCTCGTGAGTATGTGAGCGGAATTGACCGGTCACGGCAGAACCAAACCGGTCGGGTTCGGTTCGATGATGGCGGAATGATCAGGTAGACCTTGCAGCTTCGCTTATCACGGCGTTGCTTCGCATCCACTCCTCGAGCCCGCTGACCGCGATACCCCGTTGCGCGTTGAACGTGCTTTGCTGATCCCACGCTACACCGCGCCCTTCCGCAAAAACAACACGGTACTTCCGCAGAGAATCACCAGGTTCCTGGACCAGTTTCCGCTTCAGTTCATCCACGCTCCAGGCACTGCGAAGGACTTCCGTGCCCATCAGTCTGTCGATCGTGTCCGCCAGTTGCCGGTAAGTCACCGTGTCGCCAGCGATGTACACCACCTGGTTGGCAATTCTCGGCTCCGAGAACACAATCTCCGTGGTCAGGGCGCCAATGTCCTCCGCCGTCGTCACCGTCACCGCGTTGTCCCAACCGCCCAATGCGTTCACAGTGTTCCGGGCCAGATCCACAACACCGAACGCTGGTTCGAACAGGAAACTCGTAAACATACCGGTCGAGACAATGACCCATTCGGTCTGCACTTGCGAGCGGAGAAGATCGCGCACGTCGAGTTGTTCGTCGAACAGGTCCTGCGCGCTTCCTCTACCGATCACCTCATAGTCGACGCCGAATTGCCAGGGGAAATACCGTTTGACTCCGGCATCCAGCGCGGCTCGGGCGAGCTTGAGTTGTACACCCGGACCGCCGACAAACCCGGTGCATGAAATGACGGTATCGAACCGTCGGAAAATGGCCGCGAGCGCAGCGCCCGATTGGTCCGAAAGATCTCCTGGGACGATTTCGACGCCTAACGAGCGTAGCTCTGCCACGTCCTTCTGTTTGACGGGGTCCGTAGACTGGATGGTCGCCGGACGGAGTAGCACTGCCACGGGGATGGCGGCAGGCGCCGTTCGGCGCACCAGTGTGCGCACTACAGCCATGCCGAGCTCGCCAGCGCCTAGAACGAGAATGCCGTTGTCGTGCAACATATGCGTTACCTCTTTGAAGAAATGGAGTTGAGTAGAAGCGGAGTTCGCGACCGGACTACGTAGCACTCGCTTTGTGCTGACTGGAGAGTCGGGCCGTCGAATGATCAGGAGTGTAGGGGCGCACAGGCGCCGCATTGTTCGCCGTGGCGGAATACAGAAAGCATCCGCGGCGAATCAGCCGGCTCCACTCGCAAGCAGGACAGACTCATTGGGCGGGAACGTCCCGCGGTGACGGTATGATGGGTGTCCCTCGAGCTGCCGGTCGCGCTCTGCTGACGACCAGACCAAACGCCGACCACGTATGGACAAACTTCTGGCAATGACCACCTTTGTACGCGTCGTCGAGGCACAGAGCTTCAGCAAGGCAGCGGAGACGTTGTCGATGCCTCGATCGTCCGTCACGACAGTCATCAAGAATCTGGAGACTCATCTCGGCACGCCGCTGCTCAGGCGCAGTACCCGAACGCTCAGCCTGACCGATGCGGGCGCGCGTTACTTCGCATCGTGCCAGGCCATTCTGTCCGACATTGCGAGAGCGGAGATCGACCTCTCCTCTGACGCGATGACCCCGCGCGGGCGCGTGCGGGCAGGTATGCCGGGGCTGATCGCCCGGGCGATCGTCTTGCCGAGGCTGCCCGAGTTCGAGAAGCGCTTTCCGGACATCGAGCTGGTGCTGGGGCTCAGCGACCGACCCGCGGACCTGATCTACGACGGCATTGATTGCGTCATCCGCACTGGCGAACTGACGGACTCGACACTGGTAGCGCGTCGGCTTGGGCAACTAGGTTGGCTGACCTGCGCGTCGCCCGGCTATCTCAGGGAGCATGGCGAGCCCGATTCGGTGAGCGCGCTAGGCGCTCACCGCATAGTCAACTACATATCGAATGCGACCGGCCGTCCGCTTGACTGGCGCTTCAAGGTTGACGGTGAAGATCTTGCGATCACGATGCAAAGCCGTTTTTCCATCAACGAAACGGAAGCCTATTTGCAATGCGGTCTGGAAGGCCTGGGGCTGATCCAGATATCACGATTCGCAGCATCTCCCTACCTGCAAACCGGACGGCTCAAGGAAGTGCTGGCTGACGTGCGATGCACGCCGGTACCGATTTCCATTGTCTATCCACTTGGCCGGAATGCAAGCGCCGCGATCAAGGCATTTGTCGATTGGATCGTCGAGATCGCGACGACAGCTTCGTTTCAATGACGTGTAGTCCGAAGCACTATCAGGAAACGGGTGTGCGGATGATCGAAACACCCTTCTGCCTTGCGATGCCTCGTTAGTCGCCGCCTTGGTAAAGTTCACGCATCTGCGCTGCCTGGCCATTTTTCTGAGAATCTTCCAGTTCACGCATCACTTGCTCGCGTGCAGCAACTCGATGTTCGGGAAGAGCTCCCTGAGGAGAAGCTCCAATCCGGCTCTGAAGAGCTCGTGATCATCGACGATCAGTACGCGCATTTCATCGTCTCCCACGACCGCATTCAAGGCGAGCGGCAATTACACAGCGGACGATGCTACATCTGTAGCAATCATCCGCTGTGTTCAAATCGATTTCATCTGACCGGTTCAATCTTGAAGGCATCGACCGCGACACCAAGGTCTACACCCTCCCCGCTGCCGCTCAACGCCATCGACGTCGTTCCCTTCGTCAGCACCTGGGCAGTACCGCTATTCCCCACGCCGGCCGAAGCACCAGCCTGCGCATAGCTGCCGTACACATCCCTGATGCTATAGACATTGCTGATATCGCCGTGGCCGGTGACGTGGAACTTGCCGGCCGTCAGGCCGCCGCCGTGCACGCTGATCGTGACAGCGGCCTTTTGCCCATTATCGCAAGTTACTCTGCCGTGCCCTTCGGCATGTTGATAAATCGCCGACCATCCGGACATGCTGAAGGTCAGATGGCACTTCACCGGTGCACCGGCTGCCTGAGCCGAGGTGGCGGTCAAACCAGTCAGGGCACCCACGCACAGCAACGTGGCGGCAGTCGATACAAGGGTACGCTTGCTCATAGAAGTCTCCTGGCACATGAATAAACGTTATCAAGTGTAACCATCATTCGGCGTTTCGGCAGGACTTTTCAGGCAACTCAAGGCTAAGCATGGTCAACCCGCCGCTGCCTGCAATGGAGGCGCGCAACGCTCGGCCTTGCCGCGGGGAGGACCGGGGTTGCGGCGACGCCGCGTTTCAGGCAAAGTAATATTCACCGAGAAGAGGACGCCAACCGGCGCCCCACCTCAAGCGTATCAACGCAATCAATCCTCGGTTTTTGGACAGAAACAAGACGTCATGGAATTTTTGAGGAACCTTCCGCAACGACCTCCGGTGCCCGCAGTAGCGGCCGGAGTTTGCTCGCGACCTCAAAATGCGCACAAGAAAGGCTAGTCGCCTGCGCCTTGCGTGAGACTGAACGATCCGGACGCCCCCTGCGGGCGTTTTTTATTTTCAGACCTATTTTTTCGCTGAATTTAAATCCGGAGCACATGATGAAATTCTCACAGCAGTTTTTCTCGAACAGCTTTTTTGAGCAAGACAACGACAGGCTTGAGCTGACCGACCTTGCTCGCAAGTCATGCCTTATCCACCAGGACGCTGCAGGACTTTACTCGTGGATGTCACTGGGATTGAGAGCCCAACGCCGCGTCGAAAGCATTGTGCGCGAGGAGATGGACCGAGCCGGGTTCTGCGAAATGCAGATGAGCCTTCTGCAGGACGCCGACCTGTGGCGGCAAAGCGGGCGGATAGACGTCTATGGCGACGAGCTGATGAGGTTGACCAACCGGACCGGCCGTCTATTTTGTCTGGGTGCGACGTGCGAGGAACTGGCCACCAACATGGTCAAAACTCACTACAACAAGACAGACATGAGCGTGGGCCTCTATCAGTTTGGCAACAAGTACCGTGACGAGTTAAGGACGCGAGGCGGATTAGCGCGGGCCAAAGAATTCATCATGAAAGACGCCTATACATTCAACGCTACGGAGGAAGGCGCACGGAAGGCGTATGAGGCCGTTCGCGAAGCATATATCCGCATCTTCCGCCGCCTGCAGCTGGACGTCGTCATAAAGTCTTCCGACAACGGGGAAATTGGTGGCCGAAGTTCGGAGGAGTTTCACCTTTTCAGTGAGCTGGGCGAGGACGAAACCGACGGACGCAAATCGCTTGAGTGTGCCCACATTTTCGACCTTGGCGACCGCTACTCGAAGGCTATGGGACTAGTCAACGCCAAAGGCGAGTTCGTCAAAATGGGCTGCTTCGGAGTAGGTATCTCGCGTCTGGCAATGCTCCTGCTCAACCGTCAGCGCGACGAGCGAGGATTCTGGGGCAGCGAGTCGTTCAATACTTTCGACGTCGTGCTGACGGTCATCGATTGGGACCGCCAGGCGCACCAGGAGGCAGCCGAGGCAATGCGGCGCGATCTGCAGGCGAGAGGACTGAGCGTGCTCGTGGATGACCGCCAGGCGCAAGCTGGCAAAAAGCTCGCCGACGCTGAGCTGATCGCCTGCCGGCAACGCGTGGTAATCGGCAAAAACGCAATCTCCTCCGGCCGCTTCGAGTGGATGAACCGACGAACGATGGCGCGCGAAACCGCGACGGCAGGAGAAGTCGCGGATCTTTGCGCGAGACAGCTCTAGCAACACGAGCCGCGAATCGCTACCAACGTCGCTTCCATGAACCGGCGGAAGTCCTCGTGCACGAATCGCGAGATAAACAATCCGTCGGGCAAACCCCCGGGCGAAACTTATATTCCCAACGTATGTGCGTGCCCCGGTCGCTTCCTGAGAAGCGAAAATCCGAAAGCGCGTAGGTGACGTATCGACCCGTATCGTTCGTGAGACTCCATATCTTGAACAGAGTCGGCACTCCATCTTCCCTACAATAGCAAGGGAAGTGCTTACGAAAATTCCAATAAAAACTTACAGTAATTACCCTTATCAGGACTCGCTAATCGACTTAGCATTCACCCTTCGCGTGACATACGAATAAATTACAGACCAATGTCGAGCCGGGGTGAATTGTGAAATCAAGTGTCAGTAGTAAGCTTTTGTCCGTGGTTATCCTGCTTGTGCTTAGCATGGTGAGCTTAAGCGTGTTTTTTCTCGTCAAGCTCGACGAGTCTAACGCGCGCTCGGCCGAGATGTATGAACGAGACTTCCGCGACGTATTGACGATAGGCGAAGTGGATGGCCTTCTTACCCGATCCGACATCAATATTCTGCGCATGATCGCGATTGGTGATCCTGCGTCTATTGCGATCTGGAAGCAGGAGAACAACGACCGCTTTGCCGCAGTGGACAAGGCGCTAAACGAACTGGCTGCGCATGATGACGGCACTCAGGCCAGCGTAATCGCGAATTTGCAGAATGCCTACCAGCGCATGCAGGCCGGCATGAAACACCAGGTCGAGCGAATCGAAGCCGGCGACATCAAAGGCGGAGCGGAGGTTAACCGGCTTGAAGTTAAAGAGAATGCCAATCAGGTATTCAACATTCTGACCGCCATGAAACAGCATGTGCAATCCGCTGCTCAGGCAAAGCTCATTGACGAGCAGACGGCCGCCAGTCACCTTCGGATTATATCTATTGTGATCGTGGCCATTGTATCGCTGCTGGCCATGATCGTTGGTATTCGGGTTGTCCGCTCGGTAACGACGGCGCTGCAAACCGCGCTTGATGTCGCAAATCACATCGCGGCAGGAAAGCTCGGCAATGACATCGTCAATGTTTCGCTCGACGAATCCGGTCAACTTCTGGATGCGCTCAAGAAAATGGACCGGCAACTCAGCGATACGGTGCGCGGAATCAAGGCAACCACCGAATCGGTCACGGTGGCGTCGCGTGAAATCGCCAGCGGCAATACCGATCTCTCCGCTCGCACGGAGCAGCAGGCGAGCTCACTGGAAGAAACCGCGGCCAGCATGACGCAGTTGACCGAAACGGTGAAACAGAACGCCGACAACGCCCGCCAGGCGAATGCCTTGGCCACCCACGCTACGGACATAGCCGATGCGGGTAACGACTCGGTTCAGGCCATGGTCGGGACAATCGGGGAGATCAGCAGCAGTTCCAGCAAGATTTCCGAAATCACCGGCGTGATTGAAGGGATTGCGTTCCAGACGAATATTCTCGCGCTGAACGCTGCTGTGGAAGCAGCGCGTGCTGGCGAGCAGGGTCGAGGCTTTGCTGTCGTAGCCAGCGAGGTTCGCAGTCTGGCTCAGCGTTCGGCCGCCGCTGCCAAGGAAATCAAGGAACTGATCAGCTCTTCCGTGACGACGATCCACGAGGGTGCGCAGCAGGCAACCGAAGTCAGCGCCACCATGGGCCGGGTCAAGCAGGCGATCAAACAGGTCTCCGATATTGTCGGCGAGATCGCCGCGGCGTCCGAAGAACAAAGCCGCGGCATCGAGCAGGTGAATCAGGCCGTCAGCCAGATGGACGAAGTCACGCAACAGAACGCGGCGCTCGTCGAGCAGGCTGCCGCCGCAGCTCAATCGCTGGAAGAGCAGGCGATCAGTTTGAAGGATGCCGTGGCCGTGTTCAAGGTAGCCGATACGGGGCAATTCGCGTCACACGTCGCGACTCCGCAAAGCAAGCCTCGCCTGCCCGCTCCCAAGGCTCCCGCCGTGCGTCGTACGGAGCCACAAAAGCCGAAGGCTGCCGCCCGGGCTCCCGAGGCTGACAGGCACGCTGCTGCCGTTGGGGATACCGGGAAGGCCGACTGGGAAACATTCTGATCTGCAGATACATCATGTTCAGTCTCTTCAAAATACAGGGCGACGACGCAGACGTTGAGGCGGCCCTGGTTTCACCGGCGCAAGCGTCGCCGGTACCGGCCCCTCAGTCCGCGATAGCGAGCGACGATACGTTGCTCGATTCACTCGCGACCCTGTCAACGCTAAACGGTGTCAGTCTGCTACAACACAGCGCACGCCTTGAAATCATCAGTGGGCTGCTGGCTTCCGTGTTGACCCGCTTGCCCCTTGCGATGCGCGAAGGTGTCGCCGAGTCGTTCCGAGGCAGGGTTGAGAAGCTGATGTCTCTCAGTGACGACCGGCCGTTGCCGGAAACGTACCACTCGGCGCTGTTGACCGAGGTCAACCGGTATTTGAACGCGCTTCGGTAGGCTGGGTACGATGCCTTTATACGGGGGCCAACCCAGTCGAAGCAACAAATGACGACCGCTATCTCAATCGCAGATCCCACAACACATCAAGTACGTGTTGTGTGGAACGCTCGACATACCCTGCACGATGTGCGATGCCGAGCCGGCGCCACAACGCAGGGCGCAGAGGACGCATAACGACGCGCCTGTCGGGCAATGGAGTACTAGCCTCGTGCGGCAACAGCGCTGCGCCGTAACCCGCTGCGACCAGACTCTTGATCGCGTCGTTGTAGTTAAGCTGGATGCGCGGCGCAGGATGGTGACCAGCGCTCGCGAACCACTCCGCACTCAATCGCGAGAGACGCGTGGTGGCGTCATTCAGAATAAGCGGCTGAGCAGCAAGCCATTCCGGTGTGACCCGAGCCGGACACCGCCAATGCGCCGGCACGAAAGCCATGACAGGGTCGCGACGCCATGGCTTTATCACGAGTCCAGCCGCCGGAGGCTGAGGCAGCGCGACCAGCCCAACATCCAGTGTCCCTCCCGCCAGTCGGGTTAGCGTTTCCTGCGAAGTGAGGACCGCAACCTGAATGTCGATAGCGGGATGGTCCTGCCGCAGCACATCCAGGGCTTGCGGCAACAGATGTGCGATTGCACCGGTCGACGCACCGAGTCGCACGCGTCCTGCAAGGCCCTGCACCTGGCGTTGAACATCGTCCAATGCCTGCTCCGTATCGGCCAGCAGTCGACGCGCGCGCTCTACCAGCACCTCTCCGATCGCCGACGGCCTTACGTTTCCGCGCTTGCGTGACAGGAGCGGCGCCCCAATGCGGTCTTCGAGTTCTGCGATATGCAAGCTGACGGTCGGAGGCGCCAGGTGCAACGCACGCGCCGCATCGGCGAACGAGCCGCGGTCGGCAATGGCAACCAAGGTGCGCAAACGGTCCAGGCTGATCTCTCGCATAGCGGCGTCCTGATTCAGTAAATCTGAATGTGTACGTTATGAAATTCAACTTTTGCTATTGTATCCGCGCGTAGAAAATGATGGCTCACTCTACTTGTTACAGCCCAGCCACCGGAGTATTCACGCATGAGCTCTCCCCTTGTTTTCATCGACGGTGACCAAGGCACCACCGGGTTGCAAATTCACGAACGGCTGCGCGACCGGACCGACCTGAAACTCTTTACGCTTCCCGCTGCGGAGCGTAAGGATCCCCGGCGCCGTGCCGAGGCCATCAATGCCTGTGACATCGCCATTCTCTGCCTGCCCGACGACGCCGCGCGCAAGGCGGTAGACGCCATCGTCAATCCCGCCGTCAGAGTTATCGACGCAAGCTCCGCCCACCGCACGCACCCGGACTGGACATACGGCTTTCCAGAAATGGCTCCGGGACAGCCGGAGCGGATCGCGAACGCACACCGGGTCACCAACCCTGGTTGCTATCCGACCGGCGCGATAGGTCTGCTGCGGCCTCTGTTGCAAGCCGGACTCATACCCGGCGGTTATCCGGTCAGCATTCATGCGGTGTCCGGCTACTCCGGACGCGGGCGAGCCGGCGTGGAGGAACATGAGGGGCCGGGCGCCGTCAACACGCCCGCCTACCAGGTATATGGTCTGGAACTCGCGCATAAGCACACCCCGGAAATCCAGCGGCACGCGGAGCTCACGCAGCGGCCCTTGTTCGTCCCTGCGTATGGTGCGTTTCGCCAGGGCATCGTGCTGACGGTGCCCCTGGAGCTGCGGCTGCTGGCGCCTGGCGTCGACGGCGCCGCGTTACAAGCATGCCTCGCGCGCCACTATGACGGCATGGCCCACGTGCGCGTCTCGTCGCTGGAGGAATCGAGCTCCTTAAAGCACCTCGATCCGCAAGTGCTAAACGGTACGAACGACATGAACTTGAGTGTGTTTCTCAACCAGGAACACGGACACGTGCTGCTATCCGCCGTTTTCGATAATCTGGGCAAAGGGGCGTCGGGTGCTGCGGTTCAGAACCTGGACCTGATGCTCGCGCATTGATAGACGCCCATGGATATCGACTGCTGACGCAACTTCTCTCAGACGCTGGCCGGCTTCGGACGGCCGAGTTTTACCATTTGCCGGAACATGAAGTGCGGTGCAACGCGGCTGGCAATCTTCAATATATTGCTCACGCCTGGGCGAATTTCGAGTTTTCCAGCCTCGATACCCGCAATGGCACGCTTGGCGAGCACGCTCACACTCATGCCTTTTTCGCCCTTCATTTCCTCGGCAAACTCGCCCCGAAATAGCGGTGTTTCGGTGCCCGGCGGGGCCAATTCGACTACGGACACGCAGGTGTCGGTCAACTGCGCCCTCAGGCACTGCGTGTAGGCATGAAGCGCGGCTTTTGACGCACTGTATATCGGGGCCGCAGGAAAGGGAATAAACGCCAAACCTGATGACACGTTCACAATCAGGCTGTCGTTCTGCTTCAAGAGCAGAGGAAGGAAAGCCTGAATCATCCACATGGGTCCCTTCAGATTTCCGTCGACTTCAGCGGTCAGATCACTCAAACGATGCTGCTGCCCCAGTTTGATATTGCGCATCGTTCCCGCGTTGTTCATCAATGTGTTCAACGCTGGAAACTGGCCAGACACGGTTTCGTACAACGACTCGACACTCGTCGGATCGCTAACGTCACTTTGAAAAGCATGGAGTCCCGGCACGGCTTGCCGCGCCGCCTCCAGCCTGTCGAGATCCCGGCCGGTGACGATCACCGTGTTACCCCGAGCGGTCAATTGCCTTGCCAACTCCAGACCAATCCCGCTGGTCCCTCCCGTAATCAATATGGTTCTTCCGGTCATCTTCATCATTCACTCTCTGTTTTGTTGAGCACGAGCCTAGTTTGACCGGCATACTCTCCAAAGGGAAGAAGGCACCTGACGGTTATATACGCACCAAAAGGAGAGTGTGAAAATGAAGCGAGTCCCAGATTTCACCAAGGAACAGATCGCGGCCGCGCAGTACTACGCGAGCCTGACACCGCCGATCGATCTTGATCCTCGAATTGCTTCGTTAGTCACGGATCTCATCGGCCGAGTGGCAGACAAATGGACGATGTTGATTCTCGACGTGCTTGCTGAGAAGTCACCGCTGCGGTTCAGCCGGCTTGCCGAACTGGTTGAGGGAATCAGTCAGAAAATGCTCACCCAGACCTTGCGCGCGATGGAGCGCGATGGTCTGGTGACACGCACGGTGTATCCGGTCGTGCCGCCGAAGGTCGAATACAAACTCACAGACCTCGGGATCACATTGGGCGCTGCGTTTTGCGGAGTCTGGGTCTGGGCGGCCAACAATCTGGATGCAGTAGAGAAGGCACGTGGAGATTTTGACCAACGCCCCGCGTGAGGGATGCGCTTCGCTACATGGTTCGCCTTGCTGCTGACTTTCGCGCATTTGGCGTGAGAAGTCCAGCGAGGCGAGCGCTCTAATTCAGGCGATCGCTTAGTCTGCTATCGAGCAAAGCCACGCAATGGCAATTTCGCATTGTCATTAATTTGCCTCGCTATTTAATCAGTTGAAAAAAGGCATTCCATAGACTAGAGTGGACCGTAACTTCTACCCCGCTGTGCCGCACATAAATCGCAGTCGTTCTGACGTTGATGTCGATGTTGGTGCATATGCCTCTGAATGGTTAGGATTGCTTTTCGTGATCGCCCGGCGGTGTATGCCGTGACGCTCGCTGCCCACAGTTCTCACGAATTCCGAAATAGCACTGCATTCCTGGTATTGGCTGCGTCGTTGTCAAAATGCATTCGGCACGCTGACGGCCAGGCGGCCAATCGCGATCCAGGTTACGGCTCAGGAAAGGGGTTTGCCATGCGATCCGCATTCAAGGTAGTTAGTAGTGTGTACTATGTACGCCGCGTCCTGATTGTTTTCACCACCCTGCTCGCGGTCGCCCCATTCCAGCTTGCCTCAGCCGAAAGTCTCGTCATCAAGGATCTCGGCGCGCTCCCCGGTAGCTTCAACTCCAGCAGCGCTCTTGGGATCAACGAGCGCGCCCAGGTGGTCGGCTATTCGATCACCGCGAGCGGGAGCACGCACGCTTGTCTCTTTGAAAAAGGGGTGGTGACCGACCTGGGCACGTTCCCAGGCGGTAGCATCAGTACAGCTACCGCGATCAACAATCGTGGCCAGGTGGTCGGTTCCTCGAGCACCGCACGCGGGAACGACCACGCCTTTCTATATGAACACGGCGTGATGACCGACCTGGGTACGCTCCCCGGTGGCGACTTCAGCTCAGTTGCCGCGATCAACGAGCGCGGCCAGGTGGCCGGTTCCGCCTCCAACCTGCGCGGCTATGTGCACGCTGCCCTGTTTGAAAACGGGACAGTGACCGACCTGGGCACGCTCCCCGGTGGCACCGATAGCGGAGCTTTGGGAATCAACAATCGCGGCCAGGTGGTCGGCTATTCGTCCACCGCAGGCGGGTTCGCACACGCCTTTCTGTATGAGCACGGCGTGATGACCGACCTGGGCACGCTTCAGGATAGTGGCCTCAGCCATGCTCAGGGAATCAACGATCGCGGTCAGGTGATCGGCATATCGTCTACCGCAAGCGGGGACGTGCACGGCTTTCTGTACGAACACGGGGTGATGACCGACCTGGGCACGCTCCCCGGCCGCAGCGACAGTAACGCTTTTGGGATCAACAATCGCGGCCAGGTGGTCGGCGAGTCGGATACCGGAACCAGTCCGTACTTGCCGAACGCCTTCCTGTTTGAACACGGCGCGATGACCAACCTGGGCACGCTCCCCGGCGACAACTTCAGCGAAGCTGTCGGAATCAACGAGAGCGGCCAGATCGCGGGTAACTCCACGTTGCACGCTATTCTTTGGACGCGTGAAAAATGATCGCGGCTCGCTAGTTTTTGCTGCCTTGTCGGGACCTTTAGCAAGACGATGTTTCCCGCGCTGCGGCTCGGCTTCATGGTCGTGCCGGCGCAACCGAGGATGCGAGCCGCTATAGCGGATTCGTGCTTGGCTATGCCGGTGTGCTGGCTAAAAAGGTAGACGGGCTGTTCGCGCAGCTCGCGAAGGTGATCGGTGTTGCTTCAAAATCAGGATCTGGATCTTCTGGATCCTACGACATGCGGGATGACGGCTCCCCTATCTTGTCGTTCACCGAAGGTGAACGCAGCACCAACGACCGATGCGGCACTTCCACGCGCATGAGCTGATGTACCGTTCCCGATGGGACGCACAAAACTTCGCCCGCGGCGACATTGAATAACTCTCCGCTGACAGCGATTACCATTAGCCCTTCGAGGACAATGTAAATCTCGTCGCTCTCCCGATGAGCGTGGGCCACAGTATCCTGCCAAGACGTGGAGGTATGGTTGAAAATGACTTGCAGTCGCTCCGACTGAAATGACAGCTCATCGGTAGGGTTACGCCCACTGATTAGCGTCCAGTGATCCGAAGCCACTTCCAGCTTGCGGTGAATCGGTTTTCTCATGTCCGCTGTATCCATAAGAGGGCGCTAGCCGCCACGAGCAATGTTCTCGAGCCGTACAGATACCTTTAGTTGCAGCTCGCTGATTTCCCGCTTTAACGCCAGGGCCTCGCTACTCGATGCGTCGATTGTGGATAGCCGGGCTCGCTTATCCGCGAGGGCTTTCATCATCTCGACCTCGGCTGGCACGTATCCGGAATCTTTCAAGGCCTTGAACGCCATACGATACTCTTCCGGCGTTTCTTCGTAGCCGTCCGCGTAAGCCGTGCGTTTTCCCCAATCCTTTGCTGTTTGCAGTTCGCCGCTCTCCTGACTACGACGGATGCTTTCGGCGATTTGTTCGTCAAGCGTGCGCGGGTTCGCCATCGTCTGTTTCCTTTTTTATCATCGCGGTTTTTTTAAATGCGACCGAAAAATGTGCGGGTGATTGGTTGGATTTGAGTCAATTGCCTTGAATCTGGACTGCGTTGGTTGAGTGCAGGCTAACAGATTGTCGTCGATCTGTTACGAGGGATCAAAGTCTGTAGATGGCTGAGCAAAGGTCAATGCGGAATGCATCATAGCGGGCCTGTGCGAAGCGGTCATCCTAAGGACAGGCAACCAGTCGGTGTGCCGCACGCCTCTCCCAGAAAGAGGCCCAAAAAAGACAAAAGACCGCTGCCCGTGGGGACAGCGGTCTTTCTTAGGATAGCTGGTGAATGACCAGGCTTGATACCGTTACTGACCAGCCGGCGACACAGTGCTCGGAGTCGCCAGCGTATTGTGACTCCCGGGCGCATTGACGAGAGACGTCGAGCTATTGCTGACGCTATTCGGCATGCTTGAGCTCGTAGCCCCGGAGCCCGTACCACTGTCCGAGTTAGTCGCACCAGGCGTGCCGTATCCGCTCGTTGCAGCGGCCGGCGACACGGTGCTCGGGGTCGCCAGCGTGTTGTTCTGTGCATAGGCGCCGGCCGACAGCGTAAGTGCGGCGACCGCCGCGATTAATGTGCTGGTTGCCTTGTTCATGACCCGTTCTCCTTGATTGGACTGGAATGTCAGCGCGAACGATCCATTCGTTTTATCCACGGCGGTCGTTGTGCGCTTGTCTCGTGGCGATCCAAACAAACTCGCGCGACCGTTCGCAGTGACATACGTGAAGCACACCGGAGATCGCCGCTCAGGGCTGGCACAAGACACGTTTCACTCCTGGCAACAATCTATGCCTGCGAAAGGCCTAGACTCTCAGTTTAGGAAAGTGATCGATAATAATTAAGCGCGTTGTCCGCAAGGGTGAATTTCTATTTCTGGAATTACCCCCAAATGGCCCCCGTCCCCAATATGAAACCCGCATATCCGATGCTTACGTCTGCGCGACAAGCCGGAACGAGGAAACCGCGTTTTCCAGCTGACGTGCCTATGCCTCGAGCGAGCCGGCCGCTGCAGCGGCCTCTTCGACAAGCGCTGCGTTCTGCGTCGGAAGTGACGTAAAGTAATCCTTCAGCTAACTGAGACGGAGCACACCCGATGACAACAGCTGCAATTCCCATCGATCCGATCAACGGCATTCTTGAAGCCTTCAAAACGCATAACGTCGTGGCACTCTGCGACGGCGGCCACGGCTGCGAACAAGCCTATGCTTTAAGAGTCGCGCTGATACGGGACCCGCGGTTTGCTGACATCGTGAGCGATATCGTCGTTGAATGCGGCAATTCCCTTTACCAGGGGGTGATGGACCGCTTCGTTGCGGGCGAAGATGTGCCGGAAAAAGAACTGCGCCAGGCTTGGCAGAACACCACGCAACCTCACGATGTGTGGGATCGCCCTGTTTTTGAGGGGTTTTTCCGCGAAGTACGCGCTGTGAATGCTTCGTTGCCAAAGGACCGGCAGATTCGCGTCCTGCTCGGAGACCCGCCGGTAGACTGGTCGAAGATCAACAATGCCGAGGAATACAAAGCCACCACCGTCATGGCTAACCGGGATAGTTGTCCCGTGGAAATTATCCAGCGTGAAGTGCTAGCCAGGCAGCGCCGCGCTTTGGTCGTCTACGGCGCGATGCACTTTTTGCGTAAGAGCCCGTACTGGCAAATGAAAGACCAGGCGAAAGCAGAGCAGCGATTCAACAAGCCGGCGAATTCAATCGTTTCGTTGCTGGAGAGTCAGGGTGTCAAAGTCTATTCGGTCTGGTCCGCGGTACTCATCGATCTGGCAGCGTTACATCCCGACGTCACTTCCTGGAAGGTGCCAGGTCTCGTGCCGATTCATGGCACTCCGCTTGGAGCAATGAGCTTTCGCTCATATTATCCGCACATCGCGATCACGATGCACGATGGTGTCGCGGAAGAAATTTCTATTGATCCGATCCGCTCTCCTGTCATGCAGGAGCAGTTCGACGCCATTCTTTACTATGGACGACCGTCGGAGTTGACCTGGAGTCAAGTCTCTCCAGCGTTAGCCGCCGATCCAGAGTACGTCAAGATGCGGTCGGACAGAATCGCGTGGGTGGGGTTGCCTTAGTATCAAAAGCGCAAGTACTTTCTCATGGGCAGCCGGGTCTGATCAATCGTGGATTGGGTACAACCGGAAGGGCCCCGTCAGTCCCTTGCGACCATTACCTTGTTCTCGTGTTTGACACCGCCAAGCTCAAAGTATGCGATCCCCTCCTGCGTCATTCCACGTGAACGATAGAAGGAAATCGCCTTCTCGTTTTGCGAGTTGACGATTAGCCAGACTGCTCGATTTCCGGTTCTCGCCGCCGCAGTGTCTCTGGCTTGGGTCAATAATGCGGATCCGACTCCGCGACCGGCAAACGAGTCCTGGATGTAGAGCGTTTCAATCTCGATGGGGACATCTGCATGGTACGAGCCGAAGCGCATGACGATATAGCCTGCAAGGCCGCCTTCTGCCTCGGCAACCAACACGACGATGCCCGGATCGTTCATCAGCGCCAGAATTTTTTCGGATGTAAATGTCATCAGGACATATTGGGCAATGACATCGGAAACGCCGGCTGTGGCATAGGTATGCACCCACACGTGAGCACCAAGTACCGCGATGCGCGCCGAGTCTTCCGCCCCGGCTGGCCTTATTGAAAACGCAAACTTCATCGTGTGCTCTGACTAAAAACTGGCTGTGCGCTTCAGGATTTGCGGCGAGCAGCTACGGCCAAAGGCGCGGACCTCAGGATCCAGAGTCCGTAATCGCGCTATAAACCATCGTCCGCAACTGACGACGCACCGGGTGCGCGGACGACGGCAGGAGTTGAGTGAGGAACAGCACGATCAGGTCCTCGCGCGGATCGACCCAGAAGAACGTACTGGCCGCACCGCCCCAGAAAAAGTCACCCGCACTGCCCGGAATCAGAGTGGCCGCGGGCGTAATAGTAGTGGCAAAGCCGAGTCCAAAACCGATCCCTTCGTAGATGGCCTCGCTGAACATCGAGCGCGACAGGCGAGGCAGATCAACACCACCCGGCAGATGATTGCTGGTCATCAGTGCCAGCGTCCTGGGGCCGAGCAGACGCACGCCATCCAGCTCGCCACCCTGGAGCAGCATGCGCGCAAAGCGCATGTAATCGGTCGCCGTGGATACGAGGCCACCGCCGCCGGAAACAAAAGTGGGCGGCTTGAGATACGGGCTGACGTGAGGATCATCCTGCAACGTCGGCGCTTGCGCGGAGGCGATCTTCGAGCCGAGTGCGCCGATGGCATAGCACGCGCAGAAACGGGACACCTTTTCTTCCGGCACGTAGAAGGCCGTGTCGACCATACCCAACGGATCGAAGATCCGTTCTTTCAGAAAGACCTCGAACGGCGTTCCGCTGACCTTGCCCACGATATAACCGAGTACGTCCGTGGCAACGGAATAGTTCCACGCTTCGCCCGGCGAAAATTCGAGCGGCAACGTGGCCAGCTTCTCGATCATCTCCTCCAGCGTGCCCGCAGTCGCGAGCTCGCCTATCTTCAGCTTGCGATAGGCCGCGTCGACATTGGTATTCTGCTGAAAGCCATACGTCAAACCGGAGGTATGGCGCAGCAGATCGACCACGAGCATCGGGCGGCCCGTCGGACGCGTCTGGAAGCTTTCCATGAAGCCCCCCACGTGAACGCCCAGCTTGTCCCATGACGGGATGTACTTGCTGACAGGATCGTCCAGAGCAATCTTGCACTCCTCGACCAGCATCATGACCGCCACCGACGTGATGGGCTTGGTCATCGAGTAGATACGGAAGATCGAATCCTCAGCCATCGGCACCTGCCGCTCGCGGTCGGCGAGGCCAAGCACCGAGTTCAACGCAAGTCCGCCACCCCGCCACACCTGGACAAGGGCACCTGCCAACTTGCCGGTGGCAATATAGTTGTCGTCGACGAAACGCTCGATCCGTTCCAGCCGTTCACACGACATCCCCTGCTTTTCCTTGTCGCCCACACCCATGCCGCCTCCTTTGTTGAATGCGTCCTTCAGGTCGACGCCCGCCAAAAGGCATCTTACTCGCCATGAGCGTGATGAACTACATGCTCGCGTCGGGCGGTGGCGGATCGGTCACTTGATATCGCGCCGGTCTTGATGCGATCATGCATCGACGCAACCCATCGCCGACCCCAACTGCGCGAGTCCTCCGTATCGATGCCCTCGAATCCGCACCGCAAAACCAGCATGGCGGATGTCGCCAAGGCAGCCGGCGTCAGCGAGGCCACCGTGGATCGCGTCCTCAACGGCCGCGGCGGCGTGGCGCGCGACAAGGAGGCGCGGGTACTGGAATGGGCGCGCAAGCTGAAACTCGACCGTGCGCTCGGCGCGGTGCCGGCGCGCTGGCTGCGCATTGCCATCCTCATGCAGCAGCCCGCGGCGCCCTATTTCGTCAGCCTGAAGCGCGGCTTCGAACTCGCGCAGCAATCCTTCGAGGCGCAGCGCGCGATCTGCGCGGTCACCTACTTCGATAGTCTCGACCCCGCCTGTATTGTCGACACCATCCACCGCGCGACGCAAAAAGCAGATGCACTGGTGATGGTCGCCTACGAGCATCCGGACATTAGCGCGGCGGTTCGCAAGCTGAGCCCGGTCATTCCTGTCGTGACGCTCGCCAGCGACCTGCCCGGCACCGGAAGGCTTGCTTACGTCGGCATCGACAATCGCGGCGCGGGCCGGGTCGCCGGCGAACTGATGGGGCGATTTCTCGGCGATGCCGGCGGCCAGGTTCTCGTCATCACAGGCATGCATGACTTTCTGGCGCACGAAGAGCGCGAAAACGGCTTTCGTTCAGTACTGCGGCGCTGGTTTCCGCGCTGCGATATCGTTGAAACAGTCGAAAGCTTCGAGCGGCCGGAGCGCACCGAACGCCTGACACGCGATACGTTCGCCCGCTATCCGGATCTGCGTGGCATCTACAATATTTCGGCCGGAGACGAAGGCATCAGTGCCGCGCTGCATGCGCTCAACCGCGCGCGCTCCACGGTCCTGATCGGTCACGAACTCAATCAGGCTTCGCGCCGTCTTTTAATGGAAGGTACGCTCGATGCGGTGATCGACCAGAATCCGGTTGCCGAGGCCACGCGTGCGGTCCAACTTATTCTTCGCCACTATCATCGTGAGCCCGGGGTTGCACCGCTTCAGCAGATTCCGGTCACCGTCATCTTGCGCGAGAATCTGCCGCCTGAAGATTGAGGGCGGTTCGTGCCGCTCCATTTTCGTGTGCACGCATACCGTGAGCACGGTGCTGCTGCACGTCGTGCCAAACATCACGGATCCAGTCGCGTAGCATCAATGATTCTTGCCAACGGTCAGTCGTATCGTTGCCGTCGCGGCCGATGATTGCATAAGGCTTTGGCCCGAGCTCACAGGTGAACGACAAGGTGTCGTCGGCGCCGGCACGCTCGCACCATGATTCGAAGCCATAACGCCACCAGTCGAGAAACAGGTCCACCCACATCCGGTGCGGCTCGAACGACAGCTCGATCTGCACCTGCTCGCGGCTCGCCACGCGGCCGTGAAAGGCCCACGAACTATCGAGAATACGATGCATCAGCGCATGATTTTCGTCTGAGACTGGCCATGCGAACTCACGTCCGACGAGGTAATGCGAAATGTCGCCAAGCAGTTTCAGGTGCGGCCGCGCGTCGAGCAGATCCAGTGTGAAAAACAGGTCTGTTGTCATCCGATCGCGGTGCGTCTCGATGTAGACCGGAAAGTCCACCTGCTCCGCAAGACGCGTCCAGCCGTCGAGCAGCGTCAGTGCTTCCCCGAGACTGCGCGGACGGACATCCGGCTGCAGGTCGATGTGATGCACACCGAATTCAGCGGCGTTTTCGAGCACGGGTTGCAGATCGTCAACGGTGCGCGGAAAACACTGGCCTTCGGCGTCGAGACCGTGCGTCTTGCGCAACGCGGCCAGTCGCTGCACATCCTCGCGGTGTGTATAGTCCGCGCTGATGCCGTCGAATCCCGCCTCGGCGATCATCCGCAGATTTGCTTCGAGCGAGCGTTCAAAGCCGTCGGTATGACGCCGTTCCATCGCCCACATCGACTGGAATACCAGCAAGCGTTGCGTCATCACGCCTCCACCGTCAGCAGCGACTTCAGTTTCGTCGAATGATCGGCGAGCACGACGGGTTCGACGCGTGCACGGCGTGCGATCAGCTCCTGTGCAACGCGCACTTCGCGGGAAATCTCACTCACCTTGCCAACGCCGCTCGCGCCCACCAGGATGCCATCTCCATCAAGAGCGAAAAATACTCTGGACGCCGAACCGGTTTCGCGCACCACGCTGGTCGTACCGAATGCAGGCATACCGGCAATCTGGATTGTCATGTCGTACTGATCCGACCAGAACCACGGCACGGCCGAATAGGTCTCACCGTATTCGAGCATGTTGCGCGCCACGACTCGCGCATGGTCTTCGGCGTTCTTCCAGCATTCCAGCCGGATGCGTCGGCGAAACAACCGGTGTGGGAACGAACATACGTCGCCGGCCGCGAAAATATAAGGATCGTTGGTCCGCAATGTGTCGTCGACAGCGATGCCATCCGCGACATCGATGCCCGCCGCCTCTGCTAATGCGGTGCGGGGCGTTACACCAATCCCGACGACGACCGCATCGCATTCCACCGTGGTGCCGTCGGACAACTTGAGTCCCGACACGCGCGTGCTACCCAGAACCTGATCTACTTGAACCGCGAAGCGCACCTCGACGCCCATCTGCCGATGCCTTTCAACCAGATAGCCAGCGACGACTTCCGGCACGGCCCGCATCAACGCACGCGAGGCCGCTTCGATCACCACCACTCCACAGCCTCGCGCAATGGCTGTCGCCGCGACCTCCAGACCGATGAAACCTGCGCCCACCACGGCAATCCTCTGCCCTGGCGCAAGTTCGCCGACGATCGACAACGCATCGGGCACGGATCTCAGCATATGCACGCCGGCCAGCGTCGCCCCCGGCACCGGCAAGCGGCGCGGCTGTGCACCGGTGGCGATCAGCAGCCGCCGGTACGACACCGAGCGGCCCTCGCCCAGCACGACACGCCGTTCTACACGGTCGATGGCTGTGACCTGCGCGTCGACCCGCAGATCGATTCGGTTGTCGCGATAGAACGCATCGTCGTAAAGCGCGCACTGCGCCACCGTCTTTTGACCCAGCAACACGCCCTTCGACAAAGGTGGCCGGTCGTAGGGCGCGAGCCCCTCGTTGCCGAGCAGCGTGATGTCGCCTTCCCAGCCGTTAGCGCGCAGCGCCTGCGCGGTACGCGCGCCGCACTGGCCCGCGCCGACGATAACCATTGCGCCACGCTCAGCGGTTTTCATGTGGCGTCCTTTGCGACATCTGTGGTGGCTGTGGCAGGCAGGCCAATCAGCACGTTGTGCCCATCGACGCGGACCGGGTAAGTCTGCAGCTTCACGCAGACCGGCGGGCTCAGGGGCTTACCGCTGACGATGTCGAAACGCCCCTGATGCAACGGACATTCGATCTCGCCATTTACGACGAAGCCGTCGGCCAGATGAGCCTGCTCGTGCGTGCACCAGCCGTCCGATGCATGAAAGCCCTTCGCCAGCCGATATACCGCGTAGCTCGCGCCTTCGTGATCGAAGCGCAGCACGTCCTCTTCATCGATGTCGTCGGTTGCGCACGCAACGACCCACTTCGTGTTGCCGGTATCGACTGCCACAATGCCTCCGGGATGCCAGAACTAGATTGAATACGGACTGCTACCGAAATCTGAACGGGTTTTATGCACTCGGTTGAGCAGTGAAATTCGACTGTGCGCCGGAACCCTGATCGGGCAATGTGCGCTTGATGACGTGGGTCGGATCGCGCCGTTGCCTCCACAATGCCGGCACCATCTCGCGATAAGTCGCATAGAGGCTCGGATAGGCCGGTGGCAACTGCTCCTTGATCACGTCGTGCAGGCGCGGCAGTGCATGAAAAGGCACCATCGGCAACAGGTGATGCTCGAGGTGATAGTTCATGTTCAGATACAGGAAGCGGAACACCGGATTGATATACACCGTGCGGGTGTTGAGCCGATGATCCTTGACGTTGACGCCAAGCCCGGCGTGCTGCGTGAGGCCGAGCAGTTGATGCAGCCAGCCGCCGTAGAAACGCGGGGTCCAGATAAACATTAGCGGCAGGAAGCTGCGCAATGCAATTGCTAGCACGATCGTCGCCACGATCACCGCAAGATAGATCCGTGACGACCAGATCATCTTGGGTTTTTCGCTGGCAGGCAGAAACGCTTCAGTGACGGCGTCGACGCGCCCAAACGCATGGCGAACGGTCTTGCGAATTTCAGCGACGCCGCCGATCAACGCCAGGAAGTCGAGCACTATCGGCAGCACCTTGGTCGGACGCGTCACCTGAATTTCCGGGTCGCGCTCGACGAAGTAGGTATGCGTGTGGTGCCGAGCGTGACTCCAGCGCCACCAGTAGGCTTCGCGGATCGTCATGAACGACGACAGGTGATAGAACGCATCATTGAGCCAGCGCGTCTTGAACGGCGTGCCGTGCGCGAGTTCATGCCAGCGGGCGTCACTCGACGAATAGATCGTGCCGTACACGAAGAACGCCGGCACCGCCCACCAGGTGCCCCAGGTCAAGCCGGCGACCACGCCCGAGACAATCAGCAGCACGAGCCACAGTCCGAAATTGCGCAGACCTGCTGCGTCGCTACGTTTCATCAGATCTTTGAGGACGGCGCGCGGAATGCGCGGCTGATACCACTGCTCGCTGATGCGATCGTCGAACGTCTCGTCGGTCAGGCCGGGCTTGGACGTGCCGGGCGGGGGCGTCGATGACATGCTTGTCTCCTGTCTGCCTGCTGGCCGGAGGGCCGCTGCGGTTATGACCCAGCGGTGAACGCCGCTGGGTTGGAACAAACAGTACTTGATCGACGGCCGGTCGGCACGACCAAATTTGATGGATTTCCCTCAATGCTTTGCCTGCGGATCGGGGCTGGCGGACTGCAATCCGCCTTGAAGCATTGTCAGGCTTTACAGCGCTAGCGCTGCTCCCGCCGAGGTTCGCTGGATGGCTTGGGGCGGCTGCCCAAATGCGCGGAGAAACGCCTGCCGCATGCGTTCCCGGTCGCCGAATCCAGTCTCGCGGGCAATGATTTCGATCGGGTGCCGCGTCGTCTCCATCATCAGCCGGGCCGCCTCCACGCGCAGACGCTCGACGGCCTTGGCGGGCGACTGGCCGGTTTCATCACGAAACACCCGGCTGAATTGACGTGGACTCAGCCGCGCGACTTCAGCCAGGGCCTCGACCGACAGGTCGCGGCCAAGATTCTCCGTTGCATAGGTAAGCGCCATCTGCACGCGGTCGGACTTTGCATCCAGCTCCAGCAGCGCCGAGAACTGTGACTGCCCGCCACCGCGCCGCTGATGCAACACGAGCTTGCGCGCGACCATGCGGGCCGTCTTCAACCCGAAATCCTTTTCAACGATCGCGAGCGCAAGGTCGACTCCGGCGCTCATGCCCGCCGACGTCCAGATTTGTCCGTCCACCACGAAGATCCGGTCTTCATCGAGCAGCACGTCGGGGTATTGCTTTTTGAAGTCCTGAGCATGAAACCAGTGCGTCGTGGCGTGCTTCCCTCCGAGCAACCCGGCCGCGGCCAGTACAAACGTCCCGGTGCAGATCGCTGCGACGCGCCGGCTCTGGCTCGGCGCGTTGTGGATGTAGTCCAGCAGGCTGGCGGGCGGGAGACGGCACTCATTGTCACCGGCAACAATGAGCGTGTCGTATGTCGAGTCCCGAAGCCGATCCGTATTGACGGAAAAGCTCTGCGACGTCATCACGGGGCCGCCCTCTTCAGATACGAGGCGGAATTGATAGCCCCTCTCTCCGCGCAGAAGATTCGCGTATTCGAAGACGCTGGCAACGGCAAGCCCTAGCGCCTGGAAGTTGGGATAAACGACGAGTCCGACAGTGTGCATGATCGCCTCGCACGCAGTTGTCACAATATATTGCATATATCACAAAACGGACATTTCAGCGAGAGATAAAGGCCAGAACGTCATGGCGTAAATCATTGCATCTATGTCATTGAGGATGTGTGATGTCACAGTCAGAATGGCCTCCAACCCCTGACATCCCGTCGGGCAAACATTCCGAAAGAGAAACGACCATGACCTCTTCTTCCTCTAACACCCCTCCGAAAGGCACCGCGCTGATCACGGGTGCATCCGCCGGCATCGGCGCCGTGTACGCCGACCGCCTTGCCAGGCGCGGCTACGATCTCATCCTGGTGGCCCGCAACGCCGAGCGCCTGAACGCGCTGGCCTCCCGCCTGCAGGCGGAAACTGGACGCTCGGTGAATACCATCGCCGCTGACCTCAACGACAAGGCCGGCCTTTCGAAGATCGAGAACGTGCTGCGCGACGACAAGAGCATCACGACGCTGGTGAACAACGCTGGCGTCGGCTCGGTTGCGTCGATTCTCAAGGGAGACGTCGACGAGATGGAGGCGATGATCGACCTGAACATCACCGCGCTGACGCGCCTGGCCTATGCCGTGGCGCCAGGGTTCGTCAGCAAGGCGTCCGGCACGATCATCAACATCAGTTCGGCAGTGGGCATCGCCGTGGAACTGCTGAACGGCGTCTACAGCGCCTCGAAGTCCTACGTCCTGAGCTTCGGTCACGCGCTGCAGCGCGACCTCGCTGATAAGGGCGTGCGCATCCAGACGGTGCTACCGGCAGCGACCGCCACCGAGTTCTGGGACGTGGCTGGCTATTCCAGTCAGAAAGAGGCTGCCAGCACAATGACGGCTGAAGACCTGGTCGACGCGGCGCTGGCCGGCCTGGATCAGGGCGAACTCGTGACGATCCCGACACTGCAGGATGGAAACGACTGGACGCGCTGGGAAGCGGATCGCCGTGCGCTGACGCCGAAGTTCGCCAACGCCAAGGCGGCACCGCGCTACGTCGTGACGACTAACAAGGCCTGACAAGGGCGACGGCGTGGGCGCCTGGTTATCGAAGATGAAGCGGGCTGTGTTCGATGATTCGTCGTCTTCACCAAAGAGCTTCGTCGGGGCAACAGCCACCGGGGCGCGTCAGGTTGACAATCCTCTGCGTCCTGGTGCACTTTAAGCTCCCACTCCTACACGGAGCTCTACCGTGCGCCCCGTCACGACCCTGCTTCTTGTGGCGTTCCTTCTAACCACGCTGCAAACTGCGTGCGCTGCCGATGTCGGTTTTCAGGCAATCGAGATTCCCGATGGCGACGAACAGCCGCTGGACGCCGGCGTCTGGTATCCGACCGATGCGCAGGCGTCGCCGCATCGGATCGGCGGGGCGACCCAAACAGTCGCGTTGAATGCGCCCATCGCTGGGCGGGACCTGCCGTTGATTCTCATATCGCATGGGTCTGGCGGGTGGTACGGGGGTCATTACGACACGGCGCTTGCGCTCGTACGGGCCGGATTCGTCGTCGCGGCTGTGACACACCGCGGCGACAGTTTCGACGATCACAGCCGTACCGCGCAGCTCTGGGTTCGTCCCGAGCAACTCAAGCGGCTTACGGATTACATGGTCGCCAGTTGGCCACAACATGCGTCGATCGATGCAAGCCGGATCGGCGTGTTCGGCTTTTCCGCCGGCGGCTTGACCGCGCTCGTCGCTGCCGGCGGCGTGCCGGACCTCGGTCTGATTGGACCATACTGCGTTGAGCACCCGGACACCGACACCTGTGCCGTCGTGCGCGGCACGCCTGGACTAATGGATCGTTTCGCGACGCTGCCAGCATCGGTCTGGGTGCACGACACGCGCGTTCGTGCAGTCGTCGTCGCGGCTCCGGCTGTCGGCTTCGTCTTTGGTCGGGGAGGACTCGTCGATGTTCACGTCCCCGTTCAGCTATGGAGCGCACGGTTCGACCACGTGGAGCCCGCTCCCGACTACGCGGACGTCGTGCGTGCCGCGCTGCCCGCCGCGCCGGATTTTCACCTTGTGGAGAATGCTGACCACTACGATTTTCTGCCTGCGTGTAGCGCATCGGCCGCGCGCGAAATTCCGGAGATCTGCACGTCCCGATCGGGCTTTGATCGTGTGGCGTTTCACAGCGAAATGAATCGCGATGTAGTGGCGTTTTTTGAGCGGACGCTTGGGCAGTGATATGTGTTCTCGTTCGTTGGAGTGGAAGGTGTGTTCGGCACCCGCGTTCTGTGTCGCCGATATCGGCAGCGCATATCAGCGATGCGTACCACGTTGAGCGACCGCGAGAAGCGCATCAAAGCGCGCGCTGCCCGACACGTTCGGTTCAGTGCGATGCGCAAGAGAGGTCGCGATTTCCAGTATTGGTCGGCGCGCTAAATGAGTTCAGCGATGCGAACAATGATCAATGCCGCTGGAACGAGTACCGCCTGCGCACACAGTGTCCCGAGAACGCGTGCGCCCGCGAGAGTTGTAATTGCCCGCCGGAGGCTGTTTTCCGGAATCCGGCCTTCGATTACGTCGTCCGTCATCACTGAAACTTGCGGATCGATGACGACCGCCAATACCACGGTCGCAAAGCCATTGATAACTGACGATAGATTCGCGCAAGTGACCCGCAAATCGGGCTTCAAGTATCCAGCGTAAAGCGATGCGAAAACGCCGACCGTCCAGATCGCCATCGCGATAACGTTCAGTCCTATGACTTTCCAGGAAACGCCTGCGCCAGTGGCCAGTTGGCTGACGTTATGCCGGGACGGAAGCCGTGCTCCAAGCCGAATGTAGCTGACGCCCCCTCGGCTGAAGATATGGAGTAGCAGGCGAGGGATCGAGCGATTTGCTTGAAAGTGATCGATAGCACGGCTGAAATACCGCTGGAACGTGGGAATTAGAAATGCACCGACAGTGCTTGCCACCGTGGCGGTCAGCAGGAAAAGCCGAAAGTCGCCGAGTAGGCCATGCTCCATGTGATGAGCAATATCTAGCTCAACCCGCTTCGCTATGAATGGTCCTTGAAAGGAATTTGCCGTCCTGGAAACTAGGGCGATGATCCCGAATAGAGAAAATGACACGGCGATACGGCGCGTGCGAACACCAGCAATCCGTACCGCATACGCAAGCGTCGCGATCACATGGATTACAAAAGTGAGCCCGCATATGACCAAAAGCTGGGTGTCCATGTTGTCGCCGCGAGGTTGGCAATAATCGAAGTCTACCGGAGTACACTCCCGGCCCGATTGTGAGCGCTCTCGGCTCACGGATTGTGTGACTGGAATTGGCCGATATCGTGTGACCACACGAAGCCAAGTCTCAGGCTGCGATGTGTTTCTGGACTCACGGTCTTCCTGGTGCTGTCGAATGCAACGTTGTCGGCTACTGACTCCTGCCGTGAGATCGAAACGCTATGGAAAGCCCGTGGATGCGAGAACGCAGTGCCTCCACGAGCGTCGCGACAACGGCATGATTGATGGGCGCGGTGGTTTTGAAATCAATGACAGTACCGGTCGTTTCCGTCGAGCCGAGCATCACCGCAGGGCCAGAAGGTGCCCCATAGCTGTAACTTTGCGACCAAACCTCGCCATCTCTCATACTGGTGAACTTCAATGACCGGCAAGCAAAGTTGGCGACCGACGGGCCTGGTGAACCGTGTTCACCCCAGACCAGTTCGCGAAGAATTGCGTCAAAATCTGGACTTGAAGAAAGACATGGGTAGAAGCCGGTAAGCGCCCGCTCGGCGTGTGCGAGCGTGTCGCCCTTATCCGGCGTCAATCTCATTCCCCGGCCCGTATCCGCGAGCGTTCCTTCAGCGTCATTGAGTTCAAGGGCAATGCTTAAATCCGGCGTATAGCTATATTCGACAACGCATAGGGCGAGCAACTGCGCACATACATCCGCTGGTGAAAGCTGCCGAGAAAGCTGAAGGAGTTCTTTGTGGTCCATTGTTCTCTCTCGATTGCGGTACGCCATCGATTGTCAGCGATCAATGCGATGGTGTCGAGTGGCTGTTGTTGGCCGGGCGTTAGGCAGCACTAGCCTGGATAAGACGCAGGCCCCATCCCGTCTTTAACGTTCCGTCTTCGCGTTGCATGGGCGCAAACGCCGACAATAGTTCGCTCTTGAACTGTGCCCGCGCTGTTTCCGACATCCTGTCTGCATCATAGGTGTCCAGCATGTCCGACCATAACTGCTCTGGCGTAGGCGTCCAGTCAACTTCGATGTCTTCGAAGACGACATTAGCGAAACCATGCTGGAGTAATTCGCTCCAACCGGATTCGCTGCGTGTGCGTGCATCACCGAGTGGTAGGTGTCCCAGGTTTGCCTTCGCAATCGGTCTGAATATATCTAAAAAGACTTCACCAACTGGCCCGGTCAGAAAGGCCCGCCCGACGACAGCTGAAAGACTACCGCCTTCACGCAATACCCGACGAATTTCACGGATCACTTGCTCTATGTCGTCCATCAACATCAAAGCCATGTGCGACAGAACGTAATCGATCGAGCCGGTATCCAGCGACAAGTCTTGTGCGCGCTCATTGATCAAGCGAACATCCTGCGGCAGCACTGTCCGGGCGGCGCTCAACTCGCCGTCGCTCATGTCGAGGCCAATCAACTTCGTTGCTGAGTTGCCCCTGTCATTCAGAATTTGCAGCAGTGGCCCGTCGCCGCATGCCAGATCGAGCACTGTGCGCGGCATCCCATCATTTGGCACCCGCTTCGCCAGCGCATGATAGGAAGACGGGTATTCCGCATGCGCGGATCGCGCAGGGTGGTTGCCATAGGCTCGGCGCGTTGCTCCTGCCCGGCGCCGATGAAAATCTTTTAAATAGATTTCTGTTTGAGATGTCATTCTTGCATTACCCGATTGTTCAATTCCTGGTTCTACGCCTGGACTCTGGATCATCCCTATCGTGACGAGTTGTCAACGAAGCAGCCCACGATGTCGACCGTCCGCTGTTAGCCGTTGAGCGAACTCGGTGCAAGGGGGGCCGGCTCGTTATCGACATGATTCTGCCGCTCATTCATTCTCCGCCAAAGCTTTCAACGCGCGTCGGAGCGGCTGTCTTCTGCCGTCCTCCGGATTAGAGTGGTGATTCAAACAAGACATACGCCCAGCGCCGTATGATCGGGTCACAAAAAGCCGAGGCCCAGCATGAGCGATGCGAAGTGCATAACGTTTGAGGCGGTGCAGCTTAATGACCGGTCGGAGTACATAGTGCGCGCTATGTGGCCTGACGGTTACGAACAGCAGATCACCGGCTTTACTGACGATGCCGAGGCTCGCGCATGGATCACCAATGATAGCCGGGGCTGGCTAGATTGGATGGCGCGTCGTCCGCACCCCAGCAACTGACGCCCGCAACCGCTTTCGCTGGATTTAAGTCCATTGGCTGTATTGACGTGCAACGCGGGCCGACGATGTTGCATCGCGCAGAACCGCTTGCGACCCATAAGCGACCTTCGATTTTCTCGAAAGCAGTCGTTCGGCTGGTCAGAGACCAAATTGCAACTGGCTCGTAAGCGCCGCTCGCTTCTCGGCGGATATACGCTCGTAGCGAGTATTTTCGAAGTCGTCGTTCTTGAAGCGAGGAATGACGTGAAAATGTAGATGAAACACGTCCTGACCTGCTGCAGGTTCGTTATTCTGGCGAATCTGTATCCCATCGGTCGAAAACGCGCCCCTTGAGGCCTTTGCGAGCCTCCGCAAACCTGCCATAAGAGCCGAGTCTAGTTCTTTTGGAAGCTCGTAGATATTTTCGATATGAGCCTTCGGAAACAGAAGAGCGTGGCCTAAATTCCTCGGCTTCTGGTAAAGCGCGATGAGCGCAATAACATGATCGTCTTCAAAGATGACCGATTCGCTCTCTTGGCGCTCCTCGGCAATCTTGCAAAATACGCAGTCACCCATTGGACCTCGCCGCCTCTCGCCGATCTGCTATGGCTGTGTACACCGTGTACGCAAAGATCAGAACGGCAAAGAACTCAAGTATCCAGAACTGCGACTGATCGGGGTATCTGAACACGCCGTAAATGCACACGACCGCGGCAATACACTGCATGGCAAATCTGAATGCAAGACGAGGACTCATCGTATCTCCCAACTAGCGGTGCAATGGCGCTGGTACTGCGCGATTGATTATCTCGGATCTGAATGGCCTTGTCGAACAACCGCAGTTGGCCAGACTCCGTCTCATGCGCGTCCCGAATGTCTTCCCATGACTTCTCGGCCCGCGACAATCAAAGGAACAGAGAGATCCGAGTTGTCTACGACGACGGTCGCCAGACTTTCGGGCCGGCACTCATTCAGATAAAGCTTCTGTCCGTCGACATATCGACGGTTCGACTCGGCCACGGGATCGGGCGATCCCCAACCGGGGCCTCGACTCGCACCTCGTGGAACGGAGACAGAAAACGGGACGGTAAGGAAAAGTGAAAAATCCCAGACCGCTCGCAATTCTGGTCGGTGCAGGAACATCCCATCGAAAATCAGGATGCTATTAGGCAGCGCGAGTTCCTCGGCAGCAAACAGAACCTTATCCGCACCTACATCGAACGCGGCGCGTTGAAATATGCCAGATCCGCCATATCCGAGCGGCGCCAACAATTTTTTGTATAGTTCAGGGTAGTTGTAGGTGTCGTGGTAGTAGCCCTCAGGCGAACTTCTTCCGCGCCGGTAGCGGAGCTCGCGAGGATTATGGAAATGGTCAGCCGAAGCACGGATAACCGGTCGTCCGCGTGATTGCACAAGAGTAGCGAGCTCATCTGCAAAGAAAGTCTTGCCGGCACCATCCACTCCGTCAATCGCATCTCGAACCGTTGCAACGCTCCGAAGTGTTGCAACGATGTCGGCAAGACTCTCAAGCAAGGCGATACGCATATTAGCTTTGAATATCGAGCGTGGAAGATTCAAGGTAAGCGGCTGGGGAACGCGCCTTGACGAGCTACGCTAATCGACGGTCACGGTTGGTTGCCAGCGATGCGGCAGCAATGCAGAGATGTCGCTGG
>NZ_JBNDKR010000010.1:0-374502 GCF_050435645.1 Paraburkholderia sp. GAS206C | reverse complement strand
ACGAATGGATGACGGCGCAACGCAAGCTGGTTTCGGAAGGTTCAGCGATTGCAAAAGCGCTTGATTACAGTCTCAAGCGTTGGGAGGCGCTCACGGGTTATCTCGACGACGGGCACGTGCCTATAGACAACAACTGGGTAGAAAACCAGATACGTCCATGGGCCATCGGCAGGGCCAACTGGCTGTTCGCCGGCTCACTACGCGCGGGCCAGCGCGCTGCCGCCATCATGAGCCTCATAAGGTCGGCACAGCTTAACGGCCACGACCCGCACGCCTACCTGAAGGACATCCTCACGCGATTGCCGACCCACAAGGCCAGCGACATCTCTGCATTGCTGCCGCATCGCTGGCAACCAACCGTGACCGTCGATTAGCGTAGCTCGTCAAGGCGCGTTCCCCAGCCGCTTACCGTTGATCATCAACAATCCACCTTGAGTCGAACCGAAGTCTTGTCCAAGTGTTCGGTACATCGGGATGAATAACGACGGCTACAGACTCTCGGTATGAGGGCATCGTCTCCAGTGATGGCGGCAGCACCATTTTCTCAAGTTTCCGGCTTACCAGCGGTTGACTAATGGATGTCGGCATGCGCCGAGCCGCGTCATATGGATTATCAAAACGCGACCATCGGAGACAACTTCATCCGCTCTAGCGCGCGTCAAAGGTGGAAAAAATAGTTGAGGCTTCGATGACATCACGAATTCTGCTCGGATGGAGAAGGACAGTCGTCACCGTCCTAAGTTTGGTCGGCGCTTTTACAGTGCTTTCGCAAGCATCTCGGCATCTGGTCGCCCACGACGCATACCCGCTTCTCGAAAAACTTGAGGGGCTGCAATCATTTCCATCGCCAGACGGGCAATATCGTGTGGATCTGCTGTCTTGGGCCGGCGGGGGCGGTCTGGCTCCCTGCTGTAATCAGGTCTTGCTAGTTATCCCGGCCTCGTTGGATATCGACCAAGCACAGCGTGACAAGCGATATGAGGTGTACTCGGCCGAGTGCGACAGTTTTGCCGATCACAGTGCTTCGCCCAAAATTGCGCGGCGTTCCAACCAGGTTTTAGATGTATCTTTTTCAATCAACAGCACGGCTGCGTTTGCCAGAAACGTGACCCTGAAAAAGGTCGATGCATCGGGGAAGTTCAAGCTTGAGTTTTCTGCGAAAGAATAGATTCGCGCAACGCAGGGCGCTGCGCCGGCGCTTCGAGCCTGGCGAGAAACTGCCGAGCCCATGATTCGCGTGCGCCGTGTTCGTCCTTTCTGTAACCGGCAACTGATCGCGGTGTGGAATATCGGACGACCGCTTTCGAGAGACCTGAACGTTTCTTTGGGGTCGACTTGCGCCCAACAAAGGCGAACCGACGCAGCACCGCACTATCGAATCGGTATTGGACGTGGTGCCGTTCCACGTCTGTTGCGTTCGCCTCTAGGGTCGATGTCGTTGCCGGGTTGTGCAGAAACTGCCGTGTGCGACAGTTACCAGTGGTCCGGTGAGGCGCCGGGCAGGTTCGATGCAGGTTTCGCACTGCCAAGCACCTGGAATGACCATTTTTGCCATGTTTTGCTTAAAAAATAAGCAAATTCGGCCCTTTGAAGCACTTCGGGGAAGGGTGGATCGGTCAATGCTGCGGTGCGGCATTCATTACAATCCTTTCGATTCAAAATATCCGAGCCATAACGGCGCGGATGGTCATACCCATACGACACCATTGCCGGGGCTATCCGAAGTCCATGGTGACCCGGAAAACGGGGCGCAAGAGCAATTCTGGTGTCTTGGAAGAGTCCCTTTCGTGCGTATCAATCACCGATATGGTAAAAATGACCGATTTGTGGTTATGTTATACGTCCCCATTATTGCTTTGGCACTTTTGTGTTACATTTCCGTCGAAGGGTGTGATTTTTGAGCCATTTCCGCCCGATTTTTGACGAAAACGCTCATTTTTTCGCCTCAGCCTCGTCGTTTCGTTCACCAGCGGCTATTCCTTCGGACGCGGGCCTTGAACGGCTCCGGCGGCATCCTTCGTAGTACCTCGCTTTCTTGAACCGCTCCCCGCGGCAGTATCGCGTTTCCAGTTTTCCACTCCTGAGCCTATAACCGGACATTCATCCGGTGATGACGCTCGCCTTAAACATTCAGGATACCTTATGAAAAGAAGTAACCGAAAGCCGCATTTTCATCTGGGCCGCATCGTGGCGACGCCCGGCGCGCTTGATCTGCTCGGTCGAACTGGGACAAGTGTAGCTACTCTGCTGCGCCAGCATCAATGTGGCGATTGGGGGGCGGTCTGTCCCGCCGATAGGAAGTCGAACGATCTTGCCGTGTCAGAAGGAGCCCGAATTTTCAGTTCCTATGAGTTGGGCGCAGGAAAGGAAAAAGTCTGGATCCTAACGGAAGCGGACCGATGCACCACCACGGCCCTCCTGCCCAGCGAATACTGAGTCATGAGCTTCGTCGTCCAGCGATTCCATCCCCGCATCCGTCCGGGACTCAGCCTCGGTTCAGCCGGTTCGAAGGTCGCCGTTCATAGCCAGCAGGGCCAATGGGATTCGGCGTGCGCGCTGCATTGCGTCGCCATGGCGCTACAGATTAGCGGATTCATTGCCGATTCATCGCGGATCGTCAGAAGTCGGCGACGACTCGAAGCAGCGCTCTGGCGCAACGCTGTCCCGTTCTTCTTCAGCGGCACGACGCTTCGCGAACTGGCGGCGCTCATCGCGGAACTTGATTGCGGCGTGCGAACGTCGGTGATCGAGCGAGGCTCACACCGGGAAGTCATCCTGTTTATCGAGGGTGAACTGGCGAGAAAGCGGCTGGTGATATGCAGTTGGCGCGCGGTCGGCGAATCGCATTGCCATGCCGTACTTATCGCGGGGGCGGAAGGGGTGCAGAAAGCTGGCCGGTTTGAGCCCCATACGTTCCTGATTCTTGACCCGGCTGAAGCATCCCCGGCGTCAATGGCGACGTGCAACGCGCGGCTCAACTACGCGAACGGGGCATCGGGGCAGCGACGCCGGTATGCGAGCTATTTGACCACCGGCGCCACGCTATCGGTCGTGATAAATGGCGCAGTGTCCATCGATGCTGGCAATGCGAAGCAGCAGTCGTAGCTACAGCACGAGGCGGTAAGGGTATAGCGCGCAACTAGCGTAAACGTTCAGGGACGATCAAACAACCGGGCCGGGTCGATATCGAGCGCGATAGCCAAACGTTCGATGTTATCGACTGATACGTTTACACGCGCACGTTCGACTTGACTAATGAACGTGCGGTCCAGCCCAGCGGCAAAGCCAAGCTCCTCTTGGGACAAGGAGCTAGCGACCCGGTTGGCGCGGATGTTATATGCCAGCACGTCTCGCAGTGAAACGAGCTTGGATTTGGGATCGGGGCCTCGGAGTGGTGCGGACATTCTCCGATCTTTACGATATGATGCTTTTCGATCTACGGATTTTGCGTCACATAACTACGTAATTTAGGCACTATGCGAATTTGATGAGTCGTGGACCATGTCCCGTAAGTGGGTAGTGGGCCATCCCGAGACAGGCCGGCACCGATCTTGCCGAAGCGTGTTAAAGCCATCGCCATGCGGAACGCGAGGCGAGTTTAACGGAGCATGCCCGCGTCGATCGGGCCAGCAATTGGCTTCGCTCTCCACATGGATTTGTTTAGTCGAGGAAAAAATGCAGATTGCGGAAGAAGTAGCCAGGGTCATCATCGATCGGATGACAGAGACCGGGAATGCGAATGCGGTTCGGATCGAAGCCGCTGACATTAAACGCATAACCGGTTGCCTTCCGGCCATCCTGATCGAAGAGATCCGAAAAGAACTCGCAGTGGCGTCCCTGGCGTTCGTCGAGCTAGCGAATGGCGGCTTCGCGGTCGCAAACTCAGCGATGTTCTCGGCGGCCCCAATACTGAATCTGGCGCGGCCCCGAAGACTAGTTTGAATCTGCGGGCGGCACACGGTCCCGGACTACGATCGTTGATACGCATCATTTGGAAGTGCCACACCGGAGTCTGGAGAAGAGCATGCATCAGCGGTTGTGGCAGGCAACGATGCTTACGCGTTCACGTCCCCTTTCTGTTCGACTTTCCGTTTGCTCGCTGGGGCCGCTGACCGTGCGGCGGTTCTAGGAGCGCAAGAGCGTCGTCGATCAATCGCTCGACAATTTCCTGTTGCAACTGAGTCAAGCGCGAAAGCTTTTCGTGAATTCTGGCAGCTCGATCATGCGAGTTGACGCCGCCGACGTTAAACAGGTCGGCAAGTCCGCATTCCAGCCCTTCCGTGATGCTGGCGAGCCGTTCGAGACTCGGTATCAACGTTCCACGCTCGATCCGAGAGAGCGAGGACTGCTCTATCTGGATCAGTTCGGACAGACTCTCCTGTGTCATGCCGAGCGCCTTTCGGCGAGCAGCAATGGCCATGCCAATCGACCGCGCCAGCTGTTCTATGTTGCTCAAGCCCGATACTCCCCTCGTAGGAGGAGGAAGTGTCAGTTTTTCGCACAGTTATCCGGAAGGGCCTCATAAGGCATAATATTCTCTATTACGAATAATTTGTAGCCGGGCCGCCTACGATTCCTGTCGTGGGCAGCTCCCAGACGTCAGCGGGTCCTTCGGACAGCCGAATCGCTCCCCTGGTGATGGCTACGAGAACGGCGTTTTATGCGAACCATACTTTAGCCACTAACGGGGTAATACAACCATGAAGTTCAAACTACTTTCTTCGATCGCAGTTGCATTCGTCGCGACTACCGCTCACGCGCAGCTGAATTTGTTGAACGTCATCCAATCAGCGCAATCTGCAATTGCGCAACAGAACGCGCAGAACCAGCCCGCCATGCCGTCCGGCACGGCTCCGGTACAGCAGTCGAGCGTGCCAAACGCGCAGCAACTCTGGACTCAAAAATCCGCCGATGCTCAGCAGCAACATGTGCAGGGCATGGCTGCGAAACAGGCGCAGGAAAACGCGTTCTTGCAGCAGCAACAAGCGCAAGACGACGCCGGTCAAGCGGCGGGGGACAAGCGAATGCGTGACGCAGAGGCATATCACGAGAGAGCGCAGCAGGAAGACGCGCAGCGTGCCGCGCAAGCTGCAATGCAAGCGCGAGCAGCATGCCCGGACTTAGCAAACTCGAAAAAGTTGGGACTAGGCGGCGCGATGGTTACGTGCAAGAACAAAGGGATGCCAGAAGTGCAGATGATGGCAACGCTTGGAGATTTGCCGCTTGCGGCACAAGCATACCTAGCAGCTATCGTGCAGGATATTTACGAGGACAATGTAACCAATCCTAGTAGAGGGAACGACGTCTCGGACTATTACGAAAAGTGCTACCGGCGAGGCACCCCCTGCGCACGTCCGCAGTGGTGAGATACGGGCCGACGTTTTGACCTAGGTTCCGCCGAATTCGTTTGCATTACCGTCGGGGTTGGGATTGGGGTATTCCGAGATACCAACTGTGCGTGTAGCACAGGCGCGAGGGAATGGCTTGGGCATAGTTCTCCGTTCCAACAACACCGCGACTGATGTGCATATAACGCCCAGGACTCAAGTTACAGCCGTAGCGGCCAAAAAACAGAGCATGGAAAATTCAAACGATATCCCGTTCGGTCCCGGTCATCCGCGCTACGAAGAAGTACAGGCACTCGAAAGTACGGTCCGTGCCGTGAGGAGGGCCCAAGGCAAGAAAAATCCCGAGGACTTCGCATACGGGTCGCCAGAATGGCGCGATGCAGATGTAGAATATATATGCAACCTTGTGAGAGCGTTGGGCGGCAGCCCGGACGCATTCGATTAGTAATTCGCGCGTTCTGGGTATCGCACCTCTACAATTAGCCGCCCGGTGAGCGAAATTGCTTTCCAATGTTCTTAGCGTAGCCGATAGTTCGGCGAAGCCAAAGATAGAGTTTTGCTCGCGTAGTCACTACTCTGTGGCCTGAATTCTTCTCTTGCTCGCAGCAATGCGAGATAACCACCGCCCGAACCGCCTCGCCGCCGAACGAAATAGTTTGCAGCCATCGGAACCAGCGATCTTGGTGAAAGGTATCCGAGAATCGATGCATAAGTTCAACAACTCGGCGCTGTCCATGGTAGGTTACAAATCGTTTTCTATCTGGCATTACAAGCTCATGCACATAGCCATTTCTATGTTCGTAGATTTCAAAGGCGGTGTCCAGCATCGCACTTTCTTCCCCGCCGGCGAAGGGGGGGCCGCTCAGGTTAAGCAGCTTGCGCAATAACTCCAAGCGCGAGCGATGCCCCAGCCTCTGCACGGTTTTTCGACTCGCTTCGTCAACAACCACGGCCGCGAGAGCGGCGGCCGCGCTCACTTCAAGTATCGAACTGACCAAAACCAGCGCCTCCATGTGAAATCCACCTTCAATAAGCATTCGAAGACGATTCAGCGGGCGCCGCAGTGGATGAAACTCTTCTTCCGCACCGTCAGACATAGCTCTGAGTGCACCTACAGACTGCCATTGAGCTCCAAGATTTAGTGCTTGCATAGAAGCACCAAAGTACAGCCCGAGGCGCTTGGTTCCCGACTGCATCTGATGAAGAATCACGAGTTGGCGTTGCAGCGACGGTGTCGAAACATGACCGATTGGAATCCCGCCGTACGCCTGCCAAAATGCTTCGATAACACGGTTCGCAAAGTCCGCGATAAACGGCGCGATGAACGTGTTCGCAACCCCGACATGCCATCCCGTAGACGGTCCATCTTTTTTGCTTCTTCCACTGCGCACGATCTCCATGTCGACAAGGTCTCTTAGATAGTCGTTGTTGGGGCTATCAATAACTGCCAGCTCGCCGCGAAGTATTTTGCGTAGATTTGAGACCGGGATGCGTATCTCAAGAACGCCACCAGCCAAGGGGGCAACGATCAGGTTTCCGTGTGCTTCTTCTAGTCCGTGTGTATCGAACAGCAGTTCTAGCTGATTTCTCCCGGCAGGCTCATAGATATTGCGGAGCGTAAAAGAAAACGGTTCAGGCTTGCTATTGGGCCCGCAAGCAACTGAAAGCGCGCCGGCGTATGGCTCCGTCAGATGAGCCCAAGGTTGATTGAATAGTACGCATACAATGAGATGCGAGACGTGATCTTCAGGCTGTATCTTGGGCTTCGGGGGCCTAGATGTCTCAATGCAAGCTTGAGTGGCAATCGCCGAAGCCAGATAGTCGTATAACCTGTTGCCAGGCTGTTTGGGGACAAAACCAATGTCGGTATCGTACCCTGTGTGTACACCGGAGGACGAATACGTCCGAATCGCCTTCAAAAATGATGGTGGTGAGGGCGTAATCTCTCCAGAATCGATTTTCGCCTTCAGGATCGCGTAGTCCGTATTGCGATCGTCGATCGGGATCACCATTTCCGTCGAACCCCTACGTAACTTGTATCCGCCCAATTCACCTTTCCAGTTAAGATTCAGTTCTACGATTTCCACATTTAGTTGGTCCATGGTGGCGTGTTCTGGGAGTCGATTAGCGATTGAAATTCGAAATAGAGAGTTGTCAGTGCAACGACTTCAACCGATCCAGAGCGGTGTTGAACGACGACGATCCACGGTGATGATAAATCATGGCACTTACGGACCCACTCGATGACCCCTCTCCTCGGCTCACCGATGAGCTTTTGCTTTTAAATTGCTGTGGCGCAATCAACCGTTAGTGGACTTGTAATCGTGCCGTTTCGAAACCGCCGACTGCCGTGCCTTGCGGATATGTCTGGAATCTGGAAGACAGCAGGGAAACAACGCGGTCTCGCTGCATGCGCTCTCAACTACGGTGGACGCGTGTGCTTGGAATCTTGTGGCGCACGGAGCCGTGCAAGAATGCTTCGATGCTGATCAGTCGTTCTTCACGATCACCTTTTCGTTGCCACGGAGCACCAAGAACGAAAGTGTGAGATGTGCCGTACTTCTGTGTGGCCGATAGGCTGCCATCTGGTTGCAGTTCCCACTCCGGCTTTATCTCGAGGAGCGAGGTGCCTACCACCGAAACGTCAAGAGCCCACGAGAATTCGTTTCGACGGTACCAGTCTTCTTTTACCATGGCGAAATATGCTTCGCGCTCATCGTCCGACAGACGGTACAACGCCGCGACACGCTCCACGGCGATATTCAGCCGCCCCCTAATCCCGGCCAGACCGAGATGAAATGTTTCGTGGCAGTCGGCGCATACTGGAATCAGCTTGACAAGACGCTGAACACCGCACAACGCGCCTCGGTGAATTTTTCCGCCTTTGGTGGGTTCGTAGTATTTCCAGATTTCATGGCAATCCAGTTTTCCTGCAGTCCCGCAAAGCAGGCATCGATGTCCCGTTTCTACAAACGCGGATTGGCGGAGTCGATTCCAGCACGGCCACGTCAAAAGGTTCGAGAGACTTGATCCCCATGACGTTTCTGGAATCGAATCGGCAAGAAAAGGACGCACACTCCGCTTCGCGGCATACGGCAAGAAATCGTCTATCGACGGTAGATCGGCACCGGACTCTCTGGAGAGGAATACGTCGTCGCCTTCTACAAAGACGCCCGCAGTCGCCTTCGCATGTTGTCGAGCTTCTTGCTGCTTGAGGAGAAACAGTCGGTTCTGACTGTCGAACAGCACATTACTAATTTCGGAGATCGTGCTGATTTCCCGCGGTTGCCAAAGAAAGGTGCTGGAATCGGCTCGAACCCTGAAGTCTAATCCGTCAATAGCCACCGTTCGGAATTTACGAGTGAGTGTCATCATTTTTATAGAAGCAATGCTACGAACGGCTTTGCACAGCCGTCAGTCGCCGACCGCGCGTCACTTTCATTCTGCACCGCACCGGTAAGCAGGAACACAATCCGTGGGTGGTGCTCAGCCGTCTCACGTGTAACCTTGATTGGGCCTTTGGGGATCAAACTAAAGATACCGCGGTCAGCGATAGCCAGTTCGCTCCAAGATACGAAAACTATTCGCGCGATTTCTGTACCTAATGCCCTTGGGCCTCAAGCGTGGAGATCAGGTCGTTGTACTCGACGTAGACCTCCTTGAAGGAGGAGTAAGCAGCGGCAAAATCTTGACGATCGTATTGTCCAATGGCGTCTTGAAATTTCCTCTCCGCTATTCTCCATGCTTGAGGAGCGGGATACGGGAGGTGCATCTGCGCAATATTTCGTACGCTCGCGGTTGCCGTTCGCATTGATTGCGCAGCCAGATGCCAGTCCGTTGGTGGCATCGAAGGAGGCGGGGAGCTGACAATCACCTCTCCAGTAGCGTTGATCATGGTGTTGTTGCTACCTCCGGTCTGCGTTTGACTGACTACGGCGCCTCCGGGCTTTGTGGGCAGGAAGAATGCCACTAGACCGATAATCGAGGCGGCCGACCCTAGAACCGCGAGCCATTCGTAGCCCGTAAGCGATTTTATTCTCCCCCATACATTCTGAATCATGGTGCCCCCAAAACACGCCCTGTTGGTTTTACTTTGCTCTCGAGAAAGTCCATCGCCGAAGTCGTGTCTTTCCGAAGCACAATGGTTAATAAATCGCAGATATGATCTATCTTTATGGTGAACGGCCGTTTTCGAGATTTCTGAAGGTTGCCATCGAGTTGTTCTATGCCGATTGCATGAGGCGCTATGGGACCACTCTGGGTCGATCGACATAGCATCCTCAGTCGTTGACAAATAACCTGTCCAATCCCTCGAATCACAGTCCGAGATCGAACCTCATGCGCGCATGCCTTTTAGATAGCCATGCCGAAGCACTGCCCCCAACCGGGCCAGCTTGAAACGGGACACAACGTTGGATAAAGGCATTTCGATGAAAACATATTTCGCCATCTCTCTTTTGTTGAGCTGTTGTATCGCGCATGCACAGGGTGAGTCTCAGCTAGCGAGTCCTTACTCGAAAGAATATGCGGCGTGCGTAAAGAAAAGCGGTCCACCGGGTTTCTATGACCAGGCGGCAGCATCGAACTGTGATGCCGCAGAAGTCAAATTTCAAAAGAAGCGGATAAACTCGGCGTACAACAAAATATTGAAGATGTGGGAGAACGATCCAGCCGCGATCGCAAAGCTAAATAACGCGCAAAGGGCATGGGTGCAATGGAGGGAGGGGACCTATGATTTGCTGCAGGACGCCGGTGGCACGAATGGCCAAGTCGTGTACATCGTCAGTTCGAGCTTCCTGCTTAAATCCCTAGCCGATCAGGCCAGTCTGCTGGAAGGCATTCTATCGGCAAATGGCGGCGGCGAGTAACTGAGCTGAGCCGGGACATCGGGCATACGTCGACTTGATACTATCCACAACTCGGAACGCGGGGCCTGATATCCAGCGATGGCGGTTTGCTGTCTACGCCAAGGTCTGCTTCATCGCCTCTGTCAAGAACCGCGACGGCTCAACAAGCTTTTTCCCGGTCAGCGCGTGATGGTACGACCCGTTGAACAGGTGCGCGCGCTTACAGGCACGCGCCGCAGTGACGTAGAACAGCGCGCTGCGCTTCAGCGATCTTGCCGGTTCGGATTGCATGGCGCAGCGGCAACTGCTACGTATCGGGTGCAAAGTGACGACGCCCGGGCGTCTGCATCTCGGAACGGTTGCGCGGCGCGCCGGGCTTTGCGGGATTCGTTGTCGTGCGCCGGAATGTCACGCCGCCTGCTGCCGGCTTAGCGGTCGGCTGATGTTCGCCGGTGTCTGCCACTTTCAGGCGAGACGGCGGCGGAGAGAACAGCGGCGCAAGCTTTGCGATGACCTGCGCGATGGCTTCGCGTAACAGAGCCTCGTTGAACCAGTCCACGTTGCACAGCTTGTCGAGCTTGCGGTCGAACTGGCGGCGCTCGTTCGGGTTGAGCGCCTGTAGCGCACGCGGAATGCCATCGTTACGCGCATTCGCAACGAAGAGACGGCCGAGCGACGTGTCGAACGGGTGAGCGTCGACCGGTAAATGCAGAAGACGCACGTCCTCGAAGCACGACGCGAAATCGGCAATGTTCGAAACGGGAACGGCATCGTGAGGTTTGCGCTTGTTACGCACTTCGAGCCGCCAGCGATCCGGTGCCTCCGGTTGTTTCTTCAACTTGCTGACCTCAATGTCCCACTTGTCGTCCGAGGCGAGCGCCGCCAGTATCTTGTTAGCCTGCGGCCCCAACTCGCGGTGCAGGACTTCGGCCGCCTTATTGTAGATACATAGCCGACGATCCGATTTGAGCACGCCGATATAGAGCGAGCCGAGCACGCCCTCACCATTGAAGTCGTACATCACCTTAGCGCCGCTGCGTTTGCCCTTCACGTCAACCAGAGTGCCCTCCAGCGGGTTTATGTCGGAGTCTATATTCACGTGCAGCATTGAGACGAACGCTTGCGACAGGATGCGGCGCGCGTCGTAGCCAAACAGGAACCGGAAGAAACGAGCGAGATTGTCGATGGCTGCTTCACCCTTGCGCAGATACGGATTCGGATTTAACTCGAGAGTGGCTGCCCACGGATACATAGCCGTGTTCGGCTGACATTCGATCAGCACATACTCACCGCCGACTAGCACAGACATGCGCTGCTGAAATGCCAAGCGCTGTGACGTGTGCCTGCGAGTGCCGCGCCGGTTCGCGAGCAAGTGGAACTTTTCCTGCAAGAGGGCCGTAAAGGACTCGTCAACATCCTTGGACCGGATGCCGCACTTCAGTTTATCGATCCCGATTTCGACGATATGGTCGAGCGGGAAGAGGGCAGATTCTTTCATTGTGTCGTTAGGTAAGCGAAATTAAAAGTTAATCGGGTAGATAGGATGCGGCCAGGTAAGCTTGGTCGGGAACAGGAAGCTGAGTCGACTCGATCATTTACAACTTTTCGAAGTGAGTGCGTGCTCGCTAGCACTTAGTTCTCTGGGCATTCCTTCACGTGAAGTACATCTCTCTATATGTATTGGATTGGTTATTACAGCCGCGCAATTATCATGGGTCGAACGTGAAAAATCCCCTTCAAAACAGGGCTATTGGTGAAAATTAGGCACACGTGCGGTCCGAAACGATGCCATTTGTGGTCGACTTTCTACGCTAGACTCTGCCGTCACTTCTGTCGATCCGATTCGTGCTGGAACCCTCGTTTTAAGGGGTATTTCAGCGAATTCAGCGTGTTGACAGGGACCTGCACGTGGTCGACTTTCTCCGCGAGGGTGTGAGTCGGCCAAAAGCTTATAGGGGCAATAAATCGATCGTTAAGGCGGCTCGCGCTGTGAAGGCGCGGCTGTTGCGTCGGAATCGGCACACGCGGATTCTTGCGCAACAGCCGCGTCACTCATTTACGGCACGCTCTTCGGCGAGACAGAGATAGTGCCGCCAGTCGTCGACAGTGCTTTCGCCGCATGACCCGAGTCACCAGTCTTCGGCGAGTGTGGTGCGTTTGTCGCCTGGCCCGCAACGCCAGCGTCCGGCCCCTTGAGCGGCCAGACTTCGTCGAGGTTGTACAAAGTCGCCCAGCGATTGCGCGAGCCTTTCGGTGGTTTCATGCCCACTTCATTGTTGGGAGGAACCAGCAGATTTTCGAGCCCACGCGACACGTTCGACTTATTGCGGCCGACGAGCGCCGCGATCTGTTCGATCTTCGCCCCCTTGTTGCGTGCGCACCAAGCGAAACGGATGACCGCGCGGTGCGCGACGAATGGCTCGGAGCGGTACGTATAAGCGCCACCCGAATCGACGAACCCTTCGATCATCACGCGGCCTATGCCCAGTGAGTGATGATCTACGAGAGACACGTTCGTCAACACGATCGCTGTCTGCGCAGCCGGGCCGGGCTCGCACTTGGTGACCTCCACGAACTCTCCGGCGTACGCACGCAGCCAGCTCGTGTCTTGCTTTTTAGTGCAGACCACGAAGATGACGACGAACGCATCTGCCTGTTCCACCGCCGTGTTGAGGTGAGCCAGCACGCCGGTCGCCTCATCGCGCTTCAAGTCCGTGTATTCCACGTGAGCGACGACACAGACATTGGGTTTGAGGCAGCTCTTTAGGATGTGAGCGCCTTCGGGAACTAGCGGACTGGCGCGGTTACAGTGGCCAATCAGCACCGGGTTCACTTGCGCTTCGATGTCCTTGGGAATAAAACGCTTCACGGCCTCCGAAATGCGCGAGCCGGACGGCGATAGGCCCGTGATCGACAGCACGGTGGGAACCGGCAGGTCTGCGATGACGCGGTCACGAATGATGCCATCCGCGATGGCGGCGATCGACATCGCCAGCACGGTGGGATCATTGACAATCGCGAGCACCACGCGGTTTGCAGGTTTCATATTCGCGCGAGCCTTCATTGCGGGCGGTTTGGATGCTTGCAACGCAGCGGCAACGCCAGGTTCGCGCGCGCTGTTGAGAGCGTTCGTATCCGAGCCCATTGCTTTGGGCGTGCTATTGGCGGGCGTCGTGTCGGGCTTTTTCTGCAACGGATCGTTATAATTAACCATTATTGGCCTCGGCCTTCAGCTTGGCGATGCACTCCTCAACTTCCGCGAGAACCCAACCGCGCGTGCGCTTAGACAGCGCAATCGCACGGGGCAGTTTCTGCACTTTTATTAGCTCATAAATGGTCGTGCGACCGACCGGATACATCTTCAGGAGGTCGGGCATGCGTATGACGCGGGAATGCGACATCGTGGGCGTGTCCATCGGTGCAGCAACTGGATGCGGCCGCGTGTCAGGGATGAAGCTCTTTTTCATTGAAAATAACTCCGGGTTGTTTAGCGGAACAAGGCGAGACGCTGATGAACATCAAGCGTCTGCACGCAGTTTCGTTGTTCGCCCAAACCTGCAGAGGAATTTTCCTGAGAAAATGCAATTTTCCGATTGCGGGTAGATAAATGACTCACCGCACGTGCGATTCACGACGAGAAGGACAGCATGTCCAGAAAAGATAATGCGCCTACTTGGATCGATCCTTGGATGGAGCAAAACTTCAATTTGCTGTCTGCTCCGATGCAGCAGAGCATCCTTGCTGAGCGGGAACGATCGAGGGTAGAGGCTGAAGCAGCGCAACGCGCGCGCGAGGCTTCATTGAACAGATTGGTAGCGTCGATCGACTTGATTACATCGACGACCATATCGGACCAACCGTTCTATACGCTCCACAAGGCGATCGAGATTACGGCTCGCGCGATCACAGTGGCCCTTCACGGCATACCCGCTAACGAGGTCTACACGTCAGAACATTGGGCCGACACACTTGCAAAACATCAAGAGCGTCTTCGCGCGCTTATCGAGCTTGGTCGATTGGCCGTATTCGACGTGCGTACGGCCGGTGCCTGCATGTTTGAGTCTGGTCTACCCGACTGGACGCAGTGCGCTTACCTCGGTCTCACGCGATCCGGGATGGTAAGTTTTGCGCGCTGCCAAGGTATAGAGATCGACGATGACCAAAAACCCGAGAGGACGAGCAAAAAGAAGCAAGACACAATGCTTAGGGTGGTGGCAGCGTTGATCTATTTGCGTAGCCAGCCCCAAAGCGGCGTGGCCATTTCGAAAGAAATAGCGAACTGGACTGAGGGGCGGGGGATCAACGTCACCGCGAAGACGGTAAACAACTACATCAACGATATCTGGAATGATCTTGGCCTCTCACGGAAGGAACTCGGCCTGCCCGAACGAGGCGACGCATCAGGCTGAGGCGGCGAATATGCTCGAAGGAAATGGAATTCTGCGATGACCGACATCCCGCTCAACGGGTAGATCGCAGTTGCGTCGGATCGTTCGCATGCGCCCAACCCTGTGCCTACGATTCCAAGTACAGCGCAGCTCTCGGCGTAAACGTTCTGTTTGCTTCAGCAACTAAAGTTCTCGGTTAAAACTACATCCTCACTTTCGTTGCTCGTCGGCGTCGCAAGTCGCTCACCCAACAACCGCTCCCTCGTTTCGCTCGCACAGTCATGGTGAAAGTAGGCGCGGTCTAGCTTGCGTTTGCGAGCGTGGTTAAGGCCGCGATGAACAAAGCTTTCGGGCACTCCAAGGCTTTGGGTCAGCTGTCTGCGCGAGCGTCGCAAGTCATGGCGCTGCCGCCGTCGCTTTCCTATAGAATCGCGCCTATCACAAATTTGTCACAGTCAGATGCGACACGCGGTGAATTCCGTACAAAATTCGTATGGGAAGCGGCGTCGAATCGATATTTTCGCTAACCACTTGATTGTGCTGAATATAACTGCGATAGGCTATTCCATATGTTCGGTCGATTCATGCCCACCGAGGGCAAGTTCTTTGAAATCTTCAACGCGCACGCAAAGTGCATTGTTTCCGCGAGCCACGAACTCGAGCTGCTGATCGACAATCTGCAAGACGCCGAGGTCCATAAGCAAAACGTGCAAAAGGCCGAAAAGGCTGCAGACAAGCTCACGCACGAAACCATCGATCTGCTGCACAAGACTTTCATCACGCCGCTCGACCGCGACGAAATCCACAAGTTGATCACCACGATGGACGACATCCTCGACCTGATGGAGGACGTTGCCACCGCAATCTCGCTCTATGACGTCCAGATGGTGACCTCTGAGGCTAGCCAGTTGGCGCATATCTGCACCGCGACCGCCGAGCGTGTGCAGTTTGCGGTCAGCCTGCTGTCGGACATGAAGCAGGCAAGCCAGATCCTGAAAGCCTGCGAGGATATCGACCGTCTGGAATCCGAAGCCGACCGCGTGTTGCGCTCGGCCATCTCGAAGCTCTTTCGCGAGGAAGACAACGTCAAGACGCTGATCAAGCTGAAGGCGATCTACGAACTGCTCGAAACCATCACGGACAAATGTGAGGACGTGGCGAATATTCTCGAAGGCATCGTGCTGGAAAACGCTTAATGCAATCGATACAACTCGCCATCTGGGTGGTCGCCACCCTGGTCGCCGTGTCGCTGGTGTTCGACTTCATGAACGGTTTCCACGACGCGGCGAATTCGATCGCCACGGTCGTCTCGACCGGCGTTCTGAAGCCGCAACAAGCAGTTGCCTTCGCCGCGGCTTTCAACGTCATCGCCTATTTCATCTTTCACCTGAAAGTTGCGCAGACAGTCGGCAAAGGCACGATCGATCCGGCCATCGTCGATCATTACGTGATTTTTGGCGCGCTGGTCGGTGCGATCGGCTGGAACATCGTCACGTGGTATTACGGTATTCCGTCGAGTTCGTCGCATGCGCTGATAGGCGGTCTGGTGGGCGCGGCGCTCGCCAAGTCCGGCTGGCATTCGCTCAACCTGGATGGGCTGATGAAGACAGTCGCGTTCATCTTCATCTCGCCGTTGCTGGGTTTTGTGCTCGGCTCGTTCTTCATGTTGGCAGTGTCGTGGATCTACTTCCGCACTCCACCTAGCAAGGTCGACGGACGCTTTCGCCGTTATCAACTGATTTCAGCCGGCATGTACAGCCTCGGGCATGGCGGTAACGACGCGCAGAAAACCATCGGCATCATCTGGATGCTGCTGATCGCGACCGGCTATGCATCGTCGTTCGCCGATGCGCCGCCGCTGTGGGTGATCGGCGGCTGCTATCTTTCGATGGGGTTGGGCACACTGTTCGGCGGCTGGCGTATTGTCCGCACGATGGGGCAGAAGATCACCAAGCTCAAGCCGGTCGGCGGTTTTTGCGCAGAATCGGGCGGTGCGATTACGCTGTTTATTGCCTCATTCCTCGGCATTCCGGTGTCCACGACCCATACGATTACCGGCGCGATTGTCGGCGTCGGCGCGACGCAAAAACTCAGCGCGGTGCGCTGGGGCGTGGCGGGCAATATCGTCTGGGCGTGGATTCTGACCATCCCCGCATCAGCGGTGCTCGCTGGGGCGGGATGGTGGCTCGGTCACCGTTTCCTCTGATTCTGGCCTTTGTTCCGATGCGGGCTGGCGCGCCCGCACTCAGATGAGCGGCGCGCTGCATCCGTCCATCGGGACGATCGCGCCGGTTACGTAGCTCGCGCGGCGGCTCGCCAGGAACAGCGCGACGTCGGCAATCTCCTCCGGCTTCGCGAATCTCCCGAGCGGCACCTTGGCCTCCCCGCGTGCCAGCGCTTCCTTTGTGTCGATCCCTTGCTGGCCGGCTTCCAGTTGCAACGCTTCCTCGACGCGCTCCGTCAGCGTCGCGCCCGGATTGATCGCGTTGATGCGGATGCCATAGCGCGCGTAGTAATGCGCGAGCCCGACCGTTGCCAGCATCAGCGCGGCGTTGGCGGCGCCGCCGGCGATATGGATATCGCTCGCCATCTTGCCGCCCATGCCGATGATGTTGACGATCGTTCCCGGCTCGGCGCTGGCTCCCGATTTCACCCGTTCCGCCATGCGCTTCAACACTTCCTGCTGCGGGTAAATGTACGGAAAGTACTTGGCTTCCATCGTCGCCCGGAAGGCTTCGGCGTTGAGCGTTTCCGGGTCGTAGCGACGGGCGGCGCCGGCGCTATTGATCAACACGTCGATCGGACCGACCGCGGTGGTAACTTCTTCGACGATATCGGCCGCGCCGTGTGGCTCGTGCAGGTCGGCGCGTGTGAGATGCACGTGCAGTCCCTCGCTCGCCAGCTGTTCGCGGGCGCGGGCGAGATTCGCCGGATCGCGCGAGACGATTGCAACTTTGGCGCCTTCGGCTGCGAAGGCGCGTGCGCAGGCGAGGCCGATTCCTTTGCTGCCGCCCGTGACCAGCACCACTTTGTCTTTCAGTCCAAGTTCCATGGTGAGTACCTTACCTGCCTGTCTTAGGAATATCGGAGACGATAGCAGATAGCTTAATCCTGCGTGTCAGACGGGGGCGAGTGGCCTTCAGACCACCAGCTACATTTCCGGCGGTGTCTGTCAGAAGTTGCCGTTGGCGAAGTGCGCGATGGGATCGTCGCTGGACTGCGTGGGGGCGGGGATCGCGCGTGACCCAGTCGAGGCTCGCATGATCTGCACACCGCCGGCGGAGCCGGTCACGCCTGCCTGCTGTTCCTGGCGAACGGCGACGGAGGCGGGGGGCGGCGGTTCGAAAGCATCGGCCGCGGCGTCGATCGGGTCTGGTGCGTGGGCGACGCTCGCCGGCACGGGCGAGCGCACAGGTGCTTGAGAATACCCAGTGGAAGAAGTCGCTGCCATGGCGCCCGCGTCCGTCTGCGGCCGTCCAGCCTGAACCGCGGCCGGCGAAACCGCACCTGCTTCACGCGCCTGCATCTGTGCGGCGCTCATTGCCGGAGGCGGCGGTTCGAACGCATCCGCAGACGCTGCGGCGGCGGGCTGGTTCATAGCGCGAGCTGAGGTGTCCGCCAGTGGTGCCTGCATCGAGGCTGCAACCCGCTGCTGAGACACTTGCTGCAATGGAACGGCCGCAGGCGCAGTTTCCGCATAAGCCGGTTGTTGCGGCTCCGATAGCGGCCGCTGCTGCGTCGGGACCACAGCTGCACCGCCCGCCGTACCCGCATACGAAGACGAAGCCTGCGGCACCGCCGGAGCAACCTTCTCCGGCGGATTCGAAGCCTGATACGTCGGCGTTTCGAACGGCGCTGGCGCGCGAGCCGGCGCGGCGACCCGGCGAATGCCGTCAAACCGTTTGGCCCAATACGGATTGGTCAGATAGTCGATGCGCACCGTGCCGCCCGTCGACGGTGCATTGACGAAGCGCAGTTTGCCGACATAAATACCGACGTGCGAGTGTGGGCGCCCCGTGGTGTTGAAGAAAATCAGATCGCCCGGCGCAACTTCATCGGGCTCGATCGATTCGCCGCTTCCGCTCATATCCGCCGTGGTGCGCGGCAGATTCACCGAGGCTGCGCGCGACACGACATAGCGAACCAGGCCGCTGCAGTCGAAGCCGCTATCCGGCGTATTGCCGCCCCAACGGTACGGAATTCCGACCAGGCCCATTGCCTCAATAGAGATTTCCTCGCGTCCGACGCTGTGATCGACGAAGTTCGGGAAACCGGGCGGGGGAGTGCGATAAGCGCCGTTGGACGCCGAAGAAGAACCGTTTGAGTTGCGCGAAATCCGCTGCGGCTCGCTGGAACAGGCGGCGAGCAGCAGAAGGATCAGCAGCGAAAACCCAAGTCGGCGCATTGAGACAAGGCGAGCGTAAACACTCGCTTAAAGCGGGCGATGTCGGGATGGTAGCCCGTCCACCATGGCATGAGCAAGAGAAGTTGATAAATTACTTGAAGTTTACGCGCTAAGTGTGGCGCCGCCTGGACGTAACATCTGACCCGAGCAGGCCGACCTTACGAAAAAAGCCGCGCCCGGTGTAACCCGGGCGCGGCTTTGGAACAACTTTTAAGCCGTGAAACGGCAAACGGCCTGCTTCGAGCTCTGCTTACAAAATGTCCGACGCGTAATCGGCCAGACGCGAGCGTTCGCCGCGCGCCAGCGTCACGTGCCCGCTGTGCGCCCAGCCCTTGAAGCGATCCACCACGTAGGTGAGCCCGGAACTGCCTTCCGTCAGATACGGCGTATCGATCTGTGCGATGTTGCCAAGGCAGATGATCTTCGTTCCTGGACCCGCACGCGTGACGAGCGTCTTCATCTGCTTCGGCGTCAGGTTCTGCGCTTCGTCGATGATCAGATACTTGTCGACGAACGTCCGGCCGCGCATGAAGTTCATGCTCTTGATCTTCAGGCGCGAGCGGATCAATTCCTGGGTCGCAGCACGGCCCCATTCGCCGGCGGCGTCGTCGGTCTTCTGCAGCACTTCGAGGTTGTCGTCGAATGCACCCATCCACGGTTGCATCTTTTCCTCTTCCGTACCCGGCAGAAAGCCGATGTCTTCACCGACCGGCACGGTAGCCCGCGTCACGATGATCTCGTTGTAGCGCTTGTCGTCGAGCACCTGCGCAAGCCCCGCCGCGAGCGCGACGAGCGTCTTGCCGGTACCGGCCTGACCAAGCAGCGTGACGAAATCGATCTCCGGATTCATCAGCAGATTGAGCGCGAAATTCTGCTCGCGATTGCGCGCCGTAATGCCCCACACGTTGTTCTTGTGGTGGCCGTAATCGCGCAAGGTCTGCAGCAGGGCGGTCTTGCCGTTCAGCTCACGCACCAGCGCGTGAAACGCCGGTTCGCCGTTTTGCGGCTCCAGATACACGAACTCGTTGACCAGCATCGAGGCGCACAGCGGTCCGGTCACGCGGTAATACGTGGTGCCCGTCTTGGTGTCCTGCCAGCTTTCCATGCCCTTGGCATGCTTGGTCCAGAAGTCCTGCGGCAGCGCGCGAATACCGGAATAGAGCAGATCCTTGTCTTCGAGAACCTGGTCGTTGAAGTAATCCTCGGCAGGCAGACCCAGCGCATGCGCCTTGATCCGCATGTTGATGTCTTTCGACACCAGCACGACCTGGCGGTCCATGCGGTCGCGTTGCAGGGCCCGCACGACACCGAGAATCTGGTTGTCCGCCTTGCCCTGCGGCAGGCCTTCGACCGGTTCGATATCCGTCAGCTTGGTCTGGAAAAACAGACGTCCCGCAGCCTCCCGGCTGCCCAGGCGCGACAGCGAAATGCCGTCCGACATATTGCCGCCGTTGGCGACCAGCGCGTCCAGCGTACGGCTGACCTGACGCGCATTGCGCGCGACTTCCGACATGCCCTTCTTGTGGTTGTCGAGTTCTTCCAACGTCATCATCGGCAGATAGACGTCGTGTTCCTCGAAACGGAACAGGCAAGTCGGATCGTGCATCAGCACGTTCGTATCGAGCACGAACAGCTTGCGGGTTTCGACCTGTTCGGCTGCGCCGCCGCGCTTCTTGGCGCTGCCGCGGGTCGCTGCCGCCGGCGTGGCCGCCGTATTGGCCGCAGGCTGCTTGCCGGCGCGCGCCACCACGGGTTCCGCGGTGGCGGGTTGCTCAGGCTCGCCCTGCGCGGGCTGCTGACGGGCGGCAGGCGCCGGCACCGGTTGCAGCAACGCGGCGGTTTGTTTGCTTTTCCGGCTGCGTGCGGGTGCAGCCTGTCCAGCGGCGCTATCGGCAGAAGAAGACGCAGGAACCGGCCGCAAGGTGGTAGCGGCATTGGCGGCGCGCGCCATCGGCGTCGCGACGTTGGCTTGGCCGAAATCGGCCGACTCTGCTTGCTCCCCGTCAACCGCCTGTTTTTTGGCGGACCGGGCCGGCGTGGCTTTAGCCTTGTATTCGTCAGCCGGTAAGAGATTGCCGAGCTTGCTGGGTGCGGTAGGCAAAGGCATGGTTTCCCTCGAAATAATCGGGTCACATATCGTGCGCCGCCTGTCGCATTCTGCTGGTGTGCCAAAAGGCCCACGCAGTTTGCGCCCGGAGGCGCGCTTCGGTCTAAAAATGCCGGTTCGCCTGGTTTTCGATCGGCTCCTTGACGAGAGCGCGTGGCCGGGTAAAAGAACGGCTTCGCGCAATTAAAAAAGCCGCCGCCCCGGCAAACGGGGCAAGCGGCTCGACTTCGGTCATCGCGTTGCGCCTCACTGCCTCGACTACAGAGGCGTGACATGCGGCGCAGCCGCGGAAAGTATGGGGTGGACAGGCACTCATTGCAGCCCAATATAACGCGCCTCACAGCGCTTGTACAGCCTCCAGAATTTCATCGACATGACCTGGTACTTTCACGCCACGCCACTCGTGGCGCAGGACGCCCTCGCTGTCGATGACAAACGTGGATCGTTCGATTCCCCGTACTTCTTTGCCATACATTTTCTTCATTTTGATGACGTTGAAGAGCGCGCAGAGCGTTTCTTCCGGATCGGAGATCAACGGGAACGGCAGTTCAAGCTTGGCCTTGAAATTGTCATGCGAGCGCAGGCTGTCGCGCGAGACGCCGAGAATCTCGGCACCGGCCTTCTTGAACTTCGGATACAGATCGCGGAACTGCAGACCTTCGGTCGTGCAGCCTGGCGTGTTGTCCTTCGGGTAAAAATACAGCACCACCTTTTTGCCCCGAAGACTGGACAGCGTAATCTCGCCACCGGTTGCGGGGGCGGTAAAGTCGGGGACGGGTTGGTCGACTGCGATGGGCACGAGGTTCTCCGGTTGTTATGGTCAGGCGTCGGGCTACTCTGCCGCGCCCCGGCTCACGACGGCTGCACGATCAGTTCGCCGGAACGGCCAGGAATTTCACCCCAGGTGACAGGGTACGATGGCAGCGTGCTGCGGTCCAGCGCGGCATGATAGTCGCCCATCGTGGCGAACGTGTGGCCTTGAGCGCGCCAGCCGTCCAGCAGTTGTTCGAACACCGGCGCGAGCTTTTGCCCTTCGAGCTCGGCGTGCAGCGTGTACACCTGGTCGTGGGGATTGTTCTCGGTGCGCTTCAACATCCACGCGGCAACGTTGTCCAGATCGATGCCGTCGACGCCCAGCACTTCATCGAGCGTGGGCAGTGTGGTGGGCATCTGCACGTGCGAGAGGGTCTTGCCGTCCACGACGGGGAAGTACGGCGAATGACCGCGCCCGTCGGAGGCATACTGCATGCCCCACGCGTCGATCTGCTCGAACGCATGGCCGTTCATCTGCCAGCCGGCGGCGCCGTGCGTGACGGGCGGTGTGCCGAAGATTTCGATGAAACGGGAGTGACTCGCCTCCATCTGCGCGACGGTCCAGTCGCGCGCCCGCGAGCGCACGTTGTCCTGCCAGTAGACGTGATCCCACGTGTGAATACCGCATTCAAAACCGGCCTCGTGGATCGCACGCATCTCCGATGCAGCCCGCGCGCCGATGTCCGGCCCGGGCAGCAACACGCCATACATCAATTGCTTGATGCCGTAATGCTCGACCACGGAAGTGCGCGAAACCTTCTGCAGAAACCCCGGGCGCAGCACGCGGCGCATCGCCCAACCGGTGTGGTCGGGCCCGAGGCTGAACAGGAAGGTGGCGCGCGCCTTGAAACGGTCGAAGATGCGGGCGAGGTTCGGCACGCCTTCGCGGGTGCCGCGCAGCGTGTCGACGTCGATCTTCAGGACGATGCGAGCCAAGGATCAGCCCTTATTTATTGCTGTTCGACCAGAGCACGCGCTTCCGCGACGTGGCCGCGATACGCTTCGAAAATCTTGCGCAGCGCTTCGTCGAAAGTCGACTTCGGTGCCCAGTTGAGTTCCTGCATCGTGTTGTCGATCTTCGGCACGCGGTTCTGCACGTCCTGATAGCCCGCGCCGTAGTACGCGCCCGACGACGTTTCGACCAGTTGCACCTGCTTGGCCGTTTCCGCGTATTCCGGGAATTCGGCGGCGAGCGCCAGCATCTTGTGCGCGAGCTCACGCACGGAGAAGTTGTTGGTCGGGTTGCCGATGTTATAGATCTTGCCGGTGGCGACGCCGTCCTTGTTCTCGATGATCTTCATCAGTGCGCCGATGCCGTCGTCGATATCCGTGAAGGCACGCTTTTGCGCGCCGCCATCTACGAGGCTGATGTTCTCGCCGCGCACGATGTGGCCAAGAAACTGCGTGACCACGCGCGAGCTGCCTTCCTTCGGCGTATAGATCGAATCGAGGCCCGGGCCGATCCAGTTGAACGGACGGAACAGCGTGAAGTTGAGGCCTTCCATGCCGTAGCCCCAGATCACGCGGTCCATCAACTGCTTCGAGCACGCGTAGATCCAGCGCGGCTTGTTGATCGGGCCATACGACAGTTGCGACTCTTCCGGGTCGAACTGCTCGTCCGTGCACATGCCATAGACCTCGGAGGTGGACGGAAACACGAGGTGCTTGCCGTACTTCACCGCCGAACGCACGATGGGCAGGTTCGCCTCGAAGTCGAGCTCGAACACGCGCAGCGGCTGCTTCACGTAAGTGGCCGGCGTGGCGATCGCAACGAGCGGCAGGATCACGTCGCACTTCTTCACGTGATACTCGACCCACTCCTTGTTGATCGTGATGTCGCCTTCGAAGAAATGCATCCGCTCGTGATTGATCAGATCACCCAGGCGTTCGGTTTGCATGTCCATGCCGAACACTTCCCAGTCGGTCGTTTCGAGAATGCGCTTGGACAGGTGATGGCCGATGAAGCCGTTGACACCCAGAATCAGGACTTTTTTCATTGATGACGGGAAGATTGAATGAACTGGGAGAATTCGGCAGGGGAGACGACGGGCTGTTGGCCTTCGTGCTGGCGCCGCAATTCGTGGATGGCGATGGCGCGGCCATCGCCGCACACCGCAAAAAACGCATTATCGCTTACGTGGAGGCCGGGGGGCAAATCTGAGCGGAGCGCGCCGGGACGGGCAAGACGCGCCCGCGCGACGACGAAGCGCTGACCGTCGATCTCGGTGAACGCGCCGGGATAAGGCGGCGCCACGGCGCGGATCAGGTTATAGACGTCCTGAGCCGGCTGGCTCCAGTCGATCCGGCCGTCTTCGGGCTTGCGTCCGCCGAAGTAGCTGCCATGCGCCAGATCGTTCGGCAGATGTGGTGCCTCGCCGGCGAGCAGCGCCGGCAGCACGCGCCAGAGCGTCTGCTCGGCGGCCACGGTGACCTTGTCGAACACCTGCGCGGCGGTATCGTCCGGCAGGATCGGCACCGGCGTTTGCGCGATGATCGCGCCTGCGTCAGGTTTGGCGGCCATCTCGTGCAACGTGGCGCCGGTTTCGGTTTCGCCCTTCAACACGGCCCAGTTGGTCGGCACGCGGCCGCGATACTTGGGCAGCAGCGAGCCGTGCATGTTGTAGGCGCCGCGCGCGGCCAGCGCGAGCAGGTCGACCGGCAGCATGTGGCGGTAGTAGAACGAGAAAATGAAGTCGGGCCGCGCGGCGCTCACCGCGGCGCGCAGTTCGTCGCTCTTCGGATCGGCGGGCGTCACTGTGGGGATGCCATAGCTTGCGGCCACCGAAGCAACGCTGCCGAACCAGATGTTTTCGGTTGCGCTGTCCTCGTGAGTGACCACCAGCGCCACTTCGACGCCGCGCGCCAGCAGCACTTGCAGGCAGCGCACGCCGACGTTGTGATACGCGAATACAACCGCGCGTGGCTTCATGGATTCGGTCCCTGATCGATGAGCGGCGCCGGCTGAACGGCCTGCACCAGCGCCTGGCGGGGCGCCTCGGCGACGGTGGTGCCGTCGCGCTGTTCGAGAATCGTTTGCACCAGATAACGGGGACGGGCTCGCACCTGCTGGTAGATCCGGCCAATGTACTCGCCGAGCAAACCAAGCGCGAAGATGATCACGCCGAGCAGGAAGAACGTGATAGCGAACAGCGTGAACACACCTTGCACTTCCGCGCCGATGATGAAGCGGCGAATCAGCAGCAGCACGAACAGGCCTGCGGAGCCCAGCGAGAGGATTACCCCAATGAACGACAGCCATTGCAGCGGCACCACCGAGAAACCGGTGACGAGGTCGAAGTTCAGACGAATCAGCGAGTACAACGAATACTTCGATTCGCCCGCAAAGCGCTCTTCGTGCGCGACTTCGATTTCCACCGGATTCTGCGCGAAGGTGTAAGCGAGCGCCGGAATGAACGTATTGATTTCACCGCAGCGGTTGATCGTGTCGATGATGTGCCGGCTGTAGGCGCGCAGCATGCAACCCTGATCGGTCATCTTGATGCGGGTGATGCGTTCGCGCAGACGGTTCATTGCCCGCGAGGCCTTGCGGCGCCACAGGCTGTCCTGGCGCTGCAGGCGAATCGTGCCCACGTAGTCGTAGCCTTCACGCATCTTCGTGACCAGCTTGCCGATTTCCTCCGGCGGGTTCTGCAGGTCGGCGTCGAGCGTGATGACGATCTCGCCGCGCGCCTGCTCGAAGCCGGCGAGAATCGCCATATGCTGGCCGTAGTTGCCGTTCAGCAGGATCACGCGGGTCGTGTCCGGCCGGTTGCGGAACTGCTCGGCCAGCAGCGCGGCGGATTTGTCGCGGCTGCCGTCGTTGATGAAGATCACTTCATAGCGGGTGCCGAGCGCGTCGAGCGCCGGATACAGGCGCGCGAACAACGCGGCCAGACCGGCTTCCTCGTTGTACACCGGAATGATGACCGAGACTTCCGGCGTATCAGACATCGGAGAGCGATGTTCCGTTTGACTCATTTCCGCTTATTTTCCGTATTGTTCGCAAATTTCGTTGACCGCCTGGCAGACCCGCGCCACGTCGCCTTCGTTCATCAGCGTGAACAGCGGCAGCGTGACCGTGGTGGCGCCGAAGCGCTCTGCATGCGGGAACATGCCTTCCTTGAAGCCGCGTGCGCGGTACAGCGTGAACAGGTGGATGGCCGGGTAGTGCACGCCCGAACCGATGCCGCGCTCCTTCAGCTGACCCATGAAACCGGCGCGGTCGATGGAGAGCTTCTCGAGCGGCAGCGTGATCTGGAACATGTGCCAGTTGCTGTTATCGAAGTCAGCAAACGGCAGACCCATGCCGAGCTTAACCGCTGCACCGCCTTCAAAACCCGCGAAGTAGGCCCGCACGAGCTTCTTGCGCTGCGCGAGGAAACGCTCCAGATGCGGCAACTGGCCGAGGCCGACTCGCGCCGCCACGTCCGTCAGATTGTATTTGCCGCCGAGCACGTCGCAGTCCATGCCGTCGAAGCCCGTGCGGGTGACGCCTTGCAGCCGGTACTTCTGGGCGAGGATGGCTTCTTCCTCGTTGTTCAGCACCAGCGCGCCGCCTTCGATTGAAGTCAGATTCTTGTTGGCGTGGAAACTGAACGACACCATGTCGCCGAGCTTGCCGATGCGCTCGCCCTTCCACGTCGAACCGAACGCCTGCGCCGCGTCTTCGACCACGCGCAGCTTGTGGGCGCGGGCGATCTCATAGAGACGGTCCATGTCGACCGGCAGGCCCGACAGATACACCGGGATGATCGCCTTGGTGCGCGGCGTAATGGCCTTCTCGAGCAGATCCAGATCGATGTTGCGAGTCTTCGGATCGATGTCGGCGAATACCGGCGTCGCCCCGGTTTCGTAGATCACGTTGCTGGTGGAGACCCACGAGGCGGGCGTCGTGATGACTTCGTCGCCTTCGCCCACACCGGCAATGCGCAGGCCGATCTCGAGCGTGGCCGTGCCGGAGTTGAAGGTGCGCACGGGACGGCCGCCGCAGAATTCCGACAGCGCGGCTTCGAATGCCTGGTTCTGCGGGCCGGTCGTGATCCAGCCAGAGCGCAGCACTTCGGCTACGCCCTGGATGGTCTCTTCGTCGATTTCCGGACGGACAAACGGCAAAAACGGGACTGATGACTGGCTCATGAATGCTTCGCTCGATAGAAATAGGGCGGCAACCAACAACAACGACGTCCGGCAAGGATACTTCGGCAATCCGGGGCGCGGTCAGCGGGTATAACGCTGCCTGCGCGGGGTGCTTACCACCTCTTACAGCCCGGCATGCCATGCCGGCCCTCAACGGTAACAAACTGCTTGCGGTAACCGGCAAAAACCGGTTCACACCGGTTCAGAGCCTGACGGCGCCTAGCTGCGCGCCAGTACGACGACGCCAATCAGAATGATGCCGATACCGACGAGCCGCTGAACCGACAGCACCTCGCCGAACAGATACCAGGCGGCGAAGGCGTTGACGACATACCCGAGCGAGAGCATCGGATAGGCGATCGACACGTCCACACGCGAGAGCCCGATCACCCACACCGCGACGCTGATCACATAGCAACCGAGCCCGCCGATGATCGGCAACTGGGTCGCCAGCTTGAAGCCAATGGGCAGGATGTTCGCACGGGTGAATTCGAAGTGTCCAACGGCATTCGTGCCGGCCTTCAGCAGAAGCTGGGCGCAGGCGTTCAGCGTGACGCCGGCAAGAATGCAAAAGAGCGAAATCGGGTTCATCAACGGTTCAGGTCCTGATATGGGGTCATTGCTGCGGATTTGCTATAGCGGGGCTTGCTGCGCCGGGCGCTGCGGCGCCGGCATTGCCTGCGTCGCCAGCCAAAGGCTTTTCGACGATCACCCGGCGCGGGTCGCGGGCGACGACCTGCATCGGCACATGCTCGGCCAGCAGCTTCTTGTACCGGTCCGGCGGAATCAGCGCGAGGGCGTAGCGGTCCGCGTCCCAGCGCCTGATCCACTCGTCGAATGTCGGGACCCACTTCTGCGGTTCGACGGACACGCCGAAGGCCAGTTCATCGGGATGTTCGACCATGATCATCGTGTGGTCGACATAGAACGGCAAGGTGTGATCGAGCACGCCGACCGAGTAGAACGGCGTATCGGGCGGCAGCCTGGCGATGGCAGCCTTGATGGCGGGGGCGAGCGGGGCGCCTGAACTCAGACGCCCGAACACGTCATGACCGGTGCCGGCAATCGTGCCCATCAGCAGCCAGGCCGCGCCGAACGTGGCCGTGGCGCCAAGAATGCCGGCGCGGCTATGGCGGTTCAGCCACAGTGCGGCGAGCGTCAGCGCAAAGGCGACGCCGAGGGCGGCCAGCACCCAGACGCGATAGGCAATGTACAGTTCGGTGGGATTGCGGTCGTCGCCGAGGCGGCTCATGAACAGCGCGCCCACCGCGGCGATCACCAGAAACACTGCGTAACCCGTCAGATGACGGCGCAGCATGGCCGGACTCACTAGCGGCAGGTACATGCCGATCAGCAGCGCGAGCGCCGGGGCGATCGGCAACGTGTAGGACAGCAGCTTCGAATGCGACGCGCTGAAAAACAGGAAGATGAACGCTGCCCACACCAGCAGCATGGCGACCGGCGAGAAGCCGTTCGGCTGGCGCGGCAGGCGCAGCGCGTGGCGGATGCTTTGCACGCTGATGGAGAGCCAGGGCAGGAAGCCCACCAGGATCACCGGCACGAAATAATAGAACGCGCCGGGGCGGTTCTGCTCGGGCGTCAGATAGCGTTTGAACTGCTGGACGATAAAGAAGAAATTCAGGAATTCCGGATTGCGTTGCTGTACCAGCACGAACCACGGCGTGGCGATCGCGAAGAACAGGATCAGGCCGCCGATCAGATGCAGGCGCTTCCAGAGCGCCCAGTCGCGGGCCACCAGCGTGTACAGCACCAGCACCGCGCCCGGCAGGATCAGGCCGACGAGGCCTTTGGAGAGCACCGCGAGCGCCATCGACGCCCAGCAGACCCACATCCACAGCCGCACCTGGCCAGTGGGCAAGTTAGGCCGCTGGGCGAGCAGCAGCGCGCAAAGTGTCAACTCCATCCAGAACGACAGGCCCATATCCAGCGTGTTGAAATGGCCCATCAGGTTCCAGTACGGCGAGGTCGCCAGCACGATGGCCGCGAACACGCCGGTGGCGGCATTGAAGACTCGCGCGCCGGTGAAGCCGAGCAGCAGGACGCCAGCGAAGCCGGTCAAGGCCGTGTAAAGCCGCGCCTGCCATTCGCCGATGCCGAACCATGCAAACGTCAGCGCATTCGCCCAGGTTTGCAGCGGCGGCTTCTCGAAGTATTTGTAGCCGTTGTAACGCGGCGTGATCCAGTCGCCGGTCAGGAACATCTCGCGCGCCATTTCGGCGTAGCGGCCTTCGTCGCTCGGCAGCAGGTGCCGCCAGCCGAGCGGCACGAACCAGACAAGGGCAAGTGCCAGCACCAGCAGCAGGATGGTGGTGCGGTTGAGCGGTAGCCGGGACGGCATATCGTTCATGGATGATCAGCCTGTTCTTTTACGATGCCGCATGGGCGGCATTTCGGTGTTGTTAGGGGTGCACGCCGGGTTGCGCAGGGCCGGCCGCCGAGAGCCGTCGCGCGGTTGGCGCTCAAAACGGCCATGGCCCAGGGTGCGCCGCGCCGGTCAGGCTTCGATCAGCAAGGCGGCCGCGACCTTGCGGCCCTCGGCCATCAGAATGTTGTAGGTGCGGCAGGCGGCCTTGAAGTCCATCGTCTCGACGCCGATCCGGTGTGCCGCGAGCGCAGCGGTCAGCCGCGGATGGGGAAAACGCAGCCGATCGCCGCTGCCGAAGATCACCACTTCCGGCGCCGGCTCGACCAGCATGGCGAAGTGCTCCGGGCTGAGGGCCTCGAAAGAAGCCACCGGCCAGGCAATGACAGGGCTTTCCGGCATCACGAGGATGCTGCCCACATGGCGCTCGAGATTGATTTCGACATAGCCGGCGCCGTAACCGGTCACGGTGTTCAGGGCGCCGCTCGAATCCTGGTGTAATTTCAAATTGGTTTTCCGAAGTCGTTCGTTCCGCGGCAGAAAAGCGTCGCGCAATGGACACGAAGCGGCCGAAAGGGCTTCTGCATGCACTTGGTGCATTGCGGAAGTCGGCCAAAATCCGCTAAATTATAACTTTTTAGCCGCCCAGCGGCGCCCCCCGCTTCGCGTGCCGCCATAAGCCGCGCCCGAAGCAGCTGCTGGACCCCGGTCGACGCGCCGGGCCAAGCGTGGTCAAACAGCTTATCAGACGCTCTCTTAAGGTTCGCTGAGTGATCCTTCGAGGGTGTCGATGGTTCCCTAAGCACCCGGCGCAACCCGCCGCAGGCGCCAATCAGACAAGTCCGCGGGAGCGCGTAAGAATTCGCCGCTTCGCATTCGGATGCCCGATAGCCCACAGCCCGTATAGTGCGGGCCAGCCCGACAGGCCCGAGCGGCCTGTTAATTACCCAGGATGAAGTGCCCGCCGTGAAACCGATTCTTAAATCCAACAAGCTGTTGAACGTCTGCTACGACATCCGCGGGCCCGTCCTCGAACATGCAAAACGGCTCGAAGAAGAGGGCCACCGCATCATCAAGCTGAACATCGGCAATCTCGCGCCGTTCGGTTTCGATGCGCCCGACGAAATCATCCAGGACATGATCCTGAATCTGCCGGGCTCGTCAGGCTATTCCGACTCGAAAGGTGTGTTCGCCGCACGCAAGGCGATCATGCATTACACGCAGCAAAAGGGCGTGCACGGCGTCGAGCTGGACGATATCTACATCGGCAACGGCGCGTCGGAGCTGATCGTGATGGCGCTGCAGGGGCTGCTCAACGACGGCGACGAAGTATTGCTGCCGGCGCCCGACTATCCGCTGTGGACCGCGGGCGTTAGCCTCGCGGGCGGTACGCCGGTGCATTACATCTGCGACGAATCGAACGGCTGGATGCCTGATCTCGACGATATCCGCGCCCGGATCACGCCGAACACACGCGCGCTCGTCGTCATCAACCCGAACAACCCCACCGGCGCGCTGTACTCGGACGAACTGCTGCTCGGCCTGATCGAGATTGCGCGCACGCACGGTCTCGTGATCTTCGCCGACGAGGTCTACGACAAGATCGTCTACGACGGCAAGCAGCACACCGCCATTGCGGCGCTGTCCGAAGACGTGCTGACGGTGACCTTCAACAGCCTCTCGAAGAGTTACCGGTCGTGCGGCTACCGCGCGGGCTGGATGTTTATTTCGGGGCTGACCGGCGAAAACCGTCGTCACGGGAAAGACTATTTCGAGGGACTTGGCATTCTCGCCTCGATGCGGCTGTGCCCGAACGTGCCCGGCCAGTATGCGATCCAGACGGCGCTCGGCGGCTACCAGAGCATCAACGACCTGATCGTGCCGAGCGGCCGCCTGTACAAACAGCGCCAACTCGCGTATGACATGCTGACGGCGATCCCCGGCGTGAGCTGCGTGAAACCGGATGCGGCGCTGTATATGTTCCCGCGCCTCGACCCGAAGATGTATCCGATCGAAGACGACCAGCAGTTCATCCTGGAGCTGCTGCTGGCCGAACGGGTGCTGCTCGTGCAGGGCACGGGTTTCAACTGGAAGACGCCGGACCACTTCCGTGTCGTGTTTTTGCCGAATGTCGACGACCTGGCGGATTCGATCAACCGGATCGCCCGCTTCCTCGACGGCTACCGAAAACGTCACGCGGTCTGAAAAACGCCCGCCGTTCCCGATTGACGGCGCAACAGACCCGGACAACCGTTTCCCTTAATCCTTACTCGAAAACACACGCTGCATGGAACCGATCAAAGTTGGACTGCTGGGCTTCGGCACGGTAGGCAGCGGCACCTTCACGGTACTGCGCCGCAACCAGGAAGAAATCAAACGACGCGCCGGCCGCGGCATCGAGATTGCGCGCATTGCCGTGCGCAATCCGGCCAAGGCCACGGCGGCGCTCGGCGCCGAAGCCGGCACGGTTGAGATCACCGATAGCTTCGCCGCGGTGGTCGACGATCCGTCCATCGACATCGTCGCGGAAATGATCGGCGGCACGGGCATCGCGCGCGAGCTGGTGCTGCGCGCCATCGCCAATCGCAAGCATGTGGTGACGGCCAACAAGGCGCTGCTCGCCGTGCACGGTACCGAGATCTTCGAAGCGGCCCACGCCAACGGCGTGATGGTGGCTTTCGAAGCAGCGGTGGCCGGCGGTATTCCGATCATCAAGGCGCTGCGCGAAGGGCTGACGGCGAACCGGATCCAGTACATCGCGGGCATCATCAACGGCACGACGAATTACATCCTGTCGGAGATGCGCGACCGCGGGCTCGACTTCGTGACCGCATTGAAGGCCGCGCAGGAACTGGGCTACGCCGAAGCCGATCCGACCTTCGATATCGAAGGCGTCGACGCCGCGCACAAGGCGACCATCATGAGCGCGATCGCGTTCGGTGTGCCGGTGCAGTTCGACAAGGCTTACGTCGAAGGTATCAGCAAGCTGGCGGCGATCGACATCAAGTACGCCGAAGAGCTCGGTTACCGTATCAAGCTGCTGGGCATCGCGCGCCGCACCGACAAGGGCATCGAACTGCGCGTGCATCCGACGCTGATTCCCGAGAAACGCCTGCTGGCCAACGTGGAAGGCGCGATGAATGCGGTGGTCGTGCATGGCGACGCGGTCGGCACCACGTTGTACTACGGCAAGGGCGCGGGCGCCGAGCCGACGGCATCGGCGGTCGTGGCGGATCTGGTGGACGTGACCCGTCTGCATACCGCGGACCCGGAGCATCGCGTGCCGCATCTGGCGTTCCAGCCGGACAGCCTGTCGAACACGCCGATCCTGCCGATCGACGAAGTGACGAGCGGCTACTACCTGCGTCTGCGGGTGGCAGACGTGACCGGCGTGCTCGCGGATATCACGCGCATCCTCGCGGACACGGGTATCTCGATCGACGCGCTGCTGCAGAAGGAATCGGAGCAGGTCGACGCCAACGGCAAGGGCGAGACCGACATCATCCTGATCACGCACGAAACGGTTGAAAAACACGTCAACGCGGCGATCAGGAACATCGAGGCGCTGAAGACCGTTGTGTCGCAGGTGACGAAGCTGCGCATGGAAGCGCTGAACTAGGCCAGAGACTTGATATGAACTACCTTTCCACGCGCGGCGCCGGAGCCGGCGAGCGCCATACCTTTTCCGACATCCTGCTGGGCGGTCTCGCGAGAGACGGCGGCCTGTACCTGCCCGCGGAATATCCGCGGGTGTCGGCCGATGAACTTGCGCGCTGGCGCACGCTGCCGTATGCGGACCTCGCCTTCGAGATCCTGTCGAAGTTCAGCGACGATATTCCCGCTGAAGATCTACGCACGCTCACGCGCCGCACCTACACGGCGGCGACGTACTGCAATGTCCGCGACGACGAAGGCGCTGCACAGATCACGCCGCTGAAAACGCTGGGCGTCGAGAACGGCGCGCCGCTGTCGTTGCTGGAGCTCTCGAACGGTCCGACGCTGGCGTTCAAGGACATGGCGATGCAGTTGATCGGCAACCTGTTCGAATACGCGCTGGAGAAGAACGGCGAGACGCTGAACATCCTCGGCGCCACTTCGGGGGACACCGGTAGCGCAGCCGAATACGCGATGCGCGGCAAGAAGGGCATCCGCGTGTTCATGTTGTCGCCGCATCAGAAGATGAGCGCATTCCAGACAGCGCAGATGTACAGCCTGCAGGATCCGAACATTTTTAATCTCGCCGTCGAAGGCAATTTCGACGACTGCCAGGACATCGTCAAGGCCGTTTCTAACGATCACACGTTCAAGGCGAAGTACAAGATCGGCACGGTCAATTCGATCAACTGGGCGCGTGTGGTGGCTCAGGTCGTGTACTACTTCAAGGGCTATTTCGCCGCCACGGAGTCGAACGACGAGCGGGTCTCGTTCACGGTGCCGTCGGGCAATTTTGGCAACGTCTGCGCCGGCCATATTGCGCGAATGATGGGCCTGCCCATCGAGAAGCTGGTGGTCGCGACCAACGAGAACGACGTCCTCGACGAGTTCTTCCGCACCGGCATCTACCGCGTACGCAAGGCGGCCGAGACGTATCACACCAGCAGCCCGAGTATGGACATCTCGAAGGCGTCGAATTTCGAGCGCTTCGTGTTCGACCTGCTGGGCCGCGATCCGGCTCGCGTGTTGCAGCTGTTCCGCGACGTCGAAGAGAAGGGCGGTTTCGATCTGGCGGCGAGCGGCGATTTCGCGCGGGTGCAGGAGTTCGGCTTCGTGTCGGGCCGCAGCAGCCATGCTGACCGCGTGGATGCGATTCGCGACGTGTTCGAACGCTACGACACGATGATCGACACCCATACGGCCGATGGCCTGAAGGTGGCGCGCGAACATCTGCAGCCGGGCATCCCGATGATCGTGCTGGAGACGGCGCAGCCGATCAAGTTCGGCGAGACGATCCGCGAAGCGCTGCTGCGCGAACCGGAGCGCCCGGCGGCGTTTTCGGGGCTCGAGTCGTTGCCGCAGCGCTTTGAAGTGCTGCCTGCGGATGTGCAGCGCGTGAAGGACTTTGTGGTCGCCCATACGGGCGCCTGAAGAGCGCCTGAGGGACCATGCGTCCGGTCTACAGTGCGCCATGTTATGGCGCACTGTTGTCTCCCCGACGTTTCCCGCAGACCGCTACAATATTCCTTTCGGTTCTGCGGGCCTTCCCCTCGATGTCCACGCCCACCTCTCCCACGTCCTCTACGCCGCGTGCCCCGATGCTGTCCACTTCCGACGCCCTCGCGACGCTGCTGGGCGCCGCTAACGCCGTTGCCGGCGCGGAAACACTGCCGACGTTCGATGCGCTAAACCGCGTGCTGGCCGCCGACGTGGTTTCGCCACTCGACGTGCCGCCGATGAACACCAGCGCGATGGACGGTTACGCGGTGCGCATCGCCGACCTGACTCAAGGCGAGCGCCGTCTGCCGGTCTCGCAGCGCATTCCGGCAGGCCACGCGCCGCAGCCGCTTGCAGCCGGCACGGCGGCGCGCATTTTCACCGGCGCGACGGTGCCGCCGGGCGCCGATGCGATCGTCATCCAGGAGCAGACGGAACTGGCGGGCGACACGGTGACGATCCTCCATCTGCCGAAGGCGGGCGAGTGGATCACGGCGCAGGGGGCGGACATCCGCAGCGGTTCGGTGATCCTGCCGGCCGGCACGCGCCTGACTCCGCAGGCCCTGGGGCTGGCCGCATCGGTCGGCTGCGCGGAACTGTCCGTGATGCGGCGCGTCAAGGTCGCGGTGTTCTTCACCGGCGATGAACTGACGATGCCCGGCGAGCCGCTCAAACCCGGCGCCATCTATAACTCGAATCGCTACACGTTGCGTGGACTGCTCGAAAAGCTCGGCTGCGAAGTGACTGACTACGGCATCGTGCCGGACCAGCTCGATGCGACCCGAGCAACCCTGCGCGAAGCGGCCCAGGGGCACGACCTGATTCTGACCAGCGGCGGGGTCTCGGTGGGGGAGGAAGACCACGTGAAGCCTGCCGTCGAGGCGGAAGGGCGGCTTTCCATGTGGCAGATCGCCATGAAGCCCGGCAAGCCGCTCGCGTTTGGCGCGGTACGGCGCGCGGAGGGCGAGACGTTCTTCATTGGCTTGCCCGGCAATCCGGTGTCGACTTTCGTCACCTTTCTGCTGTTCGTGCGACCGTTCGTCCTGCGCCTGTCCGGCGTGCGCGTCGTGACGCCACGAGCGCTTTCGCTGCGAGCCGACTTCACGCAGTCCAAAGCCGACCGGCGCAATGAATTCCTGCGTGCGCGGATCAATCCCGCCGGCGGCCTCGATCTGTTTCCGAACCAGAGTTCCGCCGTGCTGACTTCCACGGTATGGGGCGACGGGCTGATCGACAATCCGCCCAATCACGTCATCAGCGCCGGCGAGACCGTGCACTTCATTCCCTTTTCCGAACTGTTGAACTGACGCCGGCAGTGGACGGCGGCGACCCCGATGAAGATCGATCTGAAATATTTTGCCAGCGTGCGCGAAGCGCTCGGTACCGCCGATGAAACGGTGGATGTGCCCGACAGCATTGCCACGGTGGGCGACGTGCGGGCGTGGCTGCGCGTGCGCGGCGGCATCTGGGCGGACACGCTCGCCGAGGGCCGCGCGCTGCGCATGGCCTGCAACCACGTGATGACCGACCCCGGCACCCGGCTTACCGAGGGCTGCGAGGTGGCGTTCTTTCCGCCCGTGACGGGCGGCTGAGGAAAAGGCGATGACGGTTCGCGTCCAGACAGAAGACTTCGACCTCAGCACCGAGGTGGCCGCCTTGCGTGCGCAAAATCCGAAGATCGGCGCAGTGGCCTGCTTCGTCGGGACGGTGCGCGATCTGAACGACGGCAGCGCGGTCGAAACGATGGAGCTCGAACACTATCCGGGCATGACGGAGAAGTCGCTGGCGGCGATCGTCGAGGGGGCGCGCGGGCGCTGGCCGGGTATCGAGGTGCTGATCATCCACCGGGTGGGCAAGCTGGTCCCGCTCGACCAGATCGTGCTGGTGGCCACCACCGCGGCGCATCGTGGTGACGCCTTCGCGTCTTGCGAATTCGTGATGGATTATCTGAAGACCGAAGCGCCGTTCTGGAAGAAGGAAAAGACCGAACAGGGCGAACGCTGGGTCGACGCCCGTGTGACCGACGAAGCTGCACTCGCGCGCTGGGGCGGCGTCCCGGTTAATACGAAGTCCGAATGACGCGCTGGCGCGGGGCAACCCGCTCGAGCAACGCCTGTTGCTCGGCAGGGATCTTGTAGTCCCACCCAAAACGGCTCAACTGAAGGCTCTGCGCGATCCGCAATGCAGGTTCCATGAAGCGGATCGCCGCAGCGGGTTCGTAGCGCGTCTCCACAGTATCGAGGAACAGATAGAGCCAGTGGCTGAAATGCCGGGGCTCGATGCCGGGCAGCGGCTGGTGCGCCTGCTGCACATTGCCGCGATACTGCTTCGCCCCGAGCACGAGGCTTGCCCAGAAGGTGCACATCTTCGGCAAATGCTCATCCCAGCGTCCTGCGAGTTTCTGCTCGAAAACCGGGCCGAGCAACGCATCGGCGCGCACCCTGTCATAAAACGCGTAGACGAGTTCGCGGATATTGGCGTCAGTGGGTTCGGCGTGTCGCGGCGCGGCGGACGCCGCGTCTAAAGTTGGGTTCATGCTGTGACCACGGAAAAGCGACGATGCAATGAGTAAGGCGAGAAATCCTCCCGCGTCATCGCATTAATCAGAAAAACAACGCTAGCCGCAAACGATACCATTCAGAATGACACAGTTTTACCGGCCACCGGCGCAATAACATGCGCAGCTCCCGCATGTTATTGCGATGCGTCGGGACCGGCAACCCTTGCGTCGACACGGTTTTTCCAGAGGATCGCGCTCGTCGCTCATCGTGACTTTGCCCTTATGAGACTGACCGACTATACGGACTACTCGCTACGCGTCCTGCTGTATCTCGCGGTGCGCAGCGAAGGATTGTCGACGATCCAGGATATCTCGGATGCGTACGGCATTTCGAAAAACCATTTGATGAAGGTCGTCCAGCGGCTCGGCGAGCTCGGTTGGGTCGAGACGGTGCGTGGCCGTAACGGCGGCTTGCGGTTGTTCGAGCACTCGGGCTCGGTGACGGTCGGTGAAGTGGTGCGTGCGACCGAGAGCGATTTTGCGCTGGTCGGCTGCTTCCCCGACGAGAAGGGTAGCCACCGGCATTGCGTGATCGAGTCTCAGTGCCGGCTTAAAGGTGTGCTCGAGGTGGCGCGACACGCCTTTCTATCTGCGCTGGATAGCCATACGATTGGTGAACTGGCCGAGCCCGCGGGACCGATGGCGGCGTTGCTCGGCATGCGGCCCATCATCCCCATTGCGCTGGCAGCGCCCGGCGACAACAAGGCGGGTCCGGCCGATTGAGCAGACCAGAGCGCTTGTGCGTCTCAATTGTTAAATAGTTGCCGCCGAGTGCAAAAAAGCGCTTGAAACCCGCAGAAAACGCCTCATTTTGGTGATATTCGAAAATTGGAGGTCTCTTGATGAGAGTCGACAAGCTCACCACTAAATTCCAGGAAGCGTTGGCGGATGCGCAGAGTCTGGCCGTCGGCCGTGACAATCAGTACATCGAGCCCGTCCACCTGCTCGCGGCACTCGTCGCGCAACAGGATGGCTCGGCGCGCTCGCTGCTATCGCGCGCTGGAGTGCATGTTCAGGCGCTGCAAACGGCCCTGAACGAGGCCATCACGCGTCTGCCGCAAGTGCAGGGCACCGATGGCAACGTCCAGATCGGCCGTGATCTGACCGGCCTGCTGAACCAGGCCGACAAAGAAGCACAGAAACTCAACGACACGTTTATTGCGAGCGAAATGTTCCTGCTCGCGGTAGCCGACGACAAGGGCGAGGCTGGGCGTCTCGCGCGCCAGCACGGTTTGTCGCGCAAATCGCTCGAAGCGGCGATTGCCGCCGTGCGCGGCGGCTCGCAAGTACATAGCCAGGACGCCGAAAGCCAGCGCGAAGCGCTGAAGAAATACACCGTCGATCTGACCGAGCGTGCGCGTGCGGGCAAGCTCGATCCGGTGATCGGCCGTGACGACGAAATTCGCCGCTCGATCCAGATCCTGCAACGCCGCACCAAGAACAACCCGGTGCTGATCGGCGAGCCGGGCGTCGGCAAGACGGCGATCGTCGAAGGGCTGGCGCAACGCATCGTCAACGGCGAAGTGCCGGAGACGCTCAAGGGCAAGCGCGTGCTCTCGCTCGATATGGCGGCACTGCTTGCCGGCGCCAAGTATCGCGGCGAGTTCGAAGAGCGCCTGAAAGCCGTGCTGAACGATATCGCCAAGGACGAAGGGCAGACCATCGTCTTTATCGACGAAATCCACACCATGGTCGGCGCGGGCAAGGCCGAAGGTGCGATGGATGCGGGCAATATGCTCAAGCCGGCTTTGTCGCGCGGCGAGCTGCATTGCGTCGGCGCCACGACGCTCGACGAGTATCGCAAGTACATCGAAAAAGACGCGGCGCTCGAACGCCGGTTCCAGAAGGTGCTGGTCGACGAGCCTTCGGTCGAGGCGACCATCGCCATCTTGCGCGGTTTGCAGGAGAAGTACGAACTGCACCACGGCGTGGACATCACCGACCCGGCGATCGTCGCGGCGGCGGAACTGTCGCATCGCTACATCACGGACCGTTTCCTGCCGGACAAGGCCATCGATCTGATCGACGAAGCTGCCTCGAAGATCAAGATGGAAATCGATTCGAAGCCCGAAGAAATGGACCGGCTCGACCGCCGCCTGATCCAGCTGAAGATCGAACGCGAAGCCGTCAAGAAGGAAAAGGACGAAGCCTCGCAGAAGCGCCTGCAGTTGATCGAGGAAGAAATCGAGCGGCTGAATCGCGAATATTCGGACCTCGAAGAAATCTGGACCGCTGAGAAAGCGGCGGTGCAGGGTAGTGCGCAGCTGAAGGAAGAGATCGAGAAGACTCGTGCGGAAATCGTCCGGCTGCAACGCGAAGGCAAGCTTGAGAAGGTCGCCGAGCTGCAGTACGGCAAGCTGCCGGGGCTCGAAGCGCAACTGAAGGAAGTCACGAAGGCTGAAGCGAAGGAGCAGAACAATCCGACGCGGCCGCGTCTGTTGCGCACGCAAGTGGGTGCTGAGGAAATCGCCGAAGTGGTGTCCCGTGCGACTGGCATTCCAGTTTCGCGGATGATGCAGGGCGAGCGCGAAAAGCTGTTGCAGATCGAAGAAAAACTGCACGACCGTGTGGTCGGGCAAGACGAAGCGATCTCGGCCGTCGCGGATGCGATCCGTCGTTCGCGTGCGGGCTTGTCTGATCCGAATCGCCCGTACGGCTCGTTCCTGTTCCTCGGCCCGACGGGCGTGGGCAAGACCGAACTGTGCAAGGCGCTGGCGTCGTTCCTGTTCGATTCGGAAGATCATCTGATCCGTATCGACATGAGCGAGTTCATGGAGAAGCACAGCGTTGCGCGGTTGATCGGCGCGCCGCCGGGCTACGTCGGCTATGAGGAAGGCGGTTACCTGACCGAAGCGGTGCGTCGCAAGCCGTATAGCGTGATCCTGCTCGACGAGATCGAGAAGGCTCACCCGGACGTGTTCAACGTGCTGCTGCAGGTGCTCGACGACGGTCGCATGACGGACGGTCAAGGGCGTACCGTGGACTTCAAGAACACGGTGATCGTGATGACGTCGAACCTCGGCTCGCAGGTGATCCAGTCGATGGTCGGCGAACCGCAGGAAGCGATCAAGGATGCGGTGTGGGAAGAAGTGAAGCTGCATTTCCGCCCGGAATTCCTGAACCGGATCGACGATGTCGTCGTGTTCCATGCGCTCGACCGCTCGAATATCCAGTCGATCGCGAAGATCCAGTTGCAGCGGCTGCATGACCGGCTCGCGAAGCTCGATATGCAACTGGTGGTGTCGGACGAGGCGCTGGAATTGATCGGCAAGGTCGGCTACGACCCGCTGTTCGGTGCGCGGCCGTTGAAGCGCGCGATCCAGCAGGAGATCGAGAACCCGGTCGCGAAGCTGATTCTGGCCGGCAAGTTCGGCCCGAAGGATGTGATTCCGGTCGAGGTGGAGAACGGCAAGCTGGCGTTCGACCGCGTCGTGCATTAAGTGGCTTCGAGTCACACGCGTTGCGTCTGCGGCGCGTGTGAAGCCGGTGGCACGTCTGACATGCGTGATGCCTTCGCAGGGCAGTCGCAATTGAACTGACGCTTACGGGCGAAGCAAAAAGGGCAACGAATTTCGATTCGTTGCCCTTTTTATTTTCCGCACCGCGTTTCGATCAGCGGGTGGAGGCTGATGCGCGATGCGCCCAGATGCAACGCGTTGGACGTTACGCGTTGCCCTTGCCGAACAGCGACTCCAGACCGCCGAGTGCGCCGAGCACGCTGGTTGCGTTCAGTTGGCCTTCCGCGGGAACTTCACCGGTGGGGGTCGCTGCATTGACGACGTGCGGCAGGACCTGCGACAGCAGTCCCGTGATCTGGTCGGGTTGCACGCCGGCCTTGGCGGCGAGGTTGGTGACGGTATCCGAGCCGAGGACGCTATGCAGCGCGTCTGCCGAGATCGGCTGATTTTCGCCGTTGCTGATCCACGAGCTAATGATGTCGCCGGCACCTTTGTCCTTGAACTGCTGGATCAGGCCGTTCAGGCCGCCCGGCTGGTTGTTGACGAATTCAAGCGCGGTGCTGATCAGGGCTTGCTGGCTGCCGCCGCCTTGCGGCGACTGGCCGAACACGGAACCGAGGGTATCGAGTAGGCTCATGACGGTCTCTCTTGAATGCCGGCGTTCTTTCGAGACGCCGACGGGTGAAAACGCCGCGCGGTTGCGCGGCACCAGGTGTAGATGAGACGGGCTTTCGTGACGAGGCTAGAAGTGTTCAGGCGCATTGCACAGTACGCCTGACCATCTGGCGACGATCACGTGCCTGATGCTGCGGCCGCCGATGCGGCCTTGCTCTTCTTGGCCTTCTTCTTCGACGTTTTGCTGCCCGATGCGTCTGCCGGCGCGCTTGCAGCGGCTGCGGCGGGAGCGGAGGCGGCGGCTGCGTCGGATGCTGCGGTCTTGCTCTTTTTCTTCTTTGATGCCTTGCCGCCGGATGCTGCTGCGGGGGCGTTCGCTGTCGCGGCGGCGGGTGCTGCTGTGGTCGTAGCGGCCGTGGTGGCCGGGGCGGTTGCGGGTGGCGCCTTTGTTGCCGGTGTGCTCGTGTTCGTGCTCGCGGTGTTCGCGCTGCCCGCTTTTGCGGAGGCCTTCGCGCCGGTCGGCGGCGTCGCGGAGCCGTTAATCGTCAGGCCAGCTGTTTCGAGGTTGGTCACCGACTTGGTGCCAAGACCTTTGACGCGAGAGGCGAGATCGTCCGCATCCTTGAACGGGCCATTCTTGGTACGCTCGTCGATGATCGCTTTTGCATGGACGGGACCGATGCCCTTTACCGTTTCAAGCGTCGCCTGATCGGCGGAATTGACCTCGACCGCGGCGGCGGCGAAACCGGCTGACAGCGACAGGGCCAGGACGACGCACAGCATGAGCAGCTTCTTCAGCATGGCAGGCACTCCATTGAGGGCAAAAAAGTTAGCCGGGAACGGACGACGCATTCAGTCAGCAGGCGCTGCGCTTAAGCATAGGATAAACCGTGCACCCTTTTTACTAAAAGCCGACGATTTATACCGATCGATTCGTGACAAGTAAATCACTCGGACAATATTTAAACCATTCGCCTATTGCGTAGGCGGATGTGATGGTATCGATGTGTGAGCGGCGGCCGTGTGTTTGCTGGCGCCTGTGCCTGTGCTTTCGCCCGGGACCGCCCCGCGAGCCACAGCGCCGCGCACTTCGAAGCGCACCGAATCGGCGACGCTGCCGTCGACATTGAGCAGTTCCAGCAGATGACGCCCAGGCCAGGGCAGCCACGGCACACGCGGGGCGTGTCCGAGCGTCTTGCCGTCGAGCCGCCAGGTGCTGAGCGTCGCGGCGCCGCTGGCACGCTCGAAGGCGATCCGCTGGCGCGCCGCGGGAATGTCGGGGTCGAGCGCGAAGATCGTGCCGTCGGCGGGCGAGCCGATCCGCACTGCACCGCGCGTCGACACGCGTAGTGCGGCTGCATTCGCGTCGGCGGCGAGTCCGACCGTCGGGGTTTCGGTGCCGCGGACAAACCAGTCGTCGCGCGCAGGTTCTACGTTGTTTTCAAACGTGACGTGCGTCTCGATCACGCCTGCTGGCAGGGCAGGCGGCGTGCTCGGCAAACGCCGGTGCAGATAGCCGACAATCGCGGCCCACACGGGCGCCGCGCCCGTCACACCGGAGACATCCCACATCGGTGTGCCGTCTGCATTGCCGACCCACACGCCCACCGTATAGCGTGAGGTAAAGCCTACCGTCCAGTTATCGCGCATATCTTTGCTGGTGCCGGTTTTCACGGCAGAGAAAAAGCGCGTGGCGAGCGGGCTGTCGAAACCGAAAGTGCGGGTGCGTGCGTTGTTATCCGACAGCACGGTAGTGACGATAAAACTCGCGTCGGCGCTAAATACGCGTTGTGCAGGCTTCGTTCCGCCATCGCGTGGCGTGGACGGACGGTGCGGGAGATCGGCCGTAGGCCTGGCAACGCCGCCGTTCGCCAACGCCCGGTAGGCGTTGGTCAGCGCCAGCAGGGTGACGTCGGCGCTGCCGAGAGCGAGGCTGTAGCCGTAGTAGTCGCCGCTTTGCGTGAGCGGCAGGCCCAGCGCAGTGAGCGTCTTCGCAAAACGATGCGGCGTCACCATCACCAGCGTGCGCACGGCCGGCACGTTTAGCGAGGAGCCAAGGGCCGTGCGCACGCTAACCCAGCCCTTGAAATCCTTGTCGTAATTCTGCGGGATATACAGGCCGCCGCCGGCGGCGAGATCGAGCGGTGCGTCATCGAGCAGGGAGGCCGTGGTGAGCCGCCGTTCGTCGATGGCCTGCGCATACAGGAACGGCTTGAGCGTCGAACCGGCCTGGCGCAGCGCGAGCACGGCATCCACGTCGCGAGCGCCGGACAGTGCACCCGACGAGCCGACCCACGCCAGCACCTCGCCCGTGGCGTTGTCGAGCACGACCACGGCGCCGTCCTGCACGTTGCGCGGATGCGCGCGGGCGTTCAGTTCGATCAGCGTTCGCGTCAGCGTGTCGCGGGCAAAGCGTTGCAGGTTCGCGTCGAGCGTGGAAGTAACGCGCGTGCCGGCGACCGGATGCGCCTCGGCTGCTACGCGGCGCGCAAAGTGCGGTGCAAGCGTATCGCTATCGGGCGTGATGGAGAGGGTCGCGGGAGCAGGGCGTGCAAATGCCAGTTGCACAAAACTGCCGAGATTCGCGCATTGGCTGGCCGCCTGCATGTCGCGCAGGATCCGGCAGGCGCGTTCGCTGACCTTGGCGTAGGGGGCATTCGGCGCGCGGATCAGCGCGGCGGCCACGGCCGCTTCACGCTCGTTGAGCCCGGAGGGCGCCTTGCCGAACAGCGTCATCGAAATGGCCGACAAGCCAATCGTCTCGCCACGAAACGGCACCAGATTCAGATAGGCCTCGAGGATCTGGTCCTTGCGCCAGGTGCGCTCGAGCCATAGCGCGTTGACGGCTTGCCCGGCTTTCTGGGTGATGGAACGTTGTCCTGAACGTTGTGGGTCGTCGTCGAGCAGGCCGGTCAATTGCATCGTCACGGTCGAGGCGCCGCGCGTGCGGGTGTTCCACAGGTTAGCCCAAGCTGCGCCAGCCGCGCCGCGCCAGTCGACGCCGCTGTGCTCGTAGAAGCGTTTGTCTTCGGAGACGACGATCGCCTCGCGCAGCGCGGGCGAGACATCGGCGAGCGCGACCCAGTCGCCGCGGCGTTCCGTGTTGTCGATGCGCGTGCGCTCCAGCGGCTGGCCGTCGCGCGCGAGCAGCACCCAGTCCGAGCTGTGCCAGCGGGTGTGGACTTCGTTGAACGAAGGGAGGGCGAAGGCAGTGAGCGACGCGGTGGACAGACTGATGCAAAGCGTGATGCGGGCGAGCGGCAGCGACGCACGTGAAGCGCGATTGCGAGCGTTGGTGAACCACGCGGCGAGTGTACGCATCGTTGCGCCTGCCGCGCCAACTACATCGCGTATGCCATGCCGCCGCCGCCGGCGCACGCTTTGCGCGTGGCGGCGGGTGCTGGACAGTGTGTAGTGGCAGTCGCTCATTGCTTCGGTTCACGCCGCGATCTCAGCGTACCTCACCTGGACGCCGCAGCGGCGGTGCCGGTGCCGGCTGCGGGCACCACCACGAACGGCGCATTCGGCAACGCACCGAACGTCGACGGTGCGTACAGCGCTTCGACCCGCGTCGGCGGCAGACCGAACGTGCCGACGTTGTTGAGCCGCACCGTGTACTCCACCGAGAGTTTGCCCTTCGGCAAGTAATCGTAGTACGCCCGGTAACCATCGAAGCCGCGTTCGATAAACGCGGGCCATGCCTGTTGATCGGCGTTGGCTGCGCTGTTTTCTCCCTGGGTTGCTGCCTCCGAATCGCGTCCGAGCCCCGAGCCGAGGATCGTTGCGCCAGCCGGCACCGGATCGTTGACGACCACCCAGGTCATGTCGGTCTGCGCTTCGATGTCCAGATGCACGCGCACCACGTCGCCTCGCGTGTAGACGCCTTTGACGGCCGGGTCGATCGGTGTGATCGTTTTCGTGATGCGATAGCCGGCTGCGAAGGGAGCTTTTAGCGGCACTGCGGCGAGGCTTTCGATAGTCGCCCACGGTTTGCCGGTGCCTTCGTGCGTCAGCGTCAAGGGCGATGCTGTGCCCTGGTTCGCGGGCGGCCATGGCAGAAGCTGGCTATGGGTGTCCTTCGTTTGCGTGATCGGCGTGGCGTGTATGGCGGGCGTCGCAGGTGTCGCGGACGTAGTCGATCCTGCTGACGTCACGGCATGTGTCGCACTCGCTGGTGTGACTGCCGAGGCCGGGAGCGCGCTCGCGACCGCACCCGCACTCCACGAAACCGACTTGTCGAGCGCGCCGAGTTGCACCCGCGTCTGTCCAGTCACCGGTGTGCTCTCGAACACCTGCGAGAACCGTTCGACCGCGAGTGACCCCCACACGTTGGACGTCGTCGTCTCCCACGCACCGTTGCGTTGCAGCGCGAGCAAGCCGGCGACGAGGCGCGGCATCTCGTCTTTCCACGAAGGCGAATCGACAAAGGTCAGCGCGGTGCGGGCCGCGTTGTCTTCGGTGCTGGTCATGAGCCACCACAGGTCGTCGTTCGCCTCGGTCGAGAACGTGAGGCGCGTGCCTTGATACGTCAGTCGTGCGCGCAGGATCTGTTCGAGTTGCGCGAGCTTGTCGTCGCGTTGAGGAATGCCCGGTACACGCGACAGGATCGCGTAGTAATCGAGCACCGCCGAGGTCGGCCACTGGTTCGGCGCAATCTCGATCGACTCGAGCATGCCCGGCTGTGCCATCCCGAACCGCGACAGAGCTTCGAGTGCTTCGAGCTTGCGCAGGTCGAGATCCTTGCGCGGCGCCCAGATATCGCGCTGGATCTTGCCTTCCACAAAACTCAGGAGGCCCGCTTCGAGTTTGCTGCGCAGATCGTCTGGCAGTATGAAGCGCGGATCGAGCTTCGCCGTTTCGTCACTGACGGCGAGCAGATACGCAGACAGCGTCGTACTGCCGTGGTTGCCGCTGTCGTCGCTCGGCGGGAAATAATTGGCGAGGCCGTCGCGGTCGAGATAGACCGGCATTTTCGCGATCACTGCCTGCCATTGAGCCGGATCACGCAGACCGATGGCGCGCGAAGTCTGCTGCTCGAGACAGTTGTACGGATAGCGCTCGAAAAAGCGCCGCACGCCGGGCAGGCCATCGGAGAGCTTCGACTGCAGCGATACTTCGATGCCGCCGCGAATTGCCCCGGCCTGGGTCGCGCTCGCATCGGGCGGCGCGGCCACCGGTAACGACAACGTGCCGTCGACTTGCGCAAGCGTCGCCTGCTGAACTGTCACAGGCACGGCCGCGGTCACATGCTGCGCGATTTTCAGCGCGTCGCTGGCATGCGGGCCGCCTTGCTCGGCCGCCGCCACGCTCCACGTGAGCGCGCCGGATGGGGTATCAGCAAGGCCATCGGGCGTCGTGACGGTCCATGCGATTTCTTGCGCCGAATCCGCGGCGAGATCCACCGTTTGCGCGGCGAGCGTCAAGCCCGGCACGTTTGGCGTGACGACCACTTTCATCGCGCGGGCCGTCGTATTGCGAACGGTGAACTGCGCGCGGAACTGATCGCCTTCGCGTACGAGCGGTGGCAGACCCGAGATCAGTTGCAGATCCTGAGTGCTGCGAATCGATGTGCTGCCGGTGCCGAACGTGCCCGGACCGACCGCCGCGATCGCGACGATCCGGAAGCTCGTCAGCGAATCGTTGAGCGGCACGTCGAGCGACGCGTCGCCGTTCGCGTCGAGCGTGACGCGCGGGTTCCATAGCAGCAGCGTGTCGAACAGCTCGCGGGTCGAGCTATGGCCACCACCGCCGCCCGCTGGCACCGCTTTACGCCCGAAGTGACGGCGCCCGACGATTTCCATCTGCGCGGTCGACGTCTCCACGCCGTAGGCGCGCCGCTCGAGCATCGCATCGAGCACGTCCCAGCTCTGGTTGGGCATCAGTTCGAGCAGCGCCTCGTCGACTGCGGCCACAGCGATTTGCGTTCCCGCGGGCGCGGGCTTGCCGCCCGGCATTTGCACATGCAGCTTGATATGCGCTTTGCCACGCACGGTGTAGGATTTCGCATCCGGAGTAACCGTCACGGCGAGCTTGTGCGCCGCCGTGCCCACCTTGATTTCTGCCATACCGTAGCGGAAGGCCGGCTTGGACAGATCGACGAGTGGCGTCGGCGCTTCGTATTGACGTCCCTCGTACCAGAACGCGCGCGCCCATTCGAGCGGCGCCTTCCAGCCCCACGTGAAGAACGAATACCACGGTACTTCGTGAATCCGTCCACGCAATGCGAGCACCGACACATAGACGTTCGGCCCCCACGCCTCGTTCACCTTGAGCTCGACGGTCGGATCCTTGCCGTCCAGTTGAACCACATGCGTCTCGAGGATGCCTTCGCGTTCCACCGCGACCAGGGCGGTAGCGAAGCGGAACGGCATGCGCACCTGGAAGCGCGCGGTGTCGCCCGGTTCATAGGAGTTCTTCTCAGGCAGCACGTCGATGCGATCGGTGTTCTCGCCGCCGAACCACAACTCGTCTTCGCGCGTGACCCACACCGAACTGCTTGCCGTCGATACGTTGCCGTCGCCGTCTTTGGCCGTGACGACGAGGTCGATGTTGCCTGCGTCGCGCAGCTTCGCGTCACAGGTCAGCAGGCCGTGGTCGTCGCTCTTGCCGCTGCATAGCGAACCGAGATCCTTCGTCTCGGTATGGTTGTCGTAGGCGTAGAAGCCGCCGACCATGCGCTTTCTCGACGTGGTCGTGATGCGCGCGTAGCCGTGCACGTCGAGCGCCACGCCGGAGCGCGGCTTGCCTTGCAGGTCAACGGCAAGCGCCTTGACCGGTACGGTGTTGCCAACCGAAACCCATTGCCCTGACTTGATGCCGGCAACCACTGCGGCGGGCCACAGTGTCGCGCCGCCGGAAAGCGTCTGCACTTCGCCGTTCGGATCGGCAAACGTCGCTTCGAGTGCGAGGCGTTTGGGCGCGTCGACGTGCGGCAGATTCTTCAGCGTCAGGCCACCGGAGCCGTTGCGATCGAGCGTGAGCGCTTCCTTGTCGGCGATCAGCTTGGCGCCGTCGTCGGCGGGTTGCTGTGTGTCACTGTCTTCGTCGTTGACGTCCGAGGTGTCGTCGCCGGTTTGCGGTGTGTAGGGCGTGAAGCTGAAGTCAGGGAAATTGTCAGTGAAGTCGAGTGCCGTGTTCTTGAGCAAGGCTGACACCTGCACCGGCAGATTCGATGCAGCGCCACCCGAGACGTAGTCGATCTGCACGGCAAGCGGGGCCTGTTTCGCGGCAACCAGCGGATGCGTTTTTTCGTCACGCACGGCGATCGTGCCTTTGAATACCGGCAAGCGGAATTCCTCGACACGGAAGCTGCCGGACTCGTAGCTCATCTGCGGTGCGGCGCCGCTGTCGTCGCTGTTGTCTGCGTTATCGCCGGCGTCGCTATCGTCACTGGCGTCATTGCTTCCGCTACCACTGTTACCGCTCACGGCTCCAGTGGGAGCCTTCGCGTTCGGATCGCCGTCGTCGAGCGTAACACTGTATTCGCCCAGTTTCGCTGCCACCGGGATCGTGAAGGTCGAATCCGCGCTGTGGTCGGCCGCCCATTTGAGCGGCAGATGATAGGTCTGGCCGCTGCCGAGATGGCGAATCGTCACCCGCGTCGGATACTTCTGCGGATAAGCGAAACCAAGCAACGTCTCGACGCGGATCAGATGCTTCATCGACACTGTCTCACCAGCGCGCAACAGCGTCCGATCGAAGACCGTATGCGCGCGGACGGTCTGCTCGATGCTGGTGTCGGTCGGCACGTTGAAGCGCCAGGACTCGATGCCGCGATTCCAGTCCGAGCGCACGAACGCCATATCGGGGCCGGTCTTCGGGTCGTCGACGCGCGCCGAGACGAAGAAGCCTTCGAAGCTCTTTTCGCCGCATTCCTTGAGCGCAGCAAGCGGTTTGTCGATGGTCAGCACGCCGTGCGCGTCGGTCTTGCCATCGGCGAGCGGGGCGCCGTTGCAGTCGCTCACCTCGATGGTGGCATTCGGCACCGGTTGACCCTTGTCGAGCGAGGTCACCCACACCACGCTGTTATCACGCCCCTGCTTGAAGTGCACGCCGAGGTTGGTGACGAGCACGGCAGTGCGCACGTACATCGGCGCTTTTCTGCTCAACAGCGAAGCGCCGAGCGCAGGCGAGGCCAGTTCGATCACGTAGAAGCCTGGCTTCGTCACCGGCACGCCGACGACTTCGAATGGCCTCAGCGCCTGCGGGTCTTCCTTGGGCAGCGCGAGCGTCTCCACGCCGCGCTGTCCCGCGAGCAGCGACAGCGAACGGATGTCGATCTGGGGGTCTTTCTTGTTGTCGTCGCTGGACTCATCCGGCGAGCGCGGCACGTACACCGGGTTCTTCACGTGCTGCAGCAGTCCAGGCATCAGCGAGTCGATGTTCGAACGGTTCATCGAGTAGCCGTCGAACTGGTCGACAAGGCGCATCCAGTGTCGGATATCGGTGTCCGCGTCGACGCGCAGTTTGCTGAATTGCGCGTTGCCGGCATTGAGACCTGCCACGTGCAGATCCGCTTCGACGTTGCGCAGCGTCACGGGCACGAGCGCGGGCATGTCCGGTTCAGCGAAGCGTTCGATGATGCCGAAGGTCCCCGACGAGAACTTGGCGAGCGGCGGCATCGGCGCCGTGGTGGTCTTGAGCGGGAACAGATCGGCGTTGGTGAGCGTGCGGCCACTGACGTCTTTCAGGTTTGCCGGGATGTCGATCGTGAGTTCTGCGTGTTCGGGCAGCGGCGCCGCGAAGTCGACCGTAGTTGTTTCGGAATCCTTGTCGTCAGGTTTGAAGGTCGGCGAGATCGTGCCGCCGGGTCCCTTGAGCGTGAGCTTTTCGGCGTCGGCGCGGCTGATCGGCGCATTGAAGCGCACTTCCACCGGACGCAGCGGTGTACACGGCGCCTTGGCGTTTTCACGCTCACACGAAAAGCTGGCGGCGAACGGGTCGCGTACGGTGTAGTCGAAACGACGCTCGACGTCATTGGCGATCCCGCTCGGGCTCGCCACGCCTGCTCCATACACCAGTTGCATCTTGGCGGAGGAGGGCAGCGTCTGCTGACACTGAAGCGTCAAGATGCGTGCCGCATCTTTCTTCAGGTGAAAGTGTTTGAGCAGAGCGGCACGCGCCGCGTCGTCGAGGTTCTTGACGGGGATACGGTTACCGAGGCCGCTCGATTCGCACCACACATGGTCGTGCACCGACGCAGCCGTAGCCGGCCCGTTGAGCGTCAGGACGAACGCCTGATCTTCTTCGATCTCGCCGGAGTCCGGACGTATGTCCTGCACGAATGGACCGCCGGTTTCAAACGCGTAACGATGCGGGCCGGTGATGGCGTGGCTGGCAACGGACTTCAGTCCGTCGTTGAGATCGACCTTGCAGCTCACACCCGGTGGCAGGTCTGCGGCAAAGTCCCATGCCCAGGTTTTTTCGTCGATCCAGCGGGCCTGGCCGTTGCTCGCGGCGGCGTCGTTGCAATGCACCTGCGCGGGAGCGGGGGCCGCGGCCGAACCGAACGCGATCATTGCTTCGTCGAACTTGACGACGACCTGTCTGACCTGCGTCACCTTGCCTTGCGGTGAGACGCTGGTGATGCGCGCTGCATCGGCTCGCCATGTGGATGCGCTTAGCACGCCGAGCGCTGCTACCGTTGCCCACATCCACTTCCGTCTGAGGGTGCCGCTTCGCATCGACCATGCTCCTGTCGCTTACAGAATGCTGGCGATTCTACCGGACGATTATCAGTATCCCCAACCTTGTTAAGTGTCAGAAGTTTCCGATGGGGATCGTGGAGGTGGAAGGTGATTCGGAGAGCTTGATGCACCTTGGGAAGCGGTGCACGTGGACCATCTGCGCGGCGTTATCCGGCTATGCCTCGACGCCGGTACGAAGATGCCGCCGGCTTACCGTGCGCAGGTAAATCAAAAGACCGGACCCGGCGATACCCAGGCTCGCCATGTTGGCGAACCAGAACCCGCGTGCGCCCGTGAGCCAGACAGGTATTGAGCCGCCAATGTCGAAGCCGAGCAGATACCCGCCGCCCAGCCCGACGCCCCACAGCGCGACCGCATAGATCACAGTCGGGATGACCGCCACCTTGTAGGCGCGCAGTACGAAGGCGGTGGTCACCTGCAGCGAATCGAACACGTGATAGAAGACCACGATCAAGACGAGCGGCATGGCGGCTGCCGCGACCTGTGCATTGGGCGTATAGCCTTCGATGATGAGCGGCCGCAGCGCCAGAACGATCGCCCCATAGCTGCACGCGATCATCACCGCCATCAAGATGCCGTGGCGTGACAGCGTGCGCGCCGCTTCTGGCCGATGCGCGCCGAGCGCCTGGGCCACGAGTGTGGAGGTAGCGATACCGATCGACAGTGGCGTCATGTACAACACCGCGCCGACGTTACCGGCGATCTGATGTCCCGCGAGCGTCGTCGTGCCGAAGCGTGCGATAAACAGCGCCATGAACGTGTACGAGGTGACTTCGATCAGATACGAGAGTCCCATCGGAATGCCGAGCTTGAGTTGCGCGACCTGACGGTGCCACTCCGGCCAGCAGAAGCGCGAAAAGATCCCAAAAGGCTTGAACACATCGATCCTGCTCATCAGCAGCATGCCGACGATCGCGAGCATCCAGTTAATGCCGGTGCTGGCGAGCGCGCATCCCGGACCGCCGAGCGCCGGCACGCCCAGGCCACCGAAGATGAACCACAGGTTGAGCGGAACCTTCAGCAGCAAGGCGCCAATCTGCAGGATCATCACGAGCCGCGGTTTGCCAACTGCATTGGCGAGCGAGCCGTAGACGCGAAACACGAGACCAGCCGGCAAACCGAACGCGAGGATCTGCAGATAGGCGAGCGTGCGTTCATACAGCGCGGCCGGCACCCGCGCGAGATGCAGCAGCGGGCCGGGGAAATACAGGATCAGGAAGCCGATGATCATCAGCGCGAAGGCGAGCCATAGCGACTGGCGTACCTGCTCGCCGATCTCAGGGTACTGGCGCGCGCCATAGAGTTGGCCCGCAATCGGCTGCAGCGCGGTGAGGATGCCGGTCAGGCCGATATAGACCGAGATGTAGATCGACGAGCCAAGGCCGAGCGCCGCGAGATCGACTGCTGAATAGCGGCCCACCATCGCCGTATCCATGACGCCGAAGGCGATGATGGCCAACTGGCCGATCAGCACAGGCCACGCGAGCCCGGCGATTTTGCGCACATCGGCGAACATCGTCAGTCCGCAGAGGCCGCGGCGCCGCGCTTCGGGCGCCAGGCGCGGTGTGTGACGGGCGGCTTCGGGCGGTCGATACGCACATACAGGCGGAAGCGTTCGTCGCGGTCGGCAACCCGGCGGCCTTCCCAAACCAGCTTCCAGACGAAGTTCGACATCGAACTGGGCTCGCCGTAGTCCTGGGTGTCCTGGCGCAGGATCACATCGCAGTCTTGATCGAACGCGAAATGCATGTGACCGAAGTAGGCGAACGTCGCGATCTGCGCGTTGCCGAGGCGTACCGGCGAGATGCAGCTATAGTCGTCAGGCAGGTGGCTGGCAATCTGCTCGGCCACATCCTTATAGGTCCGGCTGTAGTTGATGATGGGCAGCCACAGCGTCATCACCAGCACCCACATCAGCGTCGTGCCAGCGCTCGAGAGCACCACGCTGCGCCACAGCACTTTCGGATGACGTGCGAGGCGCCAGCGAACCAGCACGAACCAGCATACCGTCACTGCGACCGCACAGACGAACGAGATCATCTTGAACTGCGGAACGAACCCCGGCGCATAACGCGCCATATTTCGGGCGAGTGGCGCGGGGAAGCCGGTGAGACCCGCAATCCAGAAGAGCCAGACGGTGCTGCCGAGGATCGTGAAGCTGAGGAGCGCAAACCAGTCGATCGCATTGATGGTGCCGCGATTGAGCGTAGGCAGCGCGAAGGTCGCGAGCACCGCGAGGGCGGGCAGCAACAGCATGAACAGCAGGTTGGTCTGATGGCTCTGCAGCACCACGAGGATCAACAGCGGCGTGATCACCGAGACCGGAATGGCGACGTGCGGCGCACGCCGCAGACCGGACCAGCTAAACCACGACCAGATTGCCAGCGGCCAGGCGGGCCAGGTGAAAAGCGGCAGGTTTTTCAGCGCGTAGCGGGCCACCGAGCCGGGCGGGCCGGCGAAGGCGTTGAGACTCGTGCTCACCCATTGATTGAGATACCAGACGGCGTCGTCCGGGTAGGCGGAGAGGGCCGCTACCGGCCACGACAGCGACACCACGAGGGCAACCGGCAAGCCCGCAAGCATGAGCCAGCGCGTGCGTGTCTCGGGCACGATGATGGTCATGGCGAGCGTGCCCACCAGCAACGCGGCCACCAGCACGGGGTTGCTCGCCAGCGCGACGAGACCGAGTGCAAGACCCCATACCAGCGCGCCCTGGATCGGCTTATCGATCATCCGCACGAGGCCGTAGACGAGCATCGCGATGCAGACGAACTGCGCCAGTTGCGGCGTGGTTTCGTGGCCACGCTCAGCAAGGCCGAAGCAGGCGAGCAGGATCAGCAGCGCGCCGTCGGCGAGCGTGCGGCCGTAGTCACGCGGTTCCGGCTCGCCGCCGAATGCGTATTTGAACGGCTGAACCTCGGGGCGGCGGCCGAGCAGATAGGCCGCGTACCAGACGAACGCGCAGGCGCCGCAAAACAGCAGGCCGGTAAAGACGCGCGAAGCATTGCTTGCATCGACCCATGGCGCCAGCGCGCGGATCGAACTGGCGCCGAGCCAGTAGCCGAGCGGTCCGTTATCGGTGAGGTATTTGCCGACCAGGTTGGGAAACAGCCAGTCGTGCGCGTTGCCTTTGGCCATCGTCCACATGACGCCGAAACCGGCCGCATCCTCGTTCTTCCACGGATCGCGGCCGAACAGGCCGAACGCGGCGTAGATGATACTGAGGGTCAGCAACAGCCAGCGCGGCAGGGCGCTCGTGGCGGATGCAGTGAGGCGAACGACTGATCTCATGCGGATTTGTTGATCTCGGATAGGGGCGTCGGCCGGCGCGGGGCAGGGTGCCCGGCAGCATGGCCGATTCGCAGCATCCGGCATTGTAGACGTGGCGCAGCGCGCGCGTCACGACCGGTAACAGAGCGCAACGTTGTGCGAAGTGCTGTAACCATGCAGTGAACGTCCGGATAGGGCCATGGGTGGACGCGCGTGATGTCGTGTGGTCGTTGCGTAGTGGCAGCGTGGTGGCGGCCCGCTTGCCGTACGTCGGGTGACAAAGCCATTGACATTAGCAACGCCGGTGACAAAAAAGGGCAGCTTACGCTGCCCTTCTGTGCTGGTGCCTGAGCACCCGTCCGGCCTATGGCCAGCGACGACGCGGGTATTACTTCGCTGCCTTGCCGGTAGCGCGCGTGCCGAACTTCTTGTTGAACTTCTCGACGCGGCCTGCCGTGTCCATGATCTTTTGCTGACCCGTGTAGAACGGATGCGATTCCGACGACACTTCGATCTTGGCGAGCGGGTAGGTCTTGCCTTCGAATTCGCCGGTTTCGCGCGTCTGGATGGTCGAGCGGGTCACAAACTTGAAGTCGATCGACATGTCGACGAACAGGACTTCGCGGTAATCGGGGTGAATGCCTTCTTTCATGGTAAATCCTCTAGTCTGGCGGTAGCCAACCCGCGTGCAGTCGCAAAATCTCTACTGGATTCGCGAAAGCATTTTGGCGCGAGCCACTTGCCTAAGGTCGAAAAACGGCGATTATGCCAGAAAATCAGTTGGTTGACGACTTTTCCGGAGGTTTTTCGCCAGCTGGCGGGCGGTTTCGCTGTGTGGCGTGCCCGTGCCCGCGCCCCTGCTAGCCGGCTTGCGCTTGCAGAGCGCCTACGCGGGCCGGGTCCTGCCGGTAATAGCGGGCCAGCAGCCGGTATAGCTCGGGATACTCGGCCTCGAAGGCGTGGGGCTGGACAAATAGCGCTTCGCTGCAAACGGCAAAAAATTCCGATGGATGGTCCGCCGCGTACGGGTCGATCAGCGATTCCCGCTCGAAGCGCGCCCAGCGGCGTTCGGGGACCGCGTCGACGCGGTTGCAGAAGTGATCGTAGGCGTGGTCGAACACATCGGCCCAGGCGGCGGCATCGAGTGGAGCGTGCCAGCGCCGGAATAGCGGCGGGTGACCGTCGGCTTCGCCCGTCAGCATGTCGATCTTGTGGGCGAATTCGTGGATGACGACGTTATACGCGTCCGATCCGTCCGTCATCTGCGCGTCCTCCCAGGAGAGGACTACCGGGCCGCCTTCCCAGGCTTCGCCGCTGGCGTCGTGCTCGACCTCATGTACGACGCCGTCTTCGTCCTCGACCGTCTTGCGGATCACGAATTCGCCTGGATAGACGATCACGCCCACCCATCCGCGATACAGGTCCAGCCCGAGGTTCAATACTGGCAGACAGGCCTGGGCGGCGATCGCGGCGGTCATCGGGTCAGTCAGTTCAAGTCCGTGCGCGGTGGAGAATTCCTTCTGCGCGAGGAACAGGCTGCTCAGTTCGCGCAGCCGCACGAGGTCATCCGCGTCCAGATGGGCGAGGAAAGGCAATCCAGCAAGCGTGGCCTGCCAGAGCGGATCGTCGATCGCATGGTCGCGCAGCGCGCGCTCGCGGCGGCGCGAGTCAAACCAGTTAGTGAGTTTCGATAACATCGCTCAGTCGATCTGTTTTTGCCACGCGGCGAAAATTCCACCGCAGACCGCTACGCCAATCAGGTAATAGAAACCATCGAGCGAGGTCAGAAAGCTTGCCTGCTGCGCAACCGTCCGGGCGATCTGTCCCATCGCCAGTGCGTGCGCGTCGGCGAGCGAGCGGCCGCTCGCCGCGAAGCCGTTGGTCAGCACAGCGAGCGTGTTCTGGAACACCGGATTGAACGGATTGACGAACTCGGCGAGCCGCGCCTGATGCAACGCTTCACGGTGCTGTTCGATGATGATCATCGACGCCGTGGCAAACGAGATCGTCAATTGCCGCACGATGTTTTTGAGCCGGTAGCCGTGCGTGAATTCCTCGATAGCGAAGATTCTAAACGTCAGATTGGCAACCGGCAGCACGATAAACAGTAACAGCAGGCCGCGCAGCAGCAGCGGCACGAGCAGGGCGCTCTCACCGACGCCGGGCTCCATGCGCGTCATCCACGCCGCGGCGAAGGCGGCGAGCGCGAAGCCGGGCACGATGATCCACTTCTTGCGCGGCAACAGCTTCGAGTAGCGCAGATAGACGAACAACGCGCTGGCTGAAATCAGTGAGGTCACGCCGACGAGGCGCCCGGTGTTCTCCACGGGATAGCCGAGGCCGCTTTCGAGGAAACGTGAGATCAGATAGCTGAAAGCGGTCGATTGGTAGTAATAGAACATGTAGAGCACGATGCCGGCCTGAAAGGTCTTCTCGCGCAAAGCGTGCAGCCGCACCAGCGGGTTCGGTTCGTGCCATTGGTGATAAGCAAACCAGACGAGGGCGCCGACGCCGAGGATAGTCAGCAGGATCAATCCGGGCGAGCTGGTGAATAGCTGGAAGCGCAGTTGCTGCATGACGATTTGCAGTGCGCCTTGCGCGAACGCGAAGATCATATATGGCCAGAAGTGCGCCGAGCCGCGCTCTTCCGGCTGGCGATCGCCCGAGTCCGGCAGCGCGAGCAACACGAGGATGGCGAACAGAACGCCCACCGGTGCGGTGCAGGCGAACAGCGCGCGCCAGTCAAAATGCGCAACCAGTTGGCCGCCGACGAGCGGTGCGAGCGCGCTGCTCAGCACGATCAAAAGCAGAAAGGCTCGCGTGGCAATCGGGCGTTGTTGCGTCGTGAAACTGATCTGGATCAGGATGCGGCAGGTGCCCATCATCGGGCCGATGAAGTAGCCCTGGAAGCCGCGCGCGAAGGCAAGTTCGAAGGAGGTTTCGCACAGCGCCGCGGCGACGGCACCCGCCGAATACAGCAGCATGCAGCCGGCGACATAGCGACGGTAGCCGAAGCGCTCAACCCACCATTGCTGTTGCAGGATGCCGAGCACGGCGGCCACGGCATAGGCGCTCGAAGACCACACGAGTTCGTCGGGCGACGCATTGACGCCGCCGGCGATGTAGCTCGTGAAGAACGAGAAGATGGCGTTGTCGAAATAGTCGAGCCCGGTGACGACGGCCAGCACCCAGGGGAAGAAGTCGCCGCGCAGCTTTTCGACGCTGAACAGCGGCACGCGGGTCGACACGGTACTCATGCCGGTTCGTCCGGCGTTTTGGGTTTCTTCAGCGAACGCTTTGCGTGTGCTTCCCGGCGCTGTTTGAGCAGTGCATCGGCGTTTTCACCGGCGAGGCGCCGCTCGACGTAATCGAGGTCATGGGCGAGTTCGCCCTTCAGCGTTTGCGCTTCTTTCAATTCACGGCGCATGGCTTCAACGCGTGCGTCGAGCGCATTGATCTGTTGCGCGAGTGCGTCCCGAATCTCTTGCAGCGAGTCGGTGGAAAAGCGGTTGCTGCCGCTTTCATCCGGTTCGAGCGGGCGCTTGAGCATCTCGGTGATGCCGTGCAGGGAAAAACCTAGCGAACGCAGTCGCAGGATGCGGGCGAAACGCTCGAGGTCATCTTCGTCGTAGAGGCGGTAGCGCCCCTCGCTGCGCGTGGGCGAAACGAGCCCGCGTTCCTCGTAGTACTTGAGCGTACGCGGCGTGACGTTCAGTCGCTCGGCGGCGTCGCGCACGGTGAGCAGGATGGGGCGGTCCTTTGACATGAGGTTATGGCGCGGTTTGGAGGCGGTGTGCTTATTATAGTGCAACGTGAACGTTCACGTACAGGTTGAGGCGGCACTCTGCCGTGCCCGGCAGTGCATCTCACGCCAGGCAATCTGAGTCCGAAGGTGAGAAATTCGACGAGGGCGAGGGCAAGGGCGAAAAAAAACCGCCTGCGAAAAGACAGGCGGTTTTTGCGAGCGCGACGCGTTACGTACTACAACGTGCCGGCAATGTGCAGGCCGGCTATCAGCTGCCGCCGCCTCGACGCATCATGTCGAAGAACTCGGAATTGCTCTTCGTCTGACGGATCTTGTCGAGCAGGAATTCCATCGACTCGACTTCGTCCATGTCGTGAATGAACTTGCGCAGCACCCAGATCTTTTGCAGAACTTCCGGCTTGATCAGCAGCTCTTCGCGACGCGTACCGGACTTGTTCAGATTGATCGAAGGGTACACACGCTTTTCAGCCAGACGGCGCTCGAGGTGCACTTCCATGTTGCCGGTGCCCTTGAACTCTTCGTAGATCACGTCGTCCATGCGGCTACCCGTCTCGATCAGCGCCGTACCGATGATGGTGAGCGAGCCGCCTTCCTCGATGTTACGGGCCGCGCCGAAGAAGCGCTTCGGACGTTGCAGCGCGTTGGCGTCCACACCACCCGTGAGCACCTTGCCCGAAGCCGGCACCACGGTGTTGTAGGCACGAGCGAGACGCGTGATCGAGTCCAGCAGAATCACCACGTCGTTTTTCATTTCGACGAGGCGCTTGGCCTTTTCGATCACCATTTCGGCGACCTGGACGTGACGCGCAGCCGGTTCGTCGAACGTGGAGGCGATCACTTCGCCGGCCACCGAACGCTGCATTTCGGTCACTTCTTCCGGGCGCTCGTCGATCAGCAGCACGAACAGGATGACATCCGGATGGTTCTGCTTGATCGCGTGTGCGATGTGCTGAAGCATCACGGTTTTACCGGACTTCGGCGATGCCACCAGCAGACCGCGCTGGCCCTTGCCGATCGGCGCGATCATGTCGATGATGCGGCCGGTCACGTTTTCTTCGCCGCGCATCTCACGCTCGAGCAGCAGCACCTTGTTCGGGTGCAGCGGCGTCAAGTTCTCGAACATGATCTTGTGCTTCGAGGCTTCCGGCGGCTGGCCGTTGACCTTGTCGACCTTCACCAGCGCGAAATAACGCTCGCCGTCTTTCGGCGTGCGGACTTCACCTTCGATCGTGTCGCCGGTATGCAGGTTGAAGCGGCGGATTTGCGACGGGCTGATATAAATATCGTCCGTACTCGCCAGATAGGAGGTTTCCGGCGAGCGCAGGAAGCCGAAGCCGTCAGGCAGCACCTCGAGCGTGCCGTCGCCGAAAATCGTTTCGCCAGTTTTGGCGCGCTTTTTAAGAATGGCGAACATCAATTCCTGCTTGCGCAGGCGGTTCGCACTTTCGATCTCGAGGCCATTGGCCATCTCGATCAATTCGGACACGTGCAGAGTCTTAAGCTCGGATAAATGCATACGGAGAACCCGCAGGAGAAGGTGCGACCTGAAATGAAATCTGGGAGGAGAGTGAGCGGAACCGCTCAGGGACTTAAGCGTCTTTTCGACGTTTTGCGGATTCTAGCATAGCACACGCCAATTTCAGCCGGCGCGGCACAAACGTATCTTCTCACGGTTCGTGTTGTCGTGCGACAACACGAACCGCGGTGTTTCAATTAAAACAGATTACAGGTTGCCGTCGAGGAACGCGGTGAGTTGCGACTTCGACAGGGCGCCGACCTTCTGGGCCGCGACTGCGCCGTTCTTGAAGAGGATCAGCGTGGGGATGCCGCGCACGCCGAACTTGACCGGCGTCGACTGGTGTTCGTCCACATTGATCTTGGCGATCTGCAGGCGATCGCCGTAGTCCTTGGCGACTTCGTCGAGGATCGGCGCAATCATCTTGCACGGACCGCACCATTCAGCCCAGAAATCGAGCAGCACGGGTTTGTCGGATTTAACGACGTCCTGTTCGAACGATGCGTCGCTGATATGCTTGATTTGTTCGCTCATGTATACCTCTCTCGGATCGAGGCCCGCCTGGATTGCTCGCCACGATACATCAAACTAAGAAAACTTCTGTTCGCGTTGCCGCAAAGGGAGCCGTGCTGAACATTCGCGGGCGATTCTCTCGAAGTGCTCCGGAATGGGCAGAATGCTCGGCTTTACGGGACATTCGTACGTCAGTTTAGCCTAAATTGCTATGCGTTGCCGGTGGTGATAGTACTCATGCGGCCAGTAGGGCTAAGGCCTGCCGGTAGCGTGGCCACCTCTGTAACACACTCTATCTGGTGGTGGCGCAGGCGAACACAAGTGGCCTCGCAGCTAACTTTGTTGGGATTTGCTTCGCCTCGCGGGCCGACCGATGGTAGAATCTTTCGTGACGGGCCTCCTCGCATGGAGGGGCGGTCAACCTGGTCAGGTCGGGAACGAAGCAGCCACAGCCGTTTTCCACCAGTGCCGAGGGTCGGGCTCGTCACCTTCCTTTTTCTTTCTGTAGTTTGCCCCGCTATTGGCCTGAAATTCCTGTTTCGGGTCTGCGCGTATCTGATCCCTGCGGTGTCCGGTTTTCTTCAGCGATTCTCGCGTTGTATTCGCGGTGCCTCTGGGCGGTTCTTCGCGTGCAGGCTACTCGTGGTGTGTTCGTCGTTCGACGGTTCGCTACTCTCGCTTCCCACTATTTTTTCCTATCGGTTCAGTTGCTCTTTTCAATGAGGCGATGACGCGTGCCCGTACGTGGTCGAATCGCCTTTGCGCGCTATCGTTACTGATACAATTTCCCGATGACCTATCAAGTTCTCGCACGCAAATGGCGACCGAAGGATTTCGCTTCGCTCGTCGGACAGGAGCACGTGGTGCGCGCGCTCACGCATGCGCTCGACGGCGGGCGTCTGCACCATGCCTATCTGTTTACCGGAACCCGCGGCGTCGGCAAGACGACGCTCTCGCGCATCTTCGCGAAGGCGCTCAATTGCGAAACCGGCGTGACCTCGACGCCGTGCGGCGTCTGTCGCGCCTGCAGGGAGATCGACGAAGGGCGCTTTGTCGATTATGTGGAGATGGATGCCGCGAGTAACCGCGGCGTCGACGAAATGGCCGCACTGCTCGAGCGAGCGGTTTATGCGCCGGTCGATGCGCGCTTCAAGGTCTATATGATCGACGAAGTGCACATGCTCACGAATCACGCCTTCAACGCCATGTTGAAGACGCTGGAAGAACCGCCGCCGCACGTCAAGTTCATTCTTGCGACCACCGATCCGCAAAAGATTCCGGTCACCGTCCTGTCACGCTGTCTGCAATTCAATCTGAAGCAGATGCCGGCTGGGCACATCGTGTCGCATCTGGAGCATATCCTCGGCGAGGAACACGTGCCGTTCGAGGTGCAGGCGTTGCGCCTGCTGGCGCGCGCAGCGGACGGCTCGATGCGCGATGCGCTTTCGCTGACCGACCAGGCCATCGCCTATTCGGCCAATCAGGTGACCGACGAAGCGGTGCGCGGGATGCTCGGCGCGCTGGACCAGAGTTATCTGATTCGTCTGCTCGACGCGCTCGCTGATGGCGACGGTCCAGCGGTGTTGGCCGTGGCCGATGAAATGTCGCTGCGCAGCCTGTCGTTTTCGACCGCGTTGCAGGATCTGGCCAGCTTGCTGCACCGGATTGCGTGGGCGCAGTTTGCGCCGTCGTCGGTGCTTGATGAGTGGCCCGAGGCGATGGATTTACGCCGTTTCGCCGAGGCGTTGAGTGCGGAGCAGGTGCAGTTGTTCTATCAGATTGCGACGATCGGCCGGAGCGAACTCGGCCTCGCGCCGGACGAATACGCTGGCTTTACGATGACGCTGCTGCGGATGCTGGCCTTTGAGCCGGCTCCGACCGGCGGCGGTGGCGGCGGTCCGAGCACGACCCGTCCGGCGGGAGCGTCGGGTACGGGGGGCGCGAAGCGCAGTGGCTCGCCGGCTGTGGCTGCGTCGCAAGGGCAAGCGGCGCGTGCCGTCGCGGTAACGCCGGCGGCAGCGTCGACAACCCAGGCCGTTGCTGATCGTGCTGACGCCGCCGGTCATGAAACGGTCGTGGCTCGGGGTGCAGAGTCTCACGCGGCTAACGTGCAAGAAAGCGCATTGGTGCCGTCCTCAGCCGAATCCGCGTCTCCTCGGGAATCTGGTCAGGCCGCACGGCAAGGGGTCCCTGAAGCAGCCGGTCCGGCCGAAGAAAACCTGCAACCAGCCATTGAGCCGACACAAGAGGCCGCACTACGCGAGGCGAGTGCCACCGCGACTTCGGCGGCAGAGGCAGAAACTCCCGTTGCGGATGCCGAGGCGTTTGCCGAAGATCAAGAAGCGCTTCCAGTGCGGGGTGAAAGTGCATCGGAGCCAGCCGTGTTGCACAGTGAACCGGCTGTGTCCACCGCGACTTCAACCGTACCGCTGCCGGCATCTCCTGCACCCGCCGTTCGCACGGAGGCTCCGCTTGCCGACGCCGCGCCGCGCCGCGCGGGCGGCGCCAGTGCCGCGCTCGACGTTTTACGCAGCGCTGGCCTGAAAGTGTCTTCGGACCGCGGCCGCGGGAGTGCCGCAACACCGGTCGCAACGGCCAAACCTTCACCGGTTGTTCCAGCGAAGCCCGCTGCTCCGCGCGTGAACGTACCCGTGCCGACACCCGGTGCGCCGCGCAACACCCAGGAAGCCGCTCCCGCTCGTGGCTCGTCGGCGACGTCAACGTCGGCGGCTCCGCGTAACAACGGCAATGGCAACGGCAACGGCAACGGCGGTGCCCAAGGCGCACCATCCGTCGCGCCGTGGGACGACATGCCGCCCGACGACTACGTGCCGCTCTCAGCCGAGGACGATTATTTCGGCCCGCCCGACGACGGCTACGTGCCGGTATTCGACGTAGGTCCCGACGACGTGCGTGTGCCAGCGGCTGCCGCAGCCGCCGTACCAGTGCCGCTCGACACACGCCCGTTACCGCCCGCCATCCCGCTTGACCCCATCGGTTTCAACGGCGACTGGCCGGCACTTGCCGTAGGCCTCGCGCTCAAGGGCATTTCCTATCAGCTCGCCTTCAACAGCGAACTGATGGCGCTCGAAGGCAGCACGCTCAAACTGAGTGTGCCGGTCCCGCAGTATGCTGAAGCCTCCCAGGTCGCCAAGCTCAAGGCGGCGCTTGCCGAGCGCCTGGGCAAAGAACTCGACGTGCTGGTCGAAGTCGGTCCGGCGCGCCGCACGGCTGCGGCATTCGACGCCGCCGCCCGCGCGCAGCGCCAGAAAGAGGCTGAACGCGAGATCGGCTCCGACCCGTTCGTACAATCGCTGATCCGCGAGTTCGGCGCGAGCATCGTGCCGGGATCCATCCGGCCTATCGCGCCGGATGCCGCGGGCAACGCCCCGTCAACGCATTGATTTGCGGCGCATCATAGCGCCATACCCCCAGATTTCACGCTATCAAGAAGGAGCACGTCCATGATGAAAGGCCAACTCGCCGGGCTGATGAAGCAGGCTCAGCAGATGCAGGAAAACATGAAGAAGATGCAGGACCAGCTCGCGCAGATCGAGGTGGAAGGGCAGTCGGGCGCAGGTCTCGTCAAGGTGACGATGACGTGCAAGAACGAGGTGCGCCGCGTCACGATCGATCCGAGCCTGCTCGCCGACGACAAGGACATGCTGGAAGATCTCGTCGCCGCAGCCTTCAACGATGCCGTGCGCAAGGCCGAAGCCACCGCCCAGGAAAAAATGGGTGGCATGACCGCTGGCTTGCCGCTGCCGCCGGGCTTCAAGCTGCCGTTCTGATATAACACCGCATTTCGACGCCGCCGGTTCCGCATGAAACAACCTTCCGCCTTATCGGCGCTCGTCGAAGCGCTGCGCGCGCTGCCCGGTGTCGGGCCGAAATCCGCGCAGCGCATGGCTTATCACCTGATGCAGCATGACCGCGAGGGCGCGGAAAGGCTCGGCCAGTCGCTGCTGTTTGCGACCGAGCATCTGCAGCACTGCGAGAAGTGCAATACCTTCACCGAGGCGCAGATCTGCGAGGTTTGCAGTGACGAAGAGCGCGATCCGGCGCTGCTATGCGTGGTCGAGACACCGGCCGACCAGATCATGCTCGAGCAGACCATGACCTACCGCGGTTTGTATTTCGTGCTGATGGGGCGCCTGAGTCCGCTCGACGGCATCGGACCGAAGGAGATCCATTTCGACCGGCTCGTTAAGCGCGCGTCAGATGGCATCGTCAAGGAAGTCGTACTCGCGACCAATTTCACCAACGAAGGCGAAGCGACCGCGCATTACCTCGGGCAGACGCTCAAGGCGCGCGGACTCGCCGTCACGCGCCTCGCGCGCGGCGTGCCGGTGGGTGGCGAGCTCGAATATGTCGACGCCGGCACGATCGCCCGCGCAATGCTCGACCGGCGCTCGCTGTAGCGCGGCCAGGCCCGGCGTCATCCAGGAGACCCATGAGCGCAACCCTTGACGCGACACGTCCCGCCGGCCCGCTGGCCGGCGTGAAAGTGCTCGAACTCGGCACGCTGATCGCGGGGCCGTTCGCGGCGCGTTTTCTCGGCGAGTTCGGTGCCGACGTGATCAAGATCGAAGATCCGAAGGGCGGCGATCCGCTGCGCAAATGGCGCAAGCTCTATCCGGAAGTCGGCGGCACGTCGCTGTGGTGGGCTGTGCAGGCCCGCAACAAGAAATCCGTGACGATCAATCTGAAGGCCGAGGAGGGCAAGGAGATCGTGCGGCGGCTGGCGAAGGAAGCGGACATCGTCGTCGAGAATTTCCGCCCTGGGCTGCTCGAGAAGCTCGGGCTCGGCTATGACGTGCTGTCGGCCGAAAACCCTGGCCTCGTGATGGTGCGTCTATCCGGCTATGGACAGACCGGACCGTATCGGGACCGGCCAGGATTCGGCGCGATTGCCGAATCCATGGGCGGCCTGCGTCATATCACCGGTTATCCGGAATTGCCGCCGCCGCGCATCGGTATCTCGATCGGCGATTCGATCGCGGCGCTGCATGGCGTAATCGGCGCGCTGATGGCGCTGCATCATCGTCAGGCGAATGGCGGCAAAGGGCAGGTGGTCGACGTCGCGCTTTACGAAGCGGTCTTCAACATGATGGAGAGCGTGGTGCCCGAGTACGGCGTCTACGGCATGGTGCGCGAGCGCACTGGCGCGTCGCTGCCGGGCATCGTGCCTTCGAACACGTATCCGTGCCGCGACGGCAGCATCGTGATCGGCGGCAACAGCGATCCGATTTTCAGACGCCTGATGCTCGCCATCGAACGCGAAGATCTCGCCAACGATCCCGCGCTGGCGCACAACGACGGGCGCGTGCCGCGCACTCAGGAGATCGATCAGGCGATTGCCACGTGGCTTGCCACCCGCACGATCGACGAAGCGCTCGAGGTTCTGAACGCCGCGGATGTGCCGGTGGGCCGTATCTATAGCGTCGCCGATATGTTCACCGATCCGCAATTCATGGCGCGTCAGATGATCCAGCGCTTCAAATGGCAGGACGGCAAGGAAATCACCTTGCCCGCGGTGACACCGAAGCTCTCCGGGACGCCCGGCGAAACACGCTGGCTGGGGCCGGAACTAGGCGAACATACGGATGAGGTTTTGCGCTCGCTCGGCTACGATGCCGAGCATATTGCGCGGCTGCACGCGCAGCAGGTCGTGTGAGCCTGGGTGAAGAAAAACGGCGTGCGATCGATTGACCTTGAACGCCGTTTTTTCCAGCTGTCGTTGATGTTCGACGAGCAAACGCTGCATCAACGCCTACGGCGTAATCACAATCTTCCCGACCACCCGGCGTTCGGCCATTTCACGCAGCGCCCGCCCGGTTTCCTCCAGCGGATAGTGCGCCGACACGTACGGGCGCAGTTTGCCTTCACCGATCCAGCCGGTCATTTCCTTGAACGCCGCCGCGTTGTGCTGCGGCTCGCGCTTCGCGAAATCGCCCCAGAACACGCCGACGACGCTCGCGCCCTTCAGCAGAGTCAGGTTGAGCGGCAGCTTTGGAATCTCGCCGTTGGCAAATCCCACGACGAGATAGCGGCCGCGCCAGCCGATACTGCGAAACGCCGGCTCGGCGTAGATCCCGCCGACCGGATCGTAGATCACGTCCGGCCCTTTGCCGTCGGTCAGCGCCTTGATGCGCTCGCGCAGATCTTCGGTGCTGTAGTTGATGGTCGCATCGGCGCCGTGTTTGACGCAGATGGCGAGTTTCTCGTCGGAAGAGGCCGCCGCGATCACGCGTGCGCCGAGCGCCTTGCCGATCTCCACAGCCGCTAGCCCCACGCCGCCCGCGGCGCCTAGCACCAGCATCGTTTCGCCGGCCTTTAACGCGCCACGATCGACCACCGCGTGGTGCGACGTCCCATAGGCGAGCGTGAAAGCCGCCGCGACCGAAAAGTCGATGCCCGCGGCAAGCGGCACGCAAGCCGCTGCGGGCGCCACGGCCTGCTCAGCGAAACCGCCCTGGCCCGTGAACGCCACCACCCGCGCACCCGGCTGGAACTGGGTTACTCCGGCGCCGACCGCGCGCACGATACCGGCGACTTCCGAGCCCGGCGTGAACGGCAGCGGCGGCTTGAACTGGTATTTGTTCTCGATGATCAACACGTCGGGAAAATTGACGCTGGCTGCCTTGACGTCGATCACCACCTCGCCAGCTTGCGGCTCGAGGTCGGGCAGATCGACTACCGCAAGGCTCTCAGGCGGCCCGTACTGAATACAGCGAATCGCGCGCATTGTGTCTCCATTTCGATCGGGGTTCACCCGGGTATTCTGAAGTGTAAATCAAGCCGAACGATCGTGCGTTTTTACCTTGTGTGACATACCTGATGCGCGATGCCTGGAGTGTCGTTCGCGCGTCTTCTTTCCTCGGTTACAATCGCCGCATGCGAATCCTACTCAGCAACGACGACGGTTATCTGGCGCCCGGCCTTGCTGCGCTTTACGAGGCGTTGAAGGCATTTGCCGATGTCACTGTAATGGCGCCGGAGCAGAACTGCAGCGGCGCGTCGAACTCGTTGACGCTGTCGCGGCCGCTGTCCGTGCTGCGCTCGTCGACGGGGTTCTACTACGTGAACGGCACGCCGACCGACTCCGTGCATATCGCGCTGACCGGCATGCTGGACCATCGACCCGATCTGGTCGTCTCCGGTATCAACAACGGCCAGAACATGGGTGAGGACACGCTGTACTCCGGAACGGTTGCTGCGGCCACCGAAGGCATCATGTTCGGCGTACCGGCGATCGCATTTTCGCTGGTCGACAAGGATTGGGGACATCTCGACGCCGCGACCCGTGTCGCCGCGGAAATCGTCGCCCATTATCTCGAACATCCGCTGCCCGGGAACCCGTTGCTGAACGTCAACATTCCCAATCTGCCGTACGAGCAGATCGGCGAGTGGCAGGTCACCCGTCTCGGCAAGCGGCATCCGTCGCAGCCGGTAATACCGCAGACCAACCCGCGCGGCGAACCGATCTACTGGATCGGGCCGTCGGGCAGCGCGCGCGATGCGAGCGAAGGTACCGACTTCCACGCCGTCGCCAACGGCCATGTGTCGATCACGCCGCTGCAACTCGATCTGACTCATACCGCCATGTTGCCCGCGACGCGCGAGTGGCTACGCGCCGGGAGCGGCGCTTCATGACCCAGGAGCGCGCAAAGCGCTTTCCGCTTGGCCTCGAGGATCTCGTGCGCGAGCCGCGTCGGCCCGAAGGGCGCCCCGGCGAAGTGCGCGCGGCGAATCTCGCCGCCGCGACCGACCGTGCAAACGGTGCGCGGGCGAAGACGCCGGCGCGCGGTGAGGCGGCGGGCAATCGTGCTCCGGGTCAGCCGGCCAAGGCGGCGGCCGCCGTCGTCGTTAAACCTGTCGTGAAGCCGGTCGCCAAAGCGGCGCCAGCGGTGGCCAAGCCGATCGTAGCCAGGCAGGTTGTAGCCAAACCCATGGCGAAACCGGCCGTCAAAGCTGCGCCAGCGACGCCCAAGCCGGTTGTAGCCAAACCCGTCGCCAAGGCAGCGGCATCGGCCGGCAGCAAATCTGGCGCCGTGCTCGCCGCTTCGACGCTCGCCAACCGTGCCGCGCCGCCGAAGCCCGTCGCACTGCGACCTTTGGAACGAAGCGTCGGCGCACCCAATGTGGCCTTGAACGGTGCACTCGCGCTGACTTCGGAACGGGTTCGCGAACGCATGGTCGAACGCCTGCGGGCAAACGGCATTACCGATCAGCGCGTGGTGCATGCAATGTCGGTGGTGCCGCGCCATATGTTCGTGGACCCGGGCCTGGCGCCCCAGGCTTATGAGGATGCGGCTTTGCCGATCGGTCACCATCAGACCATCTCCAAGCCTTCCGTGGTCGCCCGGATGATCGAACTGGCCGCCGCCGGCCGCACGCTTAACAACGTGCTCGAGATCGGCACGGGCTGCGGTTACCAGGCGGCTGTGCTGAGCCAGGTCGCACGCGATGTTTATTCGATTGAACGCATCAAACCGCTCTACGAGCGCGCCAAGACAAATCTGCGTCCGCTGCGCATTCCGAATATCCGGCTGCACTACGGGGACGGACGTATCGGACTGCCGGCTGCCGCGCCCTTCGATGCGATCGTGATCGCAGCGGCCGGGCTCGACGTGCCGCAGGCGTTGCTCGAGCAGCTTGCTATCGGCGGGCGCCTCGTCGCGCCGGTCGGTACGCAGGATGGGCAGACGCAGCAGGTGCTTACGCTCGTCGAGCGCACCGGACCCGCGCAGTGGCGCGAGTCGAGGCTTGATCGCGTTTTCTTTGTACCCTTAAAATCCGGAGTGATCTGAAACCGATGAGTATGTTGCGCGCGATGCAAATAAAAAGCCTGAATGTCCACCTGACCGTAGCCCAGCGTAGCGTGTGCGTGGTCGCGCTCTCCCTGTTGACGGCCTGTGCGACTCGGCTCGATAACGCGCCGGTTGTCGATAAATCCGGCGACCTCGGTACCCAGTCCGCGCAGCAGCCTGCGGCGCCGGTGCCGCTGGGGCCGCCGCCTCCGGGCTATTACCGGGTGAAGCCGGGCGATACGCTTTACCGGATCGCTCTAGAGAACGGTCAGAATTATCGCGATATCGCGACGTGGAACAACCTGACCAACCCGAACCAGATCGAGGTCGATCAGTTGCTGCGGGTCGCGCCTCCGGGCGCGAACGTCGCCGCGCTGACGCCGGGTGTGGCCACCGCGCCGATCGTGGGCGGGGGCGTGCAGACCGCGCCGCTCGGCGGCTCGCCTGCGCCTGGACCGAACCCGGCTCCCGGCCAGGGCGGTCCGGCTAGTATCGCGCCGCCGCCGCCGACCTACGGCGCTGGTCCGAACGCGCCGTCGGTCCCGCCGCAGAACGGCGCGAGCGACACCGGCGACGCGAGCGCAGCGCCCGCGAGCAGTCTCGCGTTTGCCTGGCCGGTGCGCGGTCCGATCCTCGGCACGTTCGACGATTCGACCAACAAGGGCCTCAATATCGGCGGGGCTGCCGGCGATCCGGTGAAAGCGGCTGCGGATGGGCGCGTCGTTTATGCTGGAAATGGGCTGCGCGGTTACGGCAATCTCATTATCATCAAGCATGATGCAACTTATCTGACGGCGTATGCACATAACCGCGCTTTGATGGTAAAAGAGGGAGACGCGGTAACCAAGGGGCAGAAGATCGCCGAAATGGGCAATAGCGATTCGGACCGTGTGATGTTGCATTTCGAAGTTCGCCGGCAGGGCAAACCTGTCGACCCACTGAAGTATTTGCCGCCGCAATAAGCGATACGACCATGCCGAAATCGAAGCGCCGCCCGCCGCAAGCCGAGTCTGAGAATATCAGCCGCGCCACGCATGTCACGGTGGAGGACGGCGTCGCTTCGGAGGTCGAAGACGATAGCGTTGACGACCTCGATAACGCGCGCGATCAGGACGAGCGCCAGGCCGGTGCGGACGAGCCCGGCGAAACCCGCGAGGGCGCCAGCGACGCGGCGCCCGACGCCGACGATTTCCGTGCGCTGCTGCAAGCCGAACTCACGGCTGACACGATTCAGCATTACCTGAACCGGATCAGTGTAAAGCCGCTGCTGACGGTGGAAGAAGAGCAACGCTACTCGCGTCTGGCCAAGGCGGGCGAGTTCGAGGCACGCCAGGTCATGATCGAGCGCAATCTGCGACTCGTCGTCAGTATCGCGAAAGGTTATCTGAACCGCGGAGTGCCGCTGCTCGATCTGATCGAGGAGGGTAATCTCGGCCTGATGCACGCCATCGAGAAGTTCGATCCTACGCGTGGCTTCCGGTTTTCTACTTATGCCACCTGGTGGATCCGTCAGAGCATCGAGCGCGCCATCATGAATCAGGCGCGCACCGTGCGCCTGCCGGTGCATGTGATTCGCGAACTCAACCAGGTGCTGCGCGCCAAGCGCCATCTGGAGAAGAACTCGATGAACTCCGGCGACGCAGCTGACCGCCGCGACGCCAGCATCGACGACATCGCGTATCTGACCGGCAAGACCACCGACGAAGTCACCGATATCCTCGCGCTGAACGAACACACCGCTTCGCTCGACGCACCGCTCGATCTCGATCCGGCCAGCAGCCTGCTCGATCTGCTGTCCGACGACCAGAGCCAGTCGCCGGACGCCGAGGTACAGCACCGCGAACTGGAAACCCTGACGCGCGCGTGGCTTGCCCGTTTGTCCGACAAGCACCGTCACGTAATCGAGCGCCGCTTCGGCCTCAATCATATCGAGCCGGCCACGCTCGAAGAGCTGGCCGACGAAATGGGCCTCACGCGCGAGCGTGTGCGCCAGATCCAGCAGGAAGCCCTGGTTCGCCTGAAGCGCTTCTTTGCCTCCAACGGTGTGCGTAAGGACGCCGTTTTATAAACTGATGACACCGATTCTTGTTTTCGACATCGAGACGATTCCCGATGTCGCCGGCATTCGCCGCCTCGAAGATTTGCCCGCCACGCTGACCGACGCCGAAGTCGCCGAGCACGCCTTTGCCGCGCGCCGCGAAAAAACCGGCAGCGATTTCCTGCCGCACCATCTGCAACGGATCGCGGCCATTTCCTGTGTGTTTCGCGACAACAATGGTTTTCGGGTGCGCTCGCTCGGTACGCTGGAAGACGGCGAAGCGGCGCTGGTGCAGTCGTTCTACCGCGTGATCGAGAAGTACACGCCGCAACTCGTTTCGTGGAACGGCGGCGGCTTCGATTTGCCGGTGCTGAACTATCGCGCGCTGGTCAACGGGATTCCTGCGAACCGTTTCTGGGACCTTGGCGAGGACGATCGCGAGTTCAAGTGGAACAACTACATCAGCCGCTATCATGCGCGCCATACGGATCTGATGGACGTGCTGGCGATGTACCAGACACGCGCCAACGCGCCGCTCGACGCGCTCGCAAAAATGTGCGGTTTTCCCGGCAAGCTCGGTATGGACGGCAGCCAGGTCTGGCACGCGTTTCAGGATGGACGGATCGAAGAAATCCGCAATTACTGCGAGACGGACGTCGTCAACACCTATCTGCTGTACTGCCGCTTCCAGTTGATGCGTGGCGGTTTCTCCGCTGAGGAATACGCGGACGAAATCGCTCTGGTGAAAAGCTCGCTCGCACTGGAACCGGCGTCGCACTGGGCCGAGTATCTGGCGGCGTTCGACCAATAGCAGCGTGCGCGAGCCAGCGGCGGCGTGGCGCCCGAAGCGGGCGTTGCGTTGATCGTCCGCAACGTCGAATCGTCGTCGGCGGTTGCGGTTCGTCTACAATCTCGCCTTCCCCCAATAGTCTGTCAGGAAGCCGCAGGTGTCTCAGAGTGCCCCCCATCGTGCCTCGAACCGTTCGTCCAGAGGCAAGAAGAAAGCGTCCGCCGAGGCGGGTGTGTCCGTTGTGCCTGTTATCGCCCCGATTCTCGAAGTCGAATCGCTCGACATGGAGGCGCGTGGCGTAGGCCGGACCGTCAACGAAGACGGTACGCCGGGCAAGGTGATTTTCGTCGAGGGCGCGTTGCCTGGCGAACGCGTCACTTATTTGAGCTATCGCAGGAAACCGAGCTTCGAACAGGCCGAAGTGATCGACGTGCTGCGCGAGAGCGTGCTTCGCACCAAACCGCAGTGTCAGTTTTTTGGCACCTGCGGAGGCTGTTCCATGCAGCACCTCGATGTACGCGCGCAGATCGCCGTGAAGCAGCGCGTGCTCGAAGACAATCTCGCGCATCTGGCGAAGCTGCGGCCCGAAACGGTGTACCGGCCGATTCACGGTCCGTCGTGGGGATATCGCTATCGGGCGCGTCTTACCGTGCGGCACGTGGCGAAGAAGGGCGGTGTGCTGGTCGGGTTTCACGAACGCAAGAGCAGCTTTATCGCCGACATGACCTCTTGCGAGGTGCTGCCGCCGCACGTTTCGGCGATGTTGGTGCCGCTGCGCCGGCTGGTCGAAGGCCTGTCGATTCGAGAGCGTATGCCGCAGATCGAACTGGCAGTTGGTTCAACCGTGACGGCGCTGGTCCTGCGCATTCTGGAGCCGATCAACGCGGCCGACGAACAACTGCTGCGAGAGTTTGCCGATGCCCACAACGTGCAGTTCTGGCTGCAACCGCAGGGGCCGGACTCAGTGGTGCCGTTCTATCCGCTCGACGCCCGGCTCGACTACACGCTGCCGGAGTACGACATCCGCATGCCGTTCAAGCCGACTGATTTCACGCAGGTCAATCACCAGATCAACCGCGTGCTGGTGGGGCGTGCGCTACGTCTGCTGGCGCCCTCGCGTACCGATCGCGTGCTCGATCTGTTCTGCGGTATCGGCAATTTCACGTTGCCACTTGCGCGGATTTCGAAGGAAGTCGTGGGGATCGAGGGCAGTGAAGTGCTCACCACACGAGCACTGGCGAATGCCGGGGAAAACGGCGTGGCAGGGCACACGTCGTTCGCCTGCCGCAACCTGTTCGAAGTCACCGCCGACGATATGCGCGCGCTCGGTCATTTCGATAAATTTCTGATCGATCCGCCGCGTGAAGGCGCGTTGGCGGTATCGAAAGCACTGGCTGAAATTGCGCAGAGCGGTCATGGTCCGCTGCCGAAGCGCATCGTCTACGTATCCTGCAATCCGTCGACGCTCGCTCGCGATGCGGGTCTGCTCGTGCACGAGGCAGGCTACCGGCTCAAGGGAGCGGGCGTGGTCAACATGTTCCCGCATACCTCGCATGTGGAGTCGATTGCGCTGTTCGAGCGCGACTGACCTGATGACCGGCTGGCCTTGCGTTGCACCGGCGCAAACGCGCTCCGGACGCCAGCATAATCCAGCTGTACGAACCAAACGAAAAGCACAAACAAAAACGCCATGACCTTAAAGTCATGGCGTTTTTTCATCACGCGTGGATCTGGATCAGATCCGGCGCCGCTCGCAAGGCATGCGGCTTAGAACTGCCACCACGATTTTTCCGTGCCAGGCCGCGCATGGCCGGTGATGTACGGGCTGTCCGGGAATGTGCCCGCCAGAATGCGCTTCGTGTCGTCGGCCAGTTGCGGCTGGTTCAGCTTTTCATACGACAGCATCATGATGTGCAGTGCGTCTTCGATCGCGGGCGCATTGCGGTAATCCTTGATGGCAAGCTGCGCACGGTTGATTGCCGCGACATACGCACCACGACGGTAGTAGTAATCCGCTGCATGGACTTCGTGCGACGCCAGCGCGTTCACGATGTAGCGCATGCGTTGTGCAGCATCCGGTGCGTACTTGCTGTTCGGATACTTGTCCACCACCACCTTGAACGCGTCATACGACTCGCGCAGCGACTTCGGATCGCGCTCGCTCATGTCCTGGCCGGAGAAACGGCCGAACAGACCGAGGTCGTCGTTGAAGTTGATCATGCCCTTGAGGTAATACGCGTAGGCGATATCCGGATGATCCGGGTGCAACTGGATGAAGCGGTCGATAGCCTGATTGGCTGCGTCGTTCTCGCTGTCTTTCCAGTTACAGTAGGCCACGTTGATCTGCGCCTGCTGGGCGAAGTGACCGAACGGATCGCGACCCTCAAGCATTTCGAAGTATTTCGCACACTTGCCCCAGTCCTTGTTGGACAGGGAGTCCTGTGCCTCCGTATATAATTTGGCGTTCGGCCAGGTAGCCGTTTCATCGGTCTTTTCCGGCAGGCCATGGCAGGCCGCCACAATCGCAATGGCCGCGGCGCACGCAAAATACCGTGCCACCCGGGAGGCCATGCGTCGGACAGTCGTCCAGACTGTCGTCTGGGCTGCCGTCTTGTAGGCCGCCGTCTTTTGGGCCGATTCAGTAATGGTGTTCAAGGCTCGCATTTTCCAGTCTAGCTTTACGTCCAGGTGACCCAGACTCAATGACCCGATCAAATAATCCGGATCCCTCTGCAGGGGCCCGGAATAGCAACAAAGATTATAGCCCAAGCGCTGACCCCTCCGACGCGTTGGGTAGTGATTCGTTAGATGACGATCTTGACGGCGACGCGCTCGTGCCCCATCAGGCCGGGAGCGAGGTGCCGAAGGTGGCCAGCAAAGCCGTGGACAACACGCCTCGCGTGGTGACCGTGCCCGACGAACTGGCCGGCGAGCGGCTCGACAAGGTGCTCGCCAAGGTATTTCCGGAGTTTTCGCGCAACCGTCTGCAAAGCTGGATCGAGGCGGAGCGCGTGTTGGTGGATGGCGAGCCCGCGAAGATCCGCAAACCGGTGCCGCTCGGCGCGCAGATCGAGCTCGTGCCCGACCTGCTGCCTGAGCAGCTTGCGTTCACGCCCGAGCCCGTACCGCTCGACGTGGTCTATGAGGACGACACCCTCGTCGTCATCAACAAGGCCGCCGGCATGGTCGTGCACCCGGCTGCCGGCAACTGGAGCGGCACCATCCTGAACGGCTTGCTGCACCGCTACGGCGAGGCGGCGTCCGGTTTGCCGCGCGCCGGCATCGTGCACCGTCTCGACAAGGAAACCTCGGGCTTGATGGTGGTGGCGCGCACGCTCGAAGCGCAGACCGACCTCGTACGGCAACTGCAGGCGCGCACCGTCAAGCGCCGTTATCTCGCGCTCGTGTGGGGCAACATGCCTGATGAGGGCACCATCGATGCGCCGATCGGCCGCGATCCGCGCGAGCGCACCCGCATGGCGGTGGTCACGAGTGCTGCGGGCAAACCCGCACGCACCCATTTCCGGCGTGTCGACACAGCTATCTGGCAGCGGCAGCCGGTGTCGGCGATCCACTGCGATCTCGAAACCGGGCGGACCCACCAGATTCGTGTGCATTGCGCGCACATTGGTCATCCGTTGCTCGGCGACCCGGTCTATGGACGCGCGCGCGGCAAGCGTTCGGTCACGCCTTTGCCGGACGGCTTTGCGCGCCAGGCGCTGCATGCGTGGCGCCTCGGTCTGATTCATCCGCGGACAGGACGTGACATGCAGTGGCGCGCCGAGGTGCCGGAAGACATGGCGGCGCTGTCGGCAGCGCTTGGACTTGGCCGTGACGAGGCGGGCGAGTTCGACGAGTCATATTACGAAGACGAGGAAGCGGAAGGTTACGAAGCATTTCTCGACGACGAGGACGAAGCTGACGAAGACGACGAAGCTGACGACCATGAGCACGGTGGCGACGATGGCAACGATGAGGACGACCGCGCATGAACCAGCCTGAATCGACACCGCCTGCATCCACTTTCCCGGAGCTGACCCGGGCCGACGTGCTTCAACCCGGCTGGCAGGCGCCGCCACGCGTGCGCGCGCTGGTGACCACGCGCAACGGCGGCGTCAGCTTGCCGCCGTATGGCCGCTGGAGCGACGGCGTCGATCGGGTGGGCGGCCTGAATTTCGGCCGGTTGGCTGGCGACGATCCGTTATGCGTCGTCGAGAACCGTGCCCGTCTGCGGGTGTTGACCGACGGCGCCGAGCCGGCTTGGCTCGAACAGATTCATGGCGCCGAAGTGGTCGACGCGCACGAAGTGCTCGAGCAGGCCCGCGCAGGCGCGCCGCTCGTCCGCGCCGACGCCAGCGTGACGAACCGGCCCGGCACGATCTGCGTCGTGATGATCGCCGATTGCATGCCCGTCCTGTTATGCGATGCCGAAGGCCGCGCGGTGGGCGCCGCGCACGCGGGATGGCGCGGCCTCGCTGCAGGCGTGGTCGAAAAGACCGCCCTGCGCGTGGCCGAGCTGGCGGGTGCGCAACCCGGCTCACTACACGCATACCTGGGCCCGTCGATCGGGCCAGACGCATTCGAGGTCGGGGCAGACGTGCGTGACGCCTTCATGAATGATGTCGACGGTTCGCAACGCGAAGCCACCGCTCAGGCATTTGTGCCGCGTCCCGATTCACCCGGTAAATATCTCGCCGATCTTCCCGCGTTGGCACGTTTGCGCCTGCAACGTTTCGGCGTGACGCAGATTGGCGGCGGCGATCTCTGCACGGTGACCGAACGCGAGCGCTTTTATTCATACCGGCGCGATCGCATAACAGGCCGTATGGCCGCGATGATCTGGCTTGCCGACTGACGATACCGGCTCATTCATGCCCGTGGCAGCCACGGCGAGCGGGATTCATCAGGGTTTGTTCGGGGGGCGGACATGATTATTTGTTGCGTCGCCGGAAGTGCATGCGCCGGTTAACCCGCGTGCAATCGAGCCGGCTGAAAATCGTTGTCACGTCCAGCGTTAAATGCATAAAAAGGCCCTGTAATACGGGCCTTTTACATTTCCTGTCGATTCGTTCAAGGGCATTCCATTAGTGCAATGAAATACATGGGGAAAACGATAATTAAAAAAATATCGCACTGCGGCAAAATCGGGAACAAGCATTGACATGCCTTGCGATGGGGAGCAAGAATGTCCCCCACACACGGGACAGGGCGTGACGAGGTCGCGAGCAATCGCCCACGTGCGCTAGAAACCTGCCTCTCAACCGTCCGCGAGGACTCACCGGTCAAAAGCAGGTATGGCAGCATCACAATCCTCGACTTCCTCAAGCACGGACTCCACAGCGGAGCGTACCCAGCAACAAGCCGGTGCGCAGCAGTTACTCGATGCGTGGATGAATGCATGGCGCTCGCTCGGTGTGCCTGGCGCGGGTCAGGCTGCGGCCTTTCAGATGCCGCAGATGCCTGCCATGCCGGCCATGCCCGACTTCAGCAACGCGGCCGCAGCCATGGGCCAGTTTGCCGGTCTGAAGTTGCCTACTGCGGCGATCCCTGCGGAGCGTCTGCAGAAACTGCAAGCCGACTATTCGCGTGAAGCGATGCAGTTGCTTCAGCAATCGGCGGACTCGAAGTCGAAAGCCCCCGAACTCAAAGACCGCCGTTTTAGTTCAGATGCGTGGAGTGCCGCGCCGGCCTACGCATTCACGGCCGCATGGTATCTCCTTAACGCACGTTACCTGCAGGAACTGGTCGAAGCGCTCGACACCGAACCGAAGGTGCGCGAGCGCATCCGCTTCGCGGTTCAGCAATGGACTGCAGCCACCTCGCCGAGCAACTTCTTCGCATTGAATCCGGAAGCGCAGAAGACATTGCTCGAGAGTCGAGGTGAAAGCTTGCGTCAAGGCGTCAGCAATCTGTTGAGCGATCTGAAACGCGGCAAGATCTCGCAGACCGACGAATCGAGTTTCGTGGTCGGCAGGAATCTCGCGAACACTGAAGGATCGGTCGTGTTCGAGAACGACCTGATCCAGTTGATCCAGTACAAGCCGCGCACGGCGAGCGTGCGCGAGCGGCCGTTGCTGATCGTGCCGCCTTGCATCAACAAGTTCTACATCCTCGATCTGCAACCGGAGAATTCGCTGGTCGCTCACGGGCTTGAATCGGGGCACCAGGTGTTCCTGATTTCGTGGCGCAATGCGAATGCATCGATTGCGCATAAGACGTGGGACGATTACACCGACGAAGGTGTGCTCACCGCAATCGAGACCGTTCGTCAGATCAGTGGACGCGAGCAGATCAACACGCTCGGCTTTTGTGTCGGCGGCACGATGCTCGCCACGGCGCTCGCGGTCGCCGCGGCACGCGGCGAACATCCCGCTGCCTCGATGACGCTGCTCACCGCGATGCTCGATTTCTCCGACACGGGTGTGCTCGATGTGTTCGTCGACGAAGCCCATGTGCAGATGCGCGAGCAGACTATCGGCGGCAAGAACGGCACGCAACCGGGTCTGATGCGCGGCATCGAGTTCGCCAACGCGTTCTCGTTCCTGCGCCCGAACGATCTGGTGTGGAACTATGTCGTCGACAATTATCTGAAGGGTCGCACGCCGATGCCGTTCGACCTGCTGTACTGGAACAGCGACTCGACCAGCTTGCCCGGGCCGATGTACGTCTGGTACCTGCGCAACACGTATCTCGAGAATCGTCTGCGCGAACCGAATGCATTGACCGTCTGCGGCGAGAAGGTGGACCTGTCGCTGATCGATGTGCCGACCTTCATCTACGGCTCACGGGAAGACCATATCGTGCCGTGGCGCACGGCCTATGCTTCGGTGCCGTTGCTGAGCGGGCCGCTCGAGTTCGTGCTCGGTGCCTCGGGACATATCGCGGGTGTGATCAACCCGCCGGCCAAGAACAAGCGCAATTACTGGGTGCTCAAGGCAGAAGACAAGAGCTTGCCGGAGAGTCCGGACGACTGGTTCGATCAGGCCGAGGAAGTACCGGGCAGCTGGTGGCCCGAGTGGACCCGCTGGCTCGATCAGTATGGCGGCAAGAAGGTCAAGGCGCGCGCTACAGCGGGCTCGGCCGAGCATCCGGTGATCGAGGCAGCGCCCGGGCGCTATGTGATGCAAAAAGAGTGACACGCGGGGTTCGGTTAGTGAGTCGGTATGGGACGCGAGCGGCGTTGAGCAGTTGAATGGATTTTTAACTTGACGGGCGGCGGAGCAACTGGCCGTAGCGTCCGGAGGAAATTGAAATGACTGATGTAGTGATCGTATCGGCCGCGCGTACGGCAGTGGGTAAATTCGGTGGGTCGCTGGCGAAAACCGCTGCACCCGATCTCGGCGCCATCGTGATTCGCGCTGCACTCGAGCGCGCGGGCGTGAAGCCCGAGCAGGTCAGCGAAGTCATCATGGGGCAGGTTCTCGCGGCCGGTTCCGGCCAGAACCCGGCGCGTCAGTCGCTGATCAAGGCGGGGCTACCGTTGGCGGTGCCCGGCATGACGATCAACAAGGTCTGCGGCTCGGGTCTGAAGGCTGTGATGCTGGCGGCTAACGCCATCATCGCGGGCGACGCCGACATCGTGGTGGCCGGCGGCCAGGAAAACATGAGCGCCGCACCGCACGTACTGCCGGGCTCGCGTGACGGCTTCCGCATGGGCGATGCCAAGCTGATCGACAGCATGATCGTCGACGGCCTGTGGGACGTGTACAACCAGTACCACATGGGTGTCACGGCAGAGAACGTCGCGAAGGAATACGGCATCACTCGCGAGCAGCAGGACGCGTTTGCGGCGCTGTCGCAGAACAAGGCGGAAGCCGCGCAGAAGTCGGGCCGTTTCGACGACGAAATCGTGCCGGTCGAGATTCCCCAACGCAAGGGCGAGCCGCTGCGTTTTGCCACCGACGAATTTGTGCGCCACGGCGTGACCGCCGAGTCGCTCGCCAGTCTGAAGCCTGCTTTCTCGAAGGAAGGCACGGTGACGGCAGCTAACGCGTCGGGCCTGAACGACGGCGCCGCCGCGGTGCTCGTGATGTCGGCCAAGAAAGCCGACGCGCTCGGCCTCACGCCGCTGGCACGCATCAAGGCCTACGCCAACGCCGGCGTCGATCCGAAGGTGATGGGTATGGGCCCGGTGCCGGCGTCGCGCCGTTGCCTCGAACGCGCGGGCTGGACTCCGGCCGATCTCGATCTGATGGAGATCAACGAAGCGTTTGCTGCGCAGGCGCTCGCCGTGCATCAGCAAATGGGCTGGGACACCTCGAAGATCAACGTGAACGGTGGTGCGATTGCGATCGGCCATCCGATCGGCGCGTCCGGTTGCCGGATTCTCGTCACGCTGCTGCACGAAATGCAGAAGCGAGATGCGAAGAAGGGGCTGGCGTCGCTGTGTATCGGCGGCGGCATGGGCGTGGCGCTGGCAGTCGAGCGGTTCTGAGCGCGCCTGCCCGGAGCAGGATTGCCGCGCGGGCGCTTCATCCGCGGTGAGGGGTGAAGCGGCGCGCGGTGTATGACGGCCTCGCCGGCCGGTCGCCCGGCGGCAGCGGAGATGATGCAGTAAAGGCGAGGAAAGAGGCTGCCGGTCGGCGCCTCGGAAAAACGATAATGGAGTGTGGTTTATGGCACAGCGAATTGCGTATGTAACGGGCGGGATGGGCGGCATCGGCACGAGCATTTGCCAACGTCTTCATAAGGAAGGCTTCAAGGTCGTCGCAGGCTGTGGCCCGAACTCGCCACGCCGGGTCAAATGGCTCGAAGAGCAGAAGGCACTCGGTTTCGACTTCATCGCCTCGGAAGGCAATGTGGGCGACTGGGAATCGACGCGGGCGGCGTTTGACAAGGTGAAGGCCGAAGTCGGCGAAATCGACGTGCTGGTCAACAACGCGGGCATCACGCGCGACGTCGTGTTCCGCAAGATGACGCATGAAGACTGGACGGCGGTGATCGACACCAACCTGACGAGTCTGTTCAACGTCACCAAGCAGGTGATCGATGGTATGGTCGAGCGCGGCTTTGGGCGCGTGATCAACATCTCGTCGGTGAACGGGCAGAAGGGCCAGTTCGGGCAAACCAACTACTCGACGGCAAAGGCCGGCATTCACGGTTTCACGATGTCGCTGGCTCAGGAAGTCGCCACCAAGGGTGTGACGGTCAATACCGTTTCGCCTGGCTACATCGGCACGGATATGGTCAAGTCGATCCGTCCCGATGTGCTGGAAAAGATCGTTGCGACGATTCCGGTGCGCCGTCTTGGCCAGCCGGATGAGATCGGTTCGATCGTAGCGTGGCTCGCGTCGGACGAATCGGGTTTTTCTACGGGAGCCGATTTCTCGCTGAATGGCGGTCTGCACATGGGCTGATCCGTGAGGTGCTCTGTCGCAAGACGGGGCGCCACATGGTTCAGGTTTTTCCGGCGGCGTCTCGCATCTGCAATCATGGCCCGATTGCGGATGCGACAGCGCCGTTTCTGCGCTTCAATGGCGCTCAAAGGCGTTAAATGACCACTACTACAAAGAAAACTGCCGAACGACTCATCAAGAAATATCCGAACCGTCGGCTCTACGATACCGAGACAAGCACGTACATCACGCTGACGGACGTCAAGCAGCTCGTGCTGGACCAGGAGGATTTCAAGGTCATCGATGCTAAGAGCAACGAGGATCTGACGCGCGCCATTCTGTTGCAGATCATTCTGGAAGAAGAGAGCGGCGGTTTGCCGATGTTCTCGTCGTCGATGCTCTCGCAGATCATCCGTTTCTACGGACACGCGATGCAGGGGATGATGGGCACGTATCTCGAGAAGAACATTCAGGCGTTCATCGACATTCAGGCCAAGCTCGCCGACCAGTCGAAGAACCTGTATGAAGGCAAGGCGATGAACCCCGAGGTGTGGTCGCAGTTTATGAACATGCAGGCGCCGATGATGCAGGGCATGATGACCAGCTATATCGAGCAGTCGAAGAACATGTTCGTGCAGATGCAGGAGCAGATGCAGAATCAGGCCAAGTCGATGTTCAGCACGTTCCCGTTTACGCCGGCCAATCCGCAGACGGATCCGGAGCCGGAGAAGAAGTAGGGGGCGACGCGCCTGGATTGGCGTCGCGCTGGCGATAGCTGCTGGTTGAGCGGCAAAGCTGGTTGACTGCGCCGGCGACGTGACGAGCGAGACAATGCATGATCCGGTGTTTGTTTCGGCGTGCGCTCGAGCGCTCGCGCGGTCACGCCAAAGAATAAAACTGCGGGATTCGTGGAGCAAACGTAGAGGCGGTTGGCCAATCGGAGGGATTGACGCCGCTGCGTCGAGCGCTTACCATTTTCCAAATGATTGGGCCGTAGCTCAATCAATCGTCGAACGGGGCAACCTGGCGACAAATACGGCGATACGCCGCCAAACAGCCGCTCAAAGCGGCTGTTTTCATTTCCGGGGGCAAAAGTGTCGTATATCTGTTACATCGACGAGGCAGGATGCAGTGCGCCTTTGCCCGCGAGGAAAACGGATATTCAGCCTTTGCTTGTAGTCGCAGGACTGGTCGTTCATCAAGAGGCGCTCCCGCTCCTCACGCGTGAGTTTCTCACGTTGAAGCGCACGTACTTCCCGGGGTCGTTCACTTCGCCTCATCTACTCGACGACGTGCGAGAAGAGGTCAAGGGCTCTGATCTTCGAAGTGCGATCCGGAAGAAAGGCCATAAAGCCCGAACGCAATTGCGGTTTATCGACGATACGTTGGGACTGCTTGAGCGCTACAGCTGTCGGGTTCTCGCGTCGGTCTGGATAAAGGGTGTAGCTATGCCGTTCAAGTCGCGCGAGACCTATACTCAATCGGTGCAGTATGCATGCAAGGCCTTCCAGTCGTTTCTGAAGCACAAGGACTCGCAAGGTTTTGTGATTGCCGACTTTAGGACTACGCAACTGAACGACCAGGTTGCGCATTCGATTTTTACTCAAAAGTACCGGGCGAAAGGCGATCCATTTGACCGTGTGATCGAGTTGCCGACGTTCGGTGTGAGTAACAACCACGTCGGTCTCCAGCTGACCGATGTCTTGTGCAGCGCGCTTATCTTCCCGATCGCGTCATCGGTTTACTGTTTTGGCCACGTCTCGGGAGTCCATGTGAATGGGCGCGATCTTGTCGCTCGTCGCCGCTACAGCAAGCGTCTGAAAAAGCTTCAATTTAAGGTCGACGCAGGTTGGAGCGTCTGGGTGTCCGACAAACACCAGAAGCGTTCGTCGGCCGATCTCTTTGTGGTGCCGCCAGTTCAGACTCCGGTCCATGTGCCGCTGCACGGCCTGGATGTCGAATGGCATGCGGCGGTGGACGCAGACGGAGTTGAGAAAGGCGACGACGAGGCAACGGCCAGCACGGCCGCATTAGCTTAGGCATCGTCGCGGCGGCCCGGCTTTACCGGGTGTTGCATTTCACAACCAACTTCAGCGTCGCGGTCATATTCCGACGAGGGGACGTCGAGGACACATGGCACGGTAGAATAGTGCCTTCGCGGCGCGGTGCGCCACGACCCCCACAAGTACGGTGTATCAGTGAAAAACCATTTGGAATCAAAGGCGAAGGCGGGATCTGCTCCTAAAATCGGCATGGTCTCCCTCGGCTGCCCGAAAGCGCTCGTCGACTCCGAGCAGATCATCACGCAACTGCGCGCCGAAGGCTACGAGATCTCGGGGACCTATGACGGCGCCGATCTGGTCGTGGTCAACACCTGCGGCTTCATCGACGAAGCGGTCCAGGAAAGCCTCGACGCCATCGGCGAGGCGCTGTCCGAAAACGGCAAGGTGATCGTCACCGGTTGCCTCGGCGCGAAGAAGAGCGCGAGCGGCTCAGGCCTGATCGAAGAGGTGCATCCGAAGGTGCTGGCCGTCACCGGTCCGCATGCGCTGGGCGAAGTGATGCAGGCGGTCCATAACCACCTGCCGAAGCCGCACGACCCGTTCGTGGATCTCGTGCCCGCTGCGGGCGTGAAACTCACGCCGCGCCACTACGCGTATCTGAAGATTTCCGAAGGCTGCAACCATCGCTGCACGTTCTGCATCATCCCGTCCATGCGCGGCGACCTCGTGTCGCGTCCGGTCGCTGACGTGATGCTTGAAGCTGAAAACCTGTTCAAGTCCGGTGTGAAGGAACTGCTGGTGATTTCGCAGGACACGAGTGCGTATGGCGTGGACGTGAAGTACCGCACCGGTTTCTGGAACGGCAAGCCGATCAAGACGCGCATGACCGATCTCGTCGGCGCACTCGGCGAACTGGCGGCGCAATACGGCGCCTGGGTGCGCCTGCACTATGTGTATCCGTACCCAAGCGTCGACGAAGTGATCCCGATGATGGCCGAAGGCCCGTTCAAAGGCCACGTGCTGCCGTACCTCGATGTACCGTTCCAGCACGCGCATCCCGAAGTGCTCAAGCGTATGAAGCGCCCGGCCAATGCCGAAAAAGTGCTTGAGCGCGTGCGCGCATGGCGCGAGATGTGCCCGGATCTGACCATCCGCAGCACGTTCATCGCCGGCTTTCCTGGTGAGACCGAAGAGCATTTCCAGACGCTGCTCGATTTCATCCGCGAAGCAGAACTGGATCGGGTTGGCTGCTTTGCTTACTCGCCGGTTGAGGGCGCCACGGCCAACGAACTGGACGGTGCGTTGCCCGACGAAGTGCGTGAAGAACGCCGCGCGCGTTTCATGGAAGTCGCCGAGGAAGTGTCGGCGAAGCGCATCGCCCGCAAGGTCGGCAAGACGCTGAAGGTGCTGGTCGATGAGATCAATACCGACGGCGGCATCGGCCGCACGGCAGCGGATGCGCCGGAGATCGACGGGGTCGTGTATATCGCGCCCACCACCAAGGCCTCGAAGCGCTACAAGGTCGGTGATTTTGTCTCGGTGAAGATCAGCGGTGCGGATGGCCACGATCTGTGGGGCGAGGTGTAAGCCATGCCTACGTCCGCGAGCCCGGCAGTCCTCGCGCTCGGCGAGGCAATGGTCGAATTCAACCAGGCGTCGAAGGACGAGCCGAACTATCTGCAGGGGTTTGGCGGCGACACCTCGAACTTCTGCGTCGCGGCTGCTCGTCAGGGTACGACGGCCGGCTTTGTGTCGGCAGTCGGCGACGATCATTTCGGGCGTCTGCTGCTCGATCTGTGGCAGTGCGAGTCGGTCGCTACGTCGATGGTGAAGGTCGATAGCCACGCGCCCACCGGCGTCTATTTTGTCTCGCACGGCCCGGACGGGCATCAGTTCGATTATCTGCGCGCCGGTTCGGCCGCGAGTCGTTACGCCCCACGGGATTTGCCGCTTGACGCGATTGCCGCGGCCCAGGTGGTGCATCTGTCCGGCATCAGTCTCGCCATCAGCGTAAGTGCCTGCGATGCTGCTCTCGCGGCCATCGGCCACGCTCGCGCGAACGGTGTGCGTGTCAGTTTCGATACCAACCTGCGTCTCAAGCTGTGGCCGCTCGCGCGAGCGCGTGCGGTGATGGCCGAAGCGATTCGCTACACGGATATCTGTCTCCCAAGCTGGGACGATGTCACGGAGCTGACGGGGCTCACTGGCCGCGACGAGATCGTCGATTATCTGCTGGCGCTCGGGCCCCGCGTGGTAGCGCTCAAGCTCGGCAAGCAGGGCGCTTATGTGGCCACGCCGGATGAGCGCCGCCTCGTGCCGGGTCACGTCGTGAACGCCGTCGATGCGACCGGTGCTGGCGATTGTTTCGGCGGTGCGTTTATTGCCCGCATCGTCGCGGGTGACGATCCGTTTGCCGCGGCGCGCTATGCCAACGTGGCGGCGGCATTGTCCACGCAAGGCTACGGCGCAGTGGCGCCGATTCCCCATCGTGCGGTGGTCGAGCAGGCGTTGGCCGAGGCTGTTTAAGGCGTCTCTCTCGCACGTATGCGCGTGATCTGCACGAGAGCACCTGGACGCGACGACAACGAACCAGGCGGTCCGCGACCGTCGTTGAAATAGTGGCAATCCAGATCACCATCAGTGAATCAGAGAGTAGGAGGAGCGAGCAATGCAACGGGACGTCGTAGTGATAAGCGGGGTACGGACGGCAATTGGCGACTTCGGTGGCAGCCTCAAAGACTTCTCGCCGACCGATCTCGGCGCACGCGTGGTGCGTGAGGTGTTGTCGCGTGCGAAGGTGTCGGGCGACGAAGTGGGCCATGTCGTGTTCGGCAACGTGGTTCACACCGAACCGAAGGATATGTATCTGGCCCGCGTCGCGGCGTTGAACGGCGGCGTCGCGCAGCATACGCCTGCGTTGACGGTGAACCGCTTGTGCGGTTCCGGTCTGCAGGCGATCGTCTCCGCCGCGCAGAGCGTGCTGCTCGGCGATGCGGATATCGCCATCGGCGGCGGCGCAGAAAACATGAGCCGCGCGCCGTATGTGATGCCCGCTGCGCGCTTCGGCCAGCGCATGGGCGATGCGCGTCTCGTCGACATGATGCTGGGCGCCCTCAACGATCCGTTCCAGGGCATCCACATGGGCGTGACGGCTGAGAACGTCGCGCAAAAATACGGCATCACGCGTGAAGCCCAAGATGCGCTCGCGCTCGAATCGCATCGTCGTGCCGCCCACGCTATCGCGAACGGGTATTTCAAGGAACAGATTCTGCCGGTCACGATTGCATCGAAGAAGGGTGACGTCGTGTTCGAACAGGATGAACACGTTCGCGTGAATCCGTCGGCGGAAGACTTTGCGAAGTTGAAGCCGGTGTTTGCGAAGGAAAACGGCTCGGTCACTGCCGGCAACGCGTCCGGTATCAACGACGCGGCCGCTGCGGTTGTCCTGATGGAGCGCAGCGTCGCGGAGCAGCGCGGTGTGCAGCCATTGGCACGTCTGGTCGCGTACGCGCACGCGGGCGTCGATCCGGCGTACATGGGTATCGGCCCGGTGCCGGCTACCCGCAAGGTGCTCGAACGGGCCGGCCTGACGGTCGCCGATCTCGATGTCATCGAAGCCAACGAAGCATTTGCCGCGCAGGCGTGCGCGGTCAGCAACGAACTTGGACTCGATCCCGCGAAGGTCAATCCGAACGGCTCCGGCATTTCGCTCGGCCACCCGATCGGCGCGACCGGCGCACTGATTACCGTGAAGGCGCTCTACGAACTGCAGCGCACTCGCGGGCGTTACGCGCTCGTGACGATGTGCATCGGCGGCGGCCAGGGCATCGCGGCGATCTTCGAGCGGATTTGACGCGAGGCGTAGCGCCTCGCCTCGTGCAACAGGAAAGGAACGATGCTGGAATCGAAAGCAATGAAGAATGCTGCCTCTTTGCGCGGCTGGGTCTCCGGTACTGCGGCGATGCTGCTGCTGGCCGGTGCGAGCGTCTTGATGCCTGCCCAGGTCTGGGCACAAAGCGATGCGGTCAAGGAGCTCGCCGCGCCGCCGCCGATCCAGTTGCCGCTCAAGCCGAGCCCGGAGTTTGCAAAGTTTCCGCGCCTGGTGGGCACGCTTGGCTCGCGCCAGATCGTGCTACGCCTCGGACCGAAGACCGACGATCCGTCGGGCGTGCATGGTGAATATCAGTACACCGACACGGGCGAAGTGATCCTGATCGCGGGGGATCGCGACGGCGATACCCTCGAAGTGGAAGAGTCGAACGACGGTACCCATATCACCGGCAACTGGGTTGGCAAGTTTGCTGCCGACGGTTCGGTGGCGGGCGACCGGATGAATGTCGACGATTCGGATCCGCAGCCGTTCGACTTGCGTCCGCTGGCTGCGGGACAACCTGTTCCTGCTGCAACTGCGCAAACGGCGCCGCCGGCCGCTGGCGGTGGTGCTGCCACCCCGGCCGCACCCGCCGCTCCGGCTGCCGCAGCCCCGAGTGGCGCGCATACGGTGAACGGGGTGAACAACCTGTCGACAGGCGACTAGGCGCTGTGTTGCGGCACGCGCTATCCGTTCTGTTTTGCCTCTACGCGAAATCACCATGACTCAATCCAAACCAAAGCGCAGCCTGCAAACCCGCATCGTGCGCGCTGAAGACCAGGTCACACCGGGCTTCGAATCGCTATCGGTGCCGGTGGCGCGCGCATCGACGGTCGTGTTTCCCGATCTCGCCGCGATGCGGGCGTGCGACTGGCGCAACGACGGCCAGTGGCGCTACGGCCTGCATGCGACGCCGACCTCCCTCGTGCTGGCGCAGCGGCTCGCCGCGATCGAAGGCGGCAATCATGCGCTGTTGCAGCCGTCGGGACTGTCGGCGATCTCCAACGTCTACTTTGGCCTCGTCAAGGCGGGCGACGACGTCCTGATCCCCGACAACGTGTATTCGCCGAACCGTGAGCACGGCGATTGGCTGGCGCGCGATTTCGGCATTACGGCACGTTATTACGACCCGTTGATCGGCGCGGGGATTGCGGACCTGATCCAGCCCAATACGCGCCTGATCTGGCTCGAAGCGCCGGGCTCGGTGACGATGGAAGTGCCCGACATCCGGGCGATCACTGCGGCAGCGCGTGCCCGCAACGTCATCACGGCAATCGACAATACCTGGTCCGCTGGACTGGCGTTCCGTCCGTTCGATCATGGTGTCGATATCTCGCTTCAGGCGCTGACCAAGTATCAGTCGGGTGGTGGCGACGTGCTGATGGGCGCGACCATCACGGTGGATCGTGACGTGCATCTGAAGCTGAAAGCGGCGCGCATGCGCATGGGCATCGGCGTCTCCGCGGACGACTGCTCGCTGATTCTGCGCAGCCTGCCCAGCATGCGGGTGCGTTTCGAGCAGCATGACCGCAGCGCGCTCGCGCTTGCGAAGTGGCTGAAGACACGTCCTGAGATTGCGGCGGTGCTGCATCCGGCATTTGCCGATTGTCCGGGACACGAGGTCTACGAACGCGATTTCACGGGCGCGGGCGGACTGTTTTCGGTCGTGTTCGACGGCCGCTACACGCCGGCGCAAATCGACACGTTCTGCGAGTCGCTCGAGCTGTTTTCGATCGGCTGGAGCTGGGGTGGGGCGCACAGCCTCGTGGTGCCGTACGACATCGCTTCGATGCGGACGGCGGCGCAGTGGCCGCATCAAGGCACGTTAGTGCGCTTCTATATCGGGCTGGAGGAAGAGGCCGATCTGCGCGCGGATATCGAGCAGAGTTTGAGTACGTTGGCCTAGGTATCGCTTGCTGAGAATGAAGCGTTCTTTTTAAGAATCGCCGCACTTACCGCGTTGCGACGTCTTAAGCAGCTCAAAACAACCGCAACACCCCATCCAGCCCAACGTGGTTAAACGCGACGCTGGCCGCTTCGCGCACCACTGGCTTCGCACGAAATGCGACCGATAGCCCGGCCTCGGCCATCATTTTCAGGTCGTTCGAACCGTCGCCCATCGCGATCGCCCGGTTCGGATCTATGCCTAGCTTGGCACAGGTCTCACGCAGCGTACGCGCCTTGACGTCGGCGTTCACGATCTCGCCTGTTACTTTGCCGGTCAGTTTGCCGTCGACGATTTCGAGCGTATTCGCGTGCGAGAAATCGAGGCCCAGGCGGGCCTTCAGCCTGTCCGTGAAGAACGTGAAACCGCCGGACACGAGCAACGTTTTCAGACCCGCTGCCTTTGCCCCGGCGAGCATCTGTTCAGCTCCCGGCGAGAGACGCAGCCGTTCGTCGTACACGCGTTCCAGCGCGCTGGCGTCGAGGCCCTTGAGCAGCGCTACCCGGCGCGTGAGGCTTTCGTTGAAGTCCTTGATTTCGCCGCGCATCGACGCCTCGGTGATCGCCGCGACCTCGGCTTTCAGCCCGCAGAAATCGGCGATTTCGTCGATGCATTCGATTGTGATCAGCGTCGAATCCATATCCATTGCCACCAGGCCGAAGTCGCGCAAGTGCCGGTTGGGTTCGACAAACGCGAAGTCTAGCGAGTGCGTGTCGCAGTAAACCTCGAGATCGGCGCGCTGGGCGGGGTTGGCGTCGGCAATGCGGATGGCGTACGCATCGATGACGGTGGCGCGCGAGCCACGCGCAAGCGCGATGAGTGTCTTATGATGATCGGCGGACAACGGCGCGGGGCTTTGGATGACGAGGTTCATGTCGACGCAGGAAGGAGCGCGCGGCGCGCGCGGAAAATCTGGCTATTGTAACGGGTCGGCGCAGGCCGCCCGCGGCGCCGCCCGACCGTAGCTTTTGCCGATCTTACGCAAGAGTTACAGGGCGCCCAGAGAGGTGCCGCCGGGCCGCACGGGCACTGGCGCGGCCCACCACGGCCGTGCCTCCGTGGCACGCTTGCTGCTTCGTCAAAGATCCCGGCCTTTGTGGAGCGCACGATGTCACACATGATCTGGAAAGGCGCGATCAGCTTCGGCCTCGTGCACGTGCCGGTACAACTGTATCCGGCCACGCAGTCGGAAAAAGTCGGCTTCAATCTGCTCGACAAGCGGTCCATCGATCCCATCGGCTACCGGCAGATCAACAAGCGGACCGGCAAGGAAGTCACGCGCGATAACATCGTCCGCGGCTTCGAGTACGAGAAGGATAAGTACGTTGTCCTGTCCGATGACGAAATCCGCTCGGCGAATCCGGAGTCGACGCAAACCGTCGATATCCTCGCGTTCGTCGAAGCCCCCGAGATTTCGTTTCTCTATCTCGACACTCCATATTTTCTGGCGCCCGACCGCAAGGGCGAGAAGGTTTATGCGTTGCTGCGCGAGGCACTGAAGGCGTCCGGCAAGATCGGCGTCGCGAACGTGGTATTGCACAACAAGCAGCATCTGGCGGCGCTGATTCCGGTTGGGCCGGTTCTTGCGCTCAACACACTGCGCTGGGCCGACGAAGTGCGCGACTACAATGAATTGAAGTTGCCGTCCGAGGACCCGAAGAAGGCGGGAGTGACCGCGCGCGAACTCGATATGGCGAAAAAGCTGATCGACGACATGAGCGACAGCTGGGACCCGTCGACCTATCACGACACGTTCCGCGACGACATCATGGCGCTCGTCGACCGCAAGGTTCGGGCGGGCAAGACCGAAGAGGTCACCGACGTAGAAACTCCCAAGGAATCGCGTCAGTCGGCCGAGATTCTCGATCTGTCGGACCTGCTCAAGCGCAGCCTCGGACGTGGCAAGGGCAAAACGCGAGGGCGAGTGTCCGCGGCGCAGGACGATGATGCGGAGGAGGCGGCCGAGCCGCCACGCCGCAAGACTGGCACGACGCGCCGCGCGGCTAGCACCGGCGCGCGCGCGGCGGCTTCGCGCAAAGAAGCTGCGTCGCGCAAGCGTAGCGCTGCGTAAGCCTGTCTTTAAAGCACTGCTATGGCCGACCGCCTTGATCCCTATCACCGCAAGCGCCGCTTCGACGAGACACCCGAGCCGTCAGGCAAGGGCGCCCCGAAGGTTGCGCGCCGCAAGGCGTCGTCGGCCGGACAGGCGCACGCGCTGTCCTATGTGATTCAGGAGCATGACGCGCGCCGCCTTCACTACGACTTTCGCCTGGAACTCGATGGCACGCTGAAGTCCTGGGCGGTGCCTAAAGGACCGAGCCTGGACCCGTCGGTAAAGCGGCTGGCCGTGCATGTGGAAGATCACCCATTGGAATACGGGTCGTTCGAAGGTGAGATACCGCCCGGCAATTACGGTGCAGGTTCCGTAATCGTATGGGATCGCGGCACGTGGGAACCGGACGGGGGCCTCAAGCACGCGCACGAGGCCTATCGGGCAGGCAAGCTCAAGTTCACGTTGGCTGGCGACAAGCTCCAGGGCGGCTGGATGCTGGTACGCAGCCATATGCGTGGAAGTGGGGACAAGGAGCAATGGCTGCTGATCAAGGAACGCGACGACGCGGCCCGCAGCGAGGCGGATTTCGATGTGCTCGCCGAGCGTCCTGGCAGTGTGCTCGATGCTCCGGCGGCGTCTCGCTCACGCAACGGCGTGGCGCGCAAAGCCGCGGCTGGAAAAACGGGCGGGAAGACGGCAGTGGGAAAGACGGCAGAGAAGCATGCCGTAGACACGCACACCTCAGCCAAACGAGCCACCCGCGCCAGCAAAACAACTACCGCGGGGCGGAAATCCACCTCGCAAGCGCATGCGGCCGACCCGACAAAAACCGATATCGTCGCCAACCGCAGCGCGGAGTCGCTCCGCACGCTAGCGGCATCGCCGGCAATCAAGGGCGCGGCGAAAGCCAGCTTGCCCGCCACGCTCAAGCCGCAACTGGCGACACTGGTCGACGCCGCCCCGCCTGGCGACGAATGGTCGTACGAGATCAAGTTCGACGGTTACCGGGTACTGGTGCGCATCGATCATCGCGCCTCGAAGCATCCTGTACGCATCGATACGCGCGCCGGCAACGACTGGAGCGCGAAATTCAGCAAACAGGTCGACGCGCTGGCGCAACTCGAACTCGAGAGCGCATGGCTCGATGGCGAAGCAGTCGTGCTCGATCACAACGATGTGCCGAACTTCCAGGCACTCCAGAATGCGTTCGATGCAAACCGGCCGCAAGACATTGTGATCTATCTGTTCGACGTCCCGTATCTGAACGGCTACGACCTGCGTGCCGTGCCACTGGTACAACGCCGCGCCATTCTGCACGCGCTGCTGGAGGGCACGGACGAGCGGGTTCTGCGCTTTTCCGAGGACTTCGCCTTCAGCGCGGAGGAACTGCTGAAAAGCGCCTGCGACATGGCGCTCGAGGGGATCATCGGCAAACGGCGTGACAGCCATTACGCGTCGGGCCGCACGTCGACCTGGATCAAACTCAAGTGCCGGCGTCGTCAGGAATTCGTGATTGGTGGCTACACGGAGCCTGCGGGCAGCCGGGCGGCGTTTGGCGCGTTGCTGCTCGGCGTGCACGATAGCAAAGGCAAACTGCAGTACGCGGGCCGGGTCGGCACGGGCTTCGATGCGGCGCTGCTGCGTTCGGTGAAGAAGGAACTCGATGTGCTCGAGACCTCACGCATGCCGTTCGCCAGTGTGCCTCGCGAACGCAGTCGCACGCCCGTTCACTGGGTCAAACCGTCGCTCGTGTGCGAGTGCAATTTCGCGGAGTGGACCGACGAGCGCATCGTGCGGCAGGCGTCGTTCGTGAGCTTGCGAAATGATAAACCGGCGCGGCAGATCGTCAGGGAAACGCCGCGCGAAGGAGCCGATGTGCAACCGAACCCAACCGAGCGTTCTGCCAATACAACCGCGAAACCGGGTGCAGCGGGAAAACGCACCGTGAAGCAGGACGCGGCAGGGAACAGCGCAACGTCTAAAGCCACAGCGTCCAAGGCTGAAACGTCAGAGGCTGCAACATCCAAAGCTGCCGCGTCCAAGGCTGAAACGTCCAGGACGGCAACGCCCAAAGCCGCGGCGTCCAAGACCGCACCGGCCCGCGCATCTCGCGGCAAGAAGACCCCTGCAGCCGACGAGCCGTCATCGATCGCCGGCGTGCGGATCTCTCACCCAGACCGCGTCATCGACAAACAGACCGGCGCCCGCAAGATCGATCTCGTGCAGTACTATGAATCGGTTGCTGACTGGATGCTGCCGCATCTGAAGGATCGGCCGGTCTCGCTGGTGCGCGCCCCGGAGGACATCGGCGGCGAGCTGTTCTTCCAGAAGCATAGCCAGAAGCTGGCGATTCCGAACGTCACCCAGCATCCGGGCCTCGATCCTGGCCATCCACCGCTGATCTCGGTCGACACGATAAAGGCGCTAATCGGCGCGGCGCAGATGGGCACAGTCGAGCTGCATACGTGGAACGCGCTCGCTTCGAACATCGAAAAGCCTGACCGGATGGTGTTTGATCTCGATCCGGACCCGGCGCTCGGCTGGGACAAGATGATCGAAGCCGCTCAACTGACCCGCACGCTGCTTGATGAACTCGGTCTCGAATCGTTCTGCAAAACAAGTGGCGGCAAAGGCTTGCATGTCGTCGTGCCGCTCGCGAAGCAGGCTGGCTGGGACGAGGTGAAGGCGTTTTCGCAGGCCGTCGCACAACACATGGCGGCCACGCTGCCCAAACATTTCGCCGCGAAGATGGGTCCGCAGAACCGCAAGCGCAAGATCTTCGTCGATTACCTGCGCAACAACCGCGGCTCGAGCACCGTGGCCGCTTTTTCCGCACGCGCACGACCTGGCCTTGGCGTCTCCGTACCGCTCGCGTGGGACGAGGTTGCCGGCACCACAGCCGGCGATCAATGGACCATTGCCAACCTGCACGAACGGCTTGAGTCGCTGCGGCAAGACCCTTGGGCGGATTACGCGAAGACGCGGCAACGCATCACTGCCGCAATGAAGAAGCGCCTCGATGGCGCGAAATCCGATTGAGCCGGCGGACGCTTATGCGCCGGCGCAGTCAAAACCAACTGGAACGGGAGGACACGATGAAGACATCACCCCAAGTGTCGCAAGCGGGCGGCAAGCAACAAAAGCACGGCAAGAGCGCTGACCCGCACGCGAGTCAGGACGCCCGTTCGTTGCAGGATGAGGCCGCTCCGTTGCCGCACGAAACCGATCAAACTTCGGAGTCGCAACACGAGGACGATCCGCGTCGTGTCGGCAAGCAGGCCCATAGCGATCTGCAGCGCGGCCTGAAGGACACGGACCGGCGCGGTGGCGACGAGTATCAGCAGAAGACGCAGAACGATGCGCACAGCAATGCGAATTCCAGCGGCAAAGTTAAGTCTGGCGCGGGCAACAAGCACTAAGCGTGGGTATTGAATGAAGGGAATGAAGGCCGGTTCTGCGCCAGTGCACGCCGCCGGTATGCGTATTGGAGGCGAGCGTTGCTGCGCGGTGCAACGCTTTCCGGGTCTCAGGACCCAGCGTCTGCCTCACGCGGCTCGAGATCCCAATACGGCGGATCGCCGAAGTGCTCTGCCAGAAAGTCGATAAACGCCAACGTCTTGGGCGGCACGAATGCGCGGCTCGGATAGACGCCCCAGATCGCCACCGTCTCGGCGAGCGGATAGCTGTCGAGAATCGTCACCAGTTTGCCGCTGCGCAGGTAAGGCGCGACATCCCATGTCGATTTCAACGCAATGCCGAAGCCGGCCAGCAAGGCGTCGCGGATGACCTCGCCGTTATCGGTGGCGAGGCGCCCGCTGACGCGCACATCGATCGGCCCCGCCGGCGTCTCGAAAGCCCACGTATGCTGGTCCGACAGAATCACGCATTCGTGTTGCACGAGATCAGCCGGATGATGCGGCGTGCCGTGCTCCGCCAGATAAGCGGGTGCGCAGCAGATGACGCGCCGGTTCACCGCCAGACGTTTTGCCACCAGCGTCGAATCCTTCAACGCGCCAAGCCGGATTGCCAGATCGACCCCGGCGTCGACGAGATCGACGATATGGTCGGAGAGGCGCAGATCGACGCTCACACCCGGATAGCGGCGCAGAAATTCGGGGATCACTGGCGAAACATGCTGGCGTCCAAACGACGATGTCATCGACACCCGCAGACGCCCCTGCGGCTCGGTTTGCGCCCGGCCAACCGAGGCGCGGGCGGCGGCCGCGGCGTCGAGCAGCGTCTGGGCGCGCATCATGAAAACCTCGCCGTCCTGCGTCAGGCTGATGCGGCGGGTGGTCCGATGCAGCAGACGCGCGCCGAGCAGCCTTTCGAGCTGCCCGAGCCGGGCGCTTGCCACCGCCGCCGACAAACCGAACTCGCGCCCGGCCGCCGATACATTAGCCAGCAGCGCAGCCCGCACGAACAGCGCGACGTCGAGCAGATCGAGCCGTTCGCGCTCATTGACGGCAGATGGCGGAGAGGCAGCAGACGTCATTATTCCGAATTTCAAGAAAATGTTTAAGCCATTATGCCTGTTCTGAAAGAGGAAGGATCGTCCTAAGATAGCAACCAGTCGATCGATGCCGGGCCGCCCACGGCACCCGCGTCGAAGCGAATGTTTAACCCCGTCTAATCGATGAACGAATCAGGAGTTGCCATGAAAGCTGTCGGTCTTTATCGCTATTTGCCCGTCGACCATCCCGAAGCGCTGCTCGACGTCGAGCTTCCCAAGCCGGAAGCCAGCGGCCGTGACCTGCTCGTAAAGGTCGAGGCGATCTCCGTGAACCCGGTCGATTACAAGGTGCGCTCGCCGAAAGACACGGTCGAGAAAGCGCCACGCGTGCTCGGCTGGGACGCGGCGGGAACGGTGGCGGCAGTCGGCCCCGAAGTGACGCTTTTCAAGGTCGGCGATCCGGTGTTCTATGCAGGGAGCATTACCCGGCCGGGCGCGAACAGCGAGTATCACCTCGTCGACGAACGCATCGTCGGCCACAAACCGGCTTCGCTCGACTTCAGCCACGCCGCGGCGTTGCCGTTGACCGCGATTACCGCGTGGGAGGCGCTGTTCGATCGGCTCGGCGTGTCGCCGCAAGGCGCGGATAAGGGGCGCTCGGTGCTGATCATCGGCGGCGCGGGCGGGGTGGGTTCGATCGGTATTCAACTGGCGAAGCAGCTCGCCGGACTGACCGTGATTGCGACAGCCTCGCGTCCGGCGTCGGCAAAGTGGGCGACCGAGCTGGGCGCGGATCACATCGTCGATCATTTCGGCGACATGCCGGCGCAGTTGAAGGAGATCGGTTTCGAGCAGGTGGACTACGTGTTGATTTTCAACGACACGGACAAGCACTTCCCGGCGGCAGCCGCGGTGATCAAACCGCAGGGCGGTATTTGTACGATCGTTGAAAACAGCAAGCCGATTGCGGTCGAGTTGCTGAAGGCGAAGAGCGCCGCGTTCCATTGGGAATTCATGTTCACGCGTTCGATGTTCGGTACGCCCGACATGATCGAACAGCACAAGCTGCTGACCGAAGTAGGCCGTCTCGTCGACGCGGGCACGCTGCGCACGACGGTCGGCGAGGACCTCGGCAAGATCAATGCGCAGAACGTGCGGCGCGCGCATCAATTGCTGGAAGAAGGCCGGGCAATCGGCAAGCTCGTGTTGACCGGCTTCTAGGCATATCTAAGCCAAGGGACGCGCTTAACGCAAGCGGGTTAACACCCAATCCGCGCGAAGCGTTTTTGGGTCCGCTTGGCGGTAGACTGGCAGGGCTCCATGCAAAGTCGCTGCGCGTCTCGCGACGCGAGCGTGCAGCGGCACAACGACGAGGTGACCGTATGAGCCCCTGCTTCAGACTCTCCGCCGTGTCTATGGTCGCATCTCTTGCCTGCGCTCTGGTGCCGGCGGCCCATGCCGTCACGCCGATCACGGTGACTTCGCAAGCCGCGACGGATGGACCGATCCGCTACACCGTCAAGGTCACTTCGAAGGAATTCGGCAACGTGCAGGAAACCCGCACGATCCGCTCCGGCGAGTCCGATGACTTCACGTGGAAGACCGTGCCGCCTGGCGGCGCGGTCGCGGCGACGGATCAGTGTCCCGACTACACGTCGTATCCCCTTGATAGCAACGGCGCGGTGCTGCGGCAAACGCAGATCCGCTTTGCGCCGGTGGTCGCCAATGACGGTACGGCAACCGTGCAACTGAGCTTCCAGGCATTGGCGCCACACGGCACCAAGAACGTGACCAACGCCGGCAAGACGCTCAAGTGTCCGAACGATGTCAGGCTCAGTCAGATTGTGCGTTTTAGCATGCCCACCAACGGCAGTGCGAAGACGCTGACCTTGAGCGATGGAACCCAGGTCGTGGTGTCGGCGAAGCGCTGAACGGTTGAGTGATCAGCGCTTCGGTGGCATATATGATGCGCTGTGCATGCGCCGCCTATGTGCGCTGCATGCAGTGGATCAAACGCCACGGCAAGGCAAGCATCAGCGCCGCCTGGTCGCCGCTCGTTCCATCAATCGAGATGCCAAAAACCGGTGATCCGCTGAAAACAGCCGCCGATAAGTCAGCAGCACGGCCAGCACAGTACCGAGCGCCGACGACGCCGCGATCAGAAACATGATCACGATCTGATAGCGGACAGCCTGCAGCGGCGACTGGCCGGCGAGCACCTGACCGGTCATCATGCCGGGCAGGCTGACGATGCCTACCACTGCCATCTGGTTGAGCGTCGGAATCATCCCTGCACGCACCGCCTGCCGCGCCGGCGCCTGGGCAGCTTCCCAACGGGTGGCGCCAAGCGCGAGCGCCATGTCCACGCGATCGCGCCGCGCAGTCAGCTCTTCGGTCATCCGTTCGATGCCAAGCGACACCCCCGTGAGCGTATTGCCGAGGATCATGCCGAGAATCGGAATCGCATATTGAGGCTCGTACCACGGGCGAATGCGGATCACGACGAACAGACCCACGGCAGCCACCAGCCACGAGCTGACCCAGATCGATACGATGCTGTCGACGCGCTGCCCGGTATAGGTGCGTGCGCCGCGTTGCGCGCCTGCGAATCCGGCGATGAGGGTCATCGCCACCATCAACGGCAGCACGACAAACCAGCGGTCGAACTGGAACACCCAGCCGAGCACATAACCGATCGCCAGCAACTGAACCACGGTGCGCACCGCGGCCCAGGCGAGCTTGCGTTCGAGGTCCAGCTTGAGCGCCACCGACACCGCGCCGTTCACCACGATCAGCAGCGCGGCGATCGCCACATCCCACAGGCTGAGGTTTTGCAGGTTCATTGGGCTGGTTCCTCATTGGCATCTCTCGGTGCTGCGGCTTCATCGAGAACGCCGCCGCGCATGGTCAGGTGACGCTCGCTCATGCGTTTTGCCTGGGCCGGATCGTGCGATACCCACACCGATGCGCGCGGCTGCCGGTCGTCGGCGAACCACGCTTTGACGAGACCTTCGATAGCGTGCGACGACTCGGGATCGAGCGAGGCCGTCGGCTCGTCGAGCAGCAAGACCTCCGGGTCGAGTTGCAGCACACGGATCAGCGCCGCGATCTGCGCTTCGCCGCCCGACAGATCGCTCGCGCGTTTGTCGAGAAAGTCGTTGCCTCGACCCGCCTGCGCCGCCAGCGAAGCGGCCCGTGTGCGATCGAACTGCACATCGCGATACGCCTTGAGCGAGAACGGGTAGCGCAGGTTGTCCTCGACCGTGCCGTCGAGAATCGCGGGCCGTTGCCGGATATAGGCGACATTGCGGCGGTAGCGCGGGATCGCCGCGCGTTCGACGGGTTTGCCGTGCCAGGCAATGTGTCCGCTGTTAAGCGGATCGAGCAGCGCGAGCGCGCGCAGAAACACGCTCTTGCCCGAACCCGACGGGCCGGTGATGGCGACCCGGTCGCCTGCGTACAGCGTGAAACGGGTTTGACGCAGGAGTATCTGACCGCTCAGCGGATCGCGTCTGGAGATGTCCACGGCGTCGATGAGAGGAGTGTCGGTCATGTTTGAATTGGGTTCATAGGTACAATGCGCGTCCCCGTGCCTGATGCACAGTGAACCGGGCATGTTATCTGCTGTCCGATAAGCAAATTGAGAAGAATGGAGTGACTCATGGCAGTGTCGAGCACGATCGGCGGACGAATCGGCAAGATCATCGCATGGCTCCTGGCAGTCATCGTTGTCCTGATCGCTGCATTGGCGATTTTTATCCTGACCTTCGACTGGAATCGCGCGCGTCCCTGGGTGGACCAGAAAGTCAGCGACGCGATAGGCAGGCAGTTTGTCATCGAGGGCGATCTGAAAGTCGGCTGGCGCCATCCGGTGGGTGAGACGGGCTGGCGCGGCTGGGTGCCCTGGCCACGATTTTCGGCGGCCAATATCACGATAGCCAATCCCGACTGGACCAAACAGCCGCACTTCGCCACGCTCGACGAGATCGACTTCGAAGTCGCGGTGCTGCCGTTGCTCGCGCATGACATTGTGATTCCGGCGATCAATCTGGTGAATCCCTCGGTTGACCTCGAACGGGTGCTCGACGGGCGCAATAATTGGACGTTCAAACTGCAGTCATCTGCTGGGCCGTCGGAATGGAAGCTGGAACTGCACGACATTGCATTCGCCAAGGCCAACATTGCCTATTCGGACGAGCAGAAGAAGACCGACATGCAGGTCGTGGTCGATACGCTTGGCCAGCCGATCCCGATCGGCGACGTGATGAAACAACAGGAAGCGGCCTCCCGTAAGGACTCCGCACAGGTGGTTGGCAAGGAGGGGGCGAGCAAGCTGACCGCTCAGGCGAATGCGATCACCGCTTCGGAGGCGACGGCGGCGTCGGCGGCTGCGGAGGCGTCGTCTACGGGCTCGGCCTCGGCTGCTGCGCAGGCCTCTGCCGCGACAGCGGGAAGCGGCGGCTCGAGCGCGTCGGCGGCCGGCCGTCCTGGGGCGGGTGAAGCGACCATGACATCGGTCGCGTCTGCGCCGATCAATCCTGCCAGCAGCGTAGGCATCGGCGCCAAGCCTCCGGTTCCGCCGTACGCCCTGGGCTGGACCGCCAAGGGGTCGTACAACCACACGCCCGTATCGGGCACCGGCAAGTTAGGCGGCCTGCTGGCGCTGCAGGACGTGAACCGGCCGTTCCCGCTGCAGGCCGACGTCAAGGCCGGCGACCTGCATGTGGCGCTGGTCGGCACGATCACGGATCCGGCCCATCTTGCTGCCGTCGATTTACGTCTGTGGCTGCAGGGCACCAGCATGGCGCATCTGTATTCACTGACGGGCGTGACATTGCCGGACACGCCGCCTTATGCCACTGAAGGGCGCCTCGTAGGCAATTTCAAGCAGGACGGCAACGTCTTCAAGTATGAAAATTTTACAGGCCGGGTGGGCGGCAGCGACCTGAACGGCTCGCTGACCTATACGGCTCGCGAGCCAAGGCCGCTACTGCAGGGTGAGCTTGTATCGAACCTGCTGCAATTCTCCGATCTCGCCCCGGTGATCGGCGCCGATTCGAACGCCAGCAAAGCCAAGCGTGGCGATGCGACCAAACAGCCGTCCAACAAGGCCCTGCCGGTCGAGGAGTTCCGTACGGACCGCTGGAAAGCGATTGACGCCGACGTCAAATTCACCGGCCGGCGGCTCATCAAGAATCCGGATCTGCCGATTACCAACCTTTACACCCACGTCGTGATGACGGACGGCGTGCTCTCGCTGGTACCGCTCTCGTTCGGCGTGGCAGGCGGCACGCTCTCATCGGACATTCATCTGGACGGCAGCACGACGCCGTTGAAGGGCCGTTTCTCGACCGCGGCGCGCCACCTGAAACTCAAGCAACTGTTCCCGAACTTCAAGACGATGCAAAGCGCACTCGGCGAAGTGAACGGCGATGCCGCGCTTTCGGCGACCGGCAATTCGCCGGCGGCGCTCGCCGGAACCGCGAATGGCGAAGTGAAGGCGCTGGTCACTGACGGCACGGTGAGCCGCTTGCTGATGGAGGCCGCTGGCCTGAACGTGGCCAACGTGGTCTACGAAAAGCTGTTCGGCACGGCTGACGTCAAGATCAATTGCGCCGCAGCGGACTTCGTCGCGACCGATGGCGTGCTCAATCCGCGAGTCTTCGCGCTGGATACGGACGACGCGGTGATCGACATCGACGGTAACGTCAATATGCGGGACGAGACAATGGACCTGGGCGTGCATCCGCACACGAAGGGCTTCCGGGTATTTTCGCTGCGCTCGCCGCTATACGTGAAAGGCACCTTCAAGGATCCTCACGTCGGCGTGAATGCGACGGCATTGGCGCTGCGCGGTGGCGCAATGGTCGGCCTCGGCCTGATCAACCCGTTTGCCGCGCTGATCCCGCTGATTGCGCCGAGCAATAACAAGCCGCTGCCCTGCAATCAATTGCTGGCGGCCGAGCGCGCGCAGCCTACTGCGCCGGCGCCGGGGCAGAAGGAAAAGGCGCGTGCGCCGATATCGCTGGACGGGAATGCTTCGGCTCCGGCCGCGGCAAGCAGCGCAAGCAAGGCTGCCAGGCCGGCGGCCGCGTCACCGGCGAATGGCGGTGCCTTGTACAAGGGGAGCTAGGCAGGAGACAGGTGTGCGGGAAGGGCAGTATCAGCGCACAAGGAAAGCAGGCGGGCTCATGAGAGCATGAGCCCGCGGCTTATCTTATCGCCGCATAACAGAATCAGAAGAGACTCAGCGCAATGAGCGCGGCGTCGCATCGCCAGCGGCATCCTGGCGCCGTACACCGCGACGTGGACCGCCTACCGCCGCACGGGTGGCGCCGAACTCCGGGAGAATCCGGCCGCGGGCGCGGCTGGCAAATACGAGGAAGCCGAAGCCGTCCGCTTCGTACCAGTAACCGCCGTTTTCCAACCCGTCGAGCGGCTGTTCCAGGGCATTGGCAATTGATTCAATGCAACGCCGGCGCAGTTCGGCAGGCGCCGGGTAGGGCGGCTGCGCACCGCGCACGCTGCATAGGAGGACGTCGAGACCTGGCAGCACATGGGCGTACAGCACTGGCTCATCTTGTGCGCGAGCCCGCGCGATCTTGGTGTCGAGCTGGCCGAACGGTTTGAAGTGCCGTAGCACGGCGAGGAACGACTCATCGCCGTCCACCTTCGCGCGCCGACGCTTTTTCGGGAAGGACATAAAAATTCGCCTGAAAAAGAATTGCAAGAAACGCAGCGTCCTCATGCGACCACTCCCGGCTTCGCGCCGCCGCACGTCGATCTTTTATAGCATACGAAAATGCCAGATTCACGGTGATTCGACGATCAGTCTGCCTCACACCCATCCGCACGAATCGTGCCGAATCGCCTTGCCGCGCGCTTTCGCATCCCCAGCATCAGTCTCTAACTTCTGTCTCAATGATAGACGCAGGTGCCCTGTAAGGGAGAGCCTCGCCATTAAAAAAACACATTTTTATGTTGTCCAGCGCTTCCATGGCGGCAGATTGAAATATCTCGGGTTCGCGTCGATAATGACCCGGTTCCGCTACGGCGGTTCGGCGGCCTGCGCCGCTTGGGGGCAAAGCGCAGCCCGCCGCCTGGACCGTGCGGCGTCCGGATAGACTACCAGGCGCACATGAAACTATTTACCAAGGGTCTCCTGCTGATCGCGATGCCGAGCGTCGTCGAGCTGGCATTGCTCGGCGTCGTCTTCGAGACGCAACAGCGGGCGGCGCAGGCCGCGCTGTGGGTCGCCAATAGCAAGCAGATCCTGTATCAGTCGTCTTCGCTCATCGACCCGCTGCTGCGTCAGGCCGCGCGGGTTCGCACGGGTATGGTGGTGGGCGACCCCACGTTCGTCGACCGTCATGTGGCATGGGTCGATCTGGGTGACCGGCTGACCCATCTCGAACAACTGGTCGTCGACACACCTCAGCAGGCCACGCGCGTGCAGCAGATGCGCGCTACCGTCGACGCTTACCGGGCCCAGGCCGAGACCATCGCCAAGGGCCTGCGTGAGGGTCGCAGCATGAGCGCATTCACCGCGCTCGAGGCCGGTGAGGTGCCGACCCAGGTGGCGCTGTTTCGCGACCAGCTCGATGCTTTCGTCGCGGAAGAGTCGCGCCTCGATGCCGAGCGCAGCGCTTCGCTCGCTCAGACCAAGGCTCGCCAGCAATATGCGCTGATCGCGGCCGTGCTTGGCTCCATGCTGATCTGGGGTTTCACCGCGCTGGTATTCGCCCGCAGTATCGGCCGCCGTCTCGAGGTGCTGAGCGGGAACGCCGAGCGCCTCGGCCATGGCCGGCCATTGAGTGCACCTCTTTCAGGCAACGACGAGATCGCCGCGCTCGACGCCGTACTGCACCAGACCGGCGCACGGTTGCGCGCGGCCGAGCAGTCCCAGACCGTCCTGAAGGCAAAGCTCGAGGCGCGTGCCAAGGAACTGGCAGGGGTCAACGAGGAGTTGCGCCAGGAGACCCAGGACAACGAGATGTTCATCTACAGCGTCTCGCACGACTTGCGCTCGCCGCTCGTGAACCTGCAGGGCTTCTCCAAGGAGCTGCAGGTTTCCTGCGACGAACTGCGCGCCACAATCGATGCGGCGCAGTTACCGAAAGCCGAAGAACGCCGCCTCACCGATGTCCTCGATGGCGACGTGCGCGAATCGCTGCAGTTTTTGCGGACCGCCGTGACGCGGGCAGCCGCGATCATCGAGGCGTTGCTGCGGATCTCGCGGGCCGGGCGCCTCGAATATCAGTGGCAGCGCGTGAGTATCGGGCGGGTGGTGGCGCACGTGGTCGACGGATTAGCCGGCACGATCGAAGCGCGCGGCGTTTCCGTCACCGTGCGCGAGTTGCCGCCGGCGTGGGGCGACCCGGGCGCGATCGAGCAGATCTTCAGCAATCTGATCGGCAATGCCCTCAACTTTCTCGATCCGGACCGCATGGGCCGTATCGAGGTGGGCGCGTGCGAGCCGGATCCTGTGGACGAGAGCGAGCCGCCTGTCCTGCGCACGCGAACTTACTATGTGCGCGACAATGGGCTTGGCATTCCGGCGGCTTATATGTCCAAAGTGTTTCGTGCCTTTCAGCGGCTGCACGGCGAAGTGGCGAAAGGCGACGGCATTGGACTTGCACTGGTGCGGCGCATGGCCGAGCGGCACGGCGGACGCGTCTGGGTGGAATCGGCAGAAGGCGCGGGATCGACGTTTTTCGTCGTGCTGCCCGAGCAGCCGGCCCGGCTGTAAAGCGGGCGTCGAATCGCAGCAAGTCATGCAGCAAGGCGGTTCTCGTGTGCAGCCCTTGGGCTGCCCCGCGGATCGCTTAAATTGAAAAGTATGAAACACGAATAAACTGATCACGCACCGGCGATTCGCAGGCACGGAGGCAGGATGAAACATGGGGAAACGGTCAGCATCGTCCTGATCGAAGACGACGACGGCCACGCTACGCTCGTCGAGCGCAATTTGCGCCGGGCCGGCATCTCGAACGGTTTTCTGCGGTTTTCCGATGGGCAGCAGGCGCTCGATTATTTTTTCGGCGATCCACCCAGTGGGGACGTAGCCGGCAAATATCCGCCGCGCCAGGATCTGATGAACTTCGTCGTGCTGCTCGATCTCAAGATGCCGCGGGTGGACGGCTTTGAGGTGCTGCGCCGTCTGAAGGACTCTCCGTCGACGGCTGCGGTGCCGGTGATCGTCCTGACCACGACCGACGATCCGCGCGAAATCGAGCGCTGCTATGAACTTGGCTGCAATGTGTACATCACGAAGCCGGTCGAATATGACGCATTCATCGAGGCGGTGCGCCGCCTCGGCTTCTTCCTGCAGGTGGTGAAGCTGCCGCCGGGCCAGCGTTTAATGGCATCCTGAGGGACTTATCGTTACGGTACAGGCCTCAAATCCGCCAGCGTAAATCTAGCCATAGAAAGAACCAGCATGACCGAAGACGTATCCTCGCCACCCGCGGATTATGTGCTTGTCGTCGATGACGACGAAGGCATCTTGCGTCTTGCACGCAAGTCGCTGCAGCGGGCCGGTTGTCGCGTGGCGCTCTGTTCGGACGTCGAAAGTGCCCGCGAGCGGATCGCGGCCGGCGAGCCGGACCTGCTCGTACTCGACTATCAGCTCAACGGGCCGGAGACTGGCCTCGACTTCTTCCGCCGGCTGCGCGCCGAAGGCGTGCGCAGTCCCGCCATTCTCGTTACCGGGTTCACGGACGAATCGCGCGTGATCGAGGCGTTGCGCGCCGGCGTCTCGGACGTGGTGCCGAAATCCGGCGACTACCTCGACTATCTGCCGGAAGCTGTGGAGCGGGCGCTCTCACAGGTCCGACTACAGCGGGCTTCGGCCGAAGCAGTGCTGCTGCGCGACCGCGAGCAGCATTACCGTACCTTGTCGGAAGCGCTGCCGCATCTCGTGCTGACCTGCGACGCCAATGGCGATTGCGATTTTCTGTCGAAGCAGTGGTTCGAATACACAGGTCTCGACGAGAGCCATTCGCACGGCCTTGCGTGGCTCGAAGCCGTTCATGCCGACGATCGCGAGGAAATCCGCCAGAGCTGGCTGAAAACGGTCAGGAGCGGGGCCGAGGACTATCGCCATGAGCTGCGCATTCGCGGCCATGACGGCGCATACCGCTGGTTCGACGCGCGTATCGTTGCGATGCGCGATTCCGACGGCGTGGTCACCAAGTGGTTTGGCAGTTGCACGGACATTCATTCGCAGCGCGAAGCGATTGAGGAGCATGAACGGCTGCTGGCTTCCGAGCAGGCTGCGCGGCACGCCGCCGAAGAAGCCAATCGTGCGAAAGACCGCTTTCTGGCAATGCTCTCGCACGAGTTGCGTACGCCACTCACGCCGGTGCTGGCGGGCTCGCGGCTCCTCGAAATGATACCGGACCTGCCGGACCAGGCGCGCTCGTGCGTGCTGATGATCCGCCGCAACGTCGAACTCGAAGCGCGCCTCATCGACGATCTGCTCGATCTCACGCGGGTGGCGAACGGCAAGCTGCGTCTCTCGCTGGAGACCGTGAACGTGCATGAAGTGATCGACAGCGTGCTTGAACTGTTTCGCAGCGAGATTCAGGTCAAGCAGCAGGACGTGCATGTCGACAAGGCTGCGCAGCACCACTACGTGCTTGCTGACCGCGCGCGGTTGCAGCAGATGCTCTGGAACCTGATCCGCAACGCCGCCAAATTCACACCGGACGGCGGTCATATCTATGTGCGCACGCGCGACGAGCGGATGCATGTGCAGATCTCGATCGAGGATACGGGGATCGGCATTGAACCCGAGCAGATCGGCAAGCTCTTCAACGCGTTCGAACAGGGCAACCAGAACATGACCCGCCAGTTCGGCGGTCTGGGATTAGGTCTCGCTATCACCAAGGCGCTGACCGATGTGCACGGCGGCACGGTAACGGCACAGAGTCCCGGAGCGCACTGCGGCGCGACCTTCACGATTACCTTGCCGACGGCCGCGAAGCCTGTCGAAGAAGCGGTCGTCCCGGCACCCGCTGCGACCTACCCGGGTGGCATCATGACGATCCTGCTGATCGAGGATCATGTGGACACCGCCGAGGTGATGGCGCAGCTGATTCGCAGCCTCGGTCATGAGGTGACGGTGGTGGGCCGCGTGGCCGACGCGCTGGCGGCCACACAGTCGGTGACGTTCGATCTGATTGTGAGCGACGTCGGATTGCCGGACGGCACCGGCCTCGATTTCATCAAGGCGTTTCGCGAACATTCGGACGTGCCGGCGATCGCCTTGACCGGCTTCGGCACCGACGAGGATGTGCGTCGCTGCCTGGGCGCCGGTTTCACATCGCATCTGACCAAGCCTGTGAATTTCGGTCAGCTCGAACAGTTGATCGAGAGCGCGGCGAATGTGAAGGCCGAAAAAACCGCGGCCTCCGATTCCACGTAGTGCGAAGTTTTGGCGAATGACTGCACGTAATTTCGCACTAACCGCGCGCTTACCTACGTCTTGCCTATGCCTTACCTACGCCTGGGGCAGGCGCGGCGAATTTTTCAGTGAATCGCGGATTTCACGCAGCAGCAGCACGTCTTCCGGCGTCGGAGCGGGCGGCGGCGCTTCGGCAGGGGCCGGCTTGCGCAGGTTGTTGATGAACTTCACCATCAGGAAAATGATAAAGGCGAGGATGATGAAGTTGATCAGCACGGTGATGAACGAGCCATAGCCGAATACGGCCACACCCGCCGTTTGCAGGTCTTTATACGACTCGGGGCTGCCCTTGAAGCTTGCCGGAATTTCGCCCAGGCGGATGAACTTGTTGGAAAAATCGAGGCCGCCGGTGGCGAGTCCGACGACCGGCATGATCAGGTCTTTGACAATTGAATTAACAATGGTGGAAAACGCGCCGCCGATAATCACACCGACTGCAAGATCCATCACGTTGCCTTTGAGGGCAAATTCCTTGAACTCCTTGACCATGCTCATTGGGATTTCCTCCTTGAAGTCGATGGCGCCATGATAGCCAACGTGGGGAGGATAGGGTAGTGCTTTTGAGGATGCGCTTGCGCTACGGAAACTATGACTCAAGCGCGTGAGCCCGCTCGACGTGCGCTGCAAAACTGACCGTATCGATGTTGGCCCCGCATAGCAGCACCCCAACGCGTTTGCCCTGCAACGTCTCGCGCAGCGGACCGAGCAGGGCCGCTGTAGCCGCCGCGCAGGCGGGTTCGACGGCGAGCTTGAGTTGCGTGAACAGCGTCAGCATGGCCGAGCGCAACTGGTTGTCTGTGACCGTGACGAGGCGGTCGATATGGCGTCTGCACAGTTCGTAGCTGTATTGCTCGGTGTGCGGTGCCATCAGCGAATCCGCAATGCTGTACATGTGGCCCATCTTGATCGTATGGTTGGCCGCGAAGCTCTTACTCATCGCATCGGAACCGTCCGGTTCGACCCCGAACACATGGATGCGCGGATTCGCCAGCCGTAATGCCGTCGACACACCTGCCGCAAGGCCGCCGCCGCCGATCGGTACGATCACGGCGTCCAGATCCGGCGTTTGCGTGGCCCATTCGTAGCCGAGTGTCGAGGTGCCGAGCACCGTGCGGTAACCGTTGAACGGATGCACGAAATAGCGGCCTTCCTCGGCTTCGACGCGGCGCACGATCTCGAATGCCTCGGCGCCGTTCTCCGCCAGCACCATCTCTGCGCCGAACTGCCGGCACAGCGCGACGCGCGCCGGGTTGGCCGAACGAAACAGCACGACCTTGGCGCTGATGCCGAGGCGCATCGCCGCATAGGCGACCGCGACCGCATGATTGCCGCCCGATACGCAAGTCACTCCGGCACTGCGTTGCGCTTCGTCGAGCGCGAGCAGATGGGTGAACGCACCGCGTGTCTTGAAGCTGCCGCCCGCCTGCAGCAGTTCGAACTTGAAGTTCACCATCGTGCCTTCCAGCGATGGCAAATCGAGCTTGTCGAACACCGGCGTGCGCGCGACCCACGGCGTCAACGCAAAATGCTGCGAGGCGATGTCGTCGAGCGTCGGGATCGGCTCGCCGTCGATCGTATGGTCGGTGTGCTGAGGCGTAGCGGTGGACATGGCGTGGGGTGAAGTCGTCCGTTCTTAGTCTTTGGAGTCGCGCGGCCTGCTTCAGTTCAAGTCAGAGCCTCCACCGACATGCTGTGAATGAACTTTGCGAGGAAGCGTTCGCAATCCACCAGCTGTTCCAGTGCCACGAACTCGTTGGCCTTGTGCGCCTGCTGGATGTCGCCGGGGCCGCATACGATGGCCGGAATGCCTGCCAGCGAGAACAGTCCCGCTTCGGTGCCGTAAGCGACCTTGCGTTTGTCCTGGTCCCCGGTCAACGCGCGTACCAGTTCAGTGATCGCTGCCTGCTCCGACGAGTCGAGGCCAGGGGCGGCCGCGATCTTCGAGATCTCGATGGCTGCGGACGGATGTTCGCGCAACATCTTCGGCAACAGCGTTTCGCGTGCGTACTGATCGATGCGCGCGAAAATCGACTGCGGATCGAGCGTAGGCAGATTGCGGAATTCGAACTGAAAGCGGCATTCCGCAGGCACGGTGTTGATCGCGTTACCGCCTACGATGGTGCTCGTCTGCGCGGTGCTGAAGGGCACGTCGAACAGTTCGTCGAACGGGCCTTGCTCGCGAAACTGATCGGCCATATCGCGGATGTAGCAGATCAGCCGTGCAGCGTATTCGATTGCGTTCAGTCCCTTCGGTGTCAGCGACGAATGCGCCGCCTGTCCCCGCACGCAGCACTGGTACGTGTTGATGCCTTTGTGCGCGATGATCGGGCGCATGCTGGTCGGCTCGCCGACGATGCAGCCGTCCGGTTTGATGCCGCGTTTCATCAGGTCTGCAATCAATAGCGGCGCGCCGACGCAGCCGACTTCCTCGTCGAACGAGAGCGCGAAGTGAATCGGCTTGGCGAGTTTCGTGCGCTGCATTTCGGGCACGAGCGTGAGCGCGGCGCCGATGAAGCCTTTCATGTCGCAGGTGCCGCGGCCGTAGAGTTTGGCGTCACGTACTTCCGGTTTGAACGGATCGCTGTCCCATTGTTGACCGTCGACCGGCACCACGTCCGTGTGACCCGATAGCACGATGCCGCCATTGGTCTCGCCGTCATGGGCGGGGATCGTGGCGAACAGATTGGCCCATTTGCCGCTGGGGTCGTGCGTGAGCGTGCTTTCGACGCCGGCTGCGCGCAATTCGTCGCGCACGGTTTCGATCAGGCCGAGATTCGGATTGCGGCTGACCGTATCCATTGATACTAGGCGCGTGATCCAGGGAAGCGAAGCAGGGGACGTGGACGACGAGGCGGCGGGTGCGGACGATGCGGCTGTGTGCGCGGAACGCGCTGATTCAGCGACGTGGGACATGACGAAGCTCCGACTTTTAAGTCTTTCGATCATACCCAAAAAACGCTGCCCCGGCTCGCGCAATAGCAGGCTGCGGCGCGTCTTGCGCGCCGCAGCATACAGGGCGGAGGTGGGTTGCCTGACCCCGCGGAGCTCGCTTCAGCGTACCGCTGCGGTGGCCGTACCCCGCGTCGGCGAGCCGAGTGCGCGCAGCGTTTCTTTCACGGTTGCCACTCGCACGGCCAGATCGGGGCTGCGCGTTTCGATGCGCAGTTTGTCCTGACCCGCGAGCTTGATGTGCTTGTGTTTCTGCACCATTTCGATGATCCGCATCGCGTCGATCGGCGGATTTGGGACGAATTGCAGGCCGATGACCGATTCTCCCGCATCGATCTTCGAAATCCCCAGCGGTTTCGCAGCGAGTCGCAAGCGATGCGTTTCCACCAGCGCGTGCGCTTGCGGCGGTAGCTTGCCGAACCGGTCGATCAATTCCTCCTGGATGCCATCGATCGCGTCGTTATGTTCGCAATTTGCGAGGCGCTTGTAGAGCGACAGACGTTCCTGCACATCGCCGCAATAATCGGCCGGCAGAATTGCAGGCGCGTGAAGATTGATCTCGGTGGTGGCCGCGAGCGGCGCGGTGAGATCGGGTTCCTTGCCTTCCTTGAGTGCCTTCACGGCGTCGTTCAACATGTCCGTATAAAGCTGGAAACCGATCTCCTGAATCTCGCCCGATTGTTTGTCGCCCAGCACTTCGCCCGTGCCGCGAATTTCGAGGTCGTGCATGGCCAGATAGAAACCCGAGCCGAGTTCTTCCATCTGCTGGATGGCTTCGAGACGGCGCTGCGCCTGTTTGGTGAGCCCCTGCGGGTCGTGCACCAGCAGATACGAATACGCCTGGTGATGCGAGCGTCCGACGCGTCCGCGCAACTGGTGCAACTGTGCGAGGCCAAATTTGTCGGAACGGTGAATCAGGATCGTGTTGGCGCTCGGCACGTCGATGCCGGTTTCAATAATGGTCGTACACAGCAGCACGTTGGCACGCTGGGCGACGAAGTCGCGCATCACGCGTTCGAGTTCGCGCTCGTGCATCTGGCCGTGTGCGACTGCGATGCGAGCTTCGGGCACCAGCGCTTCGAGCATCTGCCGGCGGTTCTCGATCGTTTCGACTTCGTTGTGCAGGAAGTAGACCTGGCCGCCGCGCTTCAGCTCGCGCAGCATGGCCTCGCGGATCACGCCATCTTCTTCGCGGCGCACGAAGGTCTTGATGGCGAGCCGCTTTTGCGGCGCCGTTGCGATCACGGAGAAGTCACGCAGGCCTTCGAGGGCCATGCCGAGTGTGCGCGGAATCGGCGTGGCGGTGAGCGTCAGTACGTCGACTTCGGCGCGTAACGCTTTCAGGGCCTCTTTCTGACGCACGCCGAAGCGATGCTCCTCGTCGATGATCACCAGACCGAGGCGTTTGAACTGCACATCCGAGGACAGCAGTTTGTGCGTGCCGATGACAATATCGACGCTGCCGTCGTTAATCTGCTGGATCGCTGCGTTGACTTCCTTGGTCGACTTGAAGCGCGACAATTCAGCGATGCGCACTGGCCAGTCGGAGAAACGGTCGGAGAAGGTTTGCGTGTGCTGTTCTGCCAGCAGCGTAGTCGGCGATAGCAGTGCGACCTGTTTGCCGCCCATCACCGCAATGAAGGCCGCGCGCAGCGCGACCTCGGTCTTGCCGAAACCGACGTCGCCGCAGACGAGACGGTCCATCGGCTTGCCGCTCGTCATATCGCCGATCACGGCGGCAATCGCCGCGGCCTGGTCGGGCGTTTCTTCGAAGCCGAAGCTTTCCGCGAATTTCACATAGTCGCGCGGTTCGAGCGCGAACGCATGACCCTCGCGCGCCGCGCGGCGCGCATACAGGTTGAGCAATTCAGCAGCGGTATCGCGAATCTGCTGGGCGGCGCGGCGCTTGGCTTTTTCCCACTGACCGGAGCCCAGCGAGTGAAGCGGGGCGCTTTCCGGATCCGCGCCGCTATAGCGCGAGATCACGTGCAGCTGCGCGACCGGCACATAGAGTTTGCTTTCGCCGGCGTATTCGAGGTGCAGGAACTCGGTTTCGCCTTCGCCGAGATCCATCGTCACCAGACCCATATAGCGGCCGATACCGTGCTGCGAATGCACGACCGGGTCGCCCACCTTCAGCTCCGACAGATCGCGCACCATCGAATCGACGTTGCTCGCCTGTTCCTGGCGGCGCCGTCCGGAGCGGCGTACGAGCGGGCCGTACAGCTCGGTTTCCGTGATGACAGCGATGCCTTCGGCCGGCACCGCGAAGCCGGTGGACAGCGGAGCAACGCCGAGCGAGAAGCGTTCGTCGCCGGCTAACCAGTCGTTGAAGCTGTCGCTCGAGGACGGCCGTAGATGGTTGTCAGCCAGCAATTGCAGCAGCGTTTCGCGCCGGCCCGCCGATTCCGCGGCGAACAGCACGCGGTTCTGGGTCGTATCGAGGTAGCTGCGCAATGCCGCGACCGGATCGTCCGCGTGGCGGTCGATCGCGAGATCCGGCAGCGGCGTGGACCAGCCGCCGCCGGCATTGGCCGGCAGCACAAGACGCGCGAACGGTTTGGCGAACGTGAAGAAGTCCGCGTCCGAGAGGAACAGGCGCTGCGGCTCGAGAATCGGCCGGTCGCGGTCATGCGCCAGGAAGCTGTGACGCTGCTTGGTGTCGTTGGTAAAACGCTTGATGGCCGCTTCCAGATCGCCGACGAACGCGAGTTGCGCGCCCGCCGGCAGATAGTGGAACAGCGTGGCGGTCTCTTCGAAGAAGAGCGGCAGGTAGTATTCGATGCCCGCGGACGGTACGCCATTGCCGATGTCTTTATAGATCGAGGCGCGGCTCGGGTCGCCCTCGAAGACCTCGCGCCAACGGCTGCGGAAGGCGGTGCGGGCGGCTTCGTCGAACGGGAATTCGCGGCCGGGCAGCAGGCGCACGTCTTTCACCGGATAGAGGCTGCGCTGCGTGTCGGGGTCGAACGCGCGGATCGAGTCGACCTGATCGTCGAACAGATCGATCCGGTACGGCAGCGGCGAGCCCATCGGAAACAGGTCGAGCAGCGAGCCGCGCACGCAGTACTCTCCGGGGCGCACAACCTGGCTGACGTGCTCGTAGCCTGCCAGCGTCAACTGGGCCTTCAGCTTGGCCTCGTCGAGACGCTCGCCTTGCGAGAACGAGAACGTGTAGCCCGCCATGAACGAGGCGGGCGGCATGCGGTACAGGGCCGTGGTGGCGGGCACCAGCAGGATGTCGCAGCGGCCTTCGCCGAGGTCGTGGAGCGTGGCGAGACGCTCGGAGACGAGATCCTGGTGCGGCGAGAAGGTATCGTAAGGCAGCGTTTCCCAGTCGGGCAGGAGGCGCACACGCGCCTCAGGAGCGAAGAAAGCGATTTCTTGCGTGAGGCGCTGGGCGTCGACGGCGCTCGAGCAGACGACGGCGAGCAGCGGCACCTGTTCGCGATAGGCGAGGTGATAGCGGGCGATCAGCAGGGCATCGGATGAGCCGTGCGTACCGTCGAAGGCGAAACGCTGGCCGGCCTTGACGAGCGCGACGGGCGAGGAGTACTGCGATGATGCGGCAATGTCTGGCATAGAGGAGAAGGCGGCCGGTGGGTCACACGTGAGCGGCAAGTTTACGCGTGTCATGGCGTGGATGCGAAGGACCTATTATAAAATCCGTCCTTTACTTTGACTTTCGCGGCGTCCGCACCAGTGACTTCACGTCTTTTTGCTCTGATTCCGTGCGCAGGCACCGGCAGCCGGTCCGGCGCCGCGATGCCCAAACAATATCGCACTGTAGCTGGTCGCGACCTGTTGCATTACTCATTGGCGGCTTTCGACGCCTGCAGCGAGTTCGCGCAGACGCTGGTAGTGATCGCCCCCGAGGACCAGCATTTCGACGCCCGCCGCTTTTCCGGCTTGCGATTCGCGGTACGGCGCTGCGGCGGCGCTTCACGCCAGGCCTCGGTCCTGAACGGCCTGCACGCGCTGGCCGAGTTCGGAGCGCACGACGACGACTGGGTGCTGGTGCACGATGCGGCACGCCCGGGCATCACGGCTCTCCTGATCCGCACGCTGGTTAATGCGCTCAAGGACGACGCGGTGGGCGGGATCATGGCGCTGCCGGTGGCGGATACGCTCAAGCGCATTGCGCCGGACAGTGGTGGACGGATTGCCCGGACCGAGTCGCGCGACGGCTTGTGGCAGGCGCAGACACCGCAGATGTTCCGCGTGGGGATGTTGCGCGAGGCGATCTTGCGGGCGCAGCAGGACGGACATGATCTGACGGACGAGGCGAGCGCGATTGAGTGGCTGGGCCACGCGCCGCTCCTGGTGCAGGGCAGCTTGCGCAATTTCAAGGTTACGTATCCGGAAGATTTCGATCTGGCCGAGGCGATTTTGAGCCGGCCTGCGGCTTCCTGAAGAGTTTCATCGTTGATAACCGGACTTCGAGCTATGGATTTAAGAATTGGACAGGGGTATGACGTGCACGCGCTCGTACCGGGGCGGCCGCTCATTATTGGCGGCGTGACGGTGCCTTATGACCGGGGGTTGCTGGGGCATTCGGATGCGGATGTGTTGTTGCATGCTATTACGGATGCTTTGTTTGGCGCAGCCGCGTTGGGGGATATTGGGCGGCATTTCTCCGATACTGATGCGAAGTTTTCCGGTGCGGATTCGCGTGTGCTGTTGAGGGAATGTGCCGCGCGGATTGCTCAGGCTGGGTTCTCTATTGGGAATGTGGATAGTACGGTTATTGCTCAGGCGCCCAAGCTTGCGCCTCATATCGAGGCTATGCGGGTTAATATTGCTGAGGATTTGAAGCTGGCGCTTGATCGGGTTAATGTCAAGGCTAAGACTAATGAGAAGCTTGGGTATCTGGGCAGGGCTGAGGGGATTGAGGCTCAGGCTGTGGTTTTGTTAATTAAGGGGTGAGTGGGGGTTTTTGCCTGCGGGGCGGCGGTGTTGGCCTTTCCTTGATTTGTTATCGGTCCACCGCAAGAACAGCGACAAAGCGCCGCGCAGGCAAATAAATCAACCGCAAACGCCACGCATAAAAAACCCACCCGCGCAGCGTCCCACAGAAAGTGAAAAACCTGATTACTTCCCTTCAGCCACAATAACCTGCGAAGCAGCATTAACAACCGCAGCAATACGCCCCACATCCCGCAACTGAGTAGAACTCATCCCCTCAGCAACAAGCGTATCAAAGTGCGATTTAACACAAAAATGGCACTTGCCAATAATAGAAGCCGCAAGCGCATACATCTCAAACCGCCGCTTATCCACGCCACCGTGCGAAGCATAAGCATTCATCCGTAACTGCGCCGGCTGCGACTTCAGATCCGCATTGTCAGTCATCTCCACATACGGATACCAGACGTTATTCATCCCCATCAATGCAGCAGCCGTCAGCGCGCCATTGACTTCCTCGGGAGACAACACACCCGCATTGCGAATCGCATCGACAATCACCGGGCTCTTCGCCGCAAACGCGGCAGCCAACGCCACACCCACGGCATCTGTGCCCTCCAGCGATGACCGCGCAATCGTGCCGTCCAGGTTCAAACGAATGTCTTTAGCGTAGTCAGGAACAAGTGCTTTAATCGCAGACAAGAATTCCATTGATATCTCCTATCAGGTTGCCGATAAAAAAGCCCGCCGGCTTTTTCAAGCTTAGCGGGCTTTCGACTTGCAAGGCTTACAGCGTTGCGCCGCCAACTGCACGGTTGCACGGGCACAGTTCGTCCGTTTGCAGACCGTCGAGAATACGCAGCACTTCTTCCGGGTTACGGCCAACGTTCAGGTTGTTCACCGAAACGTGCTGGATCGTGTTGTCCGGGTCGACGATGAACGTTGCGCGCAGCGCCACGCCTGCTTCCTTGTCGCGCACGCCCAGTTGGTCGATCAGCTCGCCCTTGACGTCGCCGAACGCGTAGTGGTTCAGCTTGCTCAGATCCTTGTGCTCACGGCGCCATGCCAGTTTCACGAACTCGTTGTCCACGCTGCCGCCCAGCAGGACAGCATCGCGCTCTGCGAAGTCGCCAGCCAGCTTGCCGAATTCGACGATTTCCGTCGGGCACACAAAAGTGAAGTCCTTCGGGTAGAAGTAGATGATCTTCCACTTGCCCGGGAACGACTGTTCGGTGATTTCTTCGAACGCCGACACGCCGTTTTCTTCATGGTTGTTGAAGCCCGGCTTGGCTGCGGTGACGGTGAAAGCTTCCAGTTTGTCGCCAACGGTTTTCATGCGGAAATACTCCTGTGAAGGGTTGCCAATGAGTTGGAAAAAACGGCCTGTTCAGGCTACCTGCTCGCTGTAACGAATACGTTACACAGACTTAATTATAACTCTATTGATGCATCGCAGCAATAGTTTTTAACTAATAAGGTAGATAGTTTTTCTTCACCGCGTCGATAGATTGTTCAAATGCCACCGCTTCTGCGGCGTTTACGGCAGGGCTGTTGCGCGGCAGGTTGGCACGCTCATGCACCGCAATATGGGGTGCTGCGAGGGCGCCGAAGCGCTGGCAGCACGTGGGGCCCCGGGAGTTTCCCGATGCCTCAGACGCCCTTGGCGAGCGGAAATTCGATCGTGACTTCGAGTCCCGGCCCTGGGCTGCGGTTGCGCAGTCGCAGGCCGCCGCGATACCGGCCGACCAGTCGCTGCACGATCGCCATGCCGAGTCCGGTGCCGTTGGCCTGGGTCCGCGCCGTGTCGACGCGGTAAAACGGGCGTGTGACGAGCGTCAGCTGGTCTTCCGGAATGCCCGGACCTTCGTCGACCACCGAAAGCTCGACACGCGAGTGCGACACACGCGTCTCGAGGATCACGCGCGGAATGCCGTCGCCCTCGCTCAGACCATACTTGCGGGCGTTTTCGAGCAGGTTGCCGATCACGCGCCGCATATCGGTTTCGTCGGCCTCGATCACCGCCGATGGGGCCAGCCGCGTGATCAGCCGCATGCCGTCCTCCGACGCAATTCGCGCCGCCAGTTCTCCTGCGATCACGGAAAGGTCGACAGGTTCCGGGACTCTTTGCACCGGTCGCGCGTAATCGAGGAATCGGCCGATGATCATGTCCATCTGCTCGATGTCGTCGACCATCGCGTCCTTGGTGGTCTGATCCGATGGGCTCATTTCGGTTTCGAGCCGCAGCCGGGCGAGCGGGGTGCGCAGGTCGTGCGAGATGCCGGCAAGCATCAGCGCGCGGTCGGCTTCGAGCTGCTCGAGATCCTGCACCATCTGGTTGAAGCTTCGATTGGTCTCGGCGGCCACGCCCATGCCGCGCTCGGGCAGCGGCTCGGGCGACTGCCCCGAGCCCACCTTGCGCGCCGCCATCGCGAGACGTGCAAATGGCCGGTTCACCAGACTCGTGATGAAGGCTGCGCCAAATAGCGATAGCGCAAGTGCAAATACACCCCATCCGGCCCATTGCAGGCCTGTCGCGTTATCGAGCTGATCGCGGTCGAGCGCGACCCAGTAATCGTCGTCGTCGATCTTGAAGCTGATCCAGACGCCCGGGATGTCGTTGACCGATTGCGCAATCACCGTGTCGTCGCCGAGCCGTCCACGGATGTCGTGTTCGATCAGCCGGTTCAACGACTCGTCCGGTTGCAGCTTGTACTTGTCGGAGGTTTCGCGCGGATACACGCGCACTCCTTCATTGCTTTCCAGATCTTGCAGCAGTGCGCGCCGCAGGTCGGGATCGGAATAGAGGAGTGCGGTGCGTGTGAGCTTCACGATCGCGACGAGCTGCAACGCCACGCGCTGCGCGCGCGGCTCGCGTTCGATCACCCGGAAGCTCTGGAACCAGGCGGCGAGACTGACTGCGATCAATAATGCAATCAGCAGAAAGGTCCGCCAGAAAAGGCCACCGAACGCGAGCGTCAGGAGGCGCCGGTCGATCCGCATGGGCCCTTCTTATCTGAAAACAAAAGCGGAAAGCGCGAACAAACTCAGGCTGCGCCGTCGGGAATGAATACGTAGCCAAGACCCCAGACGGTCTGGATAAAGCGCGGGCTGCCCGGATCCGGTTCGATCAGCTTGCGCAGACGCGAGATCTGCACGTCGAGGCTGCGGTCGAACACTTCGTATTCACGACCGCGCGCCAGTTCCATCAACTTTTCGCGCGACAGAGGCTGGCGCGGATGACGGGCGAACACCTTCAGCACGGAGAACTCGCCAGTGGTCAGCGGGATTTCCTGACCGGCCTTGGTCAGCGTGCGGGTAGCGAGGTTGAGTGCGAACTCGCCGAACTCGAAGACCTCGGTGGTCTCGGACGGCGCACCCGGCAGTTCCGACGGCGACTGCCGGCGCAGCACCGCGTGGATGCGCGCGACCAGTTCGCGCGGGTTGAACGGCTTCGGCAGATAGTCGTCCGCGCCCATCTCGAGCCCGACGATACGGTCGACGTCTTCACCTTTGGCCGTCAGCATGATGATCGGCGTGCGATCGTTGCTGCCGCGCAGGCGACGGCAGATCGACAGGCCGTCTTCGCCGGGCAGCATCAGGTCGAGCACCAGCAGGTCGAAACGCTCACGCACCCAAAGCTTGTTCATTGACGGCGCATTTTCGGCGACGTAGACATTGAAGCCCTGTTCGCCAAGGTAGCGGCGTAGAAGATCGCGCAGACGCGGATCGTCATCGACGACGAGGATTTTCGAAGGGTTTTTGGTTTCCATGGTCGGCATCTTAGCGCGATTACAAAGTGGCGCGAGTTTGCATCAATTCGCGGGTTACAGTCAGTTACAAAATTTACCCGCACTGTGGCATGGCGTAAAGCGGTGACGCGTAGACTGCTTTACTGAATGCGGCTGTTCGGTGGATACTTCACTCGACTAAAATTCGCACCCGGCTTTTTTTCCGGGGTTTGTACACGCATTTAGGATAGCCGGTTGCCGCACCACGAAGGGAACAAGATGAAGGGAGGGGTTTGGCCGAATGTGCGCCTACGCGTGATTGCGCTGGCTGTGGCCGGCACACTCGCGGGCACATTAGGCCCTTCGCTCGCCCATGCCCAGTCCACCGACGAACGGGCATCGAACCCACACGCGCCGCGCTTCCGCGCCTTCAAACTGTCGCACCAGCCGCATACTCCCGAACCGGATCACCAAGCTTCAGACGCCATGATGCGTGCCGCAGTTCCCCCCGATCTGGATCAGCGTCGCCGCGACGGCCACATGACGCCCGAAGAGCGGCGTCTGCTACGTCAGCACATCGAAGACGCCGTTCGCGAGTTGTACAAACGCTAGGGCACTACGCCCAGTTTTCATCGTCGAGTACCGCCTGGTGCGACGCGCAGCGTGTCGCGATGCGCGTGAAAAATTTCGTTTCACTTCCCCCGTCAACTTTCCCGCCTGATCTGCCGTTGAGTGGCCAGAGAGGATGATCGTGCGTGTCACGTATGACTCGCATGCCAAGCTGGCGTCTTCTCGACACCGCTACCGGACCACGGACGACTGACAATGAAAAAGCTGCTAAGGCGCACCGGCGACAGGTCGAATCCCGTGCTCACCTTGTTCTTTGCCGTCGTTGCGCTCGCAGCGCTGGTGGGGGCGCAAGTGGCCGACGCCCAGAACGGCACAGCGCCCGCGTCAACTTCACCGCATGGTCAGCGCGGCAAACACCATGCACCGGTGGCGACCGACGACGACTCGGCCGAAGCTCTCCTTGACGCTGATGATGCGCGCTTTTTCCTGACACGGGTGGGATTTGCGCCGGACAACGCCGAAGTCGCCCAATACGTCGGGCTGACGCGTGCGCAGACAGTCGACAAGGTGTTGTCCACGGCGCGCACCGAATCCTTTACGCCGATGCCCGCGTGGGTCCTGGAGCCGATCCCGACTCGTGACGAGCGCAAGGCCTGGACGCAGGATCAGCGGCAAGCCGAAGGGCGCACGCGCGGTCAGCGTTACGAAGAGTTGCGCGCATGGTGGGTGCGCGAGATGTTGACCACGCCGTCGCCGCTGACCGAGCGCATGACGCTCTTCTGGCACAACCATTTCACCTCGGGCCAGGACAAGGTCGGCTATCCGCAGCAGATGGCGCAACAGGACATGCTGCTCAGACGCGACGCGCTGGGCAATTTCGGCCAGATGCTGCACGACGTCGCGAAAGATCCGGCCATGCTGCAGTACCTCGACGGCGCCGGCAGCCGCAAGGGCAAGCCCAACGAAAACTTTGCCCGCGAAGTGATGGAACTGTTCACGCTCGGCGAAGGCCACTATACGCAGCAGGACGTGTCGGAAGCAGCGCGTGCCTACACAGGATGGAGCCTCGATCCGGATACCCAGGCGTACGTGTGGCGCGCCAACCTGCATGACGATGCAGTCAAGACCGTACTCGGCCAGAGCGGTCCGTTCGACGGCGACCAGGTGCTCGACATTCTGCTGGCGCGTCCTGAGACCGCCACCTTCGTCACGACAAAGTTGTGGCGCGAGTTCGTCTCCGATACGCCGGACCCGGCGCAGATCGCAGCGGTTGCCGAGCGCTTTCGCGCCAGTCATTACGACATAAAAGTCGCATTACGCGGACTCTTCCTCAGCGATGCGTTCTGGGACGAGCGCAATCGCGGCGTGCTGGTGAAGTCGCCCGCTGAGTTCGTGGTGGGAGCGCTGCGCGAGTTCGATATCAGCTACGACAACACGGCACCGTTCGCCGGACAGATTCGCAATCTGGGTGAGAACCTGTTCTATCCACCCAACGTGAAGGGCTGGCCCGGTGGCACGACGTGGATCAACAGTTCGACGCTGCTCGCACGCAAGCAGTTCGTCGAGCAGATCTTCCGCGCCACCGAGACCGCCGCGCCGCATCGTCCGCAAAACGGCACGATGAGCCAGGACCCGAAGGCGGCGATGGTGCAGCGCGCGATGGCGCGGGTGGGGCAGGGCGGAGTACGCTTTGATATCGACACGTGGCTCGCGCAGTTCAACACGGCTCCAACCGCGAAAGCGGGCCTCTCCGCTGACCTGCAATTGCAGCACGCGGTGTTGCCGATTGCTCCGGTCGATGCCATCGAAACCGATTCGACCGCGAGCGCTTACCTGGAAGCGCTGTTGATGGATCCGGCATATCAGTTGAAGTAAGTCAGTTTTGTCGAACCAAAGAAATGAAGAATCGAAGCGGCGCGGACCGGGCGGCGCACTCCACGTAGCTACAAACGAATGAGGTGCAGCATGAGACGGCGCGATTTTCTTTCGATGACCACAGCGGCAGGCGCGGCCCTTTGGCTGCCGCGGGCGTTCGGTGCCCAGGGCGCGAGCCAGTCCGATGCAGCGGCGGCAACGACGCTCGCGCGCGGCGGTTACGGCAATCTGCTGATTCTCGTAGAGTTGAAAGGCGGCAACGACGGACTGAATACAGTCATCCCTTACGCGGATCCTGCTTACTATCAGTTACGCAAGAACATCGGCATCAGGCGCGAGCAGGTCATCCAGCTCGACGAGCGCACGGCCTTGCATCCCTCTTTGCAACCGCTGATGCCGCTATGGCAGAGCCAGCAACTGGCCATCGTCCAGGGCGTCAGCTATACGCAGCCGAATCTCTCACATTTCCGCTCTATCGAGATATGGGACACCGCCTCGCGCTCGGATCAATATCTTCGTGAAGGCTGGTTGACTCGCGCGTTCGCGCAGCACGCGGTACCGCCGAGTTTTGTCGCGGACGGCGTGGTGATCGGTAGTGCCGAGATGGGGCCGCTCGCCAACGGCGCACGGGCCATTGCGCTCGTGAATCCGGCGCAGTTCATCAAGGCTTCGCGCCTCGCGACGCCTGTGTCGCTGCATGAGCGCAATCCCGAGCTCGCGCATATTCTCGACGTCGAGAACGATATCGTGAAGGCCGCCGACCGCCTGCGTCCACGCGAAGGGCAATTTCCGCTCAAGACCGCTTTTCCGCAGGGCGCGTTTGGGACTTCGATCAAGACGGCGATGCAAGTGCTGGCCGCTGGCGACACCCCGCAGGGCAAGCCGCTGAACGGACAGGGCGTAGCGGTGATCCGGCTGACGCTCAACGGCTTCGACACGCACCAGAACCAGCCTGGGCAGCAGGCCGCGTTGCTCAAGCAGCTCGCGGAAGGTTTTGCGTCGATGAAGTCGGCGCTGGTCGAGTTGGGACGTTGGGACAATACGCTGGTCGTGACCTACGCGGAGTTCGGACGCCGGCCGCGCGAGAATCAGAGCAATGGGACCGATCACGGCACGGTGGCGCCGCATTTCGTGATGGGTGGACGGGTGCGCGGCGGCTTGTACGGCGCGCCGCCGGTGCTGACGCAACTGGACGGCAGCGGCAACTTGCCGGTGGGCGTCGACTTCCGCCAGATCTATGCGACCGTGCTTGGGCCGTGGTGGGGACTCGACGCTACGGCGGTGTTGCAGCAGCGCTTTGAACCGTTGCCGTTGCTGCGTGCGTGAAATTTCGCGCCTGGTGCCGAGCGCCGGTTGACGACCGATGCGGCGATGCGGTGTGCTGGTGTTGTGTGGTTGTGGACGCGGGTTCAGCGTTGGCGCGCGCCGCGCCACGCGACCCACAGCTTGCGGATTGGCGTGAGCGCGATGCTTTGATGCAGCACGTGGTAGCCATCGCGTTCGATCTCATCGAGCAACGCCAGCGCGAGAGCGGCCTGAGCCCGCAGGGTGCGCTGCGTGCGCCGCTCGCCGGCAGGTATCGCGGCGAGGGCGGTGTTCAGTGCTTCGCGGGCGCGCTTCGTCTGAAAGCGCATCAGCTCGGTGAACGCGTCACTGTATTTGCGGTTGATCACATCTGCCGCGGTGACGTTGAAGCGCTGCATTTCGTCGACCGGAATATAGATGCGCCCGTGCCGCGCGTCGTTGCCGAGTTCGGCAATCAGTTGCGCCAGCAACATTGCCTCACCTAGCGGTGCGGCCCATGCGGCAGCCTGCGCTGGGTTATGCGCGGTCGCGCGTGCGGTCAGCGTGGCAAACGTGCCGCCGACACCCTGCAGGTAGCGCCGCAGATTCGGGTAATCGAGGTAACGGGCCTGGTCGAGGTCCATTTCGAAGCCGGCCAGCAGCGTTTGCAGCGCTGGATACTCGGCTTCCATGGCTTGCGCGCCACCCCTCATATGAGCGGTGAGCGCCTTCGATACCGGATGCGAGGGCGCGCCTGCTGCCAGTGCCGCGATTTCCTTTTGCCACCACGCGAGCTTGGTGCGGCCAACGGCCGGATCGCTGGTTTCCTTGACGGTCTCCTCGAACTCGCGGCGCAGTGCAAACAGGGCGGTCAGGAGCGGCCGGCGTCCTGCTGGCGCCTCGCGCAGCGCGTAGTAGCTGCTCGAACCGGGGAGCGCCGCTTTCTGCTGGCAATATTCGTCGAAATTCACTTGAATGGAGTGTGGGGCTGAAGCGCGGTGGGGACGGCGTGTATGCCGTACGAACATTAGCCAAAAATTGTAGCATCGACATACGTCGGGCAAATGCAGACAAGCGCAAATCAATCGGTTAGAATCTCGCGCTTACGCTTTCGGACGTACGTCAAACCGGCTCCTGCTGGCGAAGTACGGCCGCTGGCGAGCCACACATCGGGCGCGGCGCGCATGCGCTTGACCCGGCGCGAGGATGGCGAAATTGGTAGACGCACCAGGTTTAGGTCCTGACGCCAGCAATGGTGTAGGGGTTCGAGTCCCCTTCCTCGCACCAAGTATTTAAAAAGCCCCGCCAGTCGATGACTGGCGGGGCTTTTTACTTACTGGTTGCACGCACAACCAATCGCCACGGAACCGCTTACCCGGTTACTCCGCGCGTGCCTGCACGCTTTCGATAATGCGGTCGAGCGCGTCGCCGAACGCCGCTTTCTCTTCCTCGTTGAGGCAGTCGAACAGATCGACGTTCCACTTGCGGGCGATCGGCATGATCTTGCGGTACAGCTCGCGTCCGTCAACAGTCAGCGAAATCAGCACGACGCGTCCGTCTTCTTCGCTCGCTTCGCGCTGCACGAGCCCCTGGTTGATCAGCGCTTCGGCCGCGCGGCTTGCCTGACTCTTGTCGAGGTTTGCATGCCGCGCGAGGTCCATGATCGAAAACGGCCCAAACGATCCCACTGACGCAATCACGCGAGCCTCCGGCAATGTCACACCGAGCTTCTCCTGATAACGCTCGCCGATGCCGCGTTCGGCAAGCTTGTTCAATACGTGCAGACGGTATGTCAGAAACTGTTCGAGCCCGGCTTTGGCGGAGGCCTTCATGGTCGTCCCGATGGTGAGTGAAAGCGATCGTGGCGCTGTGATTGTTGCCGCAACCGCCTCACCGGTCAACGCACGCCGTATCTAAGACGCGTCAATTGCTCAGCTTCGTTGGCGAGCAGCTGCGCGGCATCGCGAATCGCGACTTCGAGTGTGATCGGGCCAGGCGCCGGCGAGAAGCAGCCGCTGAAGTGTTCGGCAAGGCGCGGCAGCGCGGAGGAGTCCACTGCGCCCGACAACAATGTGGCCGGCACGCCTGAAGCGCGTGCATGCGCGCAGGCGATAAACGGCGCCTTGCCGTGCAGCGTCTGGACATCCGAGCGGCCTTCGCCCGTGATCAGCCAGTCTGCGCCTTCAAGCGCCACATCAAGGCCGATCTGGCGAGCCACCGTTTCCGCGCCCGGTTCGAACTGCGCGCCTAGCATATGCAACGCGAAACCCAGGCCGCCGGCTGCGCCCGCGCCCGGCAAGTTGCGAGCCGTGCGCTGGAGAGCCGGTTCGAGCAGATCGGCGAAGCGAGCGAGGGCCGCGTCGACGCTCGTGATCTGTTCGGGTTTCACGCCTTTCTGCGGCCCGAAGATCGCAGTGGCGCCGTGTTCGCCTGTGAGCGGATTGTCCACGTCTGACATGCCGACGAATGTCGTATCGGCGAGTCGCGCATCCAGTTGCGAGACGTCGATGCGAGCCAATCGGGCAAGCTGCTCGGGCGTCGGCTCGAGTTCCTCGCCCTGGGCATCGAATAGCTTCATGCCAAGGCCTGCCAGCAATCCCGCGCCACCGTCATTCGTGCTGCTGCCACCGAGCGCCACGAAGAAGCGTCGCACGCCGAGGTCGAGCAGTGCGCGAATGGCTTCGCCCATGCCGCGCGAGCTGCGTGCTTCAACCGGTACGCCCATGCCGACAGGATCGGTAATGCCCACGATCTCGGCCGTTTCGACGATCGCGCTGCCGTCGCCTGTCAGCCCTGTGGCTGCTTCACGCATAGGACCCGCGGCGCCGCGCACGCTCAGGACGCGGCGTTCGCCGCCGCCGGTCAGCATGGCGTCGAGCGTGCCTTCGCCCCCGTCGGCCATCGGGCAGATGCGTACGATGACATCGGGCCGCGCACGCGCTACGCCGGACGCGATGGCTTGCGCCACCTGTTCGGCGCTAAGCGAGCCTTTAAAAGAATCGGGAGCAATGACGACGACGGGCGCGGACGACAGATTCGGCATGGTGTCTCTTGATAGTTGAATTCAGTGCGGAGGCGGTGCGGGCGGGCGCTAGCCCAACGCGTCCGCTAGCTTATCAGCATGCCGCGCGCGACTGAATACGTCGAACAGCATAGCCGGAATGGAGTGACTGAAGAGGCGCAAACATGGGCCCAGGCCGTCAAAACGGCTCTAAACCGACCCGAAACCCGCAGGAAACTGGACAAAAATGGGCGCGAAACTCCGAATCCCGGCTAAGCGCGCGAATAGTTTGCTAAAATATTCGGCTCTTTAGACCCAAACCGTGCTGCCGGTGGCCTGCAAGCCCGCGGCGCAGGCGCTGAATCGATGTGACGCAAGATGCGAAGCGACGTCGAATAGCGGCACGAAGAAGATAACTGATTCGCTCGAATAATTTTAGGACGATTGAAGCCATGGCTAACGTTGTTGAGAACCTCGGCAAGCTCGAACGCCGCGTCACGATTTCCCTGCCGAAAGACACCGTGCAGAAGGAAGTGGACTCGCGTATCCGCCAACTCGCGAAGAATGTGCGCATGCCGGGCTTCCGCCCTGGCAAGGTGCCGCTCAAGATGGTGACGCAACAGTATTCGGGCCAGGTGGAAGCCGAAGTGCTAAGCGACAAGGTTGGCAAGGAGTTCTTCGACATCAGCCGCGCCGAGAACCTGCGTGTCGCGGGTCAGCCGAGCTTCGCGCCGAAGGTCGATGCAGCGGAAGGCGACTACGCTTTCGACGCAACCTTCGAGGTCTACCCCGAAGTCAAGCTGGGCGACGTTTCCACGGCTGAGATCGAGCGCACCACGACCACCATCAGCGAAGCGGAGATCGACCGCACGCTGGACATCCTGCGCAAGCAGCGCGTGCACTTCCACGCCCGCGGCGACGCCGGCGAACATGGCGACGGCGGTGCAGACACCGCAGCCAAAGACGGCGACCGCGTGACGGTCGACTTCGCCGGCAAGATCGACGGCGAAGTGTTCCAGGGCGGTAGCGCGGAAGATTTCGCGTTCGTGCTCGGCGAAGGCCGCATGCTGCCGGAATTCGAAAAGGCAGCGCTTGGCCTGAAAGTCGGCGAAGCGAAGGAATTCGACCTGGCGTTCCCGGCCGACTATCACGGCAAGGACGTCGCCGGCAAGACGGCGCAGTTCACGATCACAATGAAGAAGATCGAGTGGCCGCACCTGCCGGAAATCGACGCTGAATTCGCTAAATCGCTCGGCATCGAAGACGGCGATCTGGTGAAGATGCGCGCTGAAATCAAGGACAACCTCGAGCGCGAAGCGAAGCGCCGCACGCAATCCATCGTCAAGAACCAGGTGATGGACGCGCTGTTGAAGATTTCGGAGCTGGACGTGCCGAACGCGCTGATCGAACAGGACCAGCAGCGTCTCGTCGAAATGGCGCGTCAGGATCTGACGCAACGTGGTGTGCCGAACGCCGCCGACGCGCCGATTCCTGTAGAAATGTTCAAGGAACAGGCTGAGCGCCGCGTCAAGCTGGGCCTCGTGCTCGCCGAACTGGTCAAGGCCAACGAGCTGCAGGCGAAGCCGGAGCAGATTCGTGCCGAAGTCGACGAATTCGCGAAAAGCTACGAAGACCCGAAGGAGGTCGTCCGCTGGTATTATTCCAACCAGCAGCGCCTTGCAGAAATGGAAGCCTACGTCGTTGAAGCCAACGTCGTCGATTTCGTGCTCAGCAAGGCCAAGGTGACGGACAAGGAAGTAAGCTTCGAAGAACTGGCAAGCGCAACGGCGCAAGCGTAAGCGTCGCTGCAACGGCGTGCCGGCTGTCGGAGCGACGGCCCGCACGCCGTTTTTTTATAAAGCGTCGTGTTGAGCGGGGTTCGCCGGGGTCGGCGCACTTGAATACTGCGCTGTCGTACTTACCTGTCCGGTACCTGATAAATATTCCCAGACAAGGACCCATTGCATGACCTTTCGCGCCCAAATGCTGGACACGTTGACCTCCCAGTCGTCGCGGGATCTCGAAGCACAGGCGCTCGGACTCGTGCCGATCGTCGTGGAAACGAGCGGCCGTGGCGAGCGTTCGTACGATATCTACTCGCGTCTGCTCAAGGAACGCGTGGTGTTTCTGGTCGGTGAAGTGAACGACCAGACGGCCAACCTCGTCGTCGCGCAGTTGTTGTTCCTCGAAAGCGAAAATCCGGACAAGGACATCAGCTTTTACATCAATAGCCCGGGCGGTTCGGTTTCGGCCGGGATGGCGATCTACGATACGATGCAATTTATCAAGCCGGACGTGTCGACGCTGTGCATGGGCCTCGCGGCCAGCATGGGCGCGTTCCTGCTGGCGGCCGGCGCAAAGGGTAAGCGTTTCACGCTGCCGAATGCACGCGTGATGATTCACCAGCCGCTCGGCGGCGCGCGCGGTCAGGCATCGGATATCGAGATCCAGGCCCGTGAAATCCTGTATTTGAAGGAACGGTTGAATCAGTTGCTGTCGCATCACACCGGTCAGCCGGTCGAGCGTATCGCTCGCGACACCGATCGCGACAACTTTATGTCGGGCGACGACGCCCAGGCGTACGGCCTCGTCGATCAGGTGTTGCATAAGCGTCCATGATCCGGCGCGGTTTTCGCCCCGTTTTTGAGGGCGAGAACACGCCCGTTTATGGTGTGAAATAATTAGAATCGTCCAAGCGCCTGCGGCAAGCGCCGTCACTGCTTTTGCTCATTCGCCCCAACTGCGAGGCAGGGGCAAACGGCGTATCATGTAATCGAGTGTCCGGAGGCTCACACATCTATGGCGGACAAGAAAGGTTCTAACAGCGAAAAGCTGTTGTATTGCTCGTTTTGCGGCAAGAGCCAGCATGAAGTCAAAAAGCTGATTGCCGGCCCGTCGGTATTCATCTGTGATGAATGTATCGACCTGTGCAACGAGATCATTCGTGACGAAGCAGCAGGCGCGGGCATTGAAGCGGGCCTGTCCAAGTCCGATCTGCCAAGTCCGCAGGAAATCCGCGAAATTCTCGATCAGTACGTAATCGGGCAGGAACGCGCGAAGAAGATTCTTGCAGTGGCCGTTTACAACCACTACAAGCGCCTCAAACATCTCGACAAGAAGGACGAAATCGAGCTGTCGAAGAGCAACATCCTGCTGATCGGCCCGACCGGTTCCGGTAAGACTTTGCTCGCGCAGACGCTCGCCCGCCTTCTGAACGTCCCGTTCGTTATTGCCGATGCAACGACGCTGACGGAAGCCGGCTATGTCGGTGAAGACGTCGAGAACATCATTCAGAAGCTCCTGCAGAACTGCAACTACGAAGTCGACAAGGCCCAGCGCGGCATTGTCTATATCGACGAAATCGACAAGATCAGCCGCAAGTCGGATAACCCTTCGATTACCCGCGACGTATCGGGCGAGGGTGTCCAGCAGGCTTTGCTGAAGCTGGTCGAAGGGACAATGGCGTCGGTGCCGCCGCAAGGTGGTCGTAAGCATCCGAACCAGGACTTCATCCAGGTCGACACCACTAATATTCTGTTCATCTGCGGCGGCGCGTTCGACGGCCTTGAAAAGGTCATCGTCGACCGTACGGAAAAGACGGGTATCGGTTTTGGGGCCAGCGTCAAGAGCAAGCAGGACCGTGACGCCGGCGAAGTGCTGCGCGAAGTGGAACCGGAAGATCTGATCAAGTTCGGGCTGATTCCTGAACTGATCGGCCGTCTGCCGGTGGTTGCCACGCTCGGCAAGCTCGACGAAGTTGCTCTGATGAAGATTCTCGTCGAACCGAAAAACGCGCTCGTGAAGCAGTACCACAAGCTGTTCAGCATGGAACGCGTCGAACTCGAGATCCGTCCTGGCGCATTGCAGGCGGTTGCACGTAAGGCGATCCGTCGGAAGACGGGTGCGCGTGGTCTGCGCTCCATTCTGGAACAGGCGTTGCTGGACGTGATGTATGAGTTGCCGACGATGAAAGGGGTTAGCAAGGTCATCATCGACGACAACGTCATCGACGGCGACGGTAAACCTCTACTGATCTACGAAGACGCACCCAAGGTTGCGGGTTCGAATTGATCGGCTTTAAAGGTTTTGCAAAAAAAGCCGTTCATGGCAACGTGAACGGCTTTTTTGTTTATCTTGGGTTAGGATGGTTGTGTTTCCTTTGGAGTCACTGAACTTTTCCCACACGCGGAGGCCTTGTAATCGTTTTTGCAGGCCTCACCTATCGAACGAACTGATACCACTCATGGGGAAATGAAATGTCAGGAACCCAACTCCTCCCGCCGGAACGCACTACGCTCCCGCTGCTCCCGCTGCGTGATGTAGTCGTTTTCCCGCACATGGTGATTCCGCTCTTCGTAGGCCGCCCGAAGTCGATCAAGGCTCTCGAAGCAGCAATGGAAGGCGGCAAGCACATCATGCTCGTCGCCCAAAAGACGGCTGCCAAAGATGAGCCGACCGAAAAGGACATGTACGAAGTAGGGTGTATTGCCAACATCCTGCAAATGCTGAAGCTGCCTGACGGTACCGTGAAGGTGCTCGTCGAAGGCTTGCAGCGTGCGAAGACGCTCTCGATCGAAGAGCAGGAAACCCAGTTTTCGTGCGAAGTCATGCCGCTCGAACCCGACCACGCCGACAGCGCTGAAACTGAAGCGCTGCGCCGCGCGATCGTGTCGCAGTTCGACCAATACGTGAAGCTGAACAAGAAGATCCCGCCGGAAATTCTGACTTCGCTTTCGGGCATCGACGAAGCCGGCCGTCTGGCCGATACGATCGCGGCGCATCTGCCGCTCAAGCTCGACCAGAAGCAACACATCCTCGAGATGTTCCCGGTCATCGAGCGCCTCGAGCACCTGCTCGCGCAACTCGAAGCCGAGATCGACATCCTGCAGGTTGAAAAGCGCATCCGTGGGCGTGTGAAACGGCAGATGGAAAAGAGTCAGCGCGAGTACTACCTGAACGAGCAGGTCAAGGCAATCCAGAAGGAACTGGGCGAAGGCGAAGAAGGTGCGGATCTCGAAGAACTCGAGAAGCGCATCACCGCTGCGCGCATGCCGAAGGAAGCCAAAAAGAAGGCTGACGCCGAGCTGAAGAAGCTCAAGCTGATGTCGCCGATGTCGGCTGAAGCCACCGTCGTGCGCAACTACATCGACACGCTGATCGGCTTGCCGTGGCGCAAGAAGAGCAAGGTCAACAACGACCTCTCGAATGCGGAACGCGTGCTCGACGAAGACCACTTCGGTCTCGAGAAAGTCAAAGAACGCATTCTCGAATATCTTGCTGTCCAACAACGTGTGGACAAGGTCAAGGCGCCGATCCTTTGCCTCGTTGGGCCTCCGGGTGTCGGTAAGACGTCGCTGGGTCAATCGATTGCACGCGCAACGAATCGCAAGTTCGTGCGTATGGCACTCGGTGGCGTGCGCGACGAGGCCGAGATCCGCGGCCACCGTCGGACCTACATTGGTTCGATGCCTGGCAAGATCCTGCAAAGCCTGACCAAGGTCGGCGTGCGCAATCCGCTCTTCCTGCTCGACGAAGTGGACAAGATGGGCCAGGATTTCCGCGGCGACCCGTCCTCGGCGCTGCTGGAAGTGCTCGATCCGGAACAGAACCATACGTTCGCCGATCACTACGTCGAAGTCGATTTCGATCTGTCGGACGTGATGTTCGTTGCGACGTCGAACTCGCTGAACATTCCGCCGCCGTTGCTCGACCGGATGGAAGTGATCCGTCTGTCAGGTTACACGGAAGACGAGAAGGTCAGCATTGCGCAACGTTACCTGTTGCCCAAGCAGAAGAAGAATAACGGCCTGAAGGAAGGCGAGGTCGAAGTCACGGAAACTGCAATCCGCGACATCATTCGTTACTACACGCGTGAAGCGGGCGTACGTTCACTCGAGCGTGAAATTTCGAAGATCTGCCGCAAGGTCGTGAAGATGCTTCTGCTGAAGAAGGCAGAGGGTGCGGTGACGGTCGACGGCAGCAACATTGATACGTTCCTCGGTGTGCGCAAGTACGACTTCGGTCTGGCTGCGAAGGAAAATCAGGTTGGCCAGGTCACGGGCCTCGCGTGGACGGAAGTGGGCGGCGATCTGCTGACCATTGAAGCCGCGGTGATGCCGGGTAAGGGCAACGTGACTCGCACGGGTTCGCTGGGCGACGTGATGAAGGAATCTGTCGAGGCAGCACGCACGGTGGTCCGCTCGCGTTCGCGCCGTTTGGGTGTTAAGGACGAAGCGTTCGAGAAGCAGGACATTCACATTCACGTGCCGGAAGGTGCGACGCCGAAGGACGGTCCGTCCGCCGGTATCGCGATGACGACCGCGCTGGTGTCGGTGCTGACCGGTATTCCGGTGCGCGCCGACGTCGCGATGACGGGCGAAATCACGTTGCGTGGTGAAGTACTGCCGATCGGTGGCCTGAAAGAGAAGCTGCTCGCAGCGCATCGTGGCGGCATCAAGCTGGTGCTGATCCCGGAAGAAAACACCAAGGATCTCACGGAGATTCCGGACAACGTGAAGAATGCGATCGAAATCGTGCCGGTCCGCTGGATCGACAAGGTGCTCGAACTCGCACTCGAACGTGTCCCGCAACCGTTGCCGGAAGAAGAGCCGAAGCCTGCTGCGCCTGTCGCAGCGGAGGCCGGTAAAGACGCCGCAACGGAAGTGGTGAAGCACTAAGCCAACTCGTAGCAGAGTCTGCGCATCAACAGAAACCCGCGGCATTGTCCGCGGGTTTCTGCTATCTGCAGGTCGCACAAGGCATTGCGTTTGCCTTCGTTGTCCCACTCTTTGGATTAATGGCGTCGCATGCAACCCGTCGTTTTGCGTCGCAGCCCCCGGTCGCAAGATTTCGTCATAAAAGCGGATAGCAAAGTCCCCTCGAATCCGGCGCAACCCCGCTTGACATAAGGCTTTCGGCCAATTCTAATTGGTTGGCTCGGCGTCCTTGCCGTGCTGCGTTATTACCCGGCGCTATAAAGCGCCATTACGATTGCCCAAAAACATTCTCGGGGGTTGGAATGAATAAAACGGAATTGATCGATCACATTGCACAACAGGCCGATATTTCGAAGGCGGCGGCGGGGCGTGCATTGGATGCTGTGATCGGCGGCGTCAAAGGCACGTTGAAGAAGGGTGGTTCGGTGACGCTGGTCGGATTCGGCACGTTTGCAGTTGGCAAGCGCACGGCACGCACGGGACGTAATCCGCGCACGGGCGCTGCGATCAAGATCAAGGCAGCCAAGGTGCCCAAATTTAGGCCTGGCAAAGCACTAAAAGATGCGCTAAACTAATCGACTTGCTGCATAAGGGTGGTGCGTTTCGGAAGGCTCAGAATGCTGAAGAGCGCGGCGCGACTTAGGTAGTGGAGAGGTATCACGCAGAATCGCGGAGCGGGTGCTTAGCTCAGTTGGTAGAGCGGCGCCCTTACAAGGCGTAGGTCGGGAGTTCGAGCCTCTCAGCACCCACCAGTTCCCGGTTCAGCATGCAGTGCATACGCAGTATAAGGAGTGGTAGTTCAGTCGGTTAGAATACCGGCCTGTCACGCCGGGGGTCGCGGGTTCGAGTCCCGTCCACTCCGCCAGTATCCTTGAAAGGCGAACTCCGGTTCGCCTTTTTTATTGCCCGCTGTTGTAATATCGGGCGTTCTGTTTTTGGCATCCTTAACGCATGCTCGATTTTTTCCGCAATCACAAACGCCTGATGATGTTCATGCTCATCCTCGTCATCGTGCCGGGGCTGGGTTTTGTGGGTATTCAAGGCTTCCGTGGCTTCTTTGACGAGAGCGCCAACGTCGCCAGCGTCAACGGGCACAAGATCACCCGTGCCGAGTATGACGACGCGATGCGTCAACAACTCGACCGCGCACGTCAGATGCTCGGCGCGAATTTCGACATGAAAATGTTCGACACGCCCGAGCGTCGCAAGCAACTGCTCGACGGGTTGATCGAACAGCGCGTGCTGAACGATGAGACGCAACGTCTTCATCTGACGGCATCCGACGACGCAGTGCGTCGCGTGTTGCTGAACGACCCGGTGATTTCGTCGCTCAAGAATCCTGACGGTTCGATCGACGTGAATCGCTACAAGGAACTGCTCGCCATGCAGGGCATGACGCCCGATCAGTATGACGAGCGCGTGCGCTATACGCTGGCCACGCAGCAGTTGCCGGCCAGCATCGAGGGCAGCGCTTTCACGTCGAAGACACTGGCGCAGAACCTGACGACGCTTGCCGAACAGCAGCGTGAAGTACAGAGTCTCGCGTTCAATCCGCACGACTATCTCGCCAAAATCCAGCCGACCGACGCGCAGTTGCAGGCGTTCTACGACGCGCATCGTAACGACTTTGCGACACCCGTCACCGCGACCATCCAATACCTCGTGATGTCGCCGGACGCGCTGGCCGCAGGTCTGCAACCCTCGGACGCGGATCTGAAAAAGTTCTACGACGACAACATCGCGCACTACCAGACCGCCGCGCAGATGCGCGCGAGCCTGATCCTGGTCTCCGTAGCGCCGAACGCGAGCGCGGAAGACAAGGCCAAGGCGAAGCAGAAGGCCGATGCCCTGCTGGCGCAAGTCAAGGCGCATCCGGACGACTTTGCGAAGATTGCCCAGGAGAGCTCGCAGGATCCTGCTTCGGCTTCGAAGGGTGGCGATCTTGGCTACTTCGGCCGCGGCATGATGGCCGGTGGCCAGGCGTTCGACGACGCTGCATTCAAGCTGAAGAAGGACGAGATCAGCGATGTCGTGCCGACCGACGTGGGCCTGCTGATCCTGAAGGCGACGGATGTAAAGCCGTCTGTCACGCAGCCCTTCGACACGGTCAAGGATTCGATCGCCAAAGACCTGAAGGCTCAACTCGCGGCCAAGGCATTCAGCGACGATTCAGATGGCTTTACGTCGTTGGTGTACGAGAAGGCCAAGAGCCTGCAGCCGGCAGCCGACAAGTACAAGCTGCAGATCCAGACTGCAACGGTGACGCCGCAGCTGAATCCCGCGTTGCCGCCCACGAGCCCGCTGAACAACGCGAAGTTCCTCGCCGCGGTATTTGCGAACGACTCGGTGCAGGCGCATAACAACACGCAGGCTATCGACGCCGGCAGCAACACGCTGATCGCTGCGCACGTCACTGCCTACAAGCCGGCGGCCGTGCCTCCGCTCGACACCGTCAAGGACGCTGTGCGTCAGAAGGTCATCGCCGTACAGGCCGATGAGGCGGCACACAAGGACGGCATCGCCAAGCTTGCCGAGTTGCAGAAGTCGAATGCGACTACCGGTTTTGCGGCGCCACTGAAGGTCTCGCGCAATGACGCCCAGGGCTTGCCAGTCGCCGCATTGAGCGCAATCTACAAGGCCGACCCGCAGAAATTGCCGGCCTACGTGGGTGTCGACCTGGGTGATGCGGGCTATGCGGTGTATCGCGTGAATGCGGTGTTGCCCGGCGCACCGGTTGATCCACGCCGTCTCGTCGCCGCGCAGCAGGAGATCGCGCAGTCGGAAGCGCAATCCGAAGTGGAAGCTTATGTCGAAGCACTGCGCGCGCGTTCGAAGATCAAGTTCTACGGCTCGCTGGATAGCGCTCAAGCGGGTGGCGACTGATTGAGTTGAAGTCCACGCGCGGTGCCAGCAGCAAGCCGCACGCACTTTTCAAGGAATCACAAAAAAACCCCGCATTTGCGGGGTTTTTTCTTATCTGGCGAACTTCACCAGAGGCATTGTTGAGGGGAGCCTTAGAGGCAAGCGCTGATGGAGCTGGTTGCGTCGCTGCTCGCACCGCCACCACCGCTGCGGAAGCCGACCCACGAGCCCGTGCCATTACCCGGGCGTACCACAGCGGCCGCGCCGTTAGGCGGTTGCTGGCCCGGCACATAAACGTCGACAGCCTGATTGTTTGCCAAGGTAGCTTGCGAGACGACCTGCTGTTGAGTGCCATCTGCCCACTTGTGGGCAATACATTGCGCGACGGCTGCTGGAGGTTGCTGGCTTTGTCCCACGGACTGGACGCCAACCGGCGGTTGAGCGGCGCAGGCAGAGATTGCCACGGTCAAAGCGATAAGCGGTAAGTATTTCACGTCATCTCCTCACAAAAGCGCTCAAAAACGAGCCGGATTTCGCGGTTAGCGAAAGTGTCTGATCGACCTTCCCCTGTGCGCGTTCCTCGCTCGTTCGCAACAAGTTGTAAGAAGCTTGTCAGTGTGAGGAACCCGTGCGCAACAACGGCTTGACGGTCGGCCACACGTTGTCAAGTAGCACGGGCTGTGCCTGCTGGGTCGGATGCATCTGATCCGCTTGGAACATGTCTGGTTTGTCCGCGATGCCGGCAAGCAGAAACGGCACGAGCGAAACGTGCAGGTCCTTCGAGATCTGCTCGTAGACTCCGTGGAACTTTTGCGTGTAGTCGGGGCCGTAATTGGGTGGCACGTACATGCCGATCAGCACGACCTTTGCATGCGCCTGTTGTGCCTGTTCGACGATCGTGCGCAAATTGTCCTCGGTGGTCGGCAAGGGGACGCCGCGCAGCGCATCGTTGGCGCCAAGTTCGACGATCACGATGCTCGGTTTGAGGCGCTGTATCAGTTCGGGCATGCGGGCGCGTCCGCCGCTTGTCGTGTCGCCGCTGATGCTTGCGTTTGCAACGCTATAATCGATCCGCTCATTGGCAAGACGCTGGCGCATCAATGCAACCCAGCCCGTATCGCGGGGCAAGCCATACTCGGCTGAAATGCTGTCGCCGAGAACCATGATGACCGGTCTGGCCGTAACGGTTGCGTTGGGTGGATTGGCGGCACGGGCCGCAAGCGGTATTGCCGAAAAGGCCATCATGAAGAGGCCGGCGGCTGTGTTCAAAGCGGCGGCGCGCGGCGCAGCCAGGCGCACTTTCAATCTACGCCTCACCATGCAAAAGAAAACTGATCCAGTCATCGAAGTACGGGGATTGTGCAAGAGGGTTAAGGATGCGACGGGTGAACTGACGATTCTCGATGATATCGATCTTTCCATCGAAGGCGGCAGCAGTGTGGCGATTGTCGGCGCATCCGGGTCCGGCAAGTCTACGCTGCTCGGTCTGCTTGCAGGTTTGGACAGCGCCACCTCGGGGTCGGTTCGGCTGCTCGGTCAGGAACTCACTGAGTTGAGCGAAGACGAACGCGCCGCGTTGCGCAACGGCTCGGTCGGCTTTGTGTTTCAGTCTTTCCAGTTGATGCCGCATCTGACTGCGCTCGAGAACGTGACCTTGCCGCTCGAGTTGCAAGGCGGTATCAGTTCGCGCGATGCGGCAGCGAGAGCGCGCGGCTTGCTTGAACAGGTGGGGTTGGGGCAGCGCACGCGTCACTATCCCAAGCTGCTCTCGGGAGGCGAGCAGCAACGCGTTGCGTTAGCGCGCGCGTTTGTCACGCATCCGGCCATTCTCTTTGCCGATGAGCCGACCGGCAGCCTCGATGCGGCCACAGGCCATGCGGTGATCGATCTGATGTTCGAAATGAACCGGGCCAATGGTGCGACGTTGATTCTCGTCACGCATGACATCGAACTCGCGCGCCGTTGCGATACCACGGTGACGATCGAGGCAGGGCGTCTCGCCTGAGACACTGCCTGCCCCGACACCGGGGTTCACATACTCAACGCTTCAAAGCTGCCCGTGCGCGTGCGATCAATGCCGAGGTCGACGAATCGTGCTTCGCCGGATCGACGCTCGCTGAGGTCAGATCGGCCTCGACCACCTTGCCGAGAATCTTGCCCAGCTCGACGCCCCATTGATCGAACGAGTTGATGTCCCACACCGTGCCCTGCACGAGTACCTTGTGCTCGTAAAGCGCGATCAGTGCGCCGAGCGAACGCGCGGTCAGCGCCTCCAGGATAATCGTGCTCGACGGACGGTTGCCCGGGAACATCAGATGCGGCGCCAGTTCCGGCTTGTCCGGGCCCGCTACCTTCTTCGCTTCCTCGAGCGTACGGCCGAGCATCAGCGCTTCGCTTTGCGCGAAGCAGTTGGCCAGCAGCTTCGGATGATGGCTCACGAGCGGATGCTCGGGCGTGAGCACGGCGATGAAATCGATCGGTACGAGTGTCGGGCCCTGGTGCAGCATCTGGAAAAACGCATGCTGGCCGTTCGTGCCCGGCTCGCCCCACGTGACGGCTGAAGTCGGATAGTCGACCATCGCGCCATCGAGGCGTGCGGACTTGCCGTTACTCTCCATCTCCAGTTGCTGAAGATACGACGGCAGGTAATGCATCGCCTCGGAATACGGCGCGACCAGGTAGCTTTGCGAGCCGAAGAAGTTGCGATACCAGATGCCGATCATCCCGAGCAGTACGGGCAGGTTGCGCTCGAGCGGGGCCTCGCGGAAGTGCTTGTCCATGTCGTCCGCGCCGGCGAGCAGTTCGTCGAACTGCTTCGGTCCGATCGCGATCATGATCGAGAGGCCGACGGCCGACCACAGCGAATAGCGGCCGCCCACCCAGTCCCACATCTGGAAGACGTTCTCTTTGGCGATACCGAACTTGACGACTTCGGCCGTGTTGGCCGACACGCCGACGAAGTGTTTCGCGAGCGCGTTTTCCGGGCAGCCATTCTCGATGAACCAGTCGCGCAGCGAGCGCGCGTTGGTCATGGTTTCGAGCGTGGTGAAAGTCTTCGAGACGATGATGGCGAGCGTCTCTTCCGGGTCGATCTCCTGCATGACGCGGTAGAGATCGGCGCCGTCGACGTTCGACACGAAGTGGCTGGTGATCTCCGGCGAGGCGAGGTGATGCAACGCATTCGTCACCATCTTCGGACCGAGATCCGAGCCGCCAATACCGATATTCACGACATAGCGAATCCGCTTGCCGGTATAGCCGGTCCACTCGCCGCTACGAATCTTGTCGGCAAACGCCGCCATCTTGGCGCGTTCGGCCGTAACTTCTGCATGGAACGGGGCTTTCGGATCGGACGCACGCAGCGCGGTGTGCAGCACTGCGCGGCCTTCCGTCGGGTTGACGATCTCGCCCGCGAACATGGCGTCACGGCGTTTCTCGACACCCGCTTCGCGGGCCACCTGCACAAGCAGCTTGAGAGTTTCGTCCTTGATGCGGTGTTTGGAGAAATCGGCCGCGAGTCCACCGCCAGCGTACGCAAAGCGTTCGGCACGGGTGGGAGCGGGATCGTTCGCGGGGGCGAACCAGTCGCGCATATGCTCATTGCGAATCTTGTCGTAATGGGCTTGCAGCGAGGACCAGGCGGGGAGCGTGTTCAACGTCATGAGATCGTCCGTCTAACGAAGGGGCACGAAAGAAAGGCAGTGCGCGCGAGGCGCAGCCGGTGGGATGCTCGGGCGCGCTATCGGGGCTTCGGGTTCGCAACGGTTCCCGGCCGGACAGCGCAGTACTTCAGTATAGCGGCCTTGACGCGAAGCGGGCAGGCAGTTGGACGCCGGATTCAGATAGCGGGATTGGGCGGGACAAGCCTCGCCCGCTACCCGGGTCCGGCAACGCCGACTCCGGTTTGCACCTCGAGCTGTTCAGGCTGGATAGAACATCCGGTTCAGCAGTTTGCGTACCATCGGCGCCAGTTCGCCTGCCGTCAAGCCTGCGGGGCCGTCCCCCTGGGCTGTTAGCGTATCGGCAGCGAGGCCGTGCAGATACACGCCCGCGAGCGCCGCCTCGTACGGTGGCAGGCGCTGGGCCAGCAACGCGCCGATGATACCGCCGAGCACGTCGCCAGTACCGCCTGTCGCGAGCGCGGCGTTGCCGGTCGGATTGACAGCGAGCCGGCCGTCCGGCGCGCCCACCACCGTACCCGTGCCTTTCAGCACGATGACGCAGGCGAAGCGCGCGGTCAGCGCGCGCGCGGCGGCGAGCCGGTCGCGCTGCACGGTGGGGACATCGCAGCCGAGCAGCCGCGCCGCCTCGAGCGGGTGCGGCGTCAGCACGCACGGATCGCCCTTTGCTCCGCGGGCGGCGACCTTTGCGGCAAGCGCAGGATCCTTCGAGACCAGGTTCAATGCGTCGGCGTCCAGCAGCTTAGGAACGTCGAGCGGCAACACGTCGTGCAGCGCCTGGGTCGCGCGGTCGCGATGACCCATGCCGCAGCCGATCGCCAGCGCGTCCATCTTGTCGAGCGGCAGATCGTCGATGGCGTGCAGCATCAGTTCCGGATGCGGCGGATCGTAGGGCGGGGCGCCTGCGCCAAGCAGCGCCACGTGGATTTTCCCGGCGCCGCAATGTAGCGCCGCGCGCGCTGCGAGAATCGGCGCGCCGCACATACCGGAGTCGCCGCCGACCACGGCGAGGCTGCCGAACGAGCCCTTGTTGGTCGAGAAATCGCGCGAAGGGAGGTACGGCGCGAACAGCGCCGGGGCATTGAGTTGCACACCGCCGGTACGGGCGACCGTGGCCGTCGTGTCCAGACCGATTGGCGCGACGGTCACCGCGCCGGCCAGATCGCGCCCGGAAGCCATGAAGAGTCCTGGCTTGGCGCCGATGAATGTCACCGTGTGCGTGGCTCGCACCCCTGTGCCGGACCCAACCACATTGCCGGTGTCGCTATCGAGCCCGCTCGGCACATCGAGTGCCAATACGCGGCCTTGCCGCTTCGCACGTTGTGACAACTGTTGAGCAAGCGTGGCGAACACGCCTTCGAGCGGCCGGGTCAGGCCGATCCCGAACATGCCGTCGACCAGCCAGCCGTAGCGCTCGAAAGAATCGGGCGCTGACGTGCTGATCGGAACGCCTGCCGCGCGCGCCTCGCCGAGCGCCCAGCGGGCGTCTTCCGGTTTGACTTCGACGGGCATACAGACTTCGACCGCGACGCCGGCGATATGCAACTCGGTAGCGACCACCAGCGCATCGCCGCCATTATTGCCGGGACCGGCGACGATCCAGACCGTCGCGGCAGAACCGCTCGAGCGCTCCGACGCGATCTGCCCGGTCAGGAACAGCGCAGCGGCGCGGCCGGCACGTGCCATCAGTTCGTGCGGCGGCAGCGCGGCCGCAGCGCTGACTTCGAGCGCACGCAGATCGGCGACGCTCAGAAGCGCGAGCGGTCGGTCGTGCGTGTCGATCAGGCCGGAGAGGTCGGAAGGATTGTGGGGACTGACAGATGCGGCTTCGTTCATGGCGGCGTCAAGCGATGGCCCGGGCGGGCACGGAACCGTCATGGTAGTGCGAATGCACGTAAGGCGTGGAACTGTTCGGCCAGGTTTCGTCGCACGACGGCGCCCGAGGACTCCTCAGGGCGCCTCAGTCTCGCGGTCTCAGTATCGAAACCGCTCAGGCCGCAACGCAGCAAGCGTATCCGCCGGCAATTCGGGCGCGCTGCCGCCGATCAGATCCGCCACCAGTTTCGCGGCCCCGCAGGCGAGTCCCCAGCCAGCAGGTCCGTGCCCCACGTTGACGAACAGGCGCGGATGCAACGCATTGCCGACCATCGGCAGGCCATCCGGCGAGAGCAGCTTGAGGCCATCCCACGACAGCGCCGCCGAGATCTTGGCCGCGCCCGGAATCCAGTCGTGCGTGGCCTGACCGAGCAGGGCCAAAGCATCCTTGGTGACCGCTTCGGACAGCGGCTTGTCGGTCTGTCCGGCGCCTTGCAGCACGGCGCCGCCGGCGATGCGCAGCCGGTGATTCATCCGCGTGATGGTGATGCGTTTCACGGCATCGACGATCGCCACATGCGGCACGCATTCTTCGTGCGCGATCGGTGCGGACAGCGTATGCAGCCGCAGCGGATGCAAGGGCACCCGCAGACCGAGCCGCTCGAGCAGCGGCACCGAGCCGGTACCGGCCGCGACCACGATAGCGTCGGCGTTGATCACGTCGACTTCGCGCGACGAAGTGACTTCGCCGAGCCGCGGCGCCAGTTCGACCGCTGCGCGCTCCCCATCGAGCCGGATGGCATCGACCTCCCGGTTCAGCATGAACTGCACGCCGCCTTCGGTATCGAGCGTCTGCTTGATGAGCTTGGTGAAGAGTGGGCAGTTCGCGGTGCGTTCCTGGTCGAACAGCACGCCGCCTGCAAACTCAGGATCGGTCGGCACCGAATGTTCGAACGCCGCGCACTCGGCAGGCGTCATCACGTGGTGCGGCACTTCATACTGGCGCAGCAATTCGAGCGCCTGCTGGGTCAGCTCCCATTCCTGCGCAGAGCGCGTGAGGTAGAGCACGCCCTCCGTCTGTTCATATTCGAGCCCGAAGCGCGCTTCCATATCGGCCATCGCCTCGCGCGATGCCTCGATCAGCGGCCGCAGCAGCCCGTATTGCCGGCTGAAGGCCTGCGGCTCCTGCCATGTTGCCAGTTGCCGCTCGAACAGGCGGGCGCCGCCGTTGAAGCCGGTCTTGCGGATGACGCCGTTTTTGGCGGCCTGGCGGCTCTGCATGAAGGTCGGCCCGAACCAGACGTCGAGCGGCGTCGGCAGGACGGTGCCGCCATGGCCATAGGTCGCGCCCTGCGCGACGGTCGCAAAGCGTTCGACTACGCAGACCCGGTGACCGGCGGCGCGCAACTGATAAGCGGTGGCGACGCCCACAATTCCGCCGCCAATGACGATGACATCCATGTTTGCTTCGATTTTCCGGTGGAACGCGGACTGACGGGCGTTCCCGGTATGCGTGACATGCGGCGCGTGCAGAGGACCGCTGCGCCGATCTGGTGAAACGCCGAATGATAGCAGTCAATCGGCCCAGACGCGCAGGCGTCCGAGGATCGGGAATTCGGCCGGTCGCGCGTGCCGACGCGTGCCAAAACCGCACGCATACACCGCCCGGACGCTTGCGGGAGGGCCGCTCGCGGGTCTTCCCGGGGTATAATCTTGGACTTCTCTTTCGCTTCACGTCGCCTGCACGCGCGACTCATCGACGCAACGTCAAGTCCATGGCCCACTTCTCGTGTTTCCCCGGCGCTTCGGCCCTCTCCGATTTCCGTCAAACCCGCCTGCTCGAGACGCTTACGCGTATCGACTCCAACATCACCGGCGTGCACGGCCAGTATCTGCACTTCGTCAACTCGCAGGCGCCGCTCACGGCTGAAGACAGTGCGAAGATCGAAGCGTTGATGCACTACGGCGACCCGTTCGTCGAGGTCAAGGAACGCGGCAACAGCGAGACCTTTCTCGTGGTGCCCCGTTTCGGCACGGTGTCGCCGTGGGCCAGCAAGGCAACGGACATTGCGCACCACTGCGGCTTGACGCAACTGCGCCGTATCGAGCGCGGCGTCGAATACACGGTGACGCTCAAGAGCGGCCTGCTTGGCAAGAAGACGTTGTCCGACGAAGCGCGCGAAGCTGTCGCCGCCGCGCTGCACGACCGCATGACCGAGAGCGTGGCGCCGTCGCGCGATCACGCCATGCATCTGTTCGACGAACTGCCGGCCAAGCCGCTGCAAACGGTCGATGTGCTGGGCCACGGCCGCGGCGCGCTGGAAACGGCCAACCGGGAACTGGGCCTCGCGCTCGCCGAAGACGAAATCGACTACCTCGTCGACGCCTTCACGAAGCTCGGCCGCAACCCGACCGACGTCGAACTGATGATGTTCGCGCAGGCCAACAGCGAGCACTGCCGCCACAAGATTTTCAATGCGGAGTGGACCATCGACGGCGAGAAGCAGGACATCTCGTTGTTCAACATGATCCGCAATACCGAGAAGCTCAATCCGCAGGGCACCATCGTCGCGTACTCGGACAACTCGGCAATCATGGCCGGCGGCCAGGCCGAGCGGTGGTTCCCGCGCAAGCCGGCGGCTGAAGGCGAACTGGCTGAGCACTACGGGCGCCACGTCGAACTGACGCACACGCTGATGAAGGTGGAAACGCACAACCACCCAACCGCGATCTCGCCGTTCCCGGGCGCTGCGACCGGCGCGGGCGGCGAAATCCGCGACGAAGGCGCCACGGGTCGCGGCGCGCGTCCGAAGGCCGGTCTCGCGGGCTTCACCGTATCGAACCTCGACTTGCCGGATGCGCGCGAAGCATGGGAAAACGCCCGCGACGCCGTTCAGCCGGTTGGCCATCGCAATCCGGCTGACGAGCAGCAAATCTATGGTCGTCCGGACCGCATCGCATCGCCGCTGCAGATCATGATCGACGGTCCGCTCGGCGGCGCGGCGTTCAACAACGAATTCGGCCGCCCGAACCTGGGTGGCTACTTCCGCACTTACGAGCAGAACGTCGCGGGCACCGTGCGCGGCTATCACAAGCCGATCATGATCGCGGGCGGCATCGGCAATATCTCCGATCAGCACACCCACAAGCACGACTTGCCGGAAGGCTCGCTGCTGATCCAGATCGGCGGCCCGGGCATGCGCATCGGCATGGGTGGCGGCGCCGCCAGCTCGATGGCAACCGGCACCAATACTGCTGAGCTCGACTTCGACTCGGTGCAGCGCGGCAACCCGGAAATCGAGCGGCGCGCGCAGGAAGTCATCAACGCCTGCTGGCAGCTCGGCGAGAAGAATCCGATTCTGAGCATTCACGACGTGGGTGCGGGCGGTCTGTCGAACGCGTTCCCGGAAGTGGTGGACGGCGCGAGCAAAGGCGCGATTTTCGAGCTGCGCAAGATCCAGCTCGAAGAGAGTGGCTTGTCGCCACGCGAGATCTGGTCGAACGAAGCGCAAGAGCGCTATGTGCTGGCGATTGCGCCGGCCGATCTGCCGGAATTCCAGGCAATCTGCGAGCGCGAGCGCTGCCCGTTCGCGGTGATCGGCACGGCGACGAACGAACGTCAGTTGAAGCTGATCGACGCCGAAGAGAAAAGCGACGACGCGCACCAGCCGGTCGATATGCCGATGGAAGTGCTGCTCGGCAAGGCACCGCGTATGCATCGCGACGTCAAGCACGTCGAGACCACGCTGCTGCCGGTGGATGTCACCGGTATCAACCTGTCGGAAGTAGCGGTGAGCGTGCTGCGTCACCCGACGGTGGCGAGCAAGTCGTTCCTGATTACGATCGGCGACCGCTCGGTGGGCGGCACAACCGCGCGCGACCAGATGGTCGGTCCCTGGCAGGTGCCGGTTGCCGACGTGGCGATCACCACGATGGACTATGCCGGCTACCGCGGCGAAGCCATGACGATGGCCGAGCGTACGCCACTCGCCGTGATCAATCCGCCGGCGTCGGGCCGTATGGCAGTCGGCGAGGCCGTCACGAACATTGCGGCGGCGCCGATCGCGTCGCTGGACAAGCTGAAGCTGTCCGCGAACTGGATGGCCGCTTGCGGCGCGCCGGGTGAAGACGCGGCGCTGTACGACACGGTCAAGGCGATCGGCATGGAACTGTGCCCGGCGCTCGGCATCAGCATTCCGGTGGGCAAAGACTCGCTGTCGATGCGCACCAAATGGGACGACCAGGGCGTGGCGAAGGAAGTGGTCGCGCCGGTCTCGCTGATTATTTCGGCGTTCGCGCCGGTCGAAGACGTACGTGGTCATCTGACGCCGCAACTGCGTCGCGTCGACGAAGCGGGCGACTCCGTGCTGATCGCGATCGACCTGGGACGCGCCAAGCATCGCCTCGGCGGCAGTATCCTCGCGCAGGTTACGCAGCAGGTGGGCGACACGACGCCGGATGTCGACGACGCCGAAGACCTGAAGCGTTTCTTCGCCGCGATCCAGGCGCTGAATAGCGACGGCAAGCTGCTCGCGTACCATGACCGCTCTGACGGCGGCCTGTGGGCGACGGTCTGCGAAATGGCGTTTGCGGGTCACGTCGGTGTGTCGCTGAACGTCGATATGTTGACGCTCGATCCGAATCACGAATTCGACTACGGCGACGCCAAAGACTGGGCCAAGCAGACCAGCGGCCGCCGTGAAGACCGCACGATCCGCGCGCTCTTCAACGAGGAGCTGGGCGCGGTGATTCAGGTGCGTGCTCAGGATCGCGATGCGGTGCTGGCCTCGCTGCGAGAACATGGCCTGTCGGCATGCTCGCACGTGATCGGTAAGCTCAACGAACGCGACGCGATCGAAATCTATCGCGACGCGAAGAAGATCTACGAAGCGCCGCGTACGGAACTGCATCGTGCGTGGAGCGAAGTGAGCTGGCGCATTTCGCGTCTGCGCGACAACCCGGCTTGTGCCGATGCCGAATACGACGCGCTGCTCGATGCCGCCGATCCGGGTATCACGCCGCAGCTGAGCTTCGACCCGGCGGAAGACGTGGCCGCGCCGTTTGTCGCCAAGGGGGCCCGCCCGCGCGTGGCGATCCTGCGCGAGCAGGGCGTCAACTCGCACCTCGAAACCGCGTATGCATTCGACCGCGCCGGTTTCGACGCCTACGACGTGCATATGAGCGACCTGCTGGCTGGCCGCGCCACGCTCGCCGATTTCGCGGGTGCCGTTGCATGCGGCGGCTTCTCTTACGGCGACGTGCTGGGTGCAGGCGAGGGCTGGGCGAAGACGATCCGCTTTAACGCGCAACTGGCCGACATGTTCGCCGCCTTCTTCGCCCGCAAGGACACGTTTGCACTCGGCATCTGCAACGGCTGCCAGATGATGAGCAGCCTTGCATCGATGATCCCCGGTGCCGAGGCATGGCCGAAGTTCACGCGCAACAAGTCGGAGAAATTCGAAGCGCGCTTCTCGCTGGTCGAAGTGCAGCAGTCGCCGTCGCTGTTCTTTAGCGGCATGGAAGGCTCGCGCATTCCGGTGGCCGTCGCGCACGGCGAAGGTTTCGCGGACTTCTCGCAGCAAGGCGATGCGTCGAAGGTGGCGGTGGCGATGCGCTTTGTCGACCACCGCGGCCAGGCTACGGAGCAGTATCCGTTCAACCCGAACGGCTCGCCGGATGGCATCACTTCGGTGACAACGCCTGATGGCCGCTTCACGGTCCTGATGCCGCACACCGAGCGCGTGCATCGCACGGTGCAGATGAGCTGGCATCCGCAAGGCTGGAACGCGAACGACGGTAGCCCGTGGTTGCGCGTGTTCCAGAACGCGCGTCGCTGGCTGGGTTGAGGCGCGTACGCTGCTGAAGGGAAGGGGCCGCGGCAAGCAAGCCGCGGCGGGTGTGGCAGTGGCGGTGGGTGTAGCGGCGGCGGATGTGGCAGCGGCGACGGTGAAAATCTGCCGCCGCATCGAGCCAGACGGCGCCGTGATGCCGAGAATCAGGCTCGCAGAAATCTGAAGCCGCCGTCAAAAACAACAAAGCCGCCCAAGGGCGGCTTTGTTGTTTGCGGGCCAAGCTAAACGTGTGGCCCGGCCAGTAAGCGGTTGGCGGGTGACACCCCAGGACAAAAGCCCATCAGCGCAACCCCCTACCCGTTACTGCACCTTCGCGTTCTTCCGCAGACTCTCTTCAAACGCCTGCAGTTTTTCCTGCTGGATCTGCTGAACGATCTGCTGACGCACCTGTTCGAGCGGCGGCGGCGCGGTATCGCGCGTGTCGTCCAGACGAATGATGTGCCAGCCAAACTGCGTGTGCACCGGCGTGTCGGTCATCTGGCCTTTCTGCAGCTTCTCGGCCGCCGCGGCGAATTCCGGCACGTAGGCCTTCGGATCCGACCAGTCGAGGTCGCCGCCGTTCTTGCCCGATCCCGGATCCTTCGAATATTGCTTGGCGAGGTCTTCGAAGCTCGCACCGGCCTTGATCTTGGCGATCAGGTCTTTGGCCTGGGCTTCGTTATCCACGAGGATGTGGTGCAGGTGATATTCCTTGCCGCCAGCATCCTTCACGAGCGCGTCGTAACGTGCTTTGACTTCCGCGTCGCTCGGCTGGTTGTTCTTCACGAAGTCTTCGATCAACGCGCGGAGCACGACGGTCTGCTGGGCGACCGCGACTTGCGCCTTGACGTCTGGGCGGTTCGGGATGCCGCGGCGAGCCGCTTCCTGCATCAGGATTTCGCGGTTGATCAGTTCTTCGCGCACGGCTGTCTGCAATTGCGGCGAGTCCTGCTGACCCTGTTGAACGAGTTGAGCGACGAGCGCATCGACGCGTGCTTTGGGAATCGGCGTGCCGTTCACGACGGCGATGTTCTGTGCAAACACAGGCGCAGCCGCAAAAGCGGCCAGCAATACCCAGAGGCGGGTTTTCTTCAAGGTCATCGGAAGTTTCCTAACGGGACAGCAAATCGAATTCTTCGGGCGTGTAGGCCGTGATTGCGAGGGCGTGAATGCCTCGCTGCATGGCATCGGCCAGCGCATCATACACCAAGCGGTGCCGTGCCACGCGGGGCTTTCCGGCGAATGCAACCGCAACAATCGTGACACTGAAATGACCGCCTGCGGAGGCGCCCGCATGCCCCGCATGTTGGGCACTGTCATCGCGCACGGTGATCGAGGTAACCGGCGCGAGCGCCGCGGCGAGGCGTGTTTCGATCAGCGCGACGCGTTCGGTGGTCGTGGCATGCAGGAAGATGTCGTCGCTCATATCACTCTTCTTCTTTCATGTACTTCGACAGCCATAGGCTCTGGCCGACAATGAACACCACGAGGCACCCGGTCGCGCCGAACAGCTTGAAATTGACCCAGGCGTTGGTTGAGAAGTGGTAGGCCACGAACAGGTTCAGGATGCCGAGCAGCACGAAGAACACCGCCCAGATCACGCTCAACTGGCTCCACGTGCGGTGCGGCAGCGTGATCTGCTTGCCCATCATCGCTTCGATCAGGTTCTTGTTGAACGCCAGTTGCGACACAATCAGCGCCACCGAGAAGGCCCAGTAGAGCACGGTCGGCTTCCACTTGATGAACGTATCGTTGTGCAATACAAGCGTTGCGCCGCCGAACACCGTGACGACGCCGAGGCTGACCCACAGCATCGGGTCGACCTTGCGGTGACGGAATGCCACCCAGGCAATCTGCACCAGCGTCGCGACGATCGCCACCGCCGTTGCCGTGAAAATGCCCCACAGCTTGAATGCGACGAAAAACAGGATGATCGGGAACAGATCGAACAGGAATTTCATTATCTGGGCGGGGACGAGGAGGAATGAGGAAAAATAGGCGCGGAGTGAAGGGCGCCTTGCGCCCATATTATGCGTGCAGTGTGTACCCGTCGCGGCAGCCGGCTGGCGGCCGGCGCCAGGTGGCCGGTTCGCAAGCTGGCTGAAGGGTTTATCGCGTCTGTCCCGGGGCTGGCGTTGCCTGCGTTGCGTTACTTGGGCTCGAATTGTAGCGCAGCCGAGTTAATGCAGTAGCGAAGCCCGGTCGGCGCCGGACCGTCCTCGAACACATGGCCCAGATGGGCGCCGCAATTCTTGCACTGCACTTCGATGCGCAGCATGCCATGCGAGCGGTCGGTTTTCTCGGCGATCACTTCGCCGTTGATCGGCTTGAAGTAGCTCGGCCAGCCGCAGCCGGCGTCGAACTTGGTGTCCGATTCGAATAGCGGTGTGCCGCAGCAGACGCAGTCGTAGATGCCCCGATCCCAGTGATCGTGGTAACGGCCGGTAAAGGGGCGCTCGGTAGCGGCGTGGCGGGTGACCTGATACTCGATGTCGGAGAGCTGGTTGCGCCATTCGGCATCGTCTTTCTGCACCGCAGCGGGGGAGGTCTTGGTGTCGTCGGAGTTCATGGTCGGTTCCTGTCTCGGGTTGTCTCTATCTGGGTCTGATTCTGGGTCGGGTCTGCCAGGGAGCTGGCTCATCCACGCTACGCGTGCTGCTGCGAAGAAACGGCACCACGCAGCAGCACGCCAACGCGAGTTTTACGACGAGCAACTGACTTCCAGCGAACTGGCCCAGTCGGGTGGCAGCGCGGCGTAAGCTTCGTGTTCCGGTTGGTCGTCGAAAGGACGGCGCAGCACTTGCGCCAGCCGCTCGACTTCCGAAAAGTCCTTCTCCCTCGCGCGGCGAATCGCCGTTTCAGCCAGATGATTGCGGAGAATGAATTTGGGGTTCACGCGGTTCATTGCAATGGCGCGCTCAGCATCGTCGAGTGTTTCTTCGGACAGCCGCGCGCGGTAGTCGTTCACCCAGACATCGAAGGCCGGGCGGTCGAGAAACAGGTCGCGAACCGGTGCGTCGCCGCTCGCGTCGTGCTTCGAAACGCGGGCCAGATTGCGGAACGTGAGGGTGAAGTCCGCGCGGTTCGCCTGCATGACTTCAAAGAGACGGTTGGCCAGGGCGTCATCGCCAGGACGTTCGGTTTGCAGGCCGAGCTTGGCGCGCATACGGCGCTCCAGTGCGGGCGCGAAGCGGTCCTTGAAGCCTTCGAGTACCCGCTGCGCGTCTTTGACCGCTTCCTCGCTGCGCACGCTTTCGTCGTGCTGCTGACCCAGCAGCGGTAGCAGCCCTTGCGCCAGACAGAAGAGATTCCAGTAGGCGATCTGCGGCTGCATCCGGTACGCGTAGCGTCCCTGCGAATCGGAGTGATTGCAGATATAGCCGGCATCGAAACCATCCAGAAAGCCGAACGGACCGTAGTCGATCGTGAGACCGAGGATCGACATGTTGTCCGTGTTCATCACGCCGTGACAGAAGCCAACTGCCTGCCATTGCGCGAGCAGATCAGCCGTGGACAACACAGCTTCGTTCAGCAGCGCCAGATACGGATCGTCCGCTTCCTTGCAGTGCGGATAAAAGCGTTCGATGACGTGATCGGCGAGCGACTGCAAGGCGTCGACCCGATCGTTCGCATAGAAATGCTCGAAGTGGCCAAAGCGCACGAAGCTCGGCGCGACCCGCGTGACGACCGCGGCCGTTTCCATTTCCTCGCGGCGCACCGGCTGGTCGGAGCCGATCACACACAGCGCGCGCGTGGTCGGAATACCAAGGTGGTGCATCGCTTCCGAGCACAGATATTCGCGGATCGACGAGCGCAACACCGCGCGGCCGTCGCCCATGCGCGAATAAGGCGTGCGTCCAGCGCCCTTGAGTTGCAGCTCATAGCGGGCACCGTCGTGCTCGACTTCGCCGAGGCCAAGTGCGCGGCCGTCGCCGAGTTGCCCGGCCCACACGCCAAACTGATGTCCCGAGTACACCGACGCATAAGGCATCGCCTCCGCGGGCCAGTCACGGGTGGTGTTGCCGGAGAAGAACTCGGCGAAGGCGGGATCGCGCACCGCTTCAGGGTCGAGGCCGAGCAACGCGGCCGTATCGGCGGCAAACCCGACCACATAGGGGGCGCTGAGCGGCGCAGCCGGCAAGCGGGTCATAAAGACGCCGCCGAGTTGGGCAAATGCGCCTTCGCGCGAGGTGCCGAGGGCTTCGGCGAACGCCGCCATCGGCCCGGACAGGCCGGCAATGCTTGGGGAAAACGACATGTTGAGCGCCTCTGGATTAACCGATATTGTAAGTCGGCGCCCGCGGCGCTGCTGGCCGGCCGGTTGTTCGCTCCGCCAGTGGTCGAACCAGCCAGTCGCCGCGAGCCAGCCGACCTGAGAGAGATGACACAAATACCGCGAGGAGACCGCTGCTTATGACGACGCCGTTGCTGGGCCAGATGATGGACACGCCGCTCAACGTGTCGTCGCTGCTGGCGCATGCCGCGCGGCATTTCGGCAACACGGAGATCGTCTCGCGCAGGCTCGAAGGCGATATGCATCGCTACACCTACCGCGACTGCGAAAAGCGCGCCAAACAACTGGCCCAGGCGCTGATCGCGCTCGGCGTGCAGCCGGGCGAGCGGATCGGCACCTTGGCCTGGTGCGGCTACCGGCATCTGGAGGCGTACTACGGCACGACCGGCTTCGGCTCGGTGTGCCATACGATCAATCCGCGTCTTTTTCCCGAGCAGATCGCCTACATCGTCAATCATGCCGACGACAGCTATGTGCTGTTCGATATCAGCTTCGCCGATCTGATCGATACGTTGGCGCCACAGTGTCCCAAGGTGCGCGGCTGGATCGCGCTGACAGACGACGCGCACCTGCCCGATATGCAGACCTCTGTGTTGAGTTACGAGACCCTGCTCGCCGCGCAGGATGGCGTCTACGAATGGCCGCTGATCGACGAGCGCGCGGCCTCGTATCTTTGCTACACCTCGGGTACGACCGGCAATCCGAAGGGTGCGCTGTACTCGCATCGCACGACGGTCTTGCATGCGTACGGTGCTTCGCTGCCGGATGCGATGAGCCTGTCCGCGCGAGACTCGGTGCTGCCTGTTGTGCCGATGTTCCATGTGAACGCATGGGGCATTCCGCACGCGGCGCCGCTGACGGGCGCGAAACTCGTGTTCCCCGGCAAGGACCTCGACGGCAAGTCGCTCTACGAATTGATGGAAGCGGAACGCGTTACGTATTCCGCCGGCGTGCCGACCGTCTGGCTCGGCTTGCTCACGTATATGAAGCAGGCCGGCGTGCGTTTTTCGTCGCTCAACCGCACGGTGATCGGCGGCTCGGCCTGTCCGCCGGCGATGCTGCGCACCTTCCAGGACGAGTACGGCGTCGAAGTGATTCACGCGTGGGGCATGACCGAGATGTCGCCGCTTGGCACCCTGGCGAAGCTCACGTGGGAACAGTCGCAGCGCTCGCCTGACGAGCAGCGCGAACTGCTCGAGAAGCAGGGCCACGTGATCTACGGCGTCGATATGAAGATCGTCGACCCGGACGGCAATGAGTTGCCGTGGGACGGCGTTGCGTTCGGCAATCTGCATGTGCGCGGACACTGGGTGATCGACCGGTATTTCCGCAATGACGATTCGCCGCTCGTCGACGGCTGGTTTCCGACCGGCGATGTGGCCACCATCGATCCGGACAGCTTTCTGCATATCACCGATCGCAGCAAGGACGTGATCAAGTCAGGCGGCGAATGGATCAGCTCGATCGACGTTGAGAACGTCGCGATCGCTCACCCCGCAGTGGCGGAGGCCGCGTGCATCGCGTGCGCGCATCCGAAGTGGACCGAGCGGCCTTTGCTGGTGGTGGTCAAGCGTAAGGGCGTCGAGGTGACGCGCGACGAGCTGATTGCGTTCTATCAGGGTAAGGTCGCGAAATGGTGGATCCCCGACGACGTGGTGTTCGTCGGCGAGTTGCCGCATACGGCCACGGGCAAGTTGCAGAAGCTGAAGTTGCGCGAGATCTTCCGCGATCACGTGCTGCCGTCGGCGCTCGAAGGTGCGACCTGACGCATTGCGTCAATGACCCAGGGGAAACCCTTTCCGCAATAAATTGAACGAGCGTGCTTTTTTGTGTATTCTGCTTGCTGACCCGGAATGTCGGACAATGAACCGGCACAGGCAGTGCGTAATGCGCGGCCTTACCGCATGGAGGCAGGCAGATGGCAGTGGACTATACGACTCATGACGGCGTTGCCGTCATTACGCTAAACAATCCCCCGGTCAATGGGCTCGGTCTGTCGACGCGAGCCGGCATCGTCGAAGGGCTCGAGCGCGCGCAGAACGATCCGGCCATCAAGGCCATCGTGCTGACGGGCGCCGGCAAGGCCTTTTCGGGCGGCGCCGACATCACCGAATTCAATACTCCCAAAGCGACCCAGGAACCGACGCTGCACACGGTCATCAAGGCCGTCGAAGGCAGCACGAAGCCGGTGGTCGCCGCGATTCACAGCGTCGCGATGGGCGGTGGCCTGGAACTCGCGCTTGGAGCGCATTACCGGATCGCGGCGCATGGCGCGCAGATCGCGCTGCCGGAAGTGAAACTCGGCATCCTGCCGGGCGCTGGCGGCACGCAGCGTCTGCCGCGTGCAGTCGGCCTGGAAGCCGCGCTCAACATGATCGTTTCGGGCGCGCCGGTGATGTCGGAGAAGCTCGCCGGCTCGGGACTGTTCGACGAGGTGGTGGAAGGCAATCTGGCTGAAGCCGCGCTGGCTTTCGCACGCAAGGTCGGTGCGCAGGCCGGAGCGCATCCGAAGGTGCGCGATCGCAAGATCGAGCACGCCAACGCGGAAGGTTTCATTCAGTTCACGCGCAACACCGTCGCCGCGATGGCGAAAAATTTTCCCGCGCCGCTCAAGTGTATCGACGCGGTCGAAGCGGGTGTGAAGAACGGCTTCGACAAGGGCCTCGCGTTCGAACGTGAGTGCTTTGTTGCGTTGGTGCAAACGCCGGAAAGCCGTGCGCTGCGTCATGCGTTCTTCGGTGAGCGTGCGGCGAGCAAGATTCCCGATGTGCCTTCGGATACGCCGGTTCGCGAGATCAAACAGGTGGCTGTGATCGGTGCCGGCACGATGGGTGGCGGCATCGCGATGAACTTCATCAACGCGGGTCTGCCGGTCACGCTGCTCGAAACGAAGCAGGAAGCACTGGACCGCGGCCTCGCGACGATCCGCAAGAACTACGAAGCCACCGTCAAGAAGGGCAAGCTGAAGCCCGAGGCAGTGGAACAGCGCATGGGGCTGATCACGCCCACGCTCTCCTACGACGATCTCAAGCACGCCGACCTGATCGTGGAAGCGGTCTTCGAAGAACTGGGCGTCAAGGAACAGGTGTTCAAGCGCCTCGATGAAGTGGCGAAGCCCGGCGCGATCCTCGCCTCGAACACCTCCACGCTCGATGTCGACAAGATCGCTGCTTTCACGAAGCGTCCGCAGGACGTGGTCGGCATGCACTTCTTCAGCCCGGCCAACGTGATGAAGCTGCTCGAAGTCGTGCGCGGCAAGGAAACGGCGAAAGACGTGCTCGCCACCGTCATGCAACTGGCCAAGAAGATCAAGAAGACGGCAGTGGTGTCGGGCGTGTGCGACGGCTTCATCGGCAACCGCATGATCGAGCAGTACATCCGCCAGGCGCTCTTTATGCTCGAAGAAGGCGCGCTGCCGGCGCAGGTCGACAAGGCCATCGAAAAGTTTGGCTTTGCTATGGGCCCGTTCCGTATGAGCGATCTCGCCGGCAACGATATCGGCTGGGCGATCCGCAAGCGCCGTTATCAGGAACATCCGGACATGCATTACTCGAAGATCGCCGACCGTCTGTGCGAGACAGGCCGCTTCGGGCAGAAGACCGGCAGCGGCTGGTACGACTACAAGGCGGGCGACCGCACGGCGTATCCGTCGAAGCTGGTCGACGAGATGATTGTGTCGTACTCCCAGGAGACGGGCGCGCAGCGCCGCAAGATCAGCGACGCGGAAATCGTCGAACGTCTGGTGTTCGCATTGACCAACGAAGGCGCGAAGATTCTCGAAGAAGGCATCGCCTCGAAGGCGTCGGATATCGACATGGTGTACCTCACCGGCTACGGTTTCCCGCTCTATCGCGGCGGCCCGATGCTGTATGCGGACACCGTGGGCCTCTACAACGTCGAGCGGGCAATTCGCGGTTATGCGGCGCGTGCGAACGGCGATGCGTGGCAACTGGCGCCGAGCATTGCGGAACTCGCCGGGCAGGGGCGCGGGTTCAACGGCTAGACGCATCTGTTCGGCAGAGGCTGCCCAGCTGTCCAACGGTAAGCGGACTGAGTGAAGTGAGCAAGGTGAGCGAGATGGCGCGAGGTGCCGCGATGAAAGATGCCGAGGACGTACTGCTGGTCATCGACGTGCAGAACGATTTCATGCCGGGCGGTGCGCTAGCCGTTGCGCATGGCGATGAAGTCGTGCCGGTCATCAACCGGCTCGCGCGCGGCTTCAGTCACGTGGTGCTGACGCAGGACTGGCACCCGGCTTCGCACGTCTCGTTTGCCGCTAACCACGCGGGCCGCTCGCCGTTCGAGATGCTCGCGCTGCCGTATGGCGAGCAGGTGCTTTGGCCCGTCCACTGCGTGCAGGACACGCCCGGGGCCGCTTTGCATCGCGACCTCGACATTGCCCATGCGCGCGCGGTGATCCGCAAGGGGCACCATGCCAGCGTCGACAGCTACTCGGCCTTTCTCGAGGCCGACCGCACGACGCCCACCGGTCTCGCCGGTTATCTGCGCGAAGTGGGCGTGAAACGCGTCTGGTGCTGCGGCCTTGCGACGGATTACTGCGTTGGCTGGTCCGCGCTCGATGCCCGGACAGCAGGATTTGAAGTTGCGCTGATCGAGGACGCTTCGCGCGCCATCGATCTCAACGGTTCGCTCGACGCCGCCTGGCGCGATCTGCATGCCGCAGGTGTCAGGCGCGTGCAGTCCGCGGAGCTGCTGGGTCAATGAAGGCCCGCGGGTTGGCAGGCTGAAACATAGGATAAGGCGCGGTGCGCCGGTTTACCGGTCAGCCGGTTCAGCGGTTCACCGCTGCGAGCGAACCACACTCAACATTTGAAGCAGGAGACTTGCATGACTGACGCCGTAATCGTATCGACCGCCCGCACGGGTCTTGCCAAATCGTGGCGCGGCGCTTTCAACATGACGCACGGCGCGACGCTGGGCGGCCATGTGACGCAAGCCGCGGTCGAACGCGCCAAACTCGACCCGGCCCGCGTCGAAGACGTGATCATGGGCTGCGCGAATCCGGAAGGCGCAACGGGCGGCAATATCGCGCGGCAGATTGCCTTGCGCGCCGGTCTGCCGGTCAGCGTGCCGGGGATGACGGTCAACCGTTTCTGCTCGTCGGGCCTGCAGACGATTGCGCTCGCCGCACAGCGCGTGATCGCCGGCGAAGGCGACGTGTTCGTAGCGGGCGGGGTCGAGTCGATCTCGTGCGTGCAGAACGAGATGAACCGCCACATGATGTTCGAGGGCTGGCTGAACCAGAACAAGCCTGAGATCTATTGGTCGATGTTGCAGACCGCCGAAAACGTCGCCAAGCGCTATTCGATTTCGAAAGAGCGCCAGGACGAATACGGCGTGCGTTCGCAGCAGCGCGCGGCGGCCGCTCAGGAGGCCGGCAAGTTCAACGACGAGATCGTGCCGCTAACAGTGCTGGCAGGCGTCGCCGACAAGGCGAGCGGGCGTCTGTTCACCAGGGAAGTGACGATCGCGGCCGACGAAGGCATTCGCGCAGATACCACGCTCGAGGGCGTGTCGAAGATTCGTACGGCGATGCCGGGCGGCGTGATCACGGCCGGCAATGCAAGCCAGTTTTCCGACGGTGCGTCGGCCGCTGTGGTGATGAACGCGAAGGTCGCCGAGCGCGAAGGCCTGCAGCCGCTAGGCATTTTCCGCGGCTTTGCGGTGGCCGGCTGCGAGCCGGACGAGATGGGCATTGGTCCGGTGTTCGCCGTGCCGAAGCTGCTCAAGCAGGCTGGGCTGAAGGTCGAGGATATCGACCTGTGGGAATTGAACGAAGCGTTCGCCGTGCAGGTGCTGTATTGCGCCGACAAGCTCGGCATCCCGCAGGACAGGCTCAACGTGAACGGTGGCGCGATTGCGGTTGGCCATCCGTACGGCGTATCGGGTGCGCGTCTGACCGGACACGCACTGATCGAAGGCAAGCGGCGCGGCGCGAAACTGGTGGTCGTGACGATGTGTATCGGCGGCGGGCAGGGCGCAGCGGGTCTGTTCGAAGTGGTGTAAGCGGCGGCGCCTCAGGCTAGCCGCTAAGGCTGGAAGAGGAGGCGCCGCTTGGATGCGCTGCACGGTCAGGCGATGCTCCTCACTCGCCTGACTCTGTTTCACTGGCCGGCCAGGCCCGGCCCGGATCTTGGCAGCGACAGCACGCCCTGATCGAGAAAGCGCGTCCCACCGCCCGTCAGGCCGCCTGCGAGCCTGCCGTGCAAGATGTATGGGTACTCGCCGGGCGGCGTATCGCTGCCCGCGACCGAATAGGCCTTGTTCACCACCGCAAAGGCCGGCGCGGTCACCGGCACGTTGACAACCGTCTCGCCATAGCCCGGCGCCTCGCCGGGCTGATTGCTGACGCCGCTGGCAAAGTCGGCACCGTTCAGCTGCAGATCGATGGAGACGCCGCTGAAGCTAAGCGAGCCGCTGTTTGGGTTCTGGATACGCAGCTTTACGTTGTAGCGCATCTCGGCCCCCTGGCTGGCGATCGGCTCGAGCCCGGCGATACTGACGTGCAGCGGATCGTTGTTGCCAAACCACCCGGCGCAGCCGCCGAGTGCGAACGCTGCAAACAGCCCCGCCGTCAGCAGACGGACAGAGCGGCCAGACAACAGCAAACGAAGAAAGCGCATAGCCGGAACCTCGAGTCGAACTGGATTGGGCGCTATTGTAGCGGGCAAACGTAGTGCGTATCGCAGTGTGGATTCGAACTTGGCGCATCGACAACGGTCCCATCTCCAACCGCGTGACTTCGCTCCTGACATTCGTCATCGGGCACACCCGTATGTCATTCCAATGAAACGCTTGCAGAGGGACGCAAAAGCGACTTCAATGCCGTACTAACGTGGTTTGCGCTGGCGGTCGATCAACTCTCTCTTCATAGGAAAGCCACGATGCACAGACGTCAATTCATTACCGGCACCGGTGTGCTCCTCGCGTCGAGCGGCCTGACACTGGCAGGTTGCACCACCACACCGCTCGGCTCGGGTGAGACCGCCGAGGACTACACGCAAAAGCGCAACACTATCAACGCCGGTATTGATTCGACACTCGCGCGCTTGCAGAGCACCGTGAATGGTTCGCGGGAGATCATCGGCAAAGCGCGTGGGGTGCTGGTGTTTCCGTCTGTGTTTGCGGCGGGCTTCTGGTTCGGTGGGCAGTACGGGCAGGGCGGCTTGCGCGTCGATGGCCAGACCACCGGCTACTACAGCACCGTCGCCGGTTCGTTTGGGTTGCAGATTGGCGCGCAATCCAAGGCGATCATCTTCGCCTTCCTGACGCAGGAAGCGCTCGACCGCTTCACGCAAAGCCAAGGCTGGGCAGCTGGTGCCGATGCAACCGTCGCGCTGGCGAAGATCGGGGCTAACGGCAATCTGGATACGTCGACGGCGATGAGCCCGGTGGTGGCCTTCGTGCTGACCAACGCAGGGTTGATGGCCGGCATTTCGCTGGAAGGGACCAAGGTTTCGCGGCTGGTTATCTAGGTTCGTGAGCCGCCGGGCATTTTCCTGCTTCATGGAAGCAGGCTGGGCACCGCCCGCTCATGCCACCTCCACCACAATTTTTCCGCGCGCTGTGCCGCTTGTGATGGCTTCGTAAGCCAGTTCTGCTGAAGCCAGATCGAAGCGGCGCGCATCGAGTCTCGGCTGGAGTTTGCCGGCTTCCGCGAGACGCGTGGCTTCGCGAAGCATGGCGCCATGATGCGCGCGATGCTCGCCGCTCAGAAGCGGATACAGGGTGAACACGCCCGAGTAGGTGGCTTCGCGAAACGAGAGCGGCGCGAGCGCATGCGTTCCCCAGCCCAAGGCGCTCACCACGTGCCCGAAATGTTTGACGGCCGCGAACGAGGCATCCAGTGTCGGGCCGCCTACGGTGTCGACTACCACGTCGAAGCCGCGTCCCTCGGTTAAGGCTGCTACATACTGCTCGACGCTTTGCGTGCGATGGTCGATTGGTGTCGCCCCGAGACTCGCGACGAAGTGGTGATCGCGAGCGCTGGCCGTGGCAAACACCTGGGCGCCAAGCGCGACTGCGAGCTGAACCGCGACGTGCCCGACGCCGCCCGCGCCACCCTGGACCAGTACCGTTTGCCCGGCCTGCAGCCGCGCCCGGTCGACGATACCCGCGTAGGCCGTGATAAAGGCGAGCGGCAGGGCGGCGGCTTCGCGCATCGACAGATTCGCCGGTTTGAGCGCGAGCAGGTTAGCGTCCACGGCTGCGTACTGGGCGAGCGAGCCCTGAATGCCGCCAACTCCGCCGGTCATGCCGTACACCTCGTCGCCCACCTTGAAGGCGTCGACGCCGGGGCCGACCGCTTCGACTACGCCGGCCATATCGATGCCCAGAACCAGCGGCAATGGATGCTTTGCATGCTCGCCGCTGCCGGCGCGGATTTTTGTATCGAGCGGATTCAGGCCGCTCGCTGCGATACGCACCAGCACCTGACCGTGCGCCGGATTCGGCCGTGCCAGTTCGGTGAGTTCGAGGGGGCCGTGATAGCGGTTGAGAACGAGGGCGTGCATCGACATGATGATTTCCTTTCCGGTTGAGTCAGTGCTTCGATACCTTCATACTGTGTCATGCGAAATGGTATGTAAATCAACATTTTTGACAGAATGACAAACAAAAATGACTGACCGGGAGTTGGAATGGAGTGACGTCCGCGTGTTCCTGGCGATTGCCCGCAACGGCACGCTCGGCGCAGCGGCGAGACAAACGGGCCAGACCCAGCCCACTATGGGGCGGCGTCTGCGTGCGTTGGAGGAGACCGTGGGGCACGCGCTGTTCCAGCGCACCCGCGACGGTTTCGTGCTGACCGACGAAGGCGCCGCGGTTCTCGCCCATGCCGAGCGCATGGAAGAAGAGGCGCTTGGTTTCACACGAGCGCTGGCCGGCAAGGACGCGCATCTGACCGGCTTGCTGCGCGTATCGTCATCGGACTGGTTTGGCGTCCATGTGCTGACGCCCGTGTTTGCGCGGTTTCTCGCCAAACACCGGGGCGTGTCGCTCGAACTGGTGACGGATTCGCGCCGTTACAACCTGGCCCGCCGCGAGACCGATCTGGCGTTTCGCATCACGCCGTTCGAGGAGGCCGATGTCATCCAGCGCAAGCTGATGCATATGGAATACGCCTTGTACGGGCGCATCGACCTCGTCGCGCCGCGGGCCGGCGACGGGGAAGGGCACACGCTTGTCAGCATGGATAGCGCGTTTGGCACGCTGCCCGATGTGGCGTGGGTCAGGCGCATGCTGCCGAAGGCGCGGATCGCCTTCGGCAGCAACAACCGGGGCGCGCAGGCGCGGATGTGTGCGGAAGGGGGCGGTTTTGCGGTGCTGCCGTGTCCGCTGGGCGATACGACTCCTGGATTGCGGCGGATCGATCTGGGCGAAGCGCCGCCCGGCCGGGACGTCTGGCTCGGGTACCATCGTGACTTGCGGCGGGTGGCGCGCCTGCGGGCCCTGCTGGATGTGACGATAGAGGCGCTCGGCATAGAGGCGCTCGGCAAAGAGGCGCTCGGGTAGAGGCGCTCACCACCCCAAATCCTCACCTCAGAGATATGTATAAAACGGTACCTTGCATAAAACAGTAGACCCTGCTACATTTCAGCCATGGTCACCGAGGCCAGCAGTCCGTCCGGTGACAGTGCATAGCACGGTACCTTGCACCACACACTACACCCGTGGAATTTGATGAAAACGCAGTTAAAAAAGGGAACGCTCGATATGTGCGTATTAGCCGTCCTGGCCCGTGGGGACAGCTACGCGTACGAACTGGTGTCGACGCTCGCGGAAACAATGGAAATCAGCGAAGGTACGATTTATCCGTTGATGCGCCGCCTGCAAGCCGAAGCCTGGGTGTCGACCTACCTCGTCGAGTCGAGCTCGGGGCCGCCACGCAAATACTACTCGCTGACGGGCACAGGTCGCCGCAGTCTGCTGGAGATGGAAGAGGAATGGCGCAGTTTCGTGGATGAAGTCAACGGCGTATTGTTGCAACCCGCTACAAAAACGAACACAGGGGATACCCCATGAAGCAGGAAGTATTCATTGAAGCACTACGGCAGGAATTGAGCAGTCTGCCGAAGCCTGCGGTCGATGAAATCATTGCGGATTATCGCGAGTACATTGGCGACGCGCTGGCCGCTGGGCGCCGCGAGGAAGAAGTGATCGCAGCACTGGGCGACCCGGTCAAGCTCGCCCGCGAACTGAAGGCACAGGCAAGCTACCGGCAGTGGCAGGACCGCCGTTCGTTCGGCAACCTGATTCGCGTGATCATGTCGATCTCCGCGCTGGGCCTGCTGAATGTCCTGCTGCTGATCCCGTTCATGGTGTACCTGGCTTTGCTGACGGCGGGCTACGCGGTGTCGGTGGGACTCACGATTGCTGGGCTGGTCGGCGTGATTGCGTTGAGCGGCCATCACTTCTTCGGCAAGATGTCTCACGAGACGCTGCCATTCGGTTTTAGCAACAGCGAGCACGCGAAGGGGGCGCACGATCTCGGCGCGAGCGTTGCCCGTGCAGCGGGTGCGTCCGACGCGTCGGGCACGCAGGAAGCGGACAAGGACGATAGCGATAGCGACACCCCGGGCAACCTGAAGGGCCTGAAAATCGTCGGCGATCGCTTTGTGATCGATCTGCAGGACGACAGCAAGCTTTCGCTCGTGACTCGCGCCGGCGCTATCGAAATCAAGAAGGATGACGACAATTTCAAGTTCGAAGCGACCTCCGACGCCGCCCGGCAATTGCTGACGAAAGAGAAAGACGGCACGTGGAGCATTGCGCGCGACGACGTAGTCGACCTCGATCTGAAAGATGACGACGAGCATGTATCGCTCGCCCGCACCGGCAAGGATGCCAAGTCGATGGTCTGGGACATCTCCACCGACGACGGCGACCACGTCACGCTGCAGGAAGACCAGCAAGGCAAGCCGAGTCACGTGACGGCACAAAGCGGCCCGGATTCCGTGGATATCGGCGACGGCAAGGTGGCGATCGACGACGGCCACCACAAGATCCGCGTGGCGACATCGGGAAGCGAATACACCTATGCGATCGTGATGCTGCCTATCGGTCTCATCGGTCTTGCGTTGTGCATCTGGTTGACACGAATTACCTGGCGCGCCGTATCGCGCTATGTAAAGCGACAACTCGACGTCGTCTCGGCGAGTCTCGATCGCCAGCAGCCGTCCTGAATAAAAAGTAGCTGAAATACCCGAACGCTGAAGTACCGAATTGCCGAACCCTTAGTAGTACGTATAAACCTTTCGCTATAACTGAGGAAACTGTCATGAACATCGATTATCCGAGCGACGTTTCTAAGCAAACCCGTCTCCATCGTGCGCCGGCACTGCCTTTTTCCGGTGGAAGAGAAGTCAATCCCCTGCATATCGCCGACTGGCTGGTGAGCGGCGTACGCGCCCTGAGCATGCAGCCGGTGCTGTGGCTGAGCGTTCTGTTGATCTGCGCCGATTTCGCGACGCTGCTGGGCTTTCTGCCGCTGCTGCGCCCGCTGGCGGTGCTGCTGGCGCCGCTCGCGGTTGGCGGCCTGATGTTCGTGCAGGACGGCGCCAGCAAGGGCGAACCCGTATCGGTGCGTGAGATGTTCGCGGCGCTGGCGCGGCGCAGCAACTCGCTGTGCGTGATTGGGTTGTACGGCGCAGCAATTGTCGCGGTGGGCTATCTGATCCTGCTGGCAACGTTCCATGTCTCGCTGAACATGTCGGTCACGGCAGCCGGCGTGCACAACTTTTCAATGAGCTACGGTGGCGACCATGGCGTGCGCGGTGCGCTCGAATCGCTGCTCGGCGCGTCGATCTTCGCTGTCGCGATCGCCTCGGCCTGCTTCGCACCGGCTCTGGTGATGCTGCACGACATGACCCCGCATGACGCCATGATCGCAAGCCTCAGCGGTGCCGCACGTAACTGGCCCGTGACGCTGATGTACTTTGCTGCGATGACCGTGGCCGTACTGTTCGCACCGATGGTCCCGCTGGCCCTGCGCGCCCTGGTGCTCACACCGGTGTTGACCGCCGTGCCGCTGCTGTCGATCTACGGCGCTTATCGCGACGTGTTTATCGGCCGGTAAGCCGGAGGTGGATGTGCGCAGCACGCATCTGCGATGATGTTGCATGAGCGTAGTGATCCTGATGTGGCGATGGAGCGAGCATGAGAGTGCTGATCATGGGGGGAACCTTGTTTCTTGGCCGCCATATTGCCGAGGCGGCCCTGGAGCGGGGGCACGAGGTGACGCTGTTCAATCGCGGTCTTCGGAATCCCACGTTGTTCCCGGCAGCCGAAAAGCTGACCGGCGACCGGAACACGAATCTGGCGGCGTTGGCGGGCCGCCGGTTCGACGCGGTCATCGACCCGTCGGCTTACGGTCCCGAGCAGATCGATCTGCTGCTCTCGACGCTTGGTGAGCCGCCCGCACACTACACGTTCGTGTCGACCATTTCCGTGTACGGCACGTATCCGCCGAAGCGCCGCTACGATGAAAGCACGGCCGTGGTTGCGGGTCATGAAGGCTACGGCGCACTGAAGGCGCGCGCCGAGGAAGCGCTTCTGGCGGCCATGCCGGGCCGGGCCGCGGTGGTGCGGCCGGGGCTGATTGTCGGTCCATACGACCCCACCGGGCGGTTTACCTATTGGCCGTGCCGGGTCGCGGCGGGTGGACAGGTCCTGGCGCCTGGGCGTCGCGAGCGGCCGGTTCAGTTTATCGATGCGCGGGATCTTGCCGAGTGGTCGGTCCGCCTCGCGGAGGATCGCGTTGCCGGCGTCTATCACGCGGTGGGTCCACAGGCCGCGCTGACGATGGGACAGTTCCTCGACGAGTGCGTGCGGATAGCCGGAAACGACGCCGAACTCGTATGGACTCCGGACGACGAGGTTCGCGCCGCGGAGATCGAAGGCTGGACCGAACTGCCGCTATGGATCGCTGAAGACGATGCCGAAGCCGGCGGGATCTTCGAGGCGGACAATCGGCGCGCGCTCGGGCAGGGGCTTACGTTCCGCCCGGTGGCGCAAACTATTGGGGACACGCTTCAATGGTGCTGGGAATCCGGCGCCGCAGCGGATTCGCCGCTGGGTGTTCAGACCTTGAGCACGGAGAAAGAGCGCGCAACGCTCGCTCGTCTGCTGGTGCGCTAAAGTCTGCGCGGCAGTTCGGCCGTGCGTGCTGTTACACCAGCGTCTTCAGGGACAAATCCTTTTCCATAAACACACTCAACGGATCGGGACGGTAATCCGCAAACGGCTCGCGAGTGACAAAGCCCGCACGTCGATAGAGGCCTAGGGCCGAATGACTGTCGACGCCGGTTTCAAGGCGCAGCCAGCGCACCCCGTGCGCACGGGCTTTGAGCTCGAGTGTCGCGAGCATGGTCTTTGAGAGTCCCTGGCCACGTGCCTGCGGCTCGACCCACATGCGTTTTACTTCCGCCCAGTCGCCTTTCAGGACCACCGCGCCGGTCGCCAGCGCTGTGCCGGCTGCGTCGCGCGCCACGTGAAAGAGCACGCTGGGTTCGCGCAACGCGTCGATCGGCAACAGATGGTTACTCTCTGCCGGGTACAGGCTCGCGGCTTCGGCGTCGCCGTGTTCGAGCAGGGCAATGATGTCGGCTTGGGCGGGATCTTCGATGGCGATGTTCATTGAGGAGAAAGTCTTTCGTCTACGGATTCGATCGTCGCAATGATAGCGGTCTGCGAAGTCTTGCTGCGTAAGATTCCGAAATGCAGCCTGAGCCAATACCGCGCGGGGATTATCCTTATCGGGTTCCGGCACTATGATAATCTGCCGGGCACGCCCGGATTAGGGAGGCAAACGAGAAGCGGCCGGGTTGTGACAAGACACTCATTGTGTCCAGTCACAACCCGGCCGCTTCGCGGCGGGTAAATAAAAGATTTACCCGCAAATGGCACCGTGTAATGCGATACTACCAGTCTCTCAGGTTCTGGCCCGGCCCTCGAAATAGGCCAGAATCTTTCCACCGACCCTTTATGGGTCGGTTTTTTTTTGTGACTTACTTTTAACTACACTACTGAAGTAGGGTATATGCCCTACCAGCGTAGTGTAATGGTCTTCGGCGCCTTTTACTAGGTGGTTATCTCGTTTTTCAGAGGACCTTACCTGGGCCGGCAGAAGGGAGAGTGCCGTCAGCGGGCCCAGAGTCGCGGGCGATCAGACGAGCCAGGTTTGCTGCCGGCAATCAGTGGTGGCGCAGGGAGGTCTGATGAAACGCACCCTCATGGCAAAGACGTTGAGAACACCACGACCGCCTACGTCTTGTCGGTCCGGTTTCCCGACGCTCGCGCCGGACTTTTCCGTCTGACTGTGGATGCAGGCGCGGCGGTTTTGTTTTTCTGTTTGGGTAACTGAACGGTCCTGGCTGCGAGGAGCGCCTGCATCAAATCGCTGTTGAGGGCTTTCTCGAAGGCCCGTGGGCCCATCGAGTTAATCAGGATGCGGCCCATGACGTCGGCCTTGACGTACTCGATGGCGAGGAGGCTGATGACCTGATTAGTAGTGAGTACCGCTTCTTCATTGGCGGACGGCCCGAACTCCGCGGTGATGGCGTCCTGCTCATCCGCCACGGCAACGGCCAACCGGCGGCCTTCGAGCCTGGCCCGGGCGCTTGCGCCGCATTCGCGCAGGTCGTAAAACCGGGGGCCATTGAGCGTTGCAGTCCCGTAGATCGCCACATGAACATCGACGCCACGCGCCGAAGCCGCCTCGATCGCATCGCGCAGCGGTTCCATTTCCTCGTCCCAGATCGCCGCGAACAGGGTTTGCCGCGCGCTATCTATCGTGGTCTGAAATGCTCTGATGATTGCGTTTCTGTCGCGCAGCGACCAGACAAGTCCAAGCTCACGCGCCGCAGGTAGCGACGACAGCCCCTCGTTGACAAGTTCGATATCGCCCTCGAAGCGCTCCCGCAGTCGCGCCAGCACCTCGGCATACGGAACCGCCGCATACCGGACCGGTTCCGACCGATGCATGAGAACCGCACCCTTGGTGTCCAGACGTTGAAGCGTCTCATAGATTTTCGACGGCGGCACGCTGGAGAGCTTGCCGACCTCGTGGCCATTCATCGGCGAACGTTGCAGAAGGGCGCAATAAGCTTGCGCTTCGTATTGTGAGAAGCCGAGGCGAATCAGCGCGGATATCAGCTCGGCGGGAATCTGTGTAGTCATATCGCGTGAGACTAGCACATGTCATATGGGCCTTGTACACTACCGAGGTAGTGTAGCCATTTACTCGAGGTGCAATACAAGGAGCGCAGCATGAAAAAACGGTATTCGTCGGGTTCGAGCTGGGAAGCGTCCATCGGATATTCCCGCGCCATCCAGTCAGACAACACGCTGTACGTGTCGGCAACGGCGGCGAGCGGACCGGATGGTTCAATCGTCGGCGACGATCTGTATACGCAGACCAAAACCATTCTCGACAAGCTCGGCACCGTGTTGACCGATGCCGGCTTTGGGTACCAGGACGTCGTGCAAAGCCGCGTATACGTCACTGACATTGCTCATTGGCAGGACGCGGGCCGCGCTCATGGAGAAGTGTTCGGCGATGTTCGTCCAGCATTGACGCTGCTGCACGTGCTGCCTTTCGTCGATCCGAAGATTCTGGTCGAGATCGAAATCACGGCGGTCAAAAGCGATTCGGCCTGGTAAGCGGCCATGAATCGCGTCCCGCGCGGGAGCGCCAGGGGCGGACGGGAAACGCCGCATCGGTGGCTGACCGCCTTCATCGCGATGGCCGCGGGCGTGGCCATCGCGAATAACTACGCGCTCCAGCCGGCTCTTCCCGCTGTCGCAGAGAGTTTCCACCTCCCGCTCACGGCCATGGGCATCGTCGCCGGCAGCATGCAGGCCGGCTACATGGCGGGTATCGTCCTGCTGGTTCCGCTTGGCGACAAGGTTTCTCCCGCGCGAATCGTCTCCTGGCAATTCGCGGTGCTGGCCATGGCGTTGATCGCGGCGGGGTACGCGCCGACACTGCCTGCGCTGACCATCGCGGGCTGCGTGATCGGTGCGATGGCAACCAACGCGGTTCACCTGGCCACAGTCGCGTTTCGCGCCTCGAAGCCGGAGTCGCGTGGCCGCGCGGTGGGAACGGTGGGGATGGGGATATCCGCGGGCATCCTGCTGAGCCGGTTTGTGGGTGGCCTGCTATCGCAGGCCACAAGCTGGCGCACGATGCTGATGCTGTTCGGGGTTGCATCGTTTCTGCTCGCTTGCCTCACGCATCGCCTGCTGTCCAGAGACGTGCAGCGCAGTGAACACGGTTACCTCGGTTTGCTCAGGTCGCTACCCTCGGTGCTATTCCGCTATCGGCTATTGCAGGAAGGCGTGATCGTTGGAGCGTGCTGGTTTTTCGTTTTCAGCATGCTGTGGGTCACCCTCGTATTGGCCGTAGCCGGCGCGCCGCTCAATCTGAATGCCGGTCAGGCGGGTATGTTCAGCTTTGCCGGCGTGCTGGGATTGTTTGCCACCCGCGCGGCAGGGCGTGCGGCGGACCGGTTCGGGTACCGGCCGGTCATAGCGTGCGGCTTCGCGTCGGTGCTCGCGGGCGTGGCGATATTGCTCGTCGCCCGTTCATCCATAGCGGGAACGGCAATCGGCCTGGTGCTCTTCGATGTCGGCTGCTTTTCTGCACAGGTGGCCAATCAGACCCGCTTGCTGGCGATCGATGTCAATGCACGCAGTCGCATCTATAGCGTGTACATGTTTTTCTATTACGCCGCTGGCGCGCTGGGCTCCGTGCTCGGGCCATTACTCTTCGCCCGTTACGGATGGGACCTGGTGTGCACGGTAGGCATCGCAATGTCAGCGCTGGGTTTCGTGATCACCTGTGCTCATCATCTTGGTGGACGGCGACGCGGTGAACCGGTGCTCGAATAGCACGCTGCAGCGGCGTGGCAGGGGCGAATCCGAAGCACATATGACGTGGCCGCGCTACGCTCTGACTCGCTGGGCGTCAAAGCCGCCCTCCAATGATTTTATAAGCAGGTAAATCAGGCCAATGACGGGGAAGGGTGTGTCACGACTTGCGTTGCTCCGCTCGCCGGGTTTGAGTTTGTGTGGAGGCCCGGCAATGGGGCGAAGCCATGCCGGATTTCCAGCCTTGCGTAAGTGAGGAAAGGGAATCTCCAGGGCTGAAGTCGGCATCCTCCTGATCTGCGCATGGCTAATCACGCTCAATTCAAGGCATAGGAACGGGTTCGGCTATCGATGCTGACCTGACTAACTATTTGCATGCGCGCTGACCAGGCATTTCTTGCGCAAAAGCGTTTCATCGTTTTACTGCGCCTTCTCCCTCTGTAAGCCCGACCCGCCCCGGTTGCCGCGCTCTCTCCGGATTTCATGTTTTCGGAGAGGATTCCCATGCGTAAGTGGTACGAGGAACAGCTACAACGGGCCGCCGGCCACGATATTTCCGACGAAGAGCTGGACAGAGAAATTACCGATAGCGCCAAGGCGCTCAGTTTCGACTTCTGGATGTTCGGGGTTCGCTTGCCGGTCCCCGTGTCGCGCCCGGCCATCGAGGTCCGCGGTAACTATCCGCCGTCGTGGCAATCGCGATACCGCACGCCTGGCTACGTCGAGATAGATCCGATACTGCGCCATTGCAAGGTGTCGTCGGTTCCGCTGATATGGACGGCTGAAGCGCCTTCGTCCGAGCGGCAATACTGGGACGAGGCCAAGGCGCACGGTATCCGCTACGGATGGTCGATGTCGCTGCGCAGTCAGTTCGGCGCCATCACGTGGTTCACGCTGGCGCGGGACACCCATCCGATTTACCCGGATGAACTGGCCGTCACGGAGTGTCCGATGATCTGGCTCGCGCACTTCGTCCACGCAAGCCTCGGCGCAAGGTTGTTGCCGGCCATGTTCACGGACGGCATGCCACACCTTTCGTCCCGCGAGCGCGAGGTCATGGGTTGGACTGCCGAAGGAAAAACCGCGTCGGAAATCGGAGCGATTCTGGGCATCGCGGAGTCCACCTGCATTTTTCATATCACCAATGCCACGCGCAAGCTGGGTGCGGTCAGCAAGACGCACGCGGCCGTAAGAGCTGCTGTTCTCGGGCTCATCGGCTAGGCGCGGAGCGCCGGATCGCGCGGCATTGCGCTGCACCCCTCCCATTTCCTGGAGCTGCCGGGCTACGTACGTTCGCGCTACTTTCTGCCTCGGGCTTCACTCGTCTCCGACACCAGATCGCAATGTACTTTCTCCAGCTCGCAATCATTATCCTGGCGTGTCATGCGTGCGGCTATCTGGCTGAGCGCGTCGGCCAATGCCGGGTGGTTGGCGAAATCACGGCGGGGCTTCTACTGGGACCTTCTGTCCTCGGGGCGCTCGACCCGGGTATCTACGACCTCATCTTCCCGGTGAGTTCGGCATCGAGCATGTCTCAGCTAGGCGAAGTGGGCATTGTCCTGCTCATGTTCGAGATCGGCATGCACCTTCACGCTCCGGAGCGGCGCGGCGCGGCCCGGTTGGGTGCTGGATTGCGCCTGCCCGGACTGATCGCGGCCTTGGGACTCGTGATGCCGTTTGTTCTCGGCGTGGCAGTAGCGCTCTGGTCGAAGGACGTCCTGGCGCCAGGCTTTCCGACCGTTCCGTATGTGCTGTTTTGCGGCGTTGCGCTGGGGGTGTCCGCGGTGCCGGTGATGGTGCGTATCGTTGTCGATCTCGGGCTCAATACGAATCCGCTGGCGAAGGCTGCGCTCTCGGCCGCCATGCTGACCGATGTGGCGGGCTGGATGCTGCTGGCCGTGGTTGCGTCCATAGCACATGTGCACAACGGCGTGAGCGAGCTGACGCTTGCCCTCGGTGGCATTGCGCTGTACTCGATCGGGTGCGTGGTCATCACGCGTTACGCGGTTCGACCCATGTTGATACGGGCGGCGCAACGCAACGATATGCAGGCCGTGTTCACCATCGTCACGTGCTTTGTCATGGTATCGGCCGGCATCACTGCCAGTCTGGGCTTTCACAGCGCCTTCGGCGCGCTGCTTCCCGGGATGCTCCTGCGCGACGTCCCAGCCGTGCGGGAACAATGGGACAGATGGTTCGGCGGCTTCCTTCGCACCATTCTGATGCCGGTCTTTTTCTCGTACGCGGGACTGCACACATCGATCTCCCTGATCGAAGGGGGCAACGCCTGGTCCTGGCTCTGCGTGTTCCTGGGGGCAGGATTTGCCGGGAAGTTCGGCGGCTCCTATCTTGCCGCGCGGATCTGCGGCCTCGCGCCGGGCGACGCGGCATTCATCGGTTCGCTCATGAATGCGAGAGGCTTGATGGAACTCATCGTGCTCTCGATTGGACTGCAACTGGGAATTCTTCCGCCCAGGGTCTACACGATGCTGGTTCTGTTTGCTCTCGTCACTACTGCAATGACGACGCCCCTCGTACGCCGACGCATGCGGGCGGGAAATCAACCGTTGGCGGATCCGCAACTCTAGACGGTTGCGCGATCTTCAATCCAGTCTTCCTTTCCTGAAGGTAACCATGAACGTAAGCAGGCAAGAGATTGTCGAGCGTCTTCGCAACATCGTCGCAACCCGCCTTGACGTGGATATTTCACCGGATCGGATCGGCCTGACCGATGGCTTTCTGTCCGTAGTCGGGATCGACTCCGTTGGCTTTATCGAACTTCGCTACCAGTGTGAGGAGGAGTTCGGAATCAGGATCGACGAGAACGATTTCGTGCCGGACAACTTCCTGAACTGTGACGTGCTGTCCGGATTTCTTCTGACGAAGCTGAGCGCGCTCTAGTCTCAAACCAGACTCCAGGCTTAACAATTTGGATACCTATGCATATAACGGACTTCGATCATCTGATTACCGAAACGTCGAGCGTCGCGTTGCCGGCAAGCGATGCGGCAGCCCCCGGCCAACTGGTTGCCGGATTGCGGGCACGTGCTCTGCCGGAAGGGGCCGTGGTGCTGATTTGCATGCCTAACGGCCGGAACCTGCTGAAGCTCTTCTTTGCGCTGGTGGCAGCGGGCTATGTGCCCGCGATGTTGCCGCCGGCCACACCCGTTCTGCGTCTGCGTCAGATGGCGGAAGACTTTGGCGCCGTTGCTGTCGTCAGGCCGCGGCTGGGTGAGGAGTTGTGCAAGGAACTGCATATTGAAGCGGTCAACCGGCGGGCGGGTTGGGAAGTCGGTTTCTTCCGCACGCTTGCGAAACCGGTCACCGAGCCGGGCGAAGTGATCCTGACCACTTCGGGCACCTCCTCGCACTTCAGCAGCGGTTGCGTGCACTCCATCGACTCGCTCAGGGCCAATGCACGCAAACATGCGGGCGAGATCAACCTGGGTGCGACGGACACGATGCTGATCAATCTGCCGCTCTATTACTCGTTCGCGCTGGTTGCCCAGGCAATCGCGAGCATCGAGTTTGGTGCGAGGCTGGTTATCAGCGGGCCGCCGTTCATCGGTTCGCAGTACGTCGCGGATCTGGCGCGCCATCGGGTTACGGTGAGTTCCGTAACGCCGGTCCTGATGCGGACCTTGCTCGCGCATTCCGCTGCCGCGCTGCCGGAGACCGTCCGCGCGCTCACAGTGGGGGGCGACTTCCTTGCACCCGATCAGGCGGCGGCCTTCGTCCAGCGTTATCCGGGCAAAGAACTTTACCTGACCTACGGCGTCACCGAAGCGGGGCCGCGCGTCTCGACCGGGCGGGCTCATGAGGCGAACGCAAAGCGGTTTGCTTCCGTCGGCCGTCCGATGCCCGGCACCCTCGTGCGCCTGCTCGACGTGGACGGACCGGCGCAGGAGGGCGAACTTCTCGTCCATTCGGACACGCTTCTGAAGCGGAAGATTGGTCGCAACGCCCAGAGTCCGCTGATCGAAATGGATGGGCAGACGTGGCTGAAAACCGGCGACATTTTCGAAATCGACGAGGACGGTCATCTCTTCTTCAAGCACCGGAAATCGGACTTCATCGTGCTGAACGACGAGAAGGTGAACCTGGCTGCGATCAAGCAGTTCTGCCGTGCGCTGCCAGGCGTGCTGACCTGTAGGACGCGATCGATCCGGCGTGCCGATACCGTCGACGGATATTTCCTTGAGATCACGGTGGACGATCTGCTGGTCGGGCCGGCCGAGGCCGATGCGATGAAGGCGGAGATCATGAAGGGGTTAAAGCATATCGAACGCCCGAGCAGCCTGACGCTGACACCGGTGAACCGGCAGCAGTACGAATTTTACAAATGAGGATGTGTACCGTGAACCGGGACATTGACGAGCTGACTCGCGCAATCATCGCGAAGTACGAGTTGAAAACCATCGAGGACGTGCTGCAGATTATTCCCCTGCACATGTGCCATATCACCCAGGAGCCGGAGGTTTTCAAAACCTGGCCGGCCAATCTTGTACGCCTGACCTATCCTCGCGTGGAATGGCCCGCGCATGAAGCGGTCTACGCGCGCTATCGGGACGAGGTGATTCCGTCGCTCTCCCTCGGCGACTATCTGAGCGCATTTATCGAACCGGACCGTCCGCGCCTGCCGTGTTTCTGCACCGAGATGAGCGATGTGGCGGGCACGCTCGTCAGCGCATTGCTCGCGCAACCGGTCTATGCGATCCGCAAGATCTACGTCAATTACCTGTATCTGCCGCAACCCTGGCACTCCTTGAATGCGCTGGTGACTGGCGGACGGATTCGCTACTTCGATTCCTCCGCGTACCGGCAGGTCTTTGACAAGTCGCGCCGCAAATTCGTGCGCCCTGATCAACTTCCTGGCTTCGATAAAGCGGATGTGGAATCGCGCTTTCTGGTTAGCGATAACTGGCTTCAAAGCGAACCTTTCGCGCGGACGATTTCGCTGATGGGGGAGGCGATAAACGACAGTTTCTACCCGAACCCCATCGACAGCGACAAGCCTGACGAGTATCTACGCATCTACGGTCAGGCGAGGCGCACAGAACACGTGCCGCGTAATGATGCGAGCCTTGCCTGCATGCCGGCGCAAGGAGATGCGCCATGAGCGAACTCGCGATCACAGGTATGGCCTGGCACACCGCGTTGGGCCGCACGCTATCAGGCGTGTGGCAGCGGCTGCTCGACGGTGAGACTGGGATTGCGCCGTCCCCCTCGCCGCATGAACTGAAGAACGACCGGGTGGCGAAGATTGCGCTGGCAGACCGCGCCGACGCACGCGACACCCTCGAGCACCTCACCCGGCAAACCGTTGCTGCCGCGGCGGCGCATGCGCAACTGGATCTACCGCGTCAGGCGGCGCGCACATGGTTGATTGTAGGGACGAGCTTCGGCGCGCGGCTTGACGACCCGCTTGCCGCCGCTGAACCGCTCGAGCGCTGGATGCAGGAGATCGCCGACGGATCCGGACTCGAAGCGGTTGCGTTGTCCACTGCCTGCTCCTCCGGATCGGATGCTCTTCTGCTTGGCGCCGAGCTGATCCGCGCTGGACTTGCCGACCGCTGCATTTGCGGTGGCGCAGACGTGCTGGGAGACTCCAAGCGCCTCGCGCATTCTGCGCTGGGCACCATGTCGTCGACCACGTTGCGCAGCTTCGATCACCGTCACGACGGCACGATTCTCGGCGAGGGCGTTGGCTTTCTGGTCCTCGAACGGCGCGGCGATCGTCCGGTGCGGCCGCTCGCGATCCTGCGCGGCGCAGGCTCATCCAACGATGCAGCGGGTTTGACCGCGCCCGACAAAGACGGCAACGGCATCAGGCTCGCCATCGAGCGGTCGCTGAAAAACGCCGGGCTGCGCTACGAGGATATTGGCGTGTTGAATGCGCATGGCTCAGGAACCCTGACCAACGACCGGATCGAGAGCGCCGCATATCTCGAGCTGTTTGGCAACTCGCGGCCCGCGATCTTTGCGACGAAGGGAGCGTTTGGCCATTCGCTCGGGGCAACTGGCGCGCTCGAGGCGATCGCGTTGATTCTCGCCCTGCAGCAACAGGTGATACCTCCCATACACGGACTGGAAGAACCCATCGCGGGTTTCTCGCTGCCCATGCCGATGGGCCGTCCTGGATCGATCAGCACGGCCTATGGACTCAGTCTTACGATCGGCTTTGGCGGCTTCAACACCAGTCTGGTTTTTCAGGGGGCAGCGGCATGACAGGCGAGACCCTGGCATGGGCGCGCGGTTACACCATCGTCGACAGCTGCGAACGTAGGAGCATGGCTTACGAGCAACTCGATCCAGAAATCGGGAACGGTCTCAGGAACGCTGATCCGACGGTATGGCCCGTGCTCGACTCGGTCGCAGCGCTCTACCGCGCGAACCGTGCCCGGCTTGAGCCGCATAGGGACCACGTCGGCATCATCCACTACGGCAGCGCCTATCCGAAAGCCATTGCGCAGCGCGTGATAGCCGATATGAGCCGCAACGGCCGGGTGTCGCCCGCGGCGTTCATCAACGCGAACGCTGGCGCCGCGCTTTCGATCTGTTGCACCCGCTTCGGCTTTCGCGGACCCACCATGAACCTTACGATGCCGGCCGCCAGCGCACGGCCGCTAGTCGACGTGCTCGCCGCGCGATGGCTGGGGCAGGGCAACGCACGCTATCTGATCCTCGTCGCAGCCGATTTCGAGGCGGCAGCGGACATCCAGGTGACCGGCACGTTGATCAGAAGGCTTGACCTCGGCTGAAGCGAGAGGTCGAACACACTTTCCACATTACCAGATTTAAAGCCTATATATAGGAATGCAAACTATGAATTACGATCATGACGTTGCCATCATCGGCTCTGGCATTTCGGGTTCGATGCTTGCCGCGATTCTCGCCAAAAACAGTGTGAACGTCGTCGTGCTGGACGCGGGTACGCACCCGCGCTTCGCGGTCGGCGAGTCGATGGTGCCGGAAAGCGCCGTGCTGCTTGAACTGATGGCGGAGCGTTTTGGCATCCCCGAGCTGGCCTATCCGGGCAACATTGCCGAGATCAACCGGCATATCGGCTCCTCGGCGGCGGGTGTCAAACTGGCCTTCAGCTTCGCATGGAACGGCTTTCGCAAGGAACACGATATCGCCGATGTGGTGTCGACCCCGGTGCTCGCGCCGGAAGCCCACCTGTTTCGTCAGGATATCGATGCGTACTATGTCGCGCTTGCGGCCCGTCTCGGCGCGGTTATCAGGCAGCAGGCACGTATCCAGTCCATTGACGTCGCAGGGGAGGGCGTCACGCTGACACTTGCCGACGGTCAGCGCCTGCACACACGCTTCGTAGTCGACGCCGCGGGTTTCCGCGCGCCGCTCGCCGACGCGTTGCAACTGCGCGAAGGCGCCCGGCCGATGCAGGCAAACACGCGCTCGCTGTTCACGCATATGGTCAACGTCGACCTTTACGAGGATGTGATCGCACCGGTCGAGACGCACGGTTCGCCGACTGCGTTGTCACAGACTACGCTGCATCACATGTTCGACTGCGGCTGGCTGTGGATCATCCCGTTCAACAATCAGCCGTTCAGCACCAATCCGCTGTGCAGTGTCGGACTGCAGTTCGATATCGACAGGCACGGCCCCGCGAGCCGCGATCCGGAACGCGAATTCCAGCAGTTTCTGGCCGATCATCCATCGGTGGCAAAACACTTCAAAAACGCCGCACGCGTTCGGGAATGGACCGTTGCACCGCGCCTGAACTACACGAGTCGCGAGACGGTGGGCGACCGGTATTGCCTGCTCGGACATGCCGTGGGATTCGTCGATCCACTGTTCTCGCGAGGACTGGTCAACACATTCGAATCGATCGCAAGACTGGCACCGACTCTGCTGAAATCGCTCCAGGCGGACCGCTGGCAGCGTGAAGACCTGTTGCCGCTCGAGCGCTACAGCCTCGAAGTCGTACGCATCAACGATCGCCTCGTTGCCAACTCGTACACCGCGTTCCGGACGTTTCCGCTATGGAATGCGTGGTTCCGCCTCTGGCTGAGCGGCAGCTATATCGGCGTGCTGCGTTTGCGCCGGATTCTTGCCGACTATCTGGCTGATCGGGATAACGAAGCATTGGACGCGGCGTTTGATAACGCGACCTATCCGGGTCACCTGTCGATTGAAAGCCACCGCTACGAGCGGATGTTCGACGCCGCGTGCTCGGCGATGGAACGCTTCAAGCGCGGCGAGACCGGTGAAGCGCAAACCATAGCCACGTTACACCGTTTGTATGTGGAGAACCGCGAGCATCTGCCGCTCGACTTCTCGGACTTTGCCAACCGTTACGTCTCGCGACCGACGGCTGAATTTGCGAAGTCGCTGTTGGACTGGGCGAACCACGCACCCGACGGCCTCGCGGCGAAGCTCGCGCGTGGTCCGAACGCGCGGCCGTTCGAGTTCCTCGACCGCTATCGCTACGGCGACCGGTTAGCGCTTGCCGCGCGTGCCGACGAACGTCTCGCAGAAATCCGGGCGAGCCTATGAGCGTCACCAACGAAACGCTGCTCGGCCGCCGGCAGGCCGCGGTTGCGCGCGGGGTCAACCAGGCACATCCGATTTTCGCGGCGCGGGCGTTAAACGACCGCATCTGGGATATCGACGGTAACGAGTACATCGATTTTACGAGTGGCATTGCCGTGCTCAATACGGGGCATCTTCACCCGGATGTCGTCGAAGCGGTCCAGCGGCAATTGGGCCATTTCGTTCACACCTGTTTCGCTGTGCTGCCGTACGAGTCCTATGTTGCGGTATGTGAGCGGATCAATGCGCTGGCTCCGGGCGATGGCCCTAAAAAGACTGCCTTGTTCAGCACGGGTTCCGAAGCCGTTGAAAGCGCGATCAAGATCGCCCGCGCGCATACGAAGCGCAGCGGCGTGATTGCCTTTACCGGCGCCTATCATGGCCGCACGCTAATGGCCCTGGCAATGACCGGCAAGGTGGCACCCTACGCGTCAGGAATGGGCCTCATGCCGGGCCATGTCTACCGCGCGCTGTATCCGGACGCGCTGAACAACATCGACGTCGACGCGGCGCTTGGCAGCGTTGAACGCATCTTCAGAAACGACGCTGCCCCCGAAGACATTGCCGCGATCATCTTCGAACCGGTGCAAGGCGAGGGCGGAATACAGGTGGCCCCGCCTGGATTCGTCGCGAAGTTGCGTGCGTTGTGCGACCGTGAAGGGATTGTGCTCATTGCCGACGAGGTGCAAAGCGGTGCCGGCCGCACGGGTACCTTCTTCGCGGTCGAGCAGATGGGAGCGACGCCGGACCTTCTGGTTTTCGGTAAATCGGTGGCCGGCGGATTACCGCTCGCGGGCGTGACGGGCCACGCCAGTGTGATGGACGCCGTGGGGCCCGGTGGCCTGGGCGGGACCTACGCCGGCAACCCGCTGGCCTGTGCGGCCGCGTTGGCCGTACTCGACGTCATGGAGCGGGAGCAGATCCTGGCGCGGGCCCGTCAGGTTGGCGAGATCACGCGCACGGCGCTGCTAGCGATGCAGCAACGCTATCCGTTGATTGCAGACGTGCGAGGACTCGGGGCGCTGATCGGCGTCGAGTTGCGCACGCCCGACGGGCAGCCGGCAAAAGATCTCACCAGCAAGCTTGTGACGTCGGCGCGCGATGAGGGACTGCTGTTGCTCGCGGGCGGGGCAGACGGCAACGTCCTGCGTATGCTGGCACCGCTGACGGTCGAGCTGCGGACGCTGGAAGCGGGGCTGCGCATCCTCGATCGGTGCTTTTCGACGCTGTGGCGACCGGAGCCTGGACGCCATGACTGACCTCTCCAGACTCCTCAATGGACATCGCTCGATCCGGCGTTACAAGCAGGACCCGATTGCGCGTGAACTGATCGACGAGGTATGTGCCGACGCAATGGCCGGGGCTTCGTCGTCCGGGAATCTGAACAACGTCTCGCTGGTTTTGACACAGGATGCACAGCGCAGACAGCAGTTATACGAGCTGCATGCACGACAGCCGATGATCCTGCAGGCTCCGTTGCTGGTGACCTTTGTTGCGGACTGCTACAGGACGCGGCGCTGGCTCGCGCGAGGTGCGGCACGCGACAATTTCAACAACCTGATGGGCTATCACATTGCACTATGCGACGCGATGATCGTGGCGCAGAACGTCTGTCTGGGATTCGAGGCTCGCGGCCTGGGTGTCTGCTACATGGGCTCGACGCTATCCGCGATGAGCGGCATCGCGGCGGCCCTGAATCTCCCGGATACCTGCGTGCCGGCGGCGACGATTGTCGCCGGGTATCCGGACGAAAATCCCGACAAACGTGACCGGTTGCCGATGTCCGCGCTGGTTCACGAAGAGTTTTACCGCGACCCGAGCGACGAAGAAATCGATGCGAGCTATGCCGAACGCGAGCAGCGCGCCTGGCCGCGGCACATGTCCAATGCGGTCTCGCGGTCGAAGCTCGAACTGCATGGGATCACGTCGATGGCGCAGTTGTACTCAAGTCCACTGAAATACGACCCGGAGGTCTTCCACTCCGATTCGCGACGGTTGCGGGAATTTCTGGAGTCGAAGCATTTCATCTCCTGAAAGCCGTTGCGTTTTGCGTTGCAGGCGCGGGGTACGCAATGCGGGCGAGTGATAAAGTCAATGCCCTCAAGACTGCAAGATGGGAGCAAGACCGATGAAAGTTCTATGCACTGCGCTGCTCGCCACTGTGGCGCTAACGGCGCACGCCGCCGAGCCCGCACCTAACCAGCAATGGCGCGCGATCCCGGCGTCGCTCCATGACGTCATCATGAACGGCTATAAGCTCGTCTCGGCGTTCGACACGCCCGCACAACAGTCATCGAGGACCGTGCGCACCTACGTGCTGCAGAAGGACGACAGCCTCGTCCAATGCACCGAATCCCACGACGGCGCCGTTGGCGAATTCAGATGCTCCGAAATCGTCCAGCCCTATCTGGCATCCCTGCAGGGCAAGAAGTAGGATTTGCCGGACCAGGAGCGGATGGTCGGAACGGGAACGTGAGGGAAAAACACATTGTCACGAGATCAGTGAACTTCACGTCCAAACAGGTCATCCACGATTTTCCGCGCAGCGCTATACCCTCCCATAAGGGCGCTGACTTCGGTATCAAACGGGCGTCCGCCAGCCTCACCGAATCTGAGAGGCGAAAAAATCGCAACTGCCGTTCCTGCCTGAAAGACCCTGACTACCGCGACGTACCCAGAACGCCCTGCCAGTCGTGTGATCGGCGGTAAGCTGAATTGCGACTCGACAGATACCTGAAGAGTGAACCCTTGATATTCATACGTTCGCATCATGAACCGTTCCGCCATTACTTTTCGTGACGACACTCGCGCACGCCTGGCATGGCTCCCAGCCGCGTACAGATCGCAGTGAACTCGGGTGATGACGCGCGAGACAGGGCAATCTGCACATCGTCGAGCTCCGGGTCGTCTTCGGACTGCTGAACAATGAACTGCTTGACCCGGACGCTTCCAGTTCCAAGTGCGCGATGCAGACTGTCCAGAGAAACGCTTCCGCGCTCGGCCAGTAGCTGGATGTTGCGCTGTTGCCGCACGGAGATAAAGCGACGCTCCAGCGGCTTCATCCCGGCAAGGATGATCAGGATAATGACGGTCGCGCCGATAGCTGCGGTGTACATGCCTCCGCCCACGGCGAGTCCGATTCCTGCAACCGACCAGAGACTGGCCGCGGTTGTGAGACCGCGCACAACCTCGCCGCGCAGCAGGATCGATCCGGCGCCGAGAAAACCGATGCCTGATACCACCTGGGCTGCGACCCGCGAAGGGTCCAGTACGACGTTCTTTTGAGTCAGCGCGTCTGCGAAGCCGAACGCGGACACGAGCATCATCAACGACGCGCCGACGCATACCAGCATGTGTGTACGCAAACCCGCGGCCCAGTTCAGCCTCTCTCGCTCAAAACCAATGACACTGCCCAGCAGGGCCGCCATAAGCAGGCGAGACAGGATTTCGAAATTGCCTATCACAATGAAGTCCGCAAAACGTTAAGTCGCGCCGTATGGTTGCCTCGGAGCGGCTGGACAGCCTCGCAGCTACGCGCTAGCAGCAGTTTTGCTATCGAGGTCGACGGCGGGGACCGCTATTGTGACATTTTTGTGACTGACGAGCAGCCGGACAATTTCTCTGGTCGGCACGCTAGTGATGACGTTGGACACCTGTTTTGGCCGAATCCAGCGGCACCGGGAGATCTCATTGCTGGCTGCGGGCGCGAGGTTCGTCGGCAGCTCCACGAGGAACACGTGATGTCTTTTGGTTAGACCGCCAAACTGGAACAGAAACGAGAAGCCATCGATCCCGAGGGCGGTCTCTTCCAATAGCTCTCGTCGCGCCGCCTCGACTGGCGACTCGGAGCGCCGGATCGTGCCACCCGGCAGCGACCAGCGCGACCGGCCGCGAGTCACGAGGAGGATTTTGTCGTGTTGTCTGCACACCACGGTCGCCCTTTCTTTCATCGTCACCTGATCTTTGTTCCGGTGCTATCTTTGAAGCGTATGGCGCGGCATTCCGCTCGATGGGGTTCGACGGCTGCCACGTTAACTCGATATGAAAGTGAAGTTGCCGGGACCAGAAGGCTGAAGTGGAGTTCATCCTTCAGGAGCCAGCCTGCCTTCTGTTCCCGACGTTATTGTGACGGGGAGAAAATTCAATGAAAACCCGCTCGTCATTCGAGATCTGCCTGCCGCTGGTTGTGTTTGGAGTGGCATGCCTTGCGTCCCTCCCGACGCTGATTCTTTCGCTGCTCTGGCTAACACTTGGCGCCTGCTCGGTCGGCCACTGCTCGCTGGAAGAATTTCCTGCTGACCGAATCCCACGACATTGGCTTCGCGGACCCCGCAGCGTAATCCTCTGGCTCTACCACCTGGCATGGTGGCCGTGGTACATGCGATCGGAATTGCAACAACTCGGCGGTTCCATTGCGAATGCACTCAGCAAGATGCGACACCATGGGCGTAACGGCACGACGGACACGTCCTCAAAACGACGGACTCACGACGAAGAAGGATAACGGCCCGCGGCACCACCCGTAGGGCGCTCTCGCCAAAGCCCATGAGTCACTCTCACAGACCGGCCTGCCCGGATTGTCCGGAACTCTGCCCAGCCATCGATGTGATCCATTCTTCAAAGGCTACGACTGCGCCGTCCGTGGCGCGATCGGCGTTGATCACAAGCGCGTAGTCGGCGGCGCGCCATGTTGGCGCTGCAATCGGGCACACGAGGCGCCCTGCGGCAATCTCGCGTCCGATCAGCGGCAGCGATGCCAGTGTGACACCCAGACCCTCCACGGCTGCGGCAAGCTGGAGGTGTACGTGCTCGAATTCGACATGACGGGCCGTCCGCAGGTCGGGCGCGCCTGCCTCCCGAAGCCAGTGCGACCAGGCTGTGCGCGTACTGGCGGAATGCAGCAGGGTGTGATGGCGCAGATCGGTCACGTCCACTATGGGGTGCTGGCGCAGCAGTGCAGGGCTGCAGGCGGGCAGACGCAAGTCGGACATCAGCGTGCGCGACACGACGCCAGCGCCTTGTTCGGGTCCGGAGCGAACGCCGATGTCGAAGGCGTCGCCGATATAGCGCAACTTGCGCGATGTGGTGGACACGCGCACGTCAATGTCGGGGTAACGCGCCTGGAAGCCGGCCAGACGCGGCAGCAGCCAGCACAGCGCGAAACTCGCCGGCACGTTCACACGCACGATGCCCGATACCCGGCGCGCAAATTCTTCGTGGCGCAACCGCGCCGCCACGGTGCCCAGGCGCTCGAACGCGGTGCTCACTTCGCTCAGCAGCGCGGCGCCTTCATCGGTAAGCACAACGCCGCGTGGACGGCGCTCGAACAACGGCAAGCCGAACCAGTCTTCCAGCAGCCTGATCTGCTTTCCGACGGCCCAGTGCGTGACATGCAAATCGGCTGCGGCGCCAGCGAAGCTGCCGTGCCGGGCTACCGCTTCGAAATTGCGCAACGCGTTAAGTGGCGGCAGGTTGTCCCGGCCCTTCGCAGTGGCGCTGTCTCTGCCCATGACGTGACTTTTTCTCTCCATTGACGCGATATTAGCTCAATTGAAGTACATCGTCGCCCCGTCATAAAATTGCCACATGGAGCCTGAACACCCAACGGCGACGGGCCTTTCCGGTTCGCCTTGTGACAAGAGGATTGATATGCGCTTGCCCGATTTTTCCCCGTCGCTTACACAGCAGACCGACTCAGCGGGTCGACAGGTCGCCCCGTCACGCTCGCGCGTGCTGTGGCTCTCGTGCGTCGCGCATGCGATGCACGATGGCTACACAGACATGATCTATGCGTTGCTGCCCGTGTGGCAGGCGGACTTTGGTCTTGATTTTGCCGCCCTGGCGATCCTGCGCGGTATTTATGCCGGCACCATGGCTACCCTCCAACTGCCTGCCGGGCGCCTCGCGCAGTGGCTGGGCAGCCGTGCCACGCTGGCCCTCGGTACTTTGCTGGCTGCGCTCGGCTATGCAGTCGCCGGGATGTCAGGCGGCCTGCTTGGTCTGTGCGTGGCTTTGGCGATTTCGGGCAGCGGTTCGAGCACGCAACACCCGATCGCTTCGGGCGCCGTCTCCCGTACCTACGGGCGCAACGCCCGAGGACCTCTGAGCATCTACAATTTTTCCGGAGACGTTGGTAAATCCGCACTGCCGGCCGCCATCTCGCTGCTCGTGACCATGATGCCGTGGCGTCACGCGTTGTGGATTGTGTCCGCATTGGGCTGCGTAATTGCCGCGGTCATCGCGCTATTTTTCCCGTCTATCCCGCGCGCTGCGCCGGTGGACGTAGAGGCGCCCGATCACCGTCGCAGCACCGCGGGAAGCGGTTTTTCCCTGCTGTTCGCGATTGGTGTGCTCGATACGGCCGTGCGCATGGGGCTGCTCACCTTTTTGCCGTTCTTGCTCAAGGCAAAAGGCGTCTCGCTGCCGATGGTGGGGACTGCGCTAGCGCTGGTGTTTATCGGCGGTGCGGCCGGCAAGTTCGCTTGTGGCTGGCTTGGAGCACGCATGGGAGTGATAGGCACGGTGCTGGTCACCGAGGGCGGTACAGCAGCCTGCATCGTCGCCGTGATGTTTCTCCCACTGGTGCTCACCATGGTGCTGCTGCCGCTTCTGGGCGTGATGCTCAACGGTACTTCCTCGGTGCTCTATGGAACAGTTCCGGAAATGGCGGCCCCCGAACGTACTGAGCGTGCATTCGCGTTGTTTTACACGGGCACGATAGCGTCGGGTGCCATTTCGCCGGTTATCTACGGTTTTCTTGGCGACCGGATCGGCGTACACGGCGCCACTTTTGCCACGGCCCTGACCGCGTTGGCGATCTTTCCGCTGGCGCTCGCACTGCGCCCGCATCTGGCCGTCGAGGAAAGACGGTGAGTCCAGTTCATGAAGCTGGCGACGCGTAAAGCCCGCGCCGCGAACAGCAATCGGCCACCGCTTGCTCCTACGCCTCCCGCTTGCTGCGCCCATACAGGAGCAGCATCGCCGCGATCACCACGCCGTAGATAATCTGCCGTCCCGCCTCTGGCATCTGCGCGACCGAGAGGATCGACTGCAGCAGCGTGATGAGGATCGCGCCGGCGACCGTGCCGAGGTACGAACCGCGGCCGCCCAGAATCGACGTGCCTCCAAGCACGACCGCTGCGATCGCCGGCAACAGGTAAGCATCGCCCATCGACTGCGCCGCTTTCGATGCATAACCCGCGAGCAGCACGCCGCCGAACGCCGCGAATCCGCTGCACACGGCGAAAGCGGCCACTGTCACGAGCCGCGTATTGATGCCTGAAAGATACGCCGCGCGTTCCGTATTGCCGATCGCGTACAGCGTGCGGCCAAAGGTGGTGCGCGACAGCAGGAATATCGTGGCGGCGCCGATCAGCACCCACAGCGCGACGGCATTCGGCACGCCCGGCACGAGCCAGCCCGCCGCGAGCCATCGCATCGCGTGCGGCGCGGAATCCTGCGGCGACGATCCCCCCGTGTAGACGATCATGATGCCTTGCGCGACCGCATTGGTTGCGAGCGTCGCGATCATGGACGGAATGCGCAGCAGCGCGACAAGGATGCCGTTGACGATGCCGATCAGCACGCCGCAACCGATCCCAACCGGAATCGCGAGGATGCCCCCGAGTTCGCCATGTCCCGCGACGGCGCACGCCATCATCGCGCCGACCGTGATCGTCCACGGCAGCGACAGGTCGATGTGGCCGAGAAGTATCACCATCATCAGGCCGGTCGCGATGATGCCGAGGAACGCGCCCACCTTCAGCTGCAGCAGAATGTATTCCGGCGACATGAAGCTGCGCGAATACATCCCGCCGACAAGCAGCAGCGCGACGATGCACGCGAACGCGATGACGATCGGACGATCGACTTTGCGCGTGAGCCTCGACAGGAACGTGGTCCGGCTGCTTGCGGAAACGTCGCTCATTGAAACCACTCCAGACGGTTGCGCACCCTGAATAGCCCGCATGCTCCGATCGCGACAGCGAGCAGCAGAATCACACCCTGAAAGAGCGGCTGCCAGAGCGCATCGACGTTGAACACGAACAGCAGGTCGCCGATGGAGCGGAATGCAAATGCGCCGAAGATCGCGCCGATGGCGCTGCCTTTGCCGCCGAGCAGCGACACGCCGCCGATGACCACGGCGGCGATCGAGAACAACGCATAGGAGTTGGCACTGCCGAGGCTCGCTTCTCCCGTGTCCGTGAAGAACGTCAGAAAGAGGCCGCCGATCGCGGCGAGGAGGCCAGCCAGCGTATAGCTCGCGAACTTCGCGCGCTGGATCGGCATGCCGGACAGAAAAGCCGCGGACTCGGACGAGCCGGTCGCGTACGCTGCGCGCCCGATTACCGAGCGTTTGAAAGGAATCCAGACGATCACCACAGTCGCGAGCAGAATCAGCAGACTCGCCGGCACGCCGCCGGTGACCTTGCCGGTCAGTGCGTCGGCGAGGTCCTCGTTGATCGATCCGCCGGGAACCGGGCGCAGCAGTAGCGCCAGCCCATAATAGACGGCGCCCGTCGCGATCGTCGTCACGATCGGCTGCAGACGGCCGAAAATGATGATGATGCCGTTGAGCGCGCCGCACAGCGCGCCGACCGCAAGCACGCCGACGATGCCGAGCGCGCTGTGCAGCGCATCACCCGTGATGATCCACGATCCGACGCAATTCGTCAGCACGAGCGTCATGCCGATCGACAGGTCGATGCCGGCGGTCAGCACGACCAGCGCCTGGCCCATCGACACCAGCGCCAGCAATACCGCCTTGTTCGCTGCCGTCTGAAAGACATTGGACGACAACGTCGATGGATAGTTGAAGAGATAGATCGCGAACATCAGCACGAACAGGCCGAACGCGAACGTCGTCCCGCGATTTTCCGCATACCAGTAACGCAGCCCGCTCATAGCGCGACTCCCGTGGAAGGCGAAACCTGGCCGACGGGCAGGTCCAGTGCACTTGCAATCAGGTTCTGCTCCGTGATCTCCGGCCCGGCAAGTTCCTTCTTGATCCTGCCTTCGTAGAGAACGAGCACGCGATCGCAGCAGCCGATCAGCTCGTCATAGTCGGTCGAATAGAAAACGATGGCGGCGCCTTCGTCGGCGAGACGCCTGAGCAATTGATAGATCTCCTGCTTGGTGCCGACGTCGATGCCGCGCGTCGGATCGCTGAGCAGCAGGATTCTCGGCTGCCGGATCAGCCACTTCGCGATGACTACCTTCTGCTGATTGCCGCCGGACAGCGAACCCACAGCCGCATCGACGCTGAACGACTTGATCGCGAGGAGCTCCATCATCCGGTCGACGAACGACTGCTGGCGATCGCGATCGATCACGCCTGCGGTGGACATGCGATCGAGCGCGGCAAACGACAGGTTCTCGCGCACCGACATCGGCAGCATCAGGCCTTCGGTTTTGCGGTCCTCCGGAATCAGCGCCATACCGATCTGGTTGGCGCGCGCGACCACGGGGCTCGTGATCGACACGGCGTCGCCGTCGATCTCGATCTTGCCCGTGCAGCCGCGCAACACGCCGAATAGGGCGAGCAGCAGTTCGCGCTGACCTTGTCCGTCGAGGCCGCCGAGCCCGAAAATTTCACCGGGCTTCAGCGAAAAGCTGATGCCTTGCAGCGTGTCGTTCCACGCGAGATCACGACAGGCGAGAACCGGTTCGGCGGCGAGGCGCCGCCCGGGCTCGTCCGCGGGTTTATCCGGGAAGGCGTGCTGATATTTCCGGCCAATCATCATTTCGACAACGTCATTGTCGGTACGCGTGCCGGCCTCGAAGCTCATCACATGACGGCCGTTGCGATACACCGTGCATTCGTCCGCGAGGGCCTTCACCTCGTGCATCCGGTGCGAGATGAAGAGTATCGCGAGTCCCTCGTCGCGCAGACGTTTGAGCACTTCAATGACACGCGCCACGTCGGCCGCGGTCAGGGCCGACGTGGCCTCGTCGAGGATCAGGATGCGCGGCTCGTGCGCCAGCCCCTTCGCGAGCTCGACCATCTGCTGGCGCGACAGCGGCAGGTCGCGGACTTTGGCGAGCGGATTGATGTCGGCCGCGCCTGCGCGGGCGAGCGCTTCCTCGGCCTGGCGGCGCTGGGTCCGGCGGTCGATCATGCCGAAGCGTCGCGGCGGATTCGAAGCGAAGATATTGTCCGCCACGCTCAGATCAGGGATCAGCGAGAGCTCCTGATACACGCAGACGATGCCTGCTGCATTCGCCTCGGAGGGCGACGCGAAGGAGACCTGACGACCGTCGAGGTGCATGGTTCCCTCGTCAGGTTGCACGACGCCGGACATCACCTTCAGCAGCGTGGACTTGCCCGCGCCGTTCTCGCCGAGGACCGCATGGATGCGGCCGCTCCTGACCGCGAGATCCGCGCTATCCAGCGCGACGGCGCCGCCGTAGCTTTTCGACACGCCGGACATCTGAAAGAACGGCTGCTCCTCGTCCTGCCGCATGCTTGGTCTCCGATCCCATACAAGATGGTTGCCGTCACGTCACAGCACCAACCCGATCACTGGTTGCCCTGGCTCTGCTTCATGATTTCCTGCGCCGAGAAATTGATGCCGCAAGTCGGAAACGAGTTGCCGACGAAGAAGTTATCGGACTCATCCGGGAAATAGTTGACACCTGCCTTCAGTTTCGAATCGTCGGTAACGTCGAGCGGCAGTTTGATCGCGACCGGAATCGTCTGGCCGTCCAGCGCAGCGAGCGCCGTCTTGATCGCCACGGCCACCTGCGCGGGACCGCTACCCGCCGACGTGCACTTCAGGCCCTGGCTCCCGTACTGCGCACAGAGCTTGCGAAAGCCGTTCTCCGTTTCGCCGCCGAACGGCACGAAAGGATGCTTCGCGTCGAGCATCGCGCGCACGACACCGGTGTCGCCGCCTTGCGCGGAGATGCCATCGAAATGGCCCTGCACGGCAATCGCGTCGGCCACGGCCTTCTGCGCGACGCCGTCGTCCCACTTGCCGTAGACCTGGACAACGTTCCACTTCTTGCCGGTTGCGTTCAACGTGTTCTGGAAGCCATTGTGCCGGTCGGTATCGACCGATGTGCCCGCCACCCCGCGAATCTCGAGTACCTTGCCTCCGTTCGACACATGGGAGGCCAGCCAGTTGGCCCACAGCACGCCGAGCCCATACTGGTCGACGTCGACGTTGATCGCGTCCTCGCTGTCGAGCGTATTGTCGAACGCGATCAGCACGACGCCGGCCTTCTTCGCGCGACGGATCGCGGGTCCGAACGAGGCGGGATTCTGCGCGTCGACGATGATCGCGTCATAGCCGGCATCGATGAAGTTGTTGACGGCCGAGATTTGCGCCGGCACGTCTTCGCCGGTCGAGACGACCTTGAATTCCTTGAGCCTGGCGGCGACGGCCGGTTGCGCCGTGTAGGCCTTGGCCGTCTTGATCATCTGGATGCGCCAGGTGTTCGCGATATAGCCGTTCACCAGCGCGATCCGGTAGGGCCCGCTCTTCTTCGGATATTTGACGAACTTCGTGTCGCTCTTCCATGGGACCATGCATGTGGGATCGCTGGGCGGCCCGGGAACGATCGATGCCTGCGCGAAAGCCGTGCTTGCGCACAGCGCCAATGTCGCGGTCGCCGCCGCTCGAAGCACCTGGATTCCTGAAAGCATGTTGTCTCCTGTCTGTTGGATTGAACTTACCGATTGCCAGCGCACATGGCTTGTCGGGAATGACCGGCACGGTGTGCGTATCGCAGGGAATCTTGCGGACGTGCTGCAGCGGGACTGAATCGGACTCGCTGATCAACGGAATGACCTCTTCAAAGACGTCTCCTCCAGGCAAAACGAAGGGTGCGCCTACGCTCCCTATTCGACAGTACTGGCATACCAATCCGCGCGCGATAGTGGTTTACCAGTGCGCCCGACGCACCACCCGATCGAGCTGAAACCCGCGCCGGTCATGCGCTTGACGGCCGAAGCCTGCGGCACGAAGACACGGCGTGACATGAAATTGGTGTACCATTTTGGCGAACTTTAGCCGCCACCAGACGGCTTCGACGATTTCGGGAATCCTGGATGGCCGATCTTCCGCATACGCCACCCGGCCGCGCCGCCGACGCGGACGCGGCCGACCGTTCCTATGTCGGGCTGGCAAAACAGATCTACGATCTGATCGAGGGCGGCGACGTCGGGCCGCGTGCCCGCCTGCCTTCCGAGCGCACGCTTGCCGAGCGTTTCGGCGTGAGCCGCACGCAGGTGAGGGAAGCGATCATCGCGCTGGAAGTGCAAGGCGTGGTCGAGGTGCGTGTAGGCTCGGGCATCTATGTGGCCGAAGCACCCGAGGCGCGCTCAGTCTCATTCGAACTACCGCGTGGACCAGGCCCGATCGAGACGCTGCGCGCGCGGGTGGTGATCGAAAGCGAGATCGCGGCGCTCGCCGCGACCGAACGCAAGGACTCGGACCTCGACCGGATCTTCGCCGCCTTACGCGCGATGCGCGAAAACATGGACGACAAGGCCGCGAACGAAGCGGCCGATCGCGAGTTCCATCTCTCGATAGCGCGGGCGACGGGAAACGAAGTGCTCCGCCTCGTGGTCACCGCGATGTGGGACAACTCCCGGGCCGACCCACTGTGGAAAAAGATCGAGGAGCACTTCCATACGCCCGCGTTGCGGGTAGCTTCACAGGAAGACCATCAGCGCATCTTTTCGGCCATCATGGCGCGCGATGCGACCGCTGCGCGCACGGCAATGCAGGCGCATCTCGCGCGCGTGATCGGAGAATTCACGAAGGCCTGGCGTTAGCCGGATTTTCCCATTCCGGCCGGCGCGACGGAGTGGCTCGTGTTACAGCCTCACAGCGTCAGGCGAGCACTTGCGGAGTGCAAGAATCGCCGGCATGGCCGCGAGCGAATCGATCAAACCATCGCATTCCAGGGCCGCCGGGCCGTCCGGTCCGGCATAACCATAGGTCACAATGAACACCGGCAGGCCGGCCGCCCGCGCGGCAATTACGTCGACCGGAGAATCGCCGACCAACACGCTGTTTTCAGGCGCCACGTCGAGCAACCGGCACGCGTGCCACAACGGTTCGGGATCGGGCTTCATTCTGGCGATTGAGTCCCCGGCAACCAGCACGTCGAGATAGCGGGCGAGCCCGGTCGTGAGCAGGAGCCGCGCGGCCAGTTCCTGCGGCTTGTTGGTGACGCAAGCAAGCCGGTATCCAAGCCGCTGCAGTTCGCCAAGACCGGCGGCCACGTGGGGAAAAACATGGCCGAGGCGTGCATTGGTCCGCACATAGTGGCGATGGAACACGTTCAGGGCATGGTCCGCGTCGACTCGCCGATCCAGCCCAGCCGCTTCCAGCGAGCGTCGAACCAGGTTGGGCACGCCCTTGCCGATAAAGCCGCTGACCGTCGCGAAAGGCAACGGCGCCGTAGCGAGTTCGTGGAGCATGCGGTTGACCGCCTCGACGATGTCCGGCGCGGTGTCGACCATCGTGCCGTCCAGATCGACCAGCACGGCGCTGGGGCGCATGCCGGTCACGAAAGACTTCCGCTGCGCACTCATGCCAGCTCGGCCAGCGCGTGGCGATGCCACTGACGCAAGGTGGCCAGATCGACCCAGCCGGCCGGTTCATCCGGCACAGACGAAGGAACCGGCGCATGGGGCTCGCCCAGGTGAGGCAGCACGGCCAACGCGCCGTCGAAGTCATCCTGCGACGTGTACGCGGTCGGCGTCACGACCGTCGGGACACCGGCTGCGCGTGCCGCGCGCAGCCCATTCGCGGAGTCCTCGAAGGCAACGCAGTCCGCGCCTTTCAGCCCGAGTTGCCGAAGCACGTCGAAGTAGACGTCGGGCGAGGGTTTCTTCGTGCGGGTCGTGCCTGCATCGCAGATGGCGGCAAAGCGGGTGCGCCATGCAGGGCCGAACGGCGCTTGCAGCAGGGCGTCGAGGTTTGCTGGCGTGGTGGTGGTTGCGATTGCCACGGGAAGGGCGGCGGCCTGCGCCTCGCCAATCAGACGCGCAATGCCAGGCCGCAAGGGCAACCCGCCATCCCGCACGCGCGCTGCGTAATGACGGGTCTTGATTGCATGCACGGCGTCGATCACCTCGCTCACGCGCATGCCGTCCGCTTCTTCCGGATCGGCGACGTGCCAGTAACGCAGCAGGCGCTCCTTGCCGCCCGCCACCTTGAGAAGACGCGTATAGAGCGCCTCGTCCCAGAACCAGTCGAGACCGGCTTCGGCAAATGCGGCATTGAAGGCCTGCAGATGGACGGTCTCGGTATCGGCAAGCGTGCCGTCGACGTCGAAGATCAAGGCGTGCATGGTCCGGTCCTCTCGCTGGTTCACGCAGTCACGATAGCGGAGACAGGTGCCAGTTTGAATTCAGAAATTCTTTCGACTCCGATAAGACATCCTTTAATTTGCCACGGCGAGCGCCCACCGCATCAATTCGGGAAAATCTCCCGTCCGATGCCCGTTGTCAAACGGTCACCCGATGGACTACTTTGCTTGAATGACGCGAGTTTTCGCGGCGCAGCGCTTTTACTACGGAGTACAACAATGCTGGAGACACGGTTTCGTATCACAACCCCCAGGCGTTTCCTCCCTTTCGCGGTCATCCCGGCTGTTGCCACTTCGGTTACCACCTCGGTTACCACCGCAGTCACGACGTTAGCCACCGCCGTCACGGCGGTCGCGTTCGCCGCGAGCACCGCCTGGGCCGCCGCTCCCACGGCCTACGTGACGAGCGAGAAGGCCGGTGTCGGCGTGATCGATCTGGACCAGATGTCGCTGACAAAGACGTTTCCGGTCGGCGCAGACGGCCCGCGCGGCTTGAGTCTGAACAAGGACGGCAGCCGGCTTCTGGTCGCCAACAAGAATACCGGCGACATGGCGGTGATCGACACGGCTTCGGGCCAGGTCGTGCAGCGTGTGAAGATCGGCAAAAACCCCGAATACGTGCGCGTGCACAACGGCTACGCCTATGTCACCTACGAGCCCGGCGAAGAGGGCGGTCCGCCCGCGGCGAGTGGGGCCAATGCGGGCAATGGCAAACCGGGTGCCGACGACGATGCCAGCAAGCCGCCTGCGGAAATCGCGATTGTCGATATGAAGACGTGGCACGTGATTCGTTCGGTGACGAGCGGCCATGAAACCGAAGGCATCGAATTTTCACGCGACGGCAAGTGGATGCTCGTCACCAACGAGGGCGACGACACGATCTCGGTCTATCAGGCTCGCACGGGCGCACCGGTCAGAACCGTGAAGCTCGCGGCGGGCGGCCGTCCACGCGGCATCCGCCTGTCGCCGGATGGCAAGGTTTATATCGTCACGCTCGAGTCGCTCAGCAAGTTCGTCGCGGTCGATGCGCACACGTTCGAGGTCCTCAAGACCGTCGATACGAAGCTCGGGCCGTACGGGGTCGCGTTCGGACCGAATGGCAAGCGGCTCTTCGTCGCTGCGGCGCGCGACAAGACGGTCCAGGTTTTCGACGGACACAGCTACGAGCATATCGCCGACGTCCCGGTCGGACAGCGTTGCTGGCACTTCAGCTTCACGCCGGACGGCACGAAGCTGCTGGTGGCGTGCGGGCGCTCCGATGCAGTCTATGTGCTCGATGCGCAGAACTATCAGCCGATCAAGCAGATCGGCGAACTGCCGCTGGCCTGGGGCATCGTTACCTATCCTGCCAGCGACGGATCGATTGAATCGCGCTAGTCCCACGCGTAATGCAGGCCGACGTAGAAACCACGCGGCGCGCCCGGTCCGACGAACTGTTCGTTGATCGGGTTCGCGCCGTCGAACGTATGATTCGGTCCGTTGAAGAAGTTCTCGCCGAGTACGCCGAAGCTTTCGTACTGCTTGTTGAGCAGATTCGATATGGTCGCGAAGATCTGCAACTGTTTCGTCACCTGGTATGAGCTGTCCAGATCAATCAGGAAGTAGCCGGAAATCTTGCCGTTCACATCCTGATTGTTCTCGTCGCCCTGCGCGTAGATGCCGCCGCGCCAGGTCAGGTTGGTGCCGATGTTCCACTTCGAAAACGGCGTGTAGTCGAGCCGCAGTTTGACCGTGTTCGCCGGAATGCCGGGGATATGGTCGCCCGGCTTGACGGTGATGTTGCCGTTGGCGTCGGCGCTCGAGTTGCTCGGGCTGCTCTCGGTCCAGGTCGAGCGGTAGGTGGCGTCGACGTAGCTGTAACTGGCGCTCACGCCGACCGGCCCCATCTGGCTGCGCCCGGCCAGTTCGACACCCTGGCGGCGGGTCCGCCCGACGTTCTGGAAAAAGCCCTGCGTGCTCGTCGCGCTGCTGATGAACTCGATATCGTTGTCGAGCGTCGTGCTGTACGCCGCGGCGCTCCAGCTCGTGGCGCTGCCGATGCGCCCGCGTGCGCCGATCTCGAAGGTCTTTGAGATCACAGGCTGCAGCGCCGGGTCCGCGACGAAATCGTTCGGCAGCGAGCAGGGGGCGGCCGGATCCGCACAGGTCAACTCGATGGCGGTCGGCGTGCGCATCCCTTCGTTGTATGTCGCGTAGGCCGTGAAGTTGCTGGTCGGATTCCAGTTGACGCCGACGGCCGGATTGAAGCGCGAGAACGTATCGTGGCCATCGAGTTGCGGTTGCTGGCCGCTCTCGTCGCCGATGTTGGCCTCCGCCCAGTTGTAGCGGCCCGCCACCGTCAACGACCACTGCCTGGTGATGGACAAGGTGTCGGTGAAATAGACACCATAGTTGCCGTCATGGGTTCGGGCATCGGTCTGCTGGGAGAAGCTGCCCACGCCGATCGTGGCACGCGTAGGCGTGAAAAACGCATCCTGCTCCGATTCCGTGTAGTGGGAATTGGCGAGGTCGGCGGCCACGCCTGCGACGAACTGGTTTTGCATGCCGCCGAGCTGCCCGAGCAAGGTCAGTTGCAGGCTTGCGCCGTAGCTCTGGGTGGAAACCGTCGATTTCGCGTTGGTGGCCTGGAGCGTATCGACCGTTCCATCCGGATTCAACGAGCCGAAATCCGTGTTGTTGTTGCTGCTAATGTTGGTGTTGAGGAACTGCCGGTAATAGACGTTACCGCTCAGTTCGACATGGTCGTTGAAGAAGTGATCCCCGGAAAGCGTGGCATAGCCGACGCTGTTCTCATTCTGATCCGGGTAGGTGTAGGGTTGCTTCGGATTGCCAAGGAACGAGCGCGGAATGGTTTGCGTGCCCTGCAGGTCGTTGTCCGCGCCGCCTGCCGAGAACGACAGCGTGGTGTCGGCGTCGGTGTAGCGTAGCTTGCCGAAGGCCTGGCGCAGCCGGCTTGGATTTCGCTCGGCCCAGCCGTCGTCGTTCTGGGCGTCGGCCGTCACGTAGTAATCCAGATTATCGCCAATCGTGCCGCCCTGTTCGATCTGGGCAGTCTTGCGGCCCCACGAGCCGGCCGTCACCTCGGCATCGCCGCCGGGGCTGGTCTTGCCGTTTTTCGTCGTGATCGAAATCGCCCCGCCGAGCGTGTTGAGCCCATAGGTCGGATTCGAACCGGGAATCAGCTGGATCGTGTTGACCGCCTGCTGCGGAAACAGATCCCAGTTCACGACGTCGCCGAAAGGCTCGTTGATGCGCACGCCGTCCATGAACACCGAGAGCCCCTGCGGCGTGCCGAGCAGCGGCGATGCGGTGAAACCGCGATAGTTGATGTTGATCTGATTGGGGTTGCCCTGGGCATCGGAGATATCGACGCTCGGCAGGTTCTTCGCGAAGTAATCGACCAGCGTGCTACGGTGCTGGCGTTCGATGTCCTGCGCACGCACCGTCTGCACGTTGGCAGGCACTTGCGACAAGGGCGTGCCGATACCGAGCAGCGGTGTGGTGCCGACCACCACGATGGGCGCGAGCTGCACCGTGGGGGCGCCCGGACTTGCGCCGGCGGCCGCAGGAGACGATGCCGCCACTGGCGGCGCCGTCGTTTCGGCCTGAGCCCACGCCGTGGCGGGAAGGCCCGCCAGGGCGCCGCTGAAGCAGAGGGTGAAGCCGGCACGCCGCCGGAAACGGGGTAAGTCCGATAAGCGGGGCGGGCGGCGGGTGCGGGATGGCACGTTCATGGTTTTGTCTCCGGCCGGATTGACGCTATCTTCGATAACGCAGCCGCGTTGCGGCATGCGTAGCGCTTTCTTTCTGTGTGTAAAGCTTCGCATACGCCGCCGCGCGAAGCACGGGAGCTTTTCCCGATCTCGGGGGGAAACGTTCCCAAACGCGCCGCAACAAGCTGCCGTGTGCGAGCGGCCTGAGTAGAATGCAAACGTGACGGATGCAAAGGTGATGGCAAGCGACCCCTCGAACCCTTCTTCAGCGCGACCCGTTTCGCCGCATTCGACGGTGCGGCGCGACCTTGCGTGGGTGCTCGCGCTGACGGTGCTCGCCGCCGCATTGAGCGTGACATTCGATTTGAGCGAACGCGCCTATCGCTGGACGCGGGGCCTCGAGCGCTTCCAGCTCGACGAATTGCCGGGCACGCTGTGCGTGCTCTCCGTCTGTCTTGCCTGGTTCGCATGGCGCCGCTATCGCGAGACGCGCCGCGAGCTGAGCCGCCGTTGCGCGCTGGAGGAGCAGGCCGAACGCCTGCTCGCCGACAACCGGCGTCTCGCCAATCAGGCCTTGCAGGCGCAGGAACACGAGCGCCAGCATCTGGCGCGCGAACTGCACGATGAACTGGGCCAGTACCTGAATGCGATCTCGCTCGACGCCGCGCGCATCCGCGATCTGTCCAGCGGACGCGAGCCGGAAGTGCATCGCGTGTCGCTTGGTCTGATGCAGAGTGCGAGCCATGTCTATCGGCAGATCGGCGGCATGATCCGGCGTTTGCGGCCCATCGGGCTCGACGAGTTCGGCCTGCCGAGCGCGCTCGAGCATTGCGTCGACGGCTGGCGCGAGCGGTTGCCGGATGCGTCGTTCTCGCTGACGATCGAAGGGAATTTCGCGGACCTGAGCGATGCGCTGACCATCACGCTTTACCGGCTCGTCCAGGAAGGGCTGACCAATGTCTCGAAGTTTGCCCGCACCTCACGTGTGGAAGTGTTCATGGTGCGTGCGCCGCGCGAAGCCCGGGAGCCTCAGGACCGGCACGACGCCGGGCGCATCGACGAGATCGTCGTCACGATGGCCGACGACGGTCCCGGGACCGATCTCGAGAAGCCTCGCAGCGGACTTGGCCTGATCGGCATGCGCGAGCGCGTCGAGGCGCTAGGTGGCGAATTTCACGTGGCGAGCAAGCCACAAGGCGGATTCCTGTTTTGCGCGCGGGTGCCCGCTCATGCAGGGCTTGCCGAACCCGTGAACTGAAGCCCCAGACGATTCGCCATCTGTGCGAGTTGCACGCCGTTGTCGGCGCCGAATTTCTGCCGGATCACGGACTGGTGATTGGCGACCGTCTTCTGGCTGAGTCCCAGTTTCTCGGCGATGCTCGGCAGCGTATAACCCTGCACCAGCAGACGCAGTACCTCGAACTCGCGCGCCGATAACTGCCGTCCGGGCGGCCCATCGCTGAACGCGTTGCGCAGCGCGAGCGCCTGCGAGATATCGGGGCTCAGATAGCTCGCGCGCCGGGCGATGTTGCGCACGGCTTCCACCAGCACGTCGGGCGCACTGGCCTTGGTGACGTAGCCGAGGGCGCCCGCGTCGAGCGCGCGGCGCACGAAGATCGCCTCCTCATGCACGCTGAAGATCAGCACGCGCGCGTCGGGTTCACGCGCGAGCATGCGCCGCATCGCTTCGATGCCGCTTGCGCCCGGCAAAGAAACGTCCATCACCACCACGTCGGGCCGCAGCGTGCAAAAACGCTGATAGGCCTGCGCAGCATCGGCTGCCTCGCCGCAGACGTGCACGTCGGCATTCAGTTCGAGCAGGCGCCGGTAGCCTTCCCGTACCACCGCATGGTCGTCGACGAGCAGGACGGAGATGTCTCCCGCTGTCATGGTCAGCCTCCTGTGGGGCCGTGGTCGCGGCCGCTCATCTTGCCGCCTGTTTCGCCGCTCGCCGCAGCAGACGCGAGCCGCCGCGAATTGGCGTCGTTGCGAAACAGGATCGGCTGCTCGTGCGGCGGGGCGGCGGCGGCCGCGTGCCGTGCCATGCTCACAACCTTCACCACGGTGTCGTGCGATGGCGATTTGTCGCAGACCGGATCGGCATTGGCCGGGTCGCCCGTCAGCATATACGCCTGGCAACGGCAGCCGCCGAGGTCGTGTTCCTTTTCGTCGCAACTGCGGCAGGGCTCCTTCATCCAGGCGAGGCCGCGAAAGCGGTTGAACGCGTCGCTCTCGTACCAGATCTCGCGCAGCGTGGTGTCTTTCACGTTCGGCAGCACGAGACCGGGCAGACTGCGTGCGGCGTGACAGGGCAGCGCCGCGCCGTCCGGGGCGACGCCAAGAAACACTGAGCCCCAGCCGTTCATGCAGCGCTTCGGGCGCCGTTCGAAATAGTCCGGCACGACAAAAAAGATCTTGCAGCGCTCACCATGCGTGCGGCGGTACCGCTCGACCACCGCTTCGGCTTCGTCAAGCTGTTCGCGCGTCGGCATCAGTTGCGCTTCGTTTTGATGCGCCCAGCCGTAGTACTGCGTGTTGGCGAGTTCCAGATACTCGGCCCCCATCGCCAGCGCCATGTCGATGATCTTGTCGACGTGCGGCAGGTTGTAGCGATGCAGCACGCAATTGAGCACCATCGGAAAGCCGTGCCGTTTGATCGATGCGGCCACGCGTTGTTTCAGTTCGAAGGTGCGGGTGCTGCTGAGGAAGTCGTTCAACTGCTGGGTCGAATCCTGGAACGACAGCTGGATATGGTCGAGGCCGGCTGCCTGCAGATCGTCGAGACGCTTATCGGTGAGACCGACACCTGAGGTGATCAGATTCGTATAAAAACCGAGCTTGCGTGCCTCGCCCACCAGCACTTCGAGATCGTCGCGCACGAGCGGTTCGCCGCCTGAAAACCCGAGTTGCGCGGCGCCGAGCGCGCGCGCCTCACGTAACACGCCGAGCCACTGCTGCGTGCTGAGTTCGCGGCTGTGATCCGTGTAGTCGATCGGGTTGTAGCAGAACGCGCAGTGCAGCGGGCAGCGATACGTCAACTCCGCGAGCAGCCAGAGCGGCAGCGGGATCCCGTTTGGGACTGCTTGCGACTGGGCAGCGGCGGCAGGCTGTGACAGGTCCGTCATGGCGCTACTCCAGCCAGCCGCGCGACTGCGCGTCGGCGACGAACGCGCGCACTTCGGGACCGAGCCCGGTCGTGTTGAACGCCTGCTCCAGGTCGGCAATCAGCGCATTCATATCACGCGTGCCGTCGCAACGCTTGAGAATCTCTCCCGCGCTCTGATTGAGCTTCACCATGCCCTCGGGATAGAGCAGCACGTGAGCGTTCTGAGCCGGTTCCCATTGCAGGCGAAAGAGCTTGCTGATCGTCAGACAATCGGCGGTTGGCGTGGCGCCGCCGGCGCGTGGCTGGTCGTTCATTGCGGGAAAGCCTTTTCGATCGAGTCGAGCATGGTCCACAGGATGTCGAGCTTGAATTGCAGGATTTCTAGCGCGCGTTCCTGCTGCTCGCGCCGCGTGAAATGATCGAGCGTGACTTCGAGCCCGTGCTGCACGTCGCGCTGGGCAAGCGAAATGCGCGAGCGGAAATACGCAAGACCCGAAGGCTCGATCCATGGATAGTGTTCCGGCCAGCTAGCGAGCCGGTCGCGATGCACCTGAGGCGCGAACATTTCGGTAAGCGACGAGCAGACCGATTCCTGCCACGGTGCGCGGCGCGCGAAATTCACATAGGCGTCGACGGCGAAGCGCACGCCGGGCGTCACCTGCTTCAACGACCACAGGTCGTCGCGCGACAGGCCGACTGCGTCGCCAAGACGCGCCCATGTTTCGATACCGCCTTCCTCGTCGCCATAGCCGTCGTGATCGAGAATACGCAGCACCCAGCGGCGGCGCGTTTCGCGATCCGGGCAATTCGACAGCACGGCCGCATCCTTTAAAGGAATATTGATCTGGTAATAGAAGCGATTGGCGACCCAGCCGCGAATCTGTTCGCGCGAGCAGCCACCGCTATTCATCTTGACGTTGAATGGATGATGGATGTGATACGCCGTGCCTTTCGCGCGCAACTGTGCCTCGAATTCCTCGCGGGTCCAGGCGGGCTGGCTGCCATCTGCGCTCGTCCCTTCACCCTGCTGCGGCGCCGTACCCAAGATGTCTTTTGCGTTCATGCCCTCTCCGTTTGTACTTTATCGCTGCGTTTTCAGACTCCAGCCTGGCTTCGCAGCCTCACGTCATATCTCGAACGTCATTCCGTCGTATGCCACTTCGATTCCGTGTTCAGTGAGGATGCGGCGCTCGGGGCCGTCCTCGACGAGAATCGGATTGGTGTTGTTGATGTGAATCAGCACCTTGCGGACGTGGCGTGCTTCGGGTGCATCGAGTGAGTCCAGTACTTCGATCATGCCGCCCGGGCCGGACTGCTCCAGATGACCCATATCCGCAGCGGTTTTCTTCGAGAGACCGAGGCGGATCATTTCATCGCCGGTCCACAGCGTGCCGTCGACGAGCAGCAGATCCGCTTCACGCATCGCGGCGAGCACGTGCGCTTCGATCGCTCCGAGTCCGGGCGCGTAGAACACGCGCTTACCGGTGTGCCGGTTTGTGAAGACCAGTCCGATGTTGTCGCCGCGCTCGGGCGCATGCCGATGCGGCGAGTAGGGCGGCGCCTTGCTCGACAGCGGCAATGCGTCGATCTGCACGCCGCTAAGGGCGGCAACGGCTAGCGGCGCGCCATCGAGCGCGATGCGGCGATGCTCGACGCCGCAATAGTGCGAGAGGATCGGTGCGACCGGAAAGCCGCTGCACAGGTCCTGCCATACCGCATCGGTTGCGTAGAGCGGCAGTGGCGTGTCGCGTTCGCGCAGCATCAGCAAGCCGGTGACGTGGTCGATCTGCGCGTCGATCACCAGCACCGCGGCAATCCCGCTATCGCGCGCGCGGCGTGCCGGCTGCAGCTCGGGGTTGGCGGCGATCTGCGCGAGCAGATCGGGTGACGCGTTGACCAGCAGCCAGTCCTCGCCGTTCGCACTCACCGCGATCGACGATTGCGTGCGGCGGGTCGCCTTCAGCGTGCCGCGCCGCACGCCGTCGCAATTGCGGCAATTGCAGTTCCATTGCGGGAAACCGCCGCCCGCCGATGAGCCGAGTACCTTGATCTTCATGGTGCGCGCCGCATCATGGCAGCATCCTCGCGAGCAGGTTGTCGCGATCGATCCATTGATGCTTGAGCGCGCCCGCGACGTGCAGCGCGATCAGTACGATCAGCGCATAGCCGATTGCCTTATGAAGACCGAAGAACAGTTCGCGCAAGCCCGCATCGTCCCAGCCCCACTGCGGCAGCGCGAGGCCCCAGAAGCGCGTCCCGAAGCGGTTGAACGACGAACCGAGATACCCGCACAGCGGCATCGCGACCATTGCGACGTATAAAAGGCCCTGCGTAGTGCGCGCGGCGGCGCGTTGCCACGGTCGCATCGGCGGCAAGGGCGGCCGGTGGAGGGCCACACGCGCCATGATGCGAAGAAGCACCAGCAGGAAAACCGTCAGTCCGACCGACTTGTGAAGGTTGAGGAGCGTCGCTTTGAGAGGCCAACCCTTTGGCAGTCCGACCATATAGAGTCCAAGCGCGAGCAGGCCGATGATGCCAAGTGCAATCAGCCAATGCAGTGCGATCATCGAGCCGGCATAGCGCGGCGCGGATGCGTCGGCGCCCGGCTGTGCGGGGGGAGAATGCGCCATCGTCATGCCTGTCTCCTTCGTTATCGGGTGTTTCTGTCGAACACTGTCTGACTGCGTGTCATGCGGGGCGTGCTTGCGGCGGCTAGCTCACGACCAGGATTTCGCCTCGTCCGTCGACCGCGAGATCGCCCGTATAGCGCGTCGGCAAACTCGCTGTGCGCCACTGCGAAAAGGGTGCGATCTCATCGGCGAGACTGCCCACGAGGAGTGCCCAGAACACATCGAAGCCGCGACCGCCCTCGGTAAACGTCGGCGGCAAGTGCGTGGGCCGCTGGGTGAGCAGGAGGGTGCCGCGCCTCATACCGTATGCATAATGCGCGCCCGCTTGACCGGCAATGCCAATGGTGCCCGCCACAAGCCGCGATGCGGCAAAATCTCCCGCGTTGCCGCCGACCAGCACGAGTCCGCGGCGCATGCGATCGGCGAGCCGCGCGCCCACGTTGCCGTGAATCGTCAGCGTGCCGCCCGTCATGCCTTCCATGTCGCCGGCGAGGGCGCCAGCGGCGAAGTCGCCGCTATGCCCGGTCACCGTCAGACGGCCGCCGCGCATTTCGCAGCCGGTAAAGTGACCCGCGTCGCCCTCGATGTGTAATACGCCGCCCGCCATCTGGAAACCGCTGTAATCCCCGGTCGAGCCGTGCACCAGCAGGTGGCCGTCCGCCATGCGCGCGCCGACGCGGTCGAGCCATGGTGCTGCGTTTTCGATCACCAGGGTAGCGCCGCTGTGCGGCGCAGCAGATTCAGCGGTGGCTTCACTGCGCGACACCTCGAACACATCGCCCACGTTACACCTGTCATTGCCCGCAGGCAGGACAACGCGCTCGATTTCCGCCGTGCTCATCGCCGCCAGCGTCGCCGGCAGCAAGGCGGACGCGTCGACGCGGAAGCCGGGTGGCGTTGTCACGCGCAGGGTGATGCGAAGACTCATGCGCGGCTCCCGTCGAAGTCCGCTGCGGCGCTCGTCGCGAGGCTGTGCAGATGGAAGTGGTAAGGTCCCAGCTTGCCGCCGTAGTTGCCCGCCGAAATGCGCAGCAGGCCCGCCGCGCTTCCGAGCCTGACGGCCGCGGCGATACCCGCGCTCATCGCCGCCCCGACATCGGCGTCGGTGAGCCCGTCGATCACGATTTCGAGCACGCACCCGACTTCCGCGCCCAGTTCGCTGCGCGCGGAGAGACCCGTGAGGGTCGGGCAGAACGCGTCGTTGGTGGACGCGCTCGCGCCCTGGTATTTCGAGCCGACCTTCGATCCCGACCGGACCACGCCGCCGGGGAACGGCATGACCACGTTCGGCAGCCTGCGCATCGCCGCGACCGCGGCTTCGGCGGCGGCGAGTGCGGCGTCGATATCGCGCGCCAGCAGGATCAGGTTGCCACCGCCCACGGCTTTGACGGTAAGCGCCGTCTCCTCGCAGACGAACTCGCCGTCCATCACCGGCACACGCCAGTAACGCGTGTCGCCGAGCATCTTCGAGATCTGCCAGCCGTCGCCGAAAAAACGCAGCCCGCTGCCGAGCGACGCCCGATCGGAAAGCGGTGCGCGGCTCGTCTCGGGATCGATGCCGCCATACACGGCGGTGGTCGGACACGTGAGCGCGCATTGTCCGACGCGCCGTTCGATCTGTTTGGCCAATTCCTTCGACGACACCGCGAACAGCAGCACCGTCACGCCAGGGCGGCCATCCGGCGTTTCTCCGGCGCTCAGCGTTCGTTCGACGCCGGCCTCGCAGCCGCAGCCGATCACCGAGGTCGCGAACCCTGTCAGCGAGATGGCGGCGTTCATCGCCCACGCCGGCGTGTGGGCGGTGATGACGAGCCGGGTCGCCTTCATCGGAAACGCTTCCGCGAAAGTGGCGTCGATCGTGGTGCCGTTGATCTGCAGGGTCGCCGGGGCGCTCATGGTATGTGGGCCATTGGGTCAGCCGTTGGCGAGACATTCGACGGGCAGCAGCCTGCCGCCGCGGCAGCAGTTGCAAACCTCGTCGTCGCTGATCGCGGCGTGCGCGAAGTTGCTCGCGAGGTTGGCGCCGCTATAGGCGCGCAGTGTCTTCTCGATGCCGCGGTCGAAGTCAGGCGAGACGAAATGGATGCCGCCCGTCGGCGTGGCGACCAGCGTGCCGTCGCAAGCGACGAGTTCGCCGTCCTTGAATACATAGGCCGGCGATGTGAACATGCGCTCGCGATCCGGGTCGTCGCGATAGACGGCGATGTCCGCCGCAGCGCCTGCGGCGAGATGGCCGCGGTCGCGCAGGCCGAGCAGGCGCGCCGGTCCTGCTCGCGTGATGATGGCAATTTCGTACAGCGAGAACTCGCGCGTCAGTTGTGCCAACGCGCTCGCCACCTGGGCGTCGGCATTAAGCTTTGCGAGCTGCTCATCGCGAAACGACTTATCCATCAGGAGACGGATCAGGTGCGGATAGCTCGTAAATGGGCCGCCGTTCGGATGATCCGTCGTCATCGCGACGCGCCACGGATCGTCGACCAGCAGGAAGATCTCGAGGCCGATAATCCACTGCAATGCATTCACATAGCTCTGCTCACGATAGCGGAACGGCACCACGCCGCAGCCCGCGTCGCATTCGATGTCGCCGACCACCCACTTGTGCGGCCGCCCGAGCGGTGTGTTGCGGAACTGCATCATCGTGTCACCCGAGGCCGTAACGGTCTGTCCGAAGATGATCTGGCCGACGTCGATCGACACGTTCGGCCGTGCGTTCACCGCCTCTGCGATCTGCCGGGCGCCCGACGAGAATTTTTGCGGACCCTCAGTGCCATAGCTATGAAACTGGATATGCGTGAGATGGATCGGCAGACCGTCGGCGGCATCCATGGTGGCGATGGTCGAATCGATGTTGCCGGGCACGCCCAGATTGCTGGCGTGTACGTGGAGCGGGTGCGGTACGCGCAGCTCGGTCAACGCGCGCGACAGTGTGTGCAGCACATCGCGCGGCGTGATGCCGTAATGCACGTGCGGCTCGTCGACGTTCAGCGAGCGCTGGTTGAACTTGAACGCGGAGATGCCGCCAGGATTGACGACCTTCACGCCGAGCGCCTTGCTCGCGTGGATCGTCCAGCCGATGTAGTCGCGCAGACGCTCGAAATCGTCGCGGGCGGCGAGCATCTGCAGGAACAGCTCGTCGTTGCCGAGCATGACGTACGCGCCGTGATCGATGATCGGGGTGTCGCCCATCTCAAGGTGCGTATGACGCGCGTTGGAGGGCATCATGGCCGGCTCGAAGGCGGCCGTATAGCCCATCTCGGCGTAGCGGTAGCCGGTCGCGAGCGTGCCGGGCGTGCAGACTCCACATGACGGCAGCCTCAGGTAGCGGCCGTTTGCGTCCTGCACCGCGTCGTACGCGGGTTCGCGCACAGGATCGTTACGGTGATCCTCGGGGAGCAGCAGGCGCGCGAGATTGGTCTTGCCGCCGCCGATATGCGAGTGCATGTCGATGCCGCCTGCCATCACGATCATGCCGGTGGCGTCATATTCGCGATCGGCTGGCGTCGTGGCGGGCACGTCGACGATGCGGCCGTCGCGGATCGCCAGATCGCGGCGCTCGCCGTCGACGCCGTTGGCCGGGTCGAAGATCCTGCCGCCCTTGAGCCGGATGAGACTCATGGCTGCACCTGCGGGGCGGGCTGGGCATCGAGCTGCGCCGCCAGGCGCTCCGCGATCGTTGCCACCGAGGGCAGTCCAACGCTGCGTGCGCAGGCAAGCGGCATCACGACCGGGCCGTCGACGCGAAACAGATGACCGGCGCTATCGATCCCAGGTGTGGCGACCGGAATAAAGACGGTAGCGGCGCCGCGCGCTTTCGCGGCTTCGGCCAGAGCAGGATGGCCAAGCACGATTACAGGCACCGTCTGATCTAGCGCTTGCGGCCAGACCGGCGGCGCGAAGCTGGCGACCCACAGCAGCGCGTCGATCTCGCCGTTGGCGAGCAGCCGCCCGGTGCGATACCGGTACGGATCGTAGTCGAGCGGCGCCGTGCCGGCGGGCCGCGAGGGCGTCGAGACCCGCGTCCGCAATGGCAGACCCGAGAGCCACGCCACGGTCTGGTTGACGGTCAACGCGCCGTCGTCGCCGCCGAGCGCGAGACAGCCCGCGCGCACGGTGCGGTTGGCTGCCTTGACGATCCGGTTCAAGGCCTCGATGAGCAGGGCCGCGTGCGGACCGGGCAATGTGGCCGGCTCGTAGACCAGCACGGTGTAGTGCGCGGCGGCGATGCGTGCTTGCAGGCGGGCGAGTTCCGCTGCCGTGTCTGCGGCGCTATCGTGCAGTGCACGAGCCGCGCGTCCTTCGCAAAGGGCGGACCAGAGCGCGAGCGTGTCAAAAGGATCGTTGTCCGGAAGAATCGCTTCGACTCGCGCATTCGCCAGGCCGGCCGCGGCGGGATCGGGAGGGCAGCCGACGAATACCAGCTCGCGTTTCTGTTCTGTGCCTGCCAGCGCGCGTGTGAAGAAGCGCGGATAGCGCTGCGACGGCTGGCAATTGAAAAACACCAGCAGGTCTGCACGCGAGCGCACCTCGGACAGCGTGGTGAAGAACGATCCGCGATCCTGCAACGCAAGCGTGGCCGCGCTCATCGCATCGCCGTGCCAATGATCGAGGATGGCGCCACAGCCCGCGGCCAGCGTGTACAGCGCACGGGTCCCGGCTACATCGGTGGTCAGCGAGCCGAATAAAGGGCGGCGTGCCGACGACAGGATGCGCGCCGCGCCAGCCAGCGCGGTATCGAGATCCGTATCGTGTCCGTCGACGCTGCTGCGGCACTGTGCATCCGCGCTGCTGTAGCAGGCGAGCGCCTGGGTGAGGCGCCGGCATTCGATATCCGGCACGGTGAGCGTGGCGTCGTCATGCGACTCGACTACGAGGTCGTCGCACAGCAGCGGGCAGAACGGGCAAGTCCAGTCGCGCGTTAGCGACGAGGCAGGAACGTGGGCCGTGGCCGATGGGGTCGTGGACGATGGATCGATGGGCGAGAGGTGCATGGCCGCACTTTTAGCAAGCTCCATGCCGATTTGAGTCCAGATGCCATAGCGAGGTGCGCGACGCATCGCGCGCCGCTTATGTGGCCTTGCGCTTAAAAGGATCGATACCGTCGCGATATGCGCGCTGCCCTGCACGCAATGTGTCGGCTGTGCAACGGGCGCGCCGCATTGCTCCGCACAGGTTGTGTGTCAATCTGGAGCAGAGTGTCACAAACGGCACCTTTAGCTTGCCGTTTGTTTACAGCCACGGCTTCTCCGGCGATTGGCATGAAAGTTGTATAGCACGCCTATGTTGATTCGACGAATGGCAGGCCTATACGGCGATCGTGCAGCGCAGACGCCACAAGCCATGCCGAAGCGCCGGTGCGGGCCGCCGCTGCCATGTCCTCGCGATGGCGAATGCCGCCCGCGCCGATCACGGCGGTATGCGTGGGAGCATGGGCACGGATACGTTCGAACGTGGCGAGGTCGGGACCGTCGTAGCTGCCTACCTGATCGAGCGTCATCGCGATCACCCTGCGGGGCCACCATGCCGAGGTGTGCCCGGCTGGGTTGAGCGATGACGTAGCCGTGATCAGTTGACCGGCGCGGTGGTCGAGCGAAAGGATTGGAGAAAGCCCGGTGGCTTCGGCGGCGCGTAGTGCGTCGATGTCGAGCAACGACTCGCTGCCGAACACCGGCACGAGCGTCGCGAGACCGTGCGGAGCAGACTGGCGAGTGCCGTCGAGGCTGTTGCGCCGGATCGTTTCTTCGATACGCGCGAACAGCGCATGCATCGACGCATAGTCGGCATAGCCCGCGTCGAGCCAGATGTCAGTGCCGGGCAGGGCGGCACGTAGTGCAGCGAGCGTCTCGACGTGAGCGCCTTGCTGAAGGATCGCGCCGAGGTCGGCGATATAGAGCGTCCGTGCACCGCTTGCAGCAAGCAGGGCGCGGGCGATGTGAAGCGGCTCGCTGGTAGCGGCAAGCGGCGAGTGGATCGGCCGATAGGCTGTCCGTTCGCCGCGCACCGCACGTACCACGTGGCCGTCGAGCAGATCGAGAACCGGTATCACCTGCATGGGGGCGCGCTCCTTTGACCAAGATCTTTGTCTTCGAGTATCTCACCGGTGGCGGCATCGATCCGGCACATGCCGGCGCGGGAAGTCTGGCCGACCTGAGCGCGCTGATCGTCGAAGGCCGGGTGATGCGTGACGCACTGGTGAGCGACCTGCAGGAACTCGACGGAGTGGACGTGAGCTTCGCGAGTTCCCGTTTTGAAACCGTCGCATCGTCGCGCGTTCATTGTAGGGCCGCACAAGGCGAGTCGATGACCGCCTTTGTCGCGAGGGTAGCTCGCGAGCACGACTACGCGTGGATCATCGCGCCGGAGTGCGACGGTTTGCTGCTGCATCTGTACGACGCGGTGGGCGCCGCGCGCTGGCTTGGCTGTTCGAAAGAATCGATCCGCGTGGCGTCGAGCAAGAGCGCGACTGCGGCGTGCCTGACGGCGCACGGCATCGCCACGACGCCGGCTGTCGAACCTGGACAGCTCGCAGGACAGGCCGCCGGACAACCGGGCAGCCGTTGGGTCGTGAAACCGGATGACGGCGCGGGCGGTCTCGATACCTTCGTATTCGACAATTTTGCCGACGCCTGCGCCGAATACGACGCACGTGCCGCCGCCGCGCGCAATCCGGTGCTGCAGGCATGGGTCGACGGCGAGCCGCTCAGCCTCTCGCTGATCTGCCACGGCGACGGCGTTGAACTCGTCAGCATCAACCGGCAGCAAATCAGCCTGAGCGAAGGCGATGCGGCGCAGCAGCAACCGCACATCGTGGAATTCGATGGCGTGATGGTCAACCAGATCGACCTGGCCGGCGACCAGGGCCGCATGCTCGGCGCGCTCGCGCAGCGCGTGGCTCAGGCGCTGCCGGGGCTGCGCGGCTTCGTCGGCATCGACGTGGTGTGGCATGCGTCGCGCGGCCCGATTGTGATCGAGGTCAACCCGCGTCTGACGGTGGCGTATGCCGGGCTGTCCGAGGCGCTCGGCGGCAACCTCGCGCACGCCCTGCTTGCTGCCCACGGCGTGCGTATCGTGGGGTCCGGTCCGGCGGCGCGCAACTGTGGCGCACCGCCCGCCTGCGGAGCGCAGCGATGAGCGCCGGGTTCGGCGCCGATGCAAGCGTCGCTACGGCGGATGGCGCGGCGGTATTCGGCTGGGATGTCGGCGGCGCGCACGTGAAGGTGTCGATGGCCGATGCCGCGGGCGCGGTGCTCGATGTCGCGCAGTGGGCTTGTCCGCTATGGCAGGGCCTCGGCCATCTCGAGCGAACCATCGACCTTGTCTTCGAGCGCTGGCCGGACGCCCGGACTGACGCCGCGCTGCACGCGGTGACGATGACCGGGGAAATGGTCGACCTCTTCGAGGACCGCGCGCATGGTGTGCAGGCCATCGCTGCTGCGCTCGCGCAGCGGCTCGGGCCGCGCTTGCGTTTCTACGCGGGCGACGCCGGCTGGCTCACGCCGCAGTCCTGCGCGGACGGTTGGCGCAGTGTCGCCTCGGCGAACTGGCTGGCCACCGCGCGCTGGATCGCGTCGCGCGTACCCGATGCGCTGCTGATCGACATTGGCAGTACCACCACCGACATCATTCCGATCGCAGGCGGTGGCGTCGTCGCGCGTGCTGCGACGGATGCCGGGCGGCTCGCCACCGGCGAGCTCGTGTACCAGGGCGTGGTGCGCACGCCTTTGTGCGGTATCGCCCAGCGCATCGAGTTCGCTGGGGAGACCGTCAACGTGATGAACGAATGGTTTGCGACCACGGCGGACGTCTACCGCCTCACGGGCGAACTGGCGCCGCACTACGACCTGTATCCGAGCGCCGACCAGGGACCGAAGACGGAAGCAGCCAGCCGCACGCGGCTCGCGCGGATGATTGGCCGGGACGCCCACGAAGCGGGTTCCGACGAATGGCGCGGGTTCGCGCTGCGCTGGCGCGAACTGCAGTTGCGCGAGATCGGCGCCAATCTGGCGCGCGTGACGGCGGCTCACCCTGAGCTCGCCGCCGCACCGCTGGTCGGCGCTGGGTGTGGACGCTTTCTCGCGGCGGCGCTGGCCGGTTTGGAAGCCGGGGAAGCGCCACGCGCCTACATCGATTTCGGCACGCTGGCGGGTGTGCCAGCGAACCGGTCGGACTGGGCCGCAACGTGCGCGCCGAGTGTGGCGATTGCGCTGCTTGCGGCGGCTCGCCACTGGGAAGCCGGCGATGCCAGCCGCGGCGGAGCAGCGCGGGCGGCCTTGAGCGGTTGAAGGGAAACGAGCGGAAACGCGCGGAAGAGGACAACGATCATGTGGGTGGTCAAGATCGGGGGCAGCCTGAGTCACGATCCGATGCTTCGCAAGTGGCTCGTCGAGCTATGTGAGGTGGGGGGCGGGCGCGTCGTCATCGTGCCCGGTGGAGGCGATTTCGCGGACAAGGTGCGGCAATACCAGAGCGAGTGGCGCTTCGACGATCTCGCCGCGCACAACATGTGTCTGCTTGCCATGACGCAATACGCGATTCTCATGCAAGGAATCTTGCCTGAACTCGTGCTCGCCTCGAGCGAGGCGAAGATCCGCCGCGCGCTGCGCGACGGCCGCGTGGCCGTGTGGGTGCCGACCTCGCTGATGCGCGACACGCCGGACGCGATGAGCAATTGGGACACCACCTCCGACAGCCTCGCCGCATGGCTCTCGACCATGCTCAACGCCGAGCGGTTGATCGTGGTGAAGTCATGCGCCATCTCTGAGAACGAGCGGCTCGAGACGCTGGCGGCCACGGGCGTGGTCGACCGCCGTTTCGTCGACCATGTGATCGAGGCCAATTACGTGGTCGAGATGTTCAACAAGGACAATGTTGCGCTGATGCGCGACCGGCTGCTGAACATCCCGGTGATCTAGTATTCGTGCCTATTGCTGCGCGGTCTTTTGCGGCATCCTGGGTGCGAGGCAACGGCTTGCGCGCAATCAGGTGCATTAAAGACGTGCAGCGCCGGAGGCCTGGGCGTTTGCTGCGGCGAGCGCGCCGCTTGTCTCTCCAGCAGGACGGTGCAGTGCGGTGGCCCATTGCGCCACGCGTTGCGGATCGAGTCGCGAGCGCCTTCCATCGACACATAATGCCGTGCGAAAACCCGCCACGTCCGGCGCGAGCGCCCGGATCTGCTCGAACTGCGCCCAGCCGAGCGAGCCGGCGATGCCGCTCATCGCGCCGCGCTCGCGCGTGAGCCGCAGCCATTGCGCGAGCGAATCGCCATCCACGTAATCGAACAGTGTGCGGCCGTCCTTGCCGGCGGTGTCGAACATCACCCCGACAAAACCGAGCGTGGCCGTATAGGCAACCAGTTCGCCTTCCATGCCGCTGTCGCACAGCAGCACCGGCACGACCGCAGCCGGCAGATTGGCCAGTTGTTCGAGACAGCGTCGTGCAGACGGACCGGGCGCCACCCCCACTTTCACGTAGTCGATGCCAGCGTCGCTGACTTCGATGACACGGGTGGCGATTTCATCGAGCGCGTCCGCCGGCACGTCGCCAATCGTTGCGCTAATCGGCTTGACTGGATAGCAGGCGCGAAGCTGGCGGACGATATGCGTGATGTCGCCGATCGACAGGCCGCCGAGCGCGCCCGCGTTCGGCTCCTTCAGGTCGATCAGTTCGGCGCCGGCACGAGCGGCGTCCAATGCTTCGTCGTCCGAGCGGACGCTCGCGAGCAATGCGGTCATCGATATTCTCCGAAATGGCGGGACAGACTAGTGCGCTATGAGTTCGGCGGCTGAACCGCCGGAAGATTCGAGGCTCTCGCGATGCCGCGCGATCGCGGCGGTGAGCCACCCCCAGGCGGTGAGTTCGGCATCGCCGGCGGTTTTGTCGATGGCGATCTGCAGGTAGGCCATTTCGCGGTCCACCTTGTCGGCCGGCAGCATGAAAAGCCGGCTCACGAGAATCGCGCCTTCCACCACCGCGGCCTGGGCGCGGTTAAAACCGGTGAACGGCGCATGGTTTTCGCGGTGCACGCATTTCATGCGCAGCACCGGGCGCTCCTTGTCGTCGCGCAGTTCGTCGAGTTCGAGTTCAGCGTGCGCCAGCGACCCGGCGAGCCTGATGCTCGCCACACGGCTGGCGGCGACGGTGGGCCAGTCGCTCGCGCAATGCGTGACGCAGCCGGCGAAGATACGGACGTCGGTGGTGAAGTTCAGCACTGCAGCCCGCGACGCGACGATATTGTCGAGCGTGACCGACGGGCGAAACGGCGAGAGGATGACGAAGTCGTCCTCGTAACGGGCCCCCATGGGCGCGATATGAGGACGGCCATCGCACGCTGCTGTGGTGACGATCGTTTCGTGGATCATGGATGGGAACGCGTGTCCTGGCAGCGCCGAAAAGCCGGCCGGTTAGTCAGGGATTACCGCAAATCCGCCGAAGGGCCGCGTGTCGCGGCCCGGGCGGGCTTAACGCGTAGCGACGTACATCGTGATTTCGTAACCAAGACGTATATCGGTGTAGCTCGGAGTCGTCCATTGCATACGTGTTTCCTCCATGTGTTGTACAGCGTTGCGCCGTCGGTCCGGCGTGATGCCGGACTTCATTGGCGTTGGTTACTACGCAAGCTCCATGCCGGGTTTTCGATGACCTGGCACAAGCGACTTGTGGGCGCGCCGCAATGCAGCGTTTGCCGAATTGCGCCGGTGCGACCACGGTGTGCGCAGCACGATGCGCTCGTGCCGCGCACTGTTCCGGGAATGCAGCAAAGTGTTCCATGCCGGGCAGCACGGTTCTGTTCTCCTGTCACCCGGCGCTCGCAATCCCATGCAGATCATTCTCCATCGATCGTTCGCGCATGTGTTGAAAAATCGCTTCGCGTTGTGCAATCGATAACGGATCGGTTAAGTCTGCCAAATGAAATCGTGAATTCTCAGTGACTGCGTTCCTGCATACAGTGCAAACAAGCGCTCCGTTCTTCCGGCAGCGCACCTGTTCACCTTCGAGGATATGTCATGAACGATTTCAGTCAACCGGTCATTGATTCCATACACAAGCCGCGCGACGCGCAGAAACCTCGCGAACGGTACGCCGCGGGCGTCATGAAGTATCGCGAGATGGGTTACTGGCAGCCGGATTACACGCCGAAAGACACCGACATCATCGCGCTCTTTCGCATCACGCCGCAGCCCGGTGTCGATCCGGAGGAGGCGGCGGCGGCCGTGGCCGGTGAATCGTCGACGGCAACCTGGACCGTGGTGTGGACCGACCGCCTGACTGCATGCGACATGTACCGTGCGAAAGCCTACCGCGTCGATCCCGTGCCTGGCGCAAGCGCCGGCGAGCCGCAGTATTTCGCGTACATCGCCTATGAACTGGATCTGTTCGAAGAGGGTTCGGTCGCCAACCTGACCGCCTCGATCATCGGCAATGTGTTCGGCTTCAAACCGCTCAAGGCGCTGCGTCTCGAAGACATGCGCATACCTGTTGCTTATCTGAAGACCTTCCAGGGGCCGCCGACGGGCATCGTCGTCGAGCGCGAGCGGCTCGACAAGTACGGCCGGCCGTTGCTTGGCGCGACCGTCAAGCCGAAGCTCGGTTTGTCGGGCAAGAATTATGGCCGGGTCGTATATGAAGGATTGCGCGGCGGCCTCGATTTTCTGAAGGACGACGAAAACATCAACTCGCAGGCCTTCATGCACTGGCGCGACCGTTTTCTGTTTTCAATGGAGGCGGTGAATCGCGCGCAAGCGGAAACGGGTGAAGTCAAAGGCCACTACCTGAACGTGACGGCCGGCACGATGGAGGACATGTATGAGCGCGCCGAATTCGCTAAGCAACTGGGTTCCTGCATCGTCATGATCGATCTCGTGGTCGGCTGGACGGCGATTCAATCGATGGGGCGCTGGGCGCGCCGCAACGACATGATTCTGCATCTGCATCGCGCGGGTCACAGTACCTATACGCGGCAGCGCAATCACGGCATCTCGTTTCGCGTGATCGCGAAGTGGCTGCGCATGGCGGGCGTCGATCATGCGCACGCGGGCACCGCGGTCGGCAAGCTCGAAGGCGATCCGCTTTCGGTGCAGGGCTATTACAACGTGTGCCGCGAGGCACACAACGAGGTCGATCTGTCACGCGGGATTTTCTTCGACCAGCCGTGGGCGGGTTTGCGCAAGGTGATGCCGGTGGCCTCGGGCGGCATTCATGCAGGGCAGATGCATCAACTGCTGGACCTGTTCGGCGACGACGCGATCCTGCAGTTCGGCGGCGGCACGATCGGTCATCCGGCCGGTATCCAGGCGGGCGCGGTAGCGAATCGCGTTGCGCTCGAAACGATGGTGAAGGCGCGCAACGAGGGTCGCGACATCGTGCACGAAGGGCCGGAGATTCTCGAAGGGGCGGCGTGCTGGTGCACGCCGCTCAAGCAGGCGCTCGATACGTGGCGGGATGTGACGTTCAACTATGCGTCAACCGACACGCCGGATTTCGCCGCCACGCCGACTGCGGCCTGAGCGGCGGGTATCCAGAGCGGGTAGCGGGTATTCAGGTTTTCTCAATGCGGGTCCGGTAGCAGTGCAGCCGCACTGCGCGGAAAACCGTTGGCGCCGTTTCGGAACGATGCATTCATCAGCGAGGTACGTCATGCGTATTACACAGGGTACGTTTTCCTTCTTGCCGGAACTGACCGACGCGGAGATCGGCTTGCAGATCGACTACGCGCTGGGCCAGGGCTGGGCCTGTTCGGTCGAGTACACCGACGATCCGCATCCGCGCAACACCTATTGGGAAATGTGGGGCCTGCCGATGTTCGACCTGCACGATGCGGCCGGCGTGTTGCAGGAAGTGAAGGCGTGCCGCGCGGCGCGGCCGCAGCACTACATCAAGATCAACGCCTTCGATTCGGTGCGCGGCTTTGAGACGATGCGTCTGTCGTTCATCGTCAATCGCCCGGACGAGGAGCCGGGCTTTCGCCTCACGCGCCAGGACGGGGTGGGACGTGTGCAGCGTTACGGGCTGTCCGGCTACGCGGGCGACCGGCCCTCGGGCGAGCGATATGTACCGGGGCGCTAGAAGATGAACTGCGCAGAGGTGCCCAATGTCGATCTCGCCGCGCTCTATCGCGACTCCGGCATCGGCGACGTGCTGGCCGAACTCGATCGCGATCTGGTCGGGCTCGCCCCTGTGAAGACCCGCATTCGCGAGGTTGCGGCCCATCTGCTCGTCGAGCGGGCCCGCGCTTCGCTCGGCCTCGCAGGCGGCGCGCCGACCCTGCATATGTGCTTCTCCGGCAATCCCGGCACCGGCAAGACCACGGTCGCGCTACGCATGGCCGAAGTGCTGCACCGGCTGGGTTACATTCGCCGCAATCATCTGGTTTCGGTGACGCGTGACGACCTGGTCGGTCAGTACATCGGCCATACCGCGCCGAAAACGCGCGAGGTGTTGAAGCGCGCGATGGGCGGCGTGCTGTTCATCGACGAAGCGTATTACCTGTATCGCCCGGAAAACGAACGCGACTATGGTCAGGAGGCGATCGAGATCCTGCTGCAAACCATGGAAAACCAGCGTGACGATCTCGTCGTGATTCTCGCTGGCTACGCGGCGCGCATGGAAGTGTTCTTCGAGAGCAATCCGGGCTTTCGTTCGCGGATTGCGCATCACATCACGTTTCCCGACTACGACGACGCGGAACTGCTCGACATCGCCGAGCGGATGCTCGCGACGATGCATTACCGCTTCGATGCCGACGCGCGCCGCGCTTTCGCGGACTATCTCGCGCTGCGCACCCGCCAGCCGAATTTTGCTAACGCCCGTTCGGTGCGCAATGCGCTCGACCGCTCGCGGCTGCGTCAGGCCAATCGCCTGTTCGCCACGGCGATGCGGGACGGCGCGGCCATCGACGCCGCCGCGCTCACGCTGATTGCGGCCGCCGACATTCGCGGGAGCCGTGTGTTCGCCGAAACGCCCGCGGCAAGCGACGGGGTGCCTGCGTCCTCCCATGCGACGCACGCCGTGCTGGCGCCGCCAGGCTAAACGAAAACCATCCCTCAGGAGATCGCCATGCAAGACGGACGTACGACCCTCTCGAAGTTCCTGATCGACACGCTCGACCGCCAGCCTGGAGCGCAGAACGCGGGCCTTTCGGCGCTCCTGATCGACGTGGCCGCGGCGATCAAGTCGATCTCCGCGATGCTCACCAAAGGCGCGCTTGGCGGCCACTACGGCTCCGCGCATAGCGTCAACACGCACGGCGAGGAGCAGAAGAAGCTCGATGTCGCGACCAACGAGATCTTCGTGCAGCAATGCGAATGGGACGGACTGCTCGCGGCGATGGCGTCCGAGGAAATGGAGGCGGTCTACCCGATTCCGCCGGGCTATCCGCGCGGCGACTATCTGCTTGCCTTCGATCCTCTCGACGGTTCGTCGAATATCGACATCAACGGCGTGGTGGGATCGATCTTTTCGGTGCTGCGCAATGAAAACCCGGCGGATTCGCAGGCGCCGGTGGGCGAGTCCGCGTTTCTGCAGCCGGGCCGCGAGCAGGTCGCAGCAGGCTACGCCGTCTACGGGCCTTCGACGATGCTCGTGCTCTCGGTCGGCAACGGCACGCATGGCTTCACGCTGGAGCGCGACATCGGCAACTTCGTGCTCACGCATTCGAACATTCGCATTCCAGAAGACACGGTTGAATTCGCCATCAACGCGTCGAACGAACGCTTCTGGGAACCGCCGGTGCGCCGCTATGTACAGGAGTGCAAGGACGGACGCAGCGGTTGCCGTGCAAGCGACTTCAATATGCGCTGGATCGCATCGATGGTCGCCGAGGTGCATCGCATCCTGATGCGCGGCGGCGTGTTCATGTACCCGCGCGACTCGAAAATACCGGCCATGGAAGGGCGCTTGCGGCTGCTGTACGAGGCCAACCCAATGAGCTTTCTGATCGAACAGGCCGGCGGCCTTTCGATCACCGGGCGCGAACGTATTCTCGACGTCGTGCCGCGCACGCTGCATGGACGCGTGCCGGTGATCCTCGGTTCGAAGAACGAGGTGGAGCGCATCGAACGCTATCACGGTGAATACGACCGCGGCGAGGATCGACCCTTCACGTCACCGCTCTTTAGCCGGCGCTCGCTGTTTCTGCCCGGCTTCACGGCTTAAATCATCCGGAGACAAACGCATGTCAAGCAAACACCCGATCGTCGCGGTGACCGGTTCGAGCGGCGCCGGCACCACGACTGTGATGAAGAGCTTTACCCATATTTTCCGGCGCGAAAAGATCAACGCGCAGATCGTCGAAGGCGACGCTTTTCATCGTTATGACCGCAACGGCATGCGCGAAGCCATGAAACAGCACGAACGGGATGGCGCACCGAACTTCAGCCATTTCGGGCCGCAAGCGAATCTGCTCGAAGAACTCGAGGCGCTCTTCGCCCGTTATGGAGAAAGCGGCACCGGGAAGTTGCGCCACTATGTGCACGACGAGCCCGAAACGCGGCTCTACAAGCAGGACGCCGGAACCTTCACGCCATGGGAGGAGGTGACGCCGGACACCGATCTGATGTTCTATGAAGGCCTGCACGGGGCGGCGGTGACGGACAGCATCGACATCGCGCGGCATGCGGATCTGCTGATCGGCGTCGTGCCGATCATCAATCTCGAATGGATCCAGAAACTGCATCGTGACCAGACCATGCGCGGCTACTCGCATGAGGCCGTGGTCGATACGATCCTGCGGCGCATGCCTGACTACGTCAACTATATCTGCCCTCAGTTCTCACGCACGCATGTGAACTTCCAGCGCGTGCCCACCGTGGACACGTCGAATCCGTTTACCGCCCGCGAGATTCCGCAGCCGGACGAGAGCTTCGTCGTGATCCGTTTCGCGCGGCCGAAAGGGATCGACTTCCAGTATCTGCTGACGATGCTGCACGATTCGTTCATGTCGCGGCCGAATGTGATCGTGGTGCCAGGCGGCAAGATGGGCCTCGCGATGCAGCTGATTTTCACACCGATGATTCTGCAACTGATCGACCGGCGCTCGCGCGCCTGAGGCGCCGCGCTGCATGGTGGGTTGATTTCGTGCAAGGAGAGCTTCGATGAGTACCGTCGCAAAATCCATCGCCACATCCGCAGCACCCGCAGCACCCGTAACACCTGCAGCCGAGGCGACGCGCCTGATGGCCGACGCGCTGCGCATGCTCGCGATCGATGCGGTCGAAGCGGCTAGATCGGGTCATCCGGGCATGCCGCTCGGCATGGCCGAGATCGCCGTCGCGCTGTGGGATCGCCATCTGAAACACAGTCCGCGCAATCCTGCGTGGCCCGACCGCGACCGCTTTGTGCTGTCGAACGGGCATGGCTCGATGCTGTTGTACGCCCTGCTGCATCTCACCGGCTACGACCTGCCGATCGACGAACTCAGGCGCTTCAGGCAATTGCACAGCAAGACGCCGGGGCATCCCGAAGTGGGCGTCACGCCCGGCGTCGAAACGACCACGGGGCCGCTCGGGCAGGGACTGGCCAATGCGGTCGGCATGGCGCTCGCCGAGGCGCTGCTCGCGCGTGAATTCAACCGGGCCGGCCATGCGGTCGTGGATCACCGCACTTACGTGTTTGCCGGAGACGGCTGCCTGATGGAAGGCATCTCGCACGAGGCGGCCTCGCTCGCCGGTACGTTGAAGCTCGACAAGCTCACGGTGCTGTACGACGACAACGGCATCTCGATCGACGGCCACGTCGCGCAGTGGTTCAGCGACGACACGCCGGCGCGTTTTGCGGCCTACGGCTGGCACGTCGAGCGTGACGTGGATGGACACGACGTCGACGCGGTCGATCGGGCATTGTGTGCTGCGCGCACAGCGGGCCGGCCGACGCTGATCTGCTGCAAGACGGTGATCGGCAAAGGGTCGCCATCGAAAGCAGGGACGCACGATGTGCACGGCGCGCCGCTCGGTGCCGATGAAGCCGCGAACACGCGACGCGCGCTCGGCTGGGAGCATCCGCCGTTTGCGATGCCGGCCGAGGTCCATGCGCTCTGGGACGCCGGCGAGCGGGGCGCCACTGCTGAAAGCGACTGGACGAAGCGATTCGAAGCCTATCGTAAGCACTATCCGCATGAAGCCGCTGAGTTCGAGCGTAGGGCGCAAGGCACGCTGCCCGCGCAGTGGCGCGATGCGGTCCGCGCGATGTTGCGCGACGCGGACGGCGCGGCGGAGTCGATTGCGACACGCAAGGCCTCGCAGCAGGCGATCGCCGCGCTCGCCCGGACGTTGCCGGAGTTGCTGGGCGGCTCGGCGGACCTGACCGGCTCGAATCTGACCAACTGGAAAGGAGCGGTCGACGTCCATGCGGACGATAGCGGCCTGCAAGGCGGCAACTATCTGCACTACGGCGTGCGCGAGTTCGGCATGAGCGCGGTCATGAACGGCATCGCGCTGCATCGTGGCTATATCCCGTTCGGCGGCACCTTCCTCACGTTTTCCGATTATTCGCGCAACGCGTTGCGTATGGCTGCGTTGATGAAGCTCCGTTCGATCTTTGTGTTCACGCACGACTCGATCGGCCTCGGCGAAGATGGGCCGACGCATCAGTCGGTGGAACATGCGGCGAGTCTGAGGCTGATTCCGGGGCTCGACGTCTGGCGTCCGTGCGACACCGTCGAAACTGCGCAGGCGTGGGCCTGTGCAGCGGAGCGCGGCGGACCGTCATGCCTGCTGCTGAGCCGCCAGAATCTGCCGTTCGCCGCGCGCAGCGGCGCGCAGATCGAGGCGGTCGCGCGGGGTGGGTATGTCTTGCGCGACTGGGCGGATGCGTCGGCGCAAAGCCGCGTTGTCCTGCTCGCCACCGGCTCGGAAGTGTCCCTTGCGCTCGACGCCATCGCGCCGCTAGCCGAAGCCGGTATTGCCGCGCGCGTCGTGTCGATGCCGTCCACCAGCGTGTTCGACCGGCAGTCCGGCGCGTGGCGCGACGCGGTCCTGCCGCCAGGCGTGCCGCGCATTGCGGTCGAAGCGGGGGTTCGCGCGTTCTGGCGGCAATACGTGGGCCTCGAAGGCGGAGTTGTGGGCATCGATACGTTCGGCGAGTCCGCACCCGCTGCCGCGCTGTTCAAGCATTTCAATCTGACCGTGCAGGCGGTGGTGGATGAAGCCATCCGCGTCGTGCAATGCGCGCAACTGGCGCCATCGACATGAACAAGTGCCCACGCGGCGAGCTGATCCGATTCGATTCGACTTCGAGGAGTTTGCAATGGCCTTCATCGCACTGCGGCAACTATTGGACCACGCGGCCGAGCACGGCTACGGCGTGCCCGCGTTCAACGTCAACAATATGGAGCAGATCCAGGCGATCATGCGGGCCGCCGAGGCGACCGCGAGCCCGGTGATCCTGCAGGCGTCGGCGGGCGCCCGCAAGTATGCGGGTGAACCGTACCTGCGTCATCTGGTGCTCGCCGCGCTCGAGGCGCATCCGGATATCCCGCTCGTGCTGCACCAGGATCATGGCGCGAGCCCGGCTGTGTGTCAGCAGGCGATCCGCTCGGGCTTTACGTCGGTGATGATGGACGGCTCCCTGTTGCCGGACCAGAAGACGCCCGCTGCCTACGAGTACAACGTCGACGTGAGCCGCCGGGTTGTCGAGGCGGCGCATGCAGTGGGTGTATCTGTCGAAGGTGAGCTGGGTTGTCTCGGTTCGCTCGAAACCGGCGCGGCGGGCGAGGAGGACGGCGTCGGCGCCGAAGGGCAACTCTCGCGCGACGAGTTGCTCACCGATCCGCGCGAGGCACAGTTTTTCGTGGAGGCGACCGGCGTCGACGCGTTGGCGATTGCGATCGGCACCTCGCATGGCGCCTATAAATTCAGCCGTGAGCCGACAGGCGACATTCTTGCCATCGACCGGATCGTCGAGATTCACGAACGGATTCCGAACACCCACCTCGTGATGCACGGCTCGTCGTCGGTGCCGCAGGAGTGGCTCGCGGTGATCCGCGAATACGGCGGCGAGATTCCCATGACGTACGGGGTGCCCGTCGAAGAAATCCAGCGCGGCATTGCGCATGGTGTGCGCAAGGTCAATATCGACACCGACATCCGGCTCGCGATGAGCGGCGCAATGCGCAAGTCGCTGGCCAATGCCCGCTCGGAGTTCGATCCGCGCGCCGCGTTGAAGGCGGCGACGGCGGCCGCGAGCGCGCTTTGCATCGAACGTTTCGAGGCGTTCGGATGTGCGGGCCAGGCCTCGCGCATCAAGCCGCTGCCGCTCGATGCGATGGCGCGCCGCTACCACCAGGTGTGCAGCAGGCCACCGGCGCATGGGCAGTGATGCGATGAATCGGCGCGGCTGGGTTAGCCCTCAGCGCTTTTTCATCGTCTCGCCTGACGCTTGCCACGCCATGAGATCCTGTTCAGGCCGGTCGACCGCGCAGCCCCAGTCGAGCGGCTGGTCCTGATCGAAGCGCTTGCCGAGCCGCCAGGCGATCTCGGCGCGGGCGAGCTGGACGCCCATATAGAAGGCGTGGCCGCCGTCGGTTTCGAGATTCAGGTTGGGGTAGAGCGCGAACGGGTCGCCCGCCTGGCGATGTCCGTCGCGGTTGTAAACGTGAATGCCGTCCGCGCTGACCTGGACGCGAAAGTTGGGGTCCCGCACCTCGCGCGCAACCTCGGCGATTTCGGCGGTGCTGTACGGAAAAGGGCGTTTGGCGTGAACCGTCGCGAGATCGCTGTTGATGCCCTTAGGCAGCACCTGTGCTTCGCGGGCGGCGTACATCACCCTGCGCGCGACATCGGCTTCGCGGACCGCGCGCCGTGCGTGCAGGCTGACTGACGTGGTGAGCACTGCGCTCACACGTAGCTCCGCTGCCATGCCAAGCAGCACCGCGTTGATGCCGCTCGTATCGGCCTCGGTCAGTTCAGTCACGTTGCCGATGCCCATCATGATGCCGATATCCGGGTAGCGTTCGCGCAACCGGACATAACGCGCAATCGATGCGGCGAGACCGAACGGAATCGGATCGAGAATGGGGTCGGCGAGAAACGCGCGGCCGCGTGCGGCGAGCCGCTCGATCGCGGCATCGAGCGAGGCCGGGTCTGCCGGCTCGCGGGCGACGAGGATCGGCGTGGACGGCACCTCGTCAGCAATCCAGAGCGTGTCGAGGTTCAGGCTCATCAGATAATCCGCGCCCGCGCGGCCGCCACGCAGCAGTTCGTCGCTGCGCATCGAATCGACGCTCACGCGATACCCCTGAGCTTTAAGCAGGCGCACCGCGTCTTCGAGATGCGGAAACGGCGTTTCGGGCAGGCAACCGATGTCGATTACATCGGCGCCTTGCGCGACGTACTCGCGCGCACGTGCGGCGATGCCATCCAGATCGAGCCGCGGCGCATCGACGATCTCGGCAAAGATCCTGGCCTCGTAACGCGTCAGATCGAACGGTTGCGCCTCGCGGCCGAAGAATTGCGGCAAATCCTTGACCTCTTCCGGGCCTCGCTCGAACCGCACGCCGTAGTGCCCGGTCAGCGCGGCGAGGTCGCCGCGGCAACGCCCGGGCACGATGACCCGCTGCGCCACGAGCGGGACGGGGATGCGACGGCGAATCAGGTCGGCCGTCATGAGCGCTGCGACCTGCAGGCCGATTTCGCGGATTTCCCAGCTGAACGGAGTCGGCGCCATGCTTTCGAGCGTGTGAATCAGGCTCTTTTCGGCGAGCCGGCCAGTCAGGAAGACGATATGGTCCATGTCAATGCACGGCCGGGCAGCGATCGCAGGGAGCGTGGGGGCTGTTCATATAGTCACGCGCGACAGGCGCTCACCGAGCGCCGCTTTCAGTTCATCCAGCGAGCGCACGAGTGTCGTGTATTCGAAGCGCGACAGGCGCTCAACGTTGTCGAGTTCGATCGCCCGCGGACGCAGTTCGACCCATTCGTTCGGGCTTTGCGTCACTACGGTCGGCTCCGTGTCGCATGCAAAGACAATGCCCGGAATGCACTGCTTGCCCGCCTGCGCGTACATGTTGGTCGGTAGCGTGTCGGAGATGCCGAATGCGCATTTGGCCACGGTGTTGCTGGTGGCCGGCGCGATCACCACCGTGTGGTACATGCCGTGGTAGAGCATACCGACCGGCACGCCGCTCACACTATTGTCGCGAAACACGCGGAAGTGCTTGCGCAGCTTCGGCAGGGGCCAGCCATAGAGCGGCAAGACTTCCTCCGCGGCTGCGGAAAGGAAGAGATCGACGCGCGGCAATTCGAGCGCGAGCGCGATCGACTCGTCGAGCAGATGGCCGGAGCCTGTTACGCACCAGGCGAAGCGCGCATCGGGCTTGAACTCGGCGAGACGACGAGCGGGCGTCTGGGTCATGCGTCGTCGATGGGCGGCGACTCTTTGGAGAACGAATCGTCGGACGGCATCTCGTCGGCCGGCTCGCCGGCGATTGCCGAGCCGTTGTGCGACAGACGGATATGCAGCCGGCGCATCTTCCGGTACAACGTGTTGCGGCTGATGCCAAGCGCCTTGGCGACGTTGCTGACGTTCCAGCGGTGCTCGTCGAGCAGCGTCAGAACGGTCCCGCGTTCGTTCAACTGGATGGCGTTGAGCGCGGAAAGATCCACTTCGTCGTCCGGATGCGGGTCGACGTCCGGCACCGCCGCACGCAAAGCTGCCACCGGCCCGTTTTCCGGCATGCGTTGGGTGATTTCGCCAGGCAGGTCCTGGCAGCGGATGGGTTGTCCGTCGCAAAGCGCAATGGCCATCTGCAGTACGTGACGCAACTGGCGGATATTGCCGGGCCATGCATACGTCAGCAACGCCTGCTCGGCTTCCGGGGTCAGCTCGGGCGGATCGTTGTTCGTTTCTTTTTCGAGCAGATGATGGATCAGCGCGAGCTTGTCGACCCGTTCGCTGAGTGGCGGCAGATTCAGTTCAACACCCTTGAGCCGGTAATACAGATCCTCGCGAAACTGTCCGCCGTGCACGAGTTCGAGCAGATTGCGGTGACTGGCGCTGATGAGCTGGAAATCGACCTTGATGGTCGTTTCGGCGCCGAGCGGCGTGACCTCGTGTTCCTCGATCACGCGCAGCAGGCGCGCCTGCAACGCGAGCGGCATGTCGCCGATTTCATCGAGGAAGAGCGTGCCGCTATTGGCCTGCACGATTTTGCCACGCCGTCCTTCACGCTGCGCGCCGGTAAACGCGCCCGCCCGATAGCCGAACAGTTCGCTTTCGATCAGATTTTCGGGCAGCGACGCGCAATTCACCGGCACGAACGGACCGGATGCGTGTGGGCTGATGCTATGCAGCGCTTGCGCGAAGACTTCCTTGCCGGTACCCGTTTGCCCTCTGAGGATGATCGGAATCTTGCGCTGGACCACTCGCGCCGCGAGCTGGATTTGCGAGGCCATGCGCGGATCGCCGAATTCCAGGTGCGCGATCTGGTCGAGCCGGGCCGGCGCCGGCCGCTTCTCGGGCGCGCTGGCACGCGTCACGGGCGCTGTCCCCGCCACTCGCACGCCACGTTCGGCGCTGCTTTGCGGCGTCTGCGCGACGAGAAAGAAGCGGTTGGTCGCGTTAGCGCTATACACGGTGACCGGATGGAACGACCCGCGGATGCTGCGCGCGATCATGTCCTCGAGCGAAGCATTGAACGCTTCCTCGATGCGCCGGCCGCGCAGTTCGCGCAGCGAGCGGAAGCCGAGCTGGAACAGCGCGCTGCGGTTTGCGGCGAGCACCGTGCTGTCGTCCGCCACCGCCAGTTTGCCGCCGTGCAGCGTACCGACGAATTCCGGGCGGCTGTGAAAATGGATCATGTTCGCGTGCCGGTAACGCGCATCCAGCAGACGGTTTTCGATCATCTGCCGCGACATGCCGACCAGCACCAGAGAATGCTGCTGCAGCAGCTTCGAGCGGCTCGTCACATCCAGCACGCCGGCAATTTCGCCGCTGTCGTCGAAAATCGGCGCGGCGGAGCAGGTGAGCGACGTATAGCGCGGATAGAAATGCTCGTGCTGGCAGACGGCGATGCAGTCGCGCTCGGCGAGGCACGTGCCCATGCCGTTCGTGCCGGCCTCGCGTTCGCTCCATAGAGCGCCGACGCGAAAGCCGTCCGCGGCGACCGCTTCGGCGAAAGGCACCGACGAAACCTGATGGACGATCATGCCGCCGGCATCGACCAGCACCACCGCAAGTTCGGGATCGGCCAGCTGCTGGTAAAGCGTGGTCATTTCGAGCTTCGAGCAGGCGATCAGATCGCCCATTGCCTCTCGGCGCGAACTGAGTTCGTAGTCGGTCAGGACAGGGGGCACGACAAAACGGGAAGGGTCGAGCTGGAATTCGTTCATGCAGCGCGCCCATGATTGAGCGACGGGGTCGCTCGTCGGGCGGGTCGCCAATTGATGATTGACGACGTTCAAAACTTCACGGACGTGCATGGTGCTGTCAGTGAGCAACGACATGGGGTTTGTCTCCGTTGCGTCAATTCGTCCGTGCCGGCTCACACTGCGTTGCTGCTGCCTTGCTTCGCCATGCGCGTACGAGTGCCGCTTTATCGATACCGTCTTCCCCTCGCGCTACGGTTCTGGGTCCATATGCGCACCGAGTGATTAGTCCTTATACCAAGCATCGGCTTAAAACTCTACGCCGGATGTCGCTCCCGTTCAATAAAAAAGTCGCAATAGCCCTGAATAGCGTGCGCGATTTTTGCTTTTCTCATCATCGTGCCCGAATGACTTCCTCTGCTGGCCGAAGGCGAGGAGAGTGTTGCAGCTTCGGCGCAGAGTGCTTCGCGTGCTGTCACACCTGTGCGGCTATGCGTTTACCCGAGGCGCGTCTTGCAGCGCGGTTTCGGGCCTTTTGCCAACTCGTTTGCAGATTATTTGCCGCGCCGCGGCGGAGTACACCATGGATCGTCTCGATGCCGTTCGTCTTGCCAGTTTCTCCGCTGCCGGGGTGCCGGGCGCCACTGCGCCGTTCGACGCGCCCTCTACCGCCATGCCGTCCGGGCGGATGGACATCGTCTTCATCGAAAACTTTGTTGGTCAGACGATCATCGGTATCGACAGCAGCGAGCAACATGTCCCGCAGCCGGTACGGATGAATCTTGCAATCGGAGTTCCCGCCATTCGTGCCTGCACAACCGATCGCATCGAGGACACGATCAATTATGCGGCGGTACGTAGCGCGCTACATGGGCTCCTTGCGTCGCATGGCGTGCGTTTGCTCGAAGCGCTTGCCGAAGCGGTGGCGCGCCTCCTGATCACCGAGTTCGGCGCTCACTGGGTGCGCGTCGCGCTAGCCAAACCCGCCAAGTTCGATGATGTGTCGGCGGTTGGCGTGCAGATCGAGCGGCAGCGTAGCGATATGCCGCAAACGGCCGCAGGGGTCACAGGTTATGCATTGCTCGGGGCAGGGCTGATTCCGGACTGAGCGAAAAAACGCGGCGCGGTGCTGTTGCCAGCACCGTGCGCGTGATTCGCTATTTCAGGCGGCCCCACACATTGGCTCGACTACTTCGCCGCCGTCTTTTCGTGCCCTAGCCCACAACTGCGGTAGGCATCGGTCTGCAATGCGCGGAATTTCTTCGTCTGCGCTTTCGCCTGATCGACCCGAAACTCCGAGCCGCCTTCCCCGCCCAACGTTGCGTACTTGGAGAACGTCGACTGATCGACGAACTCCTCGTAGGGCAGCGCGGTGGCCATCTTGTCGATCACGCACGAACATTTATAGACGTTGGCGAAATCGTGTCCGTTGTCGTCCATGCATCCCAGCACATATTCGACCCGGCCCTGCGTCGGATAGTTGTAACCTCCCGCCGGGGCCGCCGCCGTGGGCGCGTCGCCATCCGCCCACGCGAGCGGTACCGCGAGCGTGAGGCAGGCACAGGCTGCCAGCGCACGACATCGTATGCTCATCTCTTGCCTCTATGAGAGGGTCGCTTCACAGCAAAGGTCCGCTCGAGCGCGAACCCTTGCTGCCCCCACGCAATCCGGCGCACCGTCAGTTCGGTGCAAACGGATGCGCGACGCTGCCCTTCTTCGCCACGACTTCCGCCGCGCTCGGTTCACCGGCGACAGCGCGCTTGATTGCCTCGCGCGTCGCCTGGTAGTTGAATTCCTGAATCTTCTTGTCGTCGTCGGCCTGCCAGTGAATAAAGACGCCAACGCACAGGAACAGATCGTCCGCTTCGTCCTGCGGGATCGTGCCATCCTCGACGCTGTCCGCCACGGCGAGTGCAACGGCATGCTGCGCAGGACCGAACATCTGCACGGCCTGCTTGGCGCCCTTGATCGTCACCTTGTTGAACAGAATCGTATTCGGCTTGGTGAGCAGGTTCGGCGCGACGACGGCAAGCAGCGATGTGAAGCCATCCTTATTATTGGTGAGTGCATTGCAGAATGCAGTTTCCGCCGCTGAACCTCGCGGTCCCATCAGCAAGTCGATATGTGCGACCTCGTTACCGTCGCCGACGAGCGACTCTCCTATCAGGACGCGATTAATCTTGGCCATTCTGTTCCTCCAATGAGTGGAATAGTGACTTGACGACTGACTGACATGCTCCAGTGACGATGCTGTTGCCCGATCGCCAACTGGCGGGTGAATGCGCAGTGGCACTAACTAACAGGATCCGTGCCAATGCGCTGGCTGCCCGGCTGGCATGAGCTGGGGCCGGCGCCGTCGACGGGTGCAAGGCAGCCGGCGACGAACAGCGTCGCCACGGTCAAGTCCGCGCTGGTGCCGGGGTTGATGGCGCCAGCCTTCAGTTCTGCGTCCCATGCATCGAGCGGCTGACGCATTTCGTCGGAACGGTTTTGCGCGAGCGAGTGGCGCCACGTCGCGTGCCGTTCGCGTGCCGCAAGCGTGACACTCTGCGCCACGGCAATACCCTGCTTACGCACAATGTGAGAGTCGGGCCAGGTGCCGAGGAACGTGAGAAAGACGTTGAGCGTGGCGTTCCGCGGCTGATCGGCAGGCATTTCGCGGAACGCGGCAAGGCCGCTGTCGAAGATGTCGCGAAATCCTTCCGCATATTGGCGCGCGATGCTGTCGCGCCCGGCAGCGAGCGTCATCGCTTCGCGCAGGCCGACCGTCGGCGGCGTGTAGACCGACTGTTCGGGCGCCTCGCCGAGACCGCCGGGATTGGCGAGCGCGATCGCGCGGTACGCGAGGCGCGTGTCGTCGATATCGAGCCGCGCCAGCACGCGTTCGGTCGCGTCGCGCCAGCGGTCGGCCGACAGTGGGCGCGGCGCCGCCTCCAGCGCCGCGGCGAGCGGCGCGACTAGCAGCAGGATGCCGAGGTTCGTGTTGCAGCCGACCGCGTCGCGCGTGCGGGTGACCGCATCGAGCACGCGCAGGCCGACCGGCGCGCCGCGTGCGAGGAGCGCGGCGGCGGCCACTTCCGCGCTGGTGATGAACTGGGCCGCGCGCATGCCATGTCCGGCGCTTTGCACGCTGACGTTGCCGGGCTTGGGGGTTTCCACATCGAGTCGGCAGGCCGCAAGGAAAGCGACGTGAACGGGTCCGTACGCGACGGAACAGGGCAACTCAGCCATGGTGTCCATGAAACGCTACAACGGCGGCCTCATCGGTCTGCGCGACCCCGGTAACACCGTCGCGCTGCGCGGGCAGCTTGCGCTGGAGCAGGTCGTCGGCGAGCGCTGCCGCGAGATCGATCGATGTGACCGATTGCAGGCCGCGCCATGCGGCTACGCCGTTGACTTCCAGCACGAGCGGCCGGGTGGGGTCATGGGGATCGGGAATCAGGTCGACGCCTGCGTAGTCGAGTCCGAGCGCCTCGGTGGCGCGCACGGCAGTCTGCGCAAGCGGCGCATCGAGTTGCGCCGCTTCACACGCGGCGCCCTGAGCGAAGTTATGGATCCAGCCCTTGCCGCCGACCCGCCGCATCGCCGCCACGGCACGGCCGCCAACCACCAGCACGCGCCAGTCGAAGCCCGGACGGCCGCCATCGATATAGCGCTGCAGATACGCAACCTGCTGATAGGGCTTGAGCGAAGGCAGAGGCGTCAGCGCGCGAGGTTGAGCGCCGCCGCGCGCGCCGAGCCGTTTAAGCCCGTGGCCTTGCGAGCCGAACAGCGGCTTGAGCACGACCTGGCGTCCAGCCGCTGCTTCGCGCATCAATACGCGTTGCGCAAACGCTGCGGATTCGCCGGCCCACGTCGCGGGCGTCGGTACTCCGTTGCGGTGCAGCAGAAAACTGGTCATCGATTTATCGACGCTGCGCTCGATCGCGCGCGCGTCGTTGTAGACGGGGACACCGCATTCGCGCAGTGCATGCAGGATACCGAGCCGCAGCGTGACCTGCTCAAAGGTGCCGCCGGCAATGCCGCGCACGAAGACGGCGTCGGGCAGGCCGTGGCCAAAGCCCGGCAGCATCAGCCCATGGGGTTCCCATGTCGTGTCGATGCGGCAGTCCGCCAGATCGATGCAGCGTGCCTCTGCGCCGCGCGCGCGGAAGGCCTTTTTCAGGCGCCCGGTGTGCCAGCCGGTTTCGTCGGTCATGATCGCAATGCGCAGCGCCGCCCGCGCATCGACGGGGTCTACGCCCGCGAAAGAGCCCGGTGCAGGAATGGTCATGGCTTGCCGTTCCATTGCTCGTGCAGCAGCGCCGCGTCGACCCGTCCGCCGTGCCAGGTCGCGCCGCTTTCGAGGCTGCTCACCCACACCTCGGCCGGCGCGAACAGCGCGGGATCGATCTGGTAGAAGTCGTAGTTGAACGAAGTGAAGATGTCAGCGAACGGGCGGCCATAATCGCGCGAGATGGAGGCGGGCAATTCGGCGGCGAGCTGCTTCGCCACCGCGTCGTGCTTCACGGTGAGATGCACGCGTCCGCCATACAGGATCGCGTCGTTGGTGCGGCCCATCGCCTGGATGCCGTCCGGCGCGGGCGGCGGCAAGGGCGCCGAGCCGCCGCCTTCCACGACTTCGTCGAGCGGTACGCCAAGCACATGGGTTTTGTGCAATGCAACTTCAACGACGCGCGCCACCACCTGTACCGTTCCCGCGACAGAGTGTGTCGGCGTGGTGACAAGCGTTAGCCGCTCGGGCGCGAGGCCGCAATCGTGCAGCACCTTGTCGATCACGACCTGTGGCGGCAGGCGATCCACCTCGAGGACCAGCACACCGCGCTCATGGCGGTCGCGGTAGCCGAGTTCGGCGAATAGCGGCTCCTTCACGGCCAGCGCGCGCGCCGGGCCCGAGCCAAGCGAGAAAAACTTCTTGCCGCCGGTCTGTTCCTTGGTGGCCGACAGGCTCCATCCGGCGTACTGGCTGCCGAGGCAGGCGAGCACGGGCCACGAGGTGCGCACCTCGATCGTGCTGGGCCAGAGCGGCTGCGCATCCAGGTTCTCGCGCACCGTGACGTGGCCGAGGCCACCCATGCAGATGCGCGCAATCAGCACGCCCGCCGCGACGCTGCCGGGCGCCACGACGCCCGCATCCACCAGCACAGTGCCGTTTTCCGTGCGGCTGACGATTGCGCCGAAGCGCGCGGCGTCGTCGACCAGGCGGCTGACGAGACGCTCGCCAAGCGCATTGACGCTCAGCGCGGCAGCGCCGGCGAGCGGTAGCTGAGGCGCCTCAGGAGTGGCATTGGATGAAGGCATAGTCGGGCTCATGGCAGGTTTCGATTCGTTGCAGAACGAGCGCGCGTTGTTCTTCGAGCGCGTGCCGCACCGCGTCCAGCGAAGCCGCGCGCACGAGCAGCGTGCAGACCGGCTGGCCGGTTTCGATCCACGTGCCGGGCATGGGCACGTCGCGGCAGCATGGGTCACGCAGACAGGCGTCGCTGAAGCTTTGCGAAACGACGAATGGACGCGGCGCGAACAGCACCTGTTGACCTGCGCGCCACGCTGCGGACGCCGGCGTCTCAGGCGATGCGGGCGCGGGCAGGCGGCCGTGGCGGCATGCTTCGATATGACACGCGAGCAGTCCGTTCGGCCAGGCATCGGGCGAGGCGGTCTCGTAGAGCGTCATCGTCGAGGAGGGGCGGGTGTTGATTTCGAGCAGCTCGAACGTGTCGCCGTCGAGCAGAAAGTCGCAGCTATTGATGCCGGCGAGGCCGGTTTGCGCGCACAGCGCGGCAATCGCTGCCCGCACGCGCGCCTCGACGGCGGGCGGCAGATCGACCGGACCGAGCGGCCCAATCGATCCGGCGTGGACGAACGGCAGATTGCCCATCTTGCAGGTGAGTTGCTCAGCGAAGCCGAGCACGCGCGCGCTGCCGCGAGCGGCGATAAACAGCGCCGAGAGGGAGCGGCCGCTGCTTCGGCGCTGGAAATATCCTTGCGCAGGCACGTGCGAATCGCCGACCGCCGTGGCGGGTTCGATATGCGTGCCACCGCAACCGTCCGCGTGTTTGATCAGCCAGCCTTGCGCTTCATTGGCCACATCATTGGCCCCTTCATTGGCACCTTCAGCGGGCCGCGTGAACGCCACCGGCGGATGCGGAATACCGAGGGCATCCAGCAGCGCAAAAAACCGCCGGGGTTCGCGCACGGCGGCGCTGGCCTCCGCAGGATTGCCGATGAAGCGGGGCAGGCCTCGCGCGCGGGACAACTGCGCGACGAACGGCTCGAGCCCGCTGCCGTCAATCCAGCCGATCAGCCCCGGCAAGCGCGCGGTGCGTTCGAGCGCCGCCACCAGCCGCGCGTAATCGATCGACAGCTGGCCGGCGCCGATGTCGAACCACAGTTCGGCGGCCTCGCGGGTATCGCGGTCGCCGAACACATCGAGCGCGGCGACACGCAAGCCCGCGCGCGCGGCCGACTGCGCGAGCATCCGCGCCGACAGTCCCGCTACCGCGACGAATGGCGCATGCGAGAGCGATGGACGCGAGTTCATGGCGGCTCCGGTCGCGATAGCAATGGCGCGCAGATCGTCACGGGGCGCGCGCTCAACCGAGGCCGGCCGCGACGGCGCGGGCTTCGTCGAAGGCTTGTGGAAAACCGAGGTAGACCGGCTTGCCGCCCGTGCGCATCTGAATGAAGAGGCGATGCTCCACCTGATATTTGACGTTGCCGATCGCCAGCGCCCCAATGCCGATGGCGCCGCCGGCAGTCGGCACGCCTTCGATCGGCTTGCCGTCGTTCATCACGTTGACGCCCGCAATGCCTTCGGGCGGCACGGCGTTCACATCCGCGGCAATCAGCAGATGGGCGGCATGCGCCAGATCGGCCGTGCTGACCACCTGAACGCCTGCGACGGCGGTGGCGAGTACGATCTCGGCCTCGCCTAACGCCGCGCGCAGTTCTGCCTGCGTCGTTGTGCCCACCCCTTTGGTGACGATACTAAAGCGTTGATTGATATCGTCGCTGACACGCACCGCGCGCGCCTCTCCGGAGTGGCTCGCAATCGACACATCGGCGCCGAGCGAGGCCGCCATGGCCGCGGCCACGCGACCGACCGCGCCGGTGCCGCCAAGAATCAGCACGCGCTTGCCGCCCAGTTCCATGCCATAGGCCTTGGCCAGATGCCGCTCCACCAGCGCGACGAGTGCGGCGGCGGTGGTGTACGACCCGCTCGGATCGGCGAACACCGACACTTCGAACGGCGGCACCATGGCTTTGCGCGCGGTCTCGAGCATGTCGGCCGCGAGCAGGACATCGCGCCCGCCGATGAAGATGCCGGTGCGCGACACACCTTTCGGACCACGCGAAAAAATCGCGTCCTGGGTCAGGTTCGCGACCATGCCGGCTTCGACGCTGCAATACGGCACGATGATCTGATAGCCGGCGTCGGCGGCCATGTTCACGTCGAACGGACTCATCTGCGGCGTAGCCGTCAACATGTGCAGGATATAAGGCCTTTCAGTGGGTTTTTCAGTGGTGTCGGACATGGCAGGAGGCTCGTTCAGTGGCGTATCTCATGCAGGGCGCAAGGGAAGGGCTCAAGGCTGCGTGTGTTGCATACGCTGCGGGCGGCGGCGTTCGACTGTCCGCGGCGGTGTGGGACCGTGGTGCGTCATGCTGCGTCGATGCGCTGCTGCTGCGGGGCAACGACGCCGCGCACCGTCGCGCCGCGATTGCGTCCCGTGACAATCGTGCATTCGATGTGCGGCACACCGCGCGTGGCGTCGCGGGCCGTGGCGAGCGCACCCTCGGCCTCGCGTGCGTTGGCGACGATCGCAAAGCCGGTCGGCCCCCACGAACTCTGGCCGATGCCCGCGGTTCGCTCCGCGGCCACGGCGCGTAGCGCGCGCTCGACATCAGGGCTGGCGAACACGCCGCCTTGCACGGGGGCAAAGTATTCGCCGATGGTCTGCTGCATTTCCGTCAGGCCCTGCGCGAACGGCACCAGGTTTCGCTCCGCGACGCCGGGCAGAATCTTCATCAGCACGAGGTGGCACAGATGCGCGGCGAGTTTTTGCGGAAAGGGGGCGAGCGCGGCGAGGCCGCGGCGTTCTTCAGCACCGTGCAGGCCTTCGCGGGCGTTGTCGCTGACGAGCAGCACGCGCCAGCTATCCGGAAACGGCTGACGTGCGAGCAGAGGCGGCACACCCGGGTGCAGGTCGCCCGAGGGTCCGCCATCCACCAGCAGGCCGCCGCAATCGAAGCCGAGCACGCCAATGCCCGAGCGCGCGCCGCGCCCGAGGAGGCTCGCGAGTTCAGCGCTGGTCGCGGCATGGCCGAGCAGACGAACGAAGGCGCTGCCGACCGCGAGCGAGAGTTGCGTGCCCGATCCCAGGCCGCTGTGCGCGCGCGGCGTCCGGGTTACCTCGATCGCGACGGGCGTCGGGTCGTAGGCGGCGTGCAGCCGGTCAAGACAGATCGCAATGCGCTCGCGTTCCGCATCGGTCATCGTGCCTTCGATCTGGTCGTGTGCGGCGCGCCGCGCTTCGACCTGGGTGCCGGCGGAATCGATCACGAGTCCGAGGCTGCCGAACGCGCGTCCCAGCGAGGCGTTCGGATCGAGAAAACCCAGATGCAGCCGCGCGGGCGCATCGACCATCACGCAGGCGTCTGGTTGGAGGCGGCGACCGGGAAGCTGCATTGTGCGTGTCCTTATTCGTGCCTGACTTGCCGTGTATGAGCGGGCGACCCGAAGGGCCATCGCGGTAACGGCGCGTGCCGTGGCGCAGCGGCCCGGCGGGGCACTTCAAGCGAAAGCCGTACCAGGTGCGCGGGACGATGCCCAGCGTTAGCTTTCTGACGTGCTTTTCGGCGCGTCGTACTTGATGTAGCGGAAGCGCTGGTCGTCCGTTGGCGTGCCCTCGAGTGGGCCCCCTTCGGTTCCCGGCTGCCACTGGATGAATGATTCGATCTTGCTGGCGAGCGCGAAGTCCTTGTCCGTGATGCCCTTCGCGGAATGCGTCTTCAGTTTCACCGTCACGAATGCATAGGAGACCGTGAGATCCGGGTGATGCCACGCGGCTTCCGCGAGGTGGCCCACCGCGTTCACCACCATCAAGGTCCCTTTCCAGCCCTCGGTGCGATATTTGCGTCGCAACCAGCCGTCTTCGAGATACCAGTGCTGTAGCGGGCCAACGAGGCGTTGCTGGATCTCCTCGTCGGAATAGACCTGTTCAGTGTTTGCCATGACCGTTGCTCCGCTCGTGATGAACCGCTCGTAACCGCATGATGCGCTGCAATAGGCGGGCCAGTCACGTGATCGGCTGCGGGCGGAGGGGTTTTGTCGCGGCTTGCCTCCCGACGGACACGCTTCGTATCGCGCAGTGACACAGAATGTCCCACGTGGCGCGACGCAGCCGGTCACGGCCGTGACACCGCTGCGCCGGATGGTGAGTGATCCGAAGCTAACGCGAGGGCGTGGCGCGAATGGACGCAAGACGCGTAGCGAGCGCCGCGCGGCGTATATCGACGAGCTTGTGGCGGCGCGCGATATGCACGCCAGTTCGATTCCGGCATGGAATATGCGTCGGCCGTCATGCGCCGCAAAGTCCGACAACGATCGGGTGAGGGCGCTGATCGTTACCCGCATCCGAGGAGGCGCGCCCGATGCGACGAGGTAGCGTGGGTCATTCGTGAGTTGAACAGCAAGACCATTCTGGAGGAGACATGAACTTACGCACCACGGTTCTTGGGCTCGCGATCCTCGCGTCGGCAGCCTTGAGTTCTATCATTGCACAGGCCGATCCGCAGCTCGACGAGGCCTTGAAGAGTCCGTCCAACTGGGCGGCCCAGGCGGGCGATTATGCGAACCATCGCTATAGCCCACTTAAGCAGATCAACGAAAGCAACGTCGGGAAACTACAGGTCGCATGGACCATGTCGACCGGCGTGCTGCGTGGCCACGAAGGCTCACCGCTCGTGATCGGCGACACCATGTATATCCACTCGCCGTTCCCTAACAAGGTTATTGCAATCAATCTGAAAGACCAGACGTTCATCTGGCAGTACCTGCCGAAGCAGGATGACCAGGTGGTGTCCGTGATGTGCTGCGATACCGTCAACCGCGGGCTCGCCTATGGCGACGGCAAGATCTTCCTGCAACAGGCCGACACCAAACTCGTTGCGTTGAACGCGAAAACCGGCGATGTGGTCTGGACCGCGCAAAACGGCAATCCGAAAGCGGGTGAAACCAACACCAACGCGCCGCACGTATTCGGCGACAAGGTGCTGACCGGCATCTCGGGCGGCGAGTTCGGCGTGCGCGGGCGTCTCATCGCGTATGACATCAAGACCGGCAAACCGGCCTGGACGGCCTACAGCACCGGGCCCGACAAGGACATGCTGATCGACCCCGACAAAACGACGACCTACGCCGACGGCAAGATGGTGCCGGTGGGCGCGGACTCGTCGCTGAAGTCCTGGAAGGGGGACCAGTGGAAACTGGGCGGCGGCACCACCTGGGGCTGGTATGCGTGGGATCCGAAACTCAATCTTGTCTACTACGGCACCGGCAATCCGGGTACATGGAACCCGACGCAACGTCCGGGCGACAACAAATGGTCGATGTCGATCTTCGCGCGCGACCTGAATACCGGAGAAGCCAAGTGGGTCTATCAGATGACACCCCACGACGAATGGGACTATGACGGTGTCAACGAAATGATCCTCTCCGACCTGACGATCGACGGCAAGAAGGTGCCGGCCATCGTTCACTTCGACCGCAACGGTTTTGGCTACACGTTGAATCGTGAGACGGGACAACTGCTGGTTGCCCAGAAGTTCGACCCGGCGGTGAACTGGGCCGACCGTGTGGATCTGCAAAGCGGCAAGCCGATTCGCAACGCAGCATATTCGACCCAGGCGGCGGGCTCCGATCATAACGTGAAGGGCATCTGTCCGGCGGCACTCGGCTCGAAGGACCAGCAACCGGCGGCGTACGACCCGAACTCGAAGCTCTTCCTCGTGCCGACCAACCACGTGTGCATGGACTACGAGCCGTTCGATGTCGATTACGTGTCGGGCCAGCCGTATGTGGGCGCCACGTTGTCGATGTATCCGGGCCCGAACGACAACAACTCGATGGGTAACTTCATTGCCTGGGATGCTTCGAAGGGCAAGATCGTCTGGTCCAAGCCGGAGAAGTTCTCGGTATGGTCGGGCGTGCTGGCTACTGCAGGCGGAGTGGCGTTCTACGGCACGCTGGAAGGCTACATCAAGGCCGTTCGCATCAGCGACGGCAAGGAACTTTGGCGCTTCAAGACCCCGTCGGGGATCATCGGCAACGTGTTTACCTACGAGTACCAGGGTAAGCAGTTCATCGGTGTCTACTCGGGTATCGGCGGCTGGGCTGGCATCGGCATGGCGGCAGGCCTCGAAAAGTCGACTGAGGGTCTCGGCGCAGTGGGCGGTTACCGCGAACTTGCGAAGTACACGGCGCTGGGCGGCACGCTGTTTGTGTTTGCCATTCCCGGCGGTACTAGCTGAAGGGCGAATCCGTGACGGGCTGGCCCATGCCGGGCTGGCTCATCACGGGCCAGCCCAGATTGAAACGCGCGACCGGTTTGCTGCCCTTGCGGAGGACTGGGGCCGGTCGCGCCGTCGTCAAACGAGTCGTCTACGGGTCATCTGGCCCGCGCCATGTCACGGATGCGTCGCCAAAGCGCGTCGGGGTGTGGCCTTAATCTGAAGGGAGACATCTGCATATGAAAGGCCGAGCTATCTTGTTGCGGGCGGCATTGCCCGCCGTTTTCCTCGTGCTGCCTGCTGCGTTTGCCCAGACCAATCCCGCGATTGCCCAGGTAACGTACAAGGTGCAGGACGGCAACAAGGTCGACAGCAACACGCTGCAAGGATGGAAGACCTGGCGCGCGCTCGACTGCGAACGCTGTCACGGCGCGCAGCAGCAGGGTATGGTCGGACCATCGCTGATCGACGCGTTCAAGACCCTGGATACGAATGAGTTTCACCGCACCGTATTCGGCGGCCGGGTGGACAAGGGCATGCCCGACTTCAGTTCGAGCCAGATGATGCAGAAGAACTGGCAGAACCTTTACGCGTATCTGAAAGGACGTTCCGATGGCCAGATCAAGCCGGGCGATCTGCAGGCCATCGACGCGAAATAACGCCGACGTCCCTACCTCAGGAGCTTATTGATGCGTCATGGCAAACGAATGCCCGCGCACGTCGCGATCGTCGCGGCCGCGCTGTGCTATGCGGCGATGGCAAGCGCCGCGGTGCAGGCCCAGGGCGAGGCATTGCCCAATAACGATGGCGCCGATGGTGTGCTGCGGGTCTGTGCCGACCCGAACAACATGCCTTTGTCCAACAGCAAAGGCGAGGGCTACGAAAACCGCATTGCGAGCCAGATGGCGAGCGATTTCGGCTACAAGCTCGAGTACACCTATTTTCCGCAACGCATGGGTTTCGTGCGCCATACGTTGCGCGAGAAGGTGCCCGATTCCGACCAGTACAAATGCGATCTGATCATCGGCGTGCCGAAAGGTTACGACATGACCTCGACGACGCAGCCGTATCTGCGCTCCACGTATGCGATGGTATTTAGCAAGCGGCCTGAACTGGCCGGCATCAATACGCCGGACGATCTGCTCAAGCTGCCGCCGGACCAGTTGCACAAGCTGCGCTTCGGCATTTTCTCGCAGACGCCTGCGGTCGACTGGCTGCTCAGTCACAACCTGATCGATCAGGCCGTCTCGTATCAGGTGCAAAGCGGCGACCCGCAGGAATATCCCGGCCAGATGATCGAACACGATCTGCAGGCGGGCAATGTCGACGTGGTGTTCCTGTGGGGGCCGATTGCGGGCTACTTCGCCAAGCGTGCCGGCGATACGGTAAAGCTGGTGCCGTTCCCGCCCGATCCGGGGATCCGCTTCGACTATACGATCTCGATGGGCGTTCGCTACGGCGAAAAAGCGTGGAAGGACAAGGTCGATCAATGGATCGGTGCGAACCATGACAAGATCGACAGCATCCTGACGAGTTACGAAGTGCCGCTTCTAAAGCCCATCGACACGCCGGCCGCCAAGCCCGCGGACGGGTCGCCATGAGGGGTGCAGCGAGGTGCTTGCGCCGCGACTGGCGGCGCCTGCTTGCGGCGTGCATCACGTGCGTGGCCTGTCAGATGCATGCGGTGGCGTTTGCTGCCGGCACGGACGAAATCTCGGCCGCCGAGAGGCTCATCTTCACGACGGATCATCTGCATGGCATCGAACAGCAAACCGAACTCGACTATGCCTTCCTCAGTTCGGACCAGCCGGCGCACAGCACGGATGTCGTCAGGGTGCTGGTGGTCAGTCCGGACAACGCCAAGGGCGACGCCCAGGTGTCCGATCACAGCGGAGCTGTGCCGTTGCCCGATGGCGGCCTGCAGTGCAACCCCGTGATTGTCTATTTCCTCGAGCGCGACATCGCGGAGATGGAGCGTCTGACCGGCGGCCAGCGCCGTTATTTCCAGCAGCGCCTGCGACTCGCGCTCGCCGCGGGGCCGAAGATCGAAACCGTGACGAGCCAGATCGGCGGCAAGTCCGTGAAGGCCCAGCAGATCGTCGTGCAGCCGTACCTGAACGATCCCAACGCGGACCGCTTCGCTCAATACACCGGCAAGCGCTACACGTTCCAGATTGCCGATACCGTGCCCGGCCAGGTCGCGCTGATCCGTACTGACGTACCCGGCGCAAACAACGATTTCGCGCACCCGCTGCAGACGCAGACGTTGAGCTTCCAGGCCGCGTTGCGCAAGCTGCCGCCGCCGCCAAATGCGCCTAATGTGCCCATGAAGCCTTCGGACGCGCCGCGGGCGAGCCGTTAGCGAGGCCGCGCCAAGGTGAATTTCATCCGCTCGCTGACCTTGCGTCAGCTGCAGATCTTCGTCGTGGCGAGCCGCTATACGAGCTTCGCACGAGCCGCGGAGGAACTGCATCTGACCCAGCCGGCGGTGTCGATGCAGATTCATCAACTGGAGGAGGCGGTCGGACTGCGTCTGTTCGAGCGCATCGCGCGCAAACTCACCATGACCGAAGCGGGTGAAAAGCTAAGCCATCACGCGAGCCGGATTCTCGGCGAGATCAAGGATGCCGAAGACGCGATGACCTCGCTCAAACAGGCCGATAGCGGCTCGATCGCCGTGGGCATCGTCAGTTCTGCGACGTATTTCGCGCCGAAGCTGCTGGCCATGTATTCGCACCTGTATCCCAAGGTCGACGTGCACTTCTCCGTTGGCAACCGTGACGCGCTGCTGCGCCTGCTGCAAGACAATGCGATCGATCTCGCCATCATGGGGCGGCCGCCGCCGGAACTCGATACCACGACCGAACCGCTCGCGTGGCATCCGCAAGTGGTGATCGCTCCGGTGAGTCATCCGCTGTGCGGTGCGCAGCGCTTCGATCTGCAGGAACTGCGCGGCGACACCTTTCTGTTGCGCGAACCCGGTTCGGGAACGCGCATGGCTGCGGAGGAAATGTTCAGACAGCATCTTTTCACACCCGCGAAGGTCGTCACGCTCGGCAGCAACGAGACGATCAAGCAGGCGGTCATGGCGGACATGGGGGTGAGCCTGATTTCGCTCCATACGTTGCTGCTGGAATTGCGCACGAAGGAAATCGCCTTGCTGGATGTGAACGGCACACCGATCGAACGTACGTGGCAGATCGTGCATCTGCGGGCCAAGCAGTTGTCTCCGACCTGCGTGGTATTCAGGCGGTTTCTGCTCGAGCAGGCCGCCGCGTATCTGGAGCGCGAGTATGCGCCATTCGTCACGCTGCCCGCGAAGTGGGGGGTTCTGAAATGAGCGGTGCCTTTCGGGTACGTGCTGCGCTCGCGCGCTGCGTGAGGGTTGCCGGCATGGTCTGCGTGACATTCGCCGCCTCGCAGGCGCTCGCTGCGCCGACCTCGATCGCGCTCATGGACTGCGTGCTGATCGACGATAACGCGGCCTACAACGACGCCGAGATCAACCGTCTCCAGCAGGCGCGCCTCCAGATGGTCAGTACTGCCTTGCGTGAGCAGTTGCGCGTCGGCGGGCGCTATGAGGTGGCCGACAATGGCCCGGCTGCCGCCCTGATCGCTCAACTCGGCGCATCGCAGGATCTGAATGCATGCGCCGGCTGCGCGCGGCAGGTAGGCCGCAAGCTCGGCGTCGAGCAGGTCGGCAGCTGCTGGGTCCAGAAAGTCAGCAACCTGATCCTCAATATCAACCTGCACGTCGAAGATGTCGCCAGCGGGATGACCGTATTCCAGCGCTCGGTGGACATTCGCGGCAATACCGATCTGTCCTGGCGCCGTGGCGCCACGGCGCTGGTCGGACTCATGCTCGGCAGTGCAGCAGCGGGCTCGCCGGGCAGCAGCGCATCTCCGCAATAGCGATCAGGATTTTGCAGTAGCGGAACACTCTGTACTTGAAAGGTGTGACAGGGTGACATTGTTTTCCGCGCGAGCGCGTCTGCCGCACGAGCGGGCGCGCTGGCACAGAGTATGCGTCGCTGTCCGGAGTTTTCCGTGAGAAGCCCGCTCGTCTCGCGGCTCAGCCGACAAGTCTGCTTCAGCACGACTGCTATAGGGGATTGCATCGATGGGTTCTGGCGAACTGCTTCAGGACTGGCGTCTGCATGCACTGCAAATCGAAGACGAGATCTCGAGAGTCGTGATCGGCCAGCCGCAAACCATCCGTCTCATCAATGTCGCCTTGTTTGCCCGCGGTCATGTGCTTCTCGAAGGCGGCGTCGGGGTCGGCAAGACAACCGTGTTGCGTGCGTTTGCGCGGGTCGTGGGTGGCGCATTCGAGCGTGTCGAGGGCACCATCGACCTGATGCCGGGCGACCTCGTCTATCACACGTACGTGGACGCCGAGGGGAAGCCGCGCATCGATCCCGGTCCGCTGCTTCGACACGGCGAGCAGTTGACCACGTTCTTCTTCAACGAAATCAACCGGGCCCGTCCGCAGGTTCAGTCACTGCTGCTGCGTGCGATGGCGGAACGCTCGGTGTGGGCGTTCGATCGCGAATATCGCTTCCCGCATATGACGGTGTTCGCCGACCGCAACAAGGTCGAGAAGGAAGAGACCTTCGAGCTTGCCTCGGCCGCTCGCGATCGCTTCCTGTTCGAGCTTGCCATGCCTACGCCGGCTGAGCACGACGTGCGGCGCGCGCTGGTATTCGATGCGGCGTTCCATGACGTCGACAGACTCCTTGCACGGCTCTCGCCTGGGATCGTTCCGTGGGAGCAGCTGAACCAGGTCGGCGCGGCGATTCAGGAGAGTGTGCAGTCGAGTGCAACGATCGAGCGTTATGTCCTGGACATCTGGCAGGCAACGGAAAAGCCGCAGCTGTTCGATATTGCGCTCGACGGCGTCGATATGGACCGGCTCATCCTGGCAGGGGTAAGCCCCCGAGGCATGAGCGCTCTGTTGCGGGCTGCGCGCGTCGTGGCGTGGCTGGCCAACCGTTCGCATCTGGTTCCCGAGGATATTCACGCCGTGCTGATGCCCGCGCTTGGGCATCGCGTATTCTTCACGCCGATTTATGAATTGCGCCGTCAGGAACTCGCCGAAGCCCTCACTACGCAAATCATGAACAGGCTCGCCGTACCCTGAGCCATGAACGGGACCGCGGAATTTCACTACCGTTTGCCGATGCGCGCCGGCGGATTTCGCCCCGGTTCGCACCCCGGATCGAGTTTCGGCGCCGGCCAGGAATTCGCGATGCACGGGCGTCTGTTCGACTACCCGGATCCGCGCCGCCTGGATCTGCGTGCCAGCCTGCGCGCCGCACGCTCGGAGTGGCTAGTGCGGGTTCATCTGCAGCGCGCCGCGGTGCCGGTGCAGGTGATCGTCGATGTCTCTGCGTCGATGCACTTCGGCACGCGCCACACGAAGCTGCAGGTAGCCGCGGACTTTGTCGAAGCGTTGGGGTACAGCGCATTTCGCGTCGGCGATCAGTTGGGCATGCTGGCCTTCGATACACACGCGCGCGACGATCTCTTCATGCCGGCGCGCTATGGCCGGGGCGTCGGCAATCTGCTCGCGACGAAGTTGCGCGAGACGACGAGCGATGCGGCGGGAAACGGCAGTCTTGCCGGGTTGCGGCGCGCCGCTTCGACGCTGGCTGGAAGGCAGGCGCTGGTCTTCCTCGTTTCCGACTTTCACTGGCCGCTCGTGGAATTGCCCACTGTACTCGACCTGCTGGTGCATGCCTGCGTGGTCCCGATGGTGGTCTGGGACAGCGCTGAGATCGCACCGCCCAGCGGTGGTCTGCTGCTCGCGGTCAATGATGCCGAGTCGGCAGGGCAGCGCACGCTATGGTTGAGAGACAGCGTGCGCGAGCGTTGGTGTGAAGCGGTTGCGCGGCGGCGTGCGGAACTCTCGAAGCTATTCGGCGTGCGCGGCATGCAGCCGTTTTACGTCGAAAGCGCTTTCGATCCCGAGGCCATGTCACGCTACTTTCTGGAGGCGATCGCATGAGACAGCGTGGGCGCGAGGTTGGCAGAGCAGGGCGTTTGCATCGCCGGACATGGGTCGCCACGATGTTGACCATCTCGCGAGCGTTCGCGTTGCCGTTGCCGTTGGCGTGCGCGCTGACGCTGGCGCCGGCGATGAGCGTCGACGCGGCCTCGGGCAAGCTCTTCCAGCCGGCGGTTCAGGAGCCGCGGGCATACGGCTACCTGCTTGGCGATGTCCTCACGCAACGCATTCTGCTGCCAACCGGCGCTAACGATGCGGGGCCGGTGGCGCCGCCGTCCATCGGCCGCAGCGGTGCGTGGCTCGAGCGCCGGCCTGCCCGCTACGAAACCGATGCTGACGGTCGCCGGTGGATGGCGATCGACTACCAGCTCGTCAACGTCGCACCCACGCTCACGAGGATCTCCTTGCCCGCGCTGAGGTTGACCACGGCATCCGGTGCGACGCTGCAGGTTGCCGAGTGGCCGATTAGCATTGGTCCAATGACGTCCGCCGACGCCTTCGATGCCGGCGACCTGCAACTGATGCGGCCCGACCGGCAAGCTCCTTTGGCGCCGACCGCGCCGCTGCGGCGCGAGGCGAGCGTCGCACTTGGCCTGTTGCCGCTGACTTTGCTCGCGTGGCTGGGCTGGTGGCTGTGGCGCAACTGGCGCGAGTCGGCCCAGTTGCCATTCGCACGCGCCTGGCGGCAAATGCGGCGGCTCGACGGGTCAGGCGCCGATACGTCGGCGGATGCATGGCTCTGCGTGCATCACGCGTTGAATGAGACGGCCGGTCATGTCGTTCACGCGGGTTCTTTGCCGAGCCTGTTCGTGCGAGCGCCGTATTTGCAGCCGCTGCGCACACAACTCGAACAGTTTTATCAGCAATCGACCGAACGATTCTTTACGCCTGCATCGACGGCGGCCTCTTATCCACTCCGGGGGCTATGCCGGTCACTTTATCGCGCCGAGCAGCGCCATGAGCGATGAACATGGCGTTCGATTTTACCTATCCGTGGCTGCTCGTCCTGCTGCCGCTGGCCGCGCTGCCGTTGTTGCGCCAGCGCGCCGACGCGCTCGCCTTCTCCTGGATTGCATGGCTGCCGGACGATCGGGTCGGACAATGGATCGGTTGGATTGGGCGGGGCAGTGCGGCGCTGGCGATGGCCGCCATTGTGCTGGGTCTGGCCGGCCCGGGACACTCGCATCGCGAGGTGCTGCGTACGGGCAGCGGGGCGCAGATCCTGATCCTGATGGACCGCAGCGCGAGCATGGACGAAACGATGAATAGCAAAGGCGTGGAGTCGCCGGGAGGCGAGTCGAAGAACAAGGTTGCGCGTGCTTCGTTGACGAACTTCATTGCCCAACGGCCCAACGACCGGCTCGCCTTCATGATGTTCGGCACGAGCCCTGTGCTGGCCATGCCGTTTACCTACGACCACCGGGCGATCGACGCGGCAATCGCGGCCACGGCGGTGGGACGCGGTATGCCCGATACGGAACTCGACCGCGGGCTGCTGGCGGCGATCGGCGAGTTCAATGGGGCGAGGTTCTCCGGGCGCCGGGCGATCGTCCTCGTCTCGGACGGTGGCGCGAAACTCGACGCGCCGGTGCAGCGGCTCATCCAGGATGGACTCCTGCGCAACCAGATCGCGCTTTACTTTATTTACTTGCGCAGTGGCGTCTACAGCCCCGATCTGAACGCCGTGCTTCCCGCGAGCGGGTCTTCAGCCGAGGCCGAACTGCATCGCTACTTCCTGTCGTTAAAGACTCCTTATCGGCTTTTCCAGGCCGGTGATGCTCAGGCGATGAAGGACGCGATGGCCGAGATCAACCGGCAACAAAATGCGCTGACTTCATTTGTCGAGCGTTTGCCGCGGCAGGATTTCAGCCCGTATTGCTTCGCCGTGGCGCTTGCAGGCTGCGCGCTATTGCTGGCGTTGCGGCTGTTTCAGGTGCGGGCCTGGGCATGAAGCGCGCATCGATTCACCTCATCTTCGCGGCCGTCGCGCTGTGCTGCGCCGGGGTGGCGGCGTATGACGGGGTGCGCCTGTGGCACGCACAGCACATCACTCAGGCGATGGCCGCAGCTGCAGGTGAAACAGGCGCGGTAGCGGGCACCACGGCCACAACCGGCACGGCAGGCTCCCCGCGCTACGAGCGCAACGACGGCGCCGCCCGCGAGGTCAGGCTCGCACGCGCGATTGCGCTCTCGAAGGCGGGTGCCTACGATACGGCAGGCCCGCTCTTCGAGGATCTGATCCGCGAGCAGCATCTCGACGAGGTCGGGCGCGCGGCGCTATTCGATCTTGGCAACATGTACCTGCGTGAGGGCATGGGCCACAGTCCTTCCGGCACGCTCCAGTCGGTCGCCATGGTCGAGGAAGCCAAGGCGCGCTACCGGACTTTGCTGCGTGCGACCCCGGACGATTGGGATGCGCGTTACAACCTCGAACGGGCGTTGTGGCTCGCGCCTGAAGCGCGTGCCACGGCCGACGCGCCAGAGGTCAAGGAGCAGCACAACGTCCACCTGCGCGATGCGCAGAGCCAGGATCTGCCGTGAGCTTGCGCGCACTGACACGCGGACTTTATAGCGGGCGCCACTGGATGACATCCGTGGCGCTTCTGTTGCTGCTCGCGGCGGTTGCCATGCCCCGCGTGATACTGCCGCGCGACACGTTCAGCTACATCGTCACCTTCGATATTACGCAAAGCATGAATGTCGAGGACGTCGCGTTGAATGGCGTGCCGGTGAGCCGCCTCGTGTTCGCACGGGCGGCGATGCGCGACGCGCTGGGGCAACTGCCTTGCGGCTCGAAGGTGGGATGGAGTGTGTTCACGGGGCAGCGGACGTTGCTGTTGCTGCCGCCCGTCGAAGTTTGCAGCAACTTTGACGCGCTGTTGTCGTCGCTGGAGGGGATCGATGGGCGCATGCGCTGGACCAACTGGAGCCGGATTGCCGAAGGCGGTATCTATTCCGCCACGCGCGTGGCGCAGGACGTCGGCCAGGGCGCGGCCGTCGTGTTCATCACCGATGGTCAGGAGGCGCCGCCCGTCCTGCCGTCCGATGCGCTGAAGCGGGACATCAACCCCGCTCAGGTCAAGGGCTGGCTGATCGGCGTGGGCGGCGATCAGGCCGCGCCCATTCCGCACACCGACGCCGAGGGTAACCGTGACGGCTACTGGCAGGCAGAAGATGTGATCCAGGTGCCGCCCGTGCCAGGTTCCGCAACGCAGGCCGAAAGTCACGAGGAACTGTCCGAATTGCGCGGGCATTACCTCGCTGCAGTGGCCGGAGGGATCGGCTTCGGATATCGCCGCCTCTTGAGTGCGGAGTCCTTGCGCGAAGCCATGATCGATACGCGATTTGCTCACCGCGAGCCAGTGCCGACCGACTTGCGCTGGTGTCCCGCGCTGCTTGCCTTGCTGCTGCTCACGTGGCGATTTGCGCCGGGCTTCGGTTGGGCCTGGCATCGCGTAACCGGCAGACGCACGAACCCGCCATATGCAGGCGGTCGCGCTTCCTGAAACCTGTCGAGAGTCTGGAAAATCACGTGCGCATCGCCTACGCTTAAGCGAGCCGGCCTTTTCGGACGTGAGGGCATTTCCCCCCATCCATCTATGCGCAGCCGACCCATCCTGACAAAGCAGATTAACGGTTCTAAATCGTACGCTTTTGTTGTTTGAGAGGGTTGTGCCATCCTGTTTTTCTACGCCGACGGTAGCGTGGATGAATGCCGCACTCCAGCGCTGAAATTCTTGAACAACAAAAAGCCGAGGAGACACTCATGCCATTTATTCGCATTCCCCATGTTATTGGTCTTGTCCTGTTCGCCATCGCATTCGGCTCGTCTGCCGCTTACGCCGCGGACGAGGTTCAAAACAGTTCGACCACGATGACCTCGCCGGTGCCGTCGACGCTGGAGCCCGTGAGCCAGGAACAGCTCGACAGGGCAGCCACCACGTCGAACGACTGGCTGCATTCGAACGGCTCGTACGCGCAGACGCGCTACTACCGTGGTGCACAAATCAACAAGACGAACGTGTCGAAACTCAGGCCAGCTTTCATATTCCAGACAGCCGTCAACGAGTCGATGGAAACGGCGCCGATCGTCTCGAACGGCGTCATGTTCATTACCACTTCGTTTAACCACGTGTATGCGGTCGACGCGGTAACGGGCAAGGAATTCTGGCATTACAGGCACAAGATGGGTTCGGTCACGACGTTTTGTTGCGGACCCAACAATCGCGGCGTAGCCATCGCGGGCGAGCGGCTCTACATGGGCACACTCGATGCGAAACTCGTCGCGCTCGACACCAAAACCGGCAACGTACTGTGGCAAACGCAGATCGCCGATCCCGATGAGGGCTACTCGGAAACGATGGCGCCGGTGGTCGTCGACGGCAAGGTGCTGATTGGCACGAACGGCGGCGAGTATGGCATTCGCGGGTTCCTGAAAGCGTTCGATGCCAACTCCGGTCAATTGCTGTGGACCTTCTATACGATTCCGGAAACCGGCCAGGAAGGCGTGTGGGCCACGAAGGATGCAACCGGCCGCGACGAGAAGCGCGACATCGATGCGGAGAAGAAGCAGTTGAGCGACAAAGGCGGCGACTTCTACAAGACGCTTGGCGGCGGGGTATGGATGGCGCCGGCAGTCGATCGGCAAACGCATACCGTGTTCTTCGTGGTCGGCAATCCGTCGCCTGACCTGTATGGCGCAATCCGGCCGGGAGACAATCTCTATACGGATTCGCTGGTCGCAATCGATCTGGATACCGGCAAATACAAATGGCACTACCAGTATGTGCCGCATGATGTGTGGGACCTGGACGCCGTGAGCCCGCCGATGCTGATCGACGTGCGCGACGAGAACGGCAAGATGATTCCGGGCGTGGTGCATGCGGGCAAGACCGGCCACGTGTACGTTCACGATCGCGCCACCGGACGGCTGATCCGCTATTCGCAGGCGATGATTCCTCAGGAGAACATGTGGACTTTGCCGACCGCCGCGGGCGCGCGGATGCTGCCCGGTGCGAACGGCGGGGTCGAGTGGTCGCCGATGGCGTTCGATCCGCATACGCGTCTCGTCTATGCGGCGAATCTGCATCAGCCGATGACGTATCAGGTCGAGGATGCCGCTTATCCGGGTGGCAGCAAGCTATGGCTGGGCGGTGCGTTCAAGACGATCCCGACCGAGCAGCAATGGGGCAAGCTGTCTGCCGTGAACGTCGACACGGGTAAGGTGGTGTGGGACTACAAGACCGAACAGCCGCTGATTGGCGGCGTGTTGGCAACCGCGGGCGGCCTTGTATTCAACGGCGAAGGCAACGGCCTGTTCCGTGCATTCGATTCCACCACCGGCAAGAAGCTCTGGGAGTTCCAGTGCGGCGCCGGCGTCAATGCGCCCGCAGTGTCGTACATGGTGCATGGTAAGCAGTACGTCGCAGTCGCGGCGGGCGGCAACACACAGCTCGATTTCAAGCGCGGCAATACCGTTCTCGTTTTCGCGTTGCCATGACGATGCGGACGCTGCGCGCAGCAGTGGGTCCGGCTCGCCGCTTATGGACGGCACTGCTGTGCGGCTGGTTCGCCGCCGCGTGGCTGCCGTCGGGCGCGCACGCCGACGCCGAAGCGGGCCAGGCGAAGGCGCAAGCGTGCGTGGCCTGTCATGGGCCGATGGGCAATTCGACCAATCCGGACTATCCGATTCTTGCAGGTCAAAACGCGCGCTATATCTATCTGGAGCTGAAAGACTTCAAGGAAGGACGGCGCAGCGACCCGCGCATGTCGCCGATGGCGGCCAACCTGTCGAAAGAGGACATGCAGGATCTCGCCGACTACTTCGCCGCGCAAAAGCTGGTGCCGGTTCCGTTCAGATCGGACGGCGCCAGCATTGAAGCAGGAAGGAAGAAATCCGCCGAGGTGCTATGCACGATGTGCCATCTGGGCGGCTTCTCAGGGCAGAACGAGATTCCGCGCGTGTCGGGGCAGCAGTATCAATACATCGTCAAGCAACTGCAGGATTTCCGCTCGCACACGCGGACCAACGATGCGGGCAACATGACCAGTGTGACGCGCAATCTGACCGACGACGACATTCGCAATCTGGCTGCTTACATCAACAATCTCCAGTAGCTCCAGTAGCACGGAGGGATACCATGAAAAAGACCGTCATCCGATATATCGCGACTGTGGTTCTGCTGCTGGCCGGGGCATTCGGCGTGTACTTGCCCGTGCATGCGCAAGGCGACGGCGTCGGAGAAACCAACCGGCAACTGCTGGCCGCCGCGAAGGACGGCGACCAGGCGTCGGTTCTCGCGGCGCTTCAGAACGGGGCGGCCGTGGATGCCATGAACCGCATCGGCGACACCGCATTGATCACTGCGTGCAAAAAAGGCGATGTGGCGATGGCGCGCATGCTGATCGATCACGGCGCGAACGTCCAGCACATGGATGCGCCGGGCGTCACACCATTGATGGCCGCAGCGTATGGCGGTTTTGACGAGATCGTTGCGCTGCTGCTCGGGCATGGTGCGGATCTTTCCGCCACGGATCGCATTGGCAAGACCGCCATGGAGTACGCGGCCGGCCAGGGACAAACTAAGGTGGTGAGCCGGTTGCTCGATGCCGGGGTCGACGTGAATCGCACCTACAGGAATGACCTCACCGCGCTGATGTGGGCCGCGGGATACGATCGCGCGGACACCGCCCGGCTGCTGATTGCTCGCGGTGCGGATCGGACGTTAAAGGACAATCGCGGAATGACGGCGCAAGATATCGCAGTGCAGACCAGATCGGATCAGGTTGCCCGTCTGCTTTCCGCGGGCTAGGGCATGCGAGGACGAAGAAACAGTTGAAAAGCCATTGCGTATAATGACCCGACCCATTTACTGGAATAGCGTGGAACGCTACGGAAACCATGATTCGACATATTGTGATGTGGAAGTTGAAGGAATCGGCAGAGGGCGCTTCGCGCGCGGAGAATGCCGTCAAGCTGAAGGAAAAGCTGGAAGGTTGCCGCAACATCGTGCCTGGCATCCTGCATCTGGAAGTGGGTCTGGCCGGAGCAGGCCTCGACTCCACCTACGACGTCGTGCTGGTCTCCGACTTCGCCGACAAGGCATCGCTCGACGCTTACCAGGTTCACCCGACTCACGAAGCGCTCAAGAGCTTCGTCGGCGCAGTGCGCGAATCGCGCGAATGTGTCGACTACGAAGTCTGAGCCGCGGCAATGACTGATTCGCAGAAAGCGGGGGCCGGCCAACCGGGGGCCGGCCATCCGGGGGCCGGCGATCCGGGCGAGGGTCGCGATGCATCCGCACCCGCTGCAACCGTCGCCCCCAACGCGCTGCCCGTGCTCGAAAGCCCCTTTGTCGACCATCTCGGCGTGCAACTCGTCAGCGCTGCGGACGGCGCGAGCGAAGTCGTCCTGCCGCTCGCGCCCGATCACATGAACACCTGGGCCGTCGCGCACGGCGGCGTGACGATGACGCTAGCGGATGTCGCGCTGGCAATGGCCGCCCGCAGTCTCGCGGGCGACGGCGTGGGCGTCGTCACGGTGGAGATGAAAGTCAACTTCATGCAGCCGGGGCGCGGCGAATTGCGCGCCACCGCACGCGTGCTGCATCGTTCGACCACAATGGCCTATTGCGAAGGCGAAATCCGTGATAGCGAAGGCCATTTCGTCGCGAAAGCGCTCGGTACTTTCAAGTACATGCGCCGCCTTGCCGTGGGCCGCGAAGTAACGCATCAGCGTCTGCGCAGCGACCCGTCTGCCAAACCCGGTCCTAGCGACGGTTGAACGCGTGGCGGGACGTGCCGCTACGCACGTTCCGCTTTGCGTACCCGCAGATTCACGCTACATCCAGACAATCAAGGAGACGATCGACATGCCCCAGATCAACCGTCAATTCGTGCTCGCGTCGCGTCCACAAGGCGCCGCTACGGCCGACAATTTCAGGCTCGTCGAAACGACGCTGGACCCGCTCGCGGAAGGCCTGTTCCGCGTGCGCAATCACTATCTGTCGCTCGACCCGTATATGCGCGGCCGTATGAACGACGCCAAGTCGTACGCGGCGCCGCAGCCGCTCAACGAGGTGATGGTGGGCGGGACCGTGGGCGAAGTCGTTGAGTCCAGACATCCGGAGTTCGCGGTGGGCGACAAGGTGGTCGCGACCCTTGGCTGGCAGGAATTCGGCACGTCCGATGGCACCGGCGTGCGCAAGGTGGACGACACGCATGTCCCGCTCGCTGCTTACCTGGGTGCCGTGGGCATGCCCGGTGTCACGGCCTGGTACGGTCTGAACCGCATCATCCAGCCCCAGTCCGGGCAGACGGTGGTGGTCAGCGCGGCGAGCGGGGCGGTCGGCGGTGTGGTCGGGCAACTGGCGAAGCTGGCGGGGGCACGCGCGGTCGGCATCGCCGGTGGGGCGGACAAGTGCCGCTATGTAGTCGAGACGCTCGGCTTCGATGCCTGCGTCGACTACAAGGCCGGCAATCTTTATCAGGACCTGAAAGCTGCGACGCCGGACGGTGTCCACGGCTACTTCGAGAACGTCGGTGGCGCGGTGCTCGATGCGACGCTCGCTTGCATGAATGCGTTCGGCCGGATCGCGTTTTGCGGGATGATCGCCGGCTACGATGGCGAGCCGGCGCCGCTCAAGCATCCGGCGCTGATCGTCAGGCAGCGTCTGCTGGTGCAAGGCTTCATCGTCACCGAGCAGCTGGACGTGTGGCCCGAAGCGCTCGCGCAACTCGGCACGCTCGTCGCGCAGAAGAAGCTGCATTACCGCGAGAGCATCGCGCAGGGCCTCGAGAGTGCGCCCGAGGCGTTTATCGGTCTGCTCAAAGGCAAGAACTTCGGCAAGCAGCTCGTCAAGCTGATCTGAGTCGAGTTGATCGGGCTAGGCCCCATTGGACCTCGTTTGAATTTTGACAGGCAACTAGCGGAGACACCTGATGTTCCAGTTCGACGGCAAAGTGGCCGTGATCACCGGCGCGGCGAGCGGTTTCGGGCGCGCCTTTGCGGAGAAGGGCGCGGCTCTGGGCATGAAGCTGGTGCTAGCCGATGTCGACGGCGCCGCGCTCGCGCGAACCGTGGATGATCTGCGCGCGGCCGGCGCCGACGCGATTGGCGTGCCGACCGATGTTTCGGACGCCACCCAGGTCGAAGCACTGGCGCTCGCGGCGCTCGACGCGTTCGGCAAGGTGCATCTGCTGTTCAACAATGCAGGCGTGGGCGTCGGCGGTTTCGTGTGGGAAAGCACCGCGCGCGACTGGGAGTGGGTATTCGGCGTCAACGTGATGGGCGTCGCGCACGGCGTGCGCGTCTTCACGCCGATCATGCTGCGGCAGAACGAACCGGCGCATATCGTCAATACGGCGTCCGTTGCCGGGCTCCTGTCGCCACCGGCGATGGGCGTCTACAACGCGTCCAAGCACGCAGTCGTCTCGCTGACGGAGACGCTCTACAACGATCTGCAGAACGCGGGCGGCCAGGTGAGCTGCTCGCTGCTGTGCCCGGCCTTCGTGCCGACCGGTATCGCCGATGCGGAGCGCGCCCGTCCTGAGACCCTGCGCAACGACACGGGTCCGACACGCTCGCAACTCGCCGCCGGCAAGCAGTTGCAGCGGGCGGTGCAGTCGGGCAAGCTGAGCGCGAAGGACGTCGCCGAGATGACGTTCGAGGCGATCGACGCAGGGCGTTTCTACATCATCACGCACGCGGCAATCCTGCCGACTGTCCACCTGCGTCATGAGGACATCGAACAGTTGCGCAATCCGACTGACCCGCTATCGCTCAAGCCAGAGGTCAAGGGACAGTGAGTCGATGCCGCTGAATCCGAAGATCGAGCAGGTGCTCGAGTTGATTGCGCGGGCGAAGCGCCCGCCGTACCACGCAGTTACCGCGCAACAGGCGCGCGCCTCTTACGAGAAAAGCGCGCCGATTCTGGAGATCCCGTCCGCGCGGATGTTCGCCGTCGAAGATCTGAAGGTGCCGATGCGCGACGGCGCGACGATCCGCGCGCGGCTCTACCAGCCGGCCGAACCGAGCTGGGCGCAGCCGTCACCGGCGCTCGTCTACTACCACGGCGGTGGCTTTACCGTAGGCAGCGTCGATACGCACGACGCCCTGTGCCGCATGTTCGCGCGCGACGCGCAATGCGTGGTGCTCTCGGTCGATTATCGGCTTGCGCCGGAACATAAATTCCCCACTGCAGTGGACGACGCGTTCGATGCGTTGAGCTGGCTTCATGCCAACGCGAGTCTCTATGGCGTCGACCCGGCGCGTATTGCGCTTGGCGGCGATAGTGCAGGCGGCACGCTTGCTACCGTCTGCGCGGTGCTGGCGCGGGACGCCGGATTGCCGAAACCGGTGCTGCAGATGCTGATCTATCCAGGCACGACGGGGTATCAGCAGACCGATTCGCATGCGCGGCTCGCGGATGGTTTTCTATTGTCGGGTGCGACGATCCAGTGGTTTTTCGAGCAATACGTGCGCGACCCGGGCGATCGCGACGACTGGCGCTTCGCGCCGCTCGACGGCACACGCAATGCGCCCCGATTCGAAGGTGTAGCGCCCGCGTGGATTGCGACGGCCGAGTACGATCCGCTCAGCGACGAAGGCATCGCCTACGCGGAAAAGCTGCGCGCAGCAGGCAACGAGGTCACGCTCATGCGCTACGCAGGCATGATCCACGAGTTCTTCAAGATGGGCGGTTTTGTGCCGGACGTCGCGCGGGCGCATGCCAATGCGGTCGCTGCCTTGCGTTCGGCGTTTGGTAGCGAGCTGGACTGAGCGCGTCAGGCGAAGTCTTCCCGGCGGTGGCGTGCCTCAGCGTTCGATATCGAACGCGAAGCGACGCTCGAAGTCACCTGGGCGCACCACGCGGTGCGAGCCGTTGTCGTCGCTGCGTTCGACGACCGCCGCACTCAGATGTTTGCCATGCGTGTCATGCGTACCGTGGATGCCGTTCGCCACGACCCGCAAGGCCGTCGTACCGCGCGTGCCGTAATCCGGCGATTCGATAAACGCTGCCGACAGCACCCGCTCCCGTTCGAGCGGGATGCCGGTGGAGGGCAACTGGTCGTCGCGGGCGAGGCGGGTGTCGCGCATCAGTTCGATTAGCCCTTCGAGCGGCACGAGCGGGTCCGCCGCGACCAGCGCGCCCAGCTCGGCGCGCTTTCGCACAAGCTTGGGCCACGGTGTATCGAGCACGGCATTCGAGACGCCGTGCGTGCCGGCTTCGAGCAACGCCGGCGGCATGGCCGAGCGGTTGCAGTACCAGCCAAGTTCGCGCCGCGACCAGTCGCCGACCAGCAGGTTAAAGCCGTTGTAGATCTCACCGTCCTGCGCAACCCGCTGCAGGTAACCGAGCGGTGTGAGTTCGGCGGATGGCTCGCCCAGCAGCCAGTGGCTGACCAGCGTGCCGCGTGTGGGCGCATCGGCGCGCATTTCATGGGGCGCGCGGTAATTCGTCAGCGCTGCAAAACGGCCGTCGCGCGTCATGCCAAGCCATGTGCCGCCGCCCACCAGGTCGCGCCCGGCCAGAAGGTTCGGCGCTTCGGTCCACCAGTGCATCGGATCGGCGGTGCGGCGCAAGAATTCGTCGCGATTGGCGGCGAGCGTGAAAAGCGGACCCACTGCCGCATCGGGACGCCAGTCGAAGACGATCAGGCACATCGGGGACAGTCTCCCGCGCCACGGGCATTCGCATCGTTGCGGTCAAACCTGAAATCGGACGGCAGCGTGCCGCGGAAGGCGCGCAGACGGGCGAGGAGTTGTTCGTTGGGAGGCTTCGTTTCCAACCTGAACACCGTATCAAACCTCAGTCGGCAACGTATACGGCAGTGCCAGGAAAGTCAGCGCCGGCCCATCAGCCGCGCCAAGGTGAACCGACCCCGACTCGAGCGCGGCGAGTTTGACCTCGACCAGCACGTCCACACCGCCATCCGGCGCCGAAGCGGCATTCACCACCATGCCGCAAGGTTGGCCCGGATCCGCCGAGTGGAACAGCTCCATAGCCGGCGCAACCGTCGCCAGTTCACCCGCCACATTGGCCAGCGACGTGCGCCGTTTGATCGTCCCTCGATACTGGCTGCGTGCCACGACTTCCTGCCCCGGATAGCAACCCTTGCGGAAATTCACGCCGCCGAGCACATCGAAATTGACCATTTGCGGCACGAACTGCTCGACCACCGGCTGGGTGATCCGCGGCTCGCCGGCGCGAATATCGAGCCAGTCCCATACCGCCGCCGACGCACGCGTGAGCTTGCCGTCGAAGAGCGGCAAACGCGCTTCAACCTCGGCTTTCGGCCCGACCCACAGGTAACGCAGCTTCCCGAGCGCATCCGGCACGCGGATCAGCGAGCCGGCGGGCCCGTCCACCTTCACATGCACGCCATCGGGCAGCGCATCGAATACGCCCGACAGCACCTTGCGTACGTCGCCCGCGAGGCCCACTACAGCCAGCTCGCCGCTCGCATCCGAAAGCTTCGCTTTCGCGCGCAGCACGAACATCGACAGACGCTTCTGCACGGCGGCCTGAATGTCCTTCGACACCAGCAGGCGGATCGTCTCGCCGCTACGCCAGTTCAGAAACGACGCCAGCAGACGCCCCTTGGCCGAACAGTAGCCCGCCAGACGTGCATTGGCCGCGTCCAGATGCTGGGTATCGTTGGTCAGCTGACCGTGGAGGAAGCTGGCCGCGTCGTCGCCGGTCGCATCGATCACGCCGAACTGCGTGAGCAGCATATAAGCGCCGTGCGCGCCGACAGCGTCGAATTCCTCACGCGAGGGGCGCGGCAGCGGAGGCAGTGCGGCCGGTGCGGCAGCGGCGGTGCCGGGGGCAGAAGCGAGCGGTGCATTCATGGATTCGGGGAACAGTCAATTCTGACTTTGGCTAAGGCAAGCAAGTATTATATGGACTTCAACCAAGCCATGTTCCGCATGTCCCTCCTGAAGAAATGTCTCGTTGCCGGCACGATTGTCGTTGCGCTGGCTGCCGCCGGTGTTGCTGGCGTATATCACTGGGCCAACAGCCCGATCAACCTGACACCGCCGCAACTCGACGTCACCGTCAAACCGCATAGCAGTCTGCGCAGCGTCACGCTGCAGCTGAACCGCGGCGGCGTGCCGGTCGAGCCGGAACTGTTCGTCGTCATGACGCGCGTGCTCGGGCTGCAGACCCAGCTCAAATCGGGCAACTACGAGTTCAAGAGCGGCGTGACGCCCTACGAAGTGCTGCAGAAGCTTGCCCGCGGCGACGTCAACGAATACGTCGCGACGATCATCGAAGGCTGGACCTTCAAGCGCATGCGTGCCGAACTGGACGCCAATCCGGCCCTCAAGCACGACACCGCCGGCATGAGCGATGCCGATCTGCTGAGCGCGATCGGCGCACCGGAAGCGTCGATTGGCAATGGCGAAGGGTTGTTTTTCCCCGACACCTACCTGTTCGACAAGAACACCAGCGACCTCGACGTGTACCGGCGCGCCTATCATCTGATGCGCGAGCGCCTCGACGAAGCCTGGATGGCACGTTCACCAGGGCTGCCGTACAAGACGCCGTATGATGCATTGACGATGGCATCCATCATCGAGAAGGAAACCGGCAAGCCCTCCGACCGGCCCATGGTCGCGGCGGTGTTCGCGAACCGGCTGCGTGTGGGCATGCCGCTGCAGACCGATCCGACGGTGATCTACGGGATGGGTGACGGCTACACGGGCCATCTGCACAAGCACGACCTGCTGGCCGACACGCCCTACAACACGTACACGCGCATGGGCCTACCGCCAACGCCCATTTCGCTGCCGGGCGTCGCGTCGCTGCAGGCGGCGCTGAACCCGGCGCAGAGCACGGCGCTGTACTTCGTGTCGCGCGGCGACGGCAGCAGCATTTTTTCTGACACACTCGGCGATCACAACAAGGCCGTCGACAAATATATTCGAGGGCAATGATGGCGCGGGGCAAATTCATCACATTCGAAGGCATTGACGGGGCGGGCAAGACCACCCATCTCGCGTGGTTTCGCGAGCGCCTCGAAGCGCACATTGCGGCGAGCGGCCGGACCGTCGTCATGACCCGCGAACCGGGCGGCACGGCGCTCGGCGAGTCGCTGCGCGAGATTCTGCTGCACCAGACGATGGACCTCGAAACCGAGGCGCTGCTGATGTTCGCGGCGCGCCGCGAACATCTGGCGCAAGTCATCGAGCCGGCGCTCGCGCGCGGCGACTGGGTGCTGTCCGACCGCTTCAGCGACGCCACGTTCGCCTATCAGGGCGGTGGCCGCGGCCTGCCGCGCGACAAGCTCGAAGCCCTGGAGCGCTGGGTGCAGGGCGGCTTTCAGCCGGACCTGACGCTGCTGTTCGACGTGTCGCCGGACACTGCCAGCGAACGCCGCAGCTCGGCGCGCGAGCCGGATCGCTTCGAAAGCGAATCGGACGCGTTTTTCACCCGTACGCGCGCCGAATATCTGCGCCGGGCCGAAGAAGCGCCGTACCGGTTCGCTATCATTGACTCCACGCAGAGCATTCCGCAAATTCAGAAACGACTTGAAGAACTGATTACAACGCTTTGATTTTTAACAAATATTAATCAACGTTATAACGGCCCGAAAGCTCGTGTTTTACCTGACAAAACAACGACAACCGATTGAATTTAAAGAGAAACAATGATTTATCCGTGGCAAGCCGATGACTGGAACCGTCTGCAACAGCTACGCGGGCATTGGCCACATGCATTGCTGCTCCATGGGCAAGCCGGGATCGGCAAGCTGCGCTTTGCGCAGCATCTGGCGCAAGGGCTGTTGTGCGAGGCCCAGCTTCCGAACGGCGAGCCGTGCGGGACGTGCGCCGCGTGCAACTGGTTCGTGCAGGGCAACCATCCGGACTACCGGATCGTCGTGCCCGAGGCGTTAGCCGCCGAAGCCGGTCTCGCCAGCGCGGCCGCTGATGAAAAAGCTGACAAGGCCGACGCCGACGACACCAAAAAGACCCGCGCGCCGAGCAAGGAAATCAAGATCGAGCAGGTGCGCGCACTGCTCGATTTCACTGGCGTGGGTTCGCATCGCGGCGGGGCGCGCGTCGTCGTGCTGGCGCCCGCCGAGGCGCTCAACGTGGCCGCCGCCAACGCGCTCCTGAAAACGCTCGAAGAGCCGCCGGCGGGCGTGGTGTTTCTGATGGTGTCGGCGCGCATCGACCGTCTGCTGCCGACCATCATCAGCCGCTGCCGCCAGTGGCCGATGACAGCGCCCGCGCCGGAGATCGCGACGCCGTGGCTCGCCGCGCAGGGCGTGGCCGACGCGCCGGCGCTGCTCGCCGAGGCGGGCGGCGCGCCGCTCACCGCGCTGGCGCTGGCGAGCGACGAGAACCGGACCTTGCGCGACTGGACCCTCAAACAGCTCGCTGCCGGCCCGCAGTGCGATGCGTTCGCGTGCGCCGAGGCGCTGCAAAAGCTGCCGGTGCCGCTCGTGCTCGGCTGGCTGCAGCGTTGGCTGTATGACCTGCTGGCTCAGCGGACCGCTGGGGCACCGCGTTACTTCCCGCAGGCTGCGGCGGCATTGGACCGCTGCGCCGCGCAGACGGATGCCACGGCGTTCGCCCGCTTTATCAAGACCGTGACGCGTCAGCGCGCGGTGGAAAACCATCCGCTGAACGCGCGGCTGGTCTTCGAGGAACTGTTTATCGGCTACCGCGATCTGTTCGCCTGAGGCGGCTGGCCGCCTCCGCTGATCGCTGGTCGCTGGCTCGCTGACACGTCGGCAGGCGAGCGGCGAGGCGGGCCGTACGCGGCCCTGGCCGCGGCGTAGCGCAATGACACGTGGTTCGCGGCCGGCTACGCTCCGATTGCACCTATCCATACCTGACTTTTTTCAGAACCACCACCCGACACACCCGCCATCATGAGCCTTTCGTACCGCGACGCCACACTCGACGATCTGCCCGCCATCGTCGCCATCTACAACTCGACCGTGCCGTCGCGCCTGGTCACCGCAGATCTGGAGCCGGTGAGCGTCGAGAGCCGGCTCGCCTGGTTTCATGCCCATGGTCCGGAAAAGCGGCCGCTGTGGGTGGTGGAAGACGGCGACCGGATCATCGCGTGGCTGAGCTTTTCGGATTTTTACGGCCGCCCGGCCTATCTGCGGACGGCCGAGGTCAGCATCTATCTGGACGAAGCAGCACGCGGCAAAGGACTCGGCAAGCAGTTGCTGGCCGAGGCGCTGTCGGCCGCGCCGGGGCTCGGCATCCATACCGTACTGGGCTTCATTTTCGGCCACAATGAAGCGAGCCTGCGCCTGTTCCGCGGCTTTGGCTTTGGCGAGTGGGGTGCGCTGCCGCGCGTCGCGGTGCTGGACGGCATCGAGCGCGACCTGTTGATTCTCGGCCGGCGGATCGATTCCGCTGCCTGATGCAGGCTGGCTGACCCACAACCATTCGATTCACCGCAGGACACCACCATGTTTGTCGATTCGCACTGTCACATCAACTTCGAAGGACTCGGCGACCGCCTCCCGCAGGTCATCGAGAACATGCGCAGCCACTCGGTCACGCATGCGCTGTGCGTGTCCGTCGACCTCGAAAGCCTGCCATCCGTGCTGGCGGTTGCCGAGGCATACGAGAACGTGTTCGCCTCGGTCGGCGTACACCCCGATCATGAGGATGCCCAGGAGCCGAGCGTGGCCGAGCTGGTCGAACTCGCCAGACATCCCAAGGTGGTGGCGATCGGCGAGACGGGCCTCGACTACTACCGCCTCGAAGGCCGCACGATCGCCGACATGGAATGGCAGCGCGAGCGCTTTCGCACTCATATCCGCGCCGCGCATGCCACGGGCAAGCCGCTGATCATCCACACACGCTCGTCGTCGGAAGACACGCTGCGGATCATGGCCGAAGAACGCGCGGGCGAGCCGGGCGGCGTGATGCACTGCTTCACGGAACCGTGGGCTGTCGCCGAACAGGCGCTGGCGCAGAATTTTTACATCTCGCTGTCGGGCATCGTCACGTTCAAGAGCGCGACGGAGGTGCAGGACGTCGCTCGCCGCGTGCCGCTCGAGCGTTTGCTGATTGAAACCGACTCGCCGTACCTCGCTCCGGTGCCTTATCGCGGCAAGCCGAATGAACCTGCGTACGTAAGTTATGTCGGACGCTTCATCGCGCAACAACGCGAGATGCCGGATGCGGCGCTGGGCGCCGCAACGACCGAAAACTTCTTCCGGCTCTTCAGGATTCCCGCAGCAGCCGCCGCGTGAATCTGGAAATTGAATATTATCAACAAGATAGGGACGATTCCTAAAGCTATATATGAATAAATATCTGATCCAGGCCAACGCCCAGAACGCTTCGTCCTCCGTTGTAAACGCCAACTGCACCGGCATGCTCGCGTCGCTGCGCCGAGGCGCTGCCCGCGTGTCGCGCGTCGCGCTGGCCGGCGGCTTCGCCTGCGCGGCGCTCGCCGCTTTGCCGGCTCACGCCGCCCCGGCCGATACGATGATCAAGGCCGTCAAATTCGACGATGTCAGCGAGGTCAACAAGCAGCTTTCGCACGGCATGGACCCGAATCTGACCGACGACCAGGGCATCCCGCTGCTGGTATTGGCTGCCCGCGAGAAGTCCGACAAGGTTGTCGCGGCACTGATCGCCAACCCGAAGACCAACATCGAGATCACGGACAAGGCCGGCGAAAACGCCATGATGATGGCCTCGCTCAATGGCGACATCAACATCGTGCAAACGCTGATCGCGAAGGACGCCGAGGTCAACAAGAAGGGCTGGGCGCCGTTGCACTACGCGGCCGCCAACGGTCACGACGACATCGTCAAGCTGCTGCTCGACCACTCCGCTTACGTCGATGCCGGCTCGCCGAACGGCACCACGCCGCTCATGATGGCTGCGCGCGGTGGCCATGTGTCGACGGTAAAGCTGCTGCTCGACAACGGCGCCGACCTGAATGTGAAAAACCAGATTGGCATGAACGCGCTCGACTTTGCCAAGCAGTACAAGGAACCGGATGTCGTCGAGGGCCTGACAGCGAGAATGCAGCAAACGCAGCAGAAGTAACGTGCCGGCATGCCTCGCATGCAGAAAAACAGTGCAGAATAACGGCTACGGCGCGCTTTGGGGCGCGCCGTTTCTATGCGGCATCAGACCGCTCGATAATCACCCTGGAAGGATCACCATGCTGCGGGCTTTGATTTGCGCCAGTGCGCTTGCCGTACCGCTAACGGCAGCCGCATTCACGGGAGGCGACCTCAACAAGCTGTGCGAGAAAACGGATGTGGCATCGCGTAGCGCGTGCGCTGCGTATATCGAAGGCGCGGCCGACGGCGTCTTCAACACGATCGACGCGATCGGCGGCACCACCGGTCCAAGGGTCGGCCAGTATTTCTGCCTGCCGCCGGACGCGCGCTCGCAACAGCTGACCGATGCGGTGCGCAAGTACATTGCGGAGAATCCAAACGCGGTCGGTTATAACGCCAGCACCGCAATTTCGCTGGGGCTCGGCAAGGCGTTTCCCTGCCGAAGCGGCGAGTAACGCGCCGGCTGAATCCACTGGGGACCGGCTGCGTGAAGCCAGTCCGAGGTGTGCCTGAACCCTGTCTGCGGCCACAGCATGAGGCCCGGCTCCGACCGGGCTTGCAACTGATCGTCCTCGCGACCGGTCGAACTGTCATTTCTTAGCCGCGAACCAGGGTGCCGCGCCAGCGCGCGAGGCCCTCGGAACCAGGAGGACAATAGACATGGGCAGGCTGATCGTCGTATCGAATCGTGTGGCAACCCCGACGGAAACCAAAGGATCGGCAGGGGGACTCGCGGTCGGCGTATTCGGTGCGTTGAAGGACGCGGGGGGCGTGTGGTTCGGGTGGAGCGGCGACGTCGTCAGCGAAACCGTCGCCAACGCAGGTCCGACGCTCGAGCAGGAAGGTGCCGTGACCTTCGCTACCGTCGGGCTCACGCGCAAGGACTACGATCAGTATTACCGCGGTTTTTCGAACGCGACGCTGTGGCCGGTCTTCCACTATCGCAACGATCTGGCGCGCTACGAGCGCGAGGAATATGCCGGCTACCGGCGCGTCAACGCGTGGCTCGCCCACCGTCTCATCAAGCTGCTCGAGCCCGACGACATCATCTGGGTCCACGACTACCATCTGATCCCGTTCGCCGAAGCGCTGCGCTCCGAAGGCATCACGAACCGCATCGGCTTCTTCCTGCATATCCCGTTTCCCGCGCCGCAGATCCTGCTCAACATCCCGCCGCATGAAGAGCTGGCGAAGTCGCTGTGCTGCTACGACCTGCTCGGTTTCCAGACTGCCACCGACGAGCTCGCCTTTCACGACTACCTTGTGCGCCACGCGCGCGGCAGCGTGACGGCCGACGGTCACGCGGAAGCCTTTGGACGCCGCCTGCGCACGGGTGTCTACCGGATCGGCGTGTTCCCCGACGAGATTGCCGAGCAGGCGCAGCGCTACGAGAGCCGTCAGCATGTGCTCGATCTCAAGCAGAGCCTCGAAGGACGCAAGCTGATCATGAGCGTCGACCGGCTCGATTATTCGAAAGGCCTCGTCGAGCGGTTCCGCGCCTTCGAGCATCTGCTGGAACGCTCGCCTGAGTGGCGCGGCAATGTCACGCTGGTGCAGATCGCGCCGCCCACCCGCTCCGACGTCGCCACTTATCAGCAGATCCGCCAGGACCTCGAATACGAAGCAGGTCGCATCAACGGCCGCTATTCGGGCCTCGACTACACGCCGATCCGCTATCTGAACCAGCGTTATGACCGCTGGAAGCTGATGTCGCTGTTTCGCGAGTCGCAAATCGGCTTCGTCACGCCGTTGCACGACGGCATGAACCTGGTCGCCAAGGAGTACGTGGCGGCGCAGAACCCCGACGATCCAGGCGTGCTCGTGCTGTCGGTCTTCGCGGGCGCGGCGGCTGAACTGAGCGGGGCGCTGCTGGTGAATCCACATGACGCAGTGGGGATGTGCGAAGCGCTGCAGCGTGCGCTGTCCATGCCGCTCGAGGCACGTCAACGGCGTCACGAGATCAATATGGAAGCGCTGCGCAAGAACGATCTCGGTGTGTGGCGCGACTCATTCCTGCACGACTTGCGCAGCGTCCCGCTGCATGGGGCGGGTGCCGCGGGGCGGTCGTCCTGATGGGTGGCGCGAGCGATGGACCGATGAACGCCGCCTGGCCGGAGGCTTCATGCTGACCACGCTGGCGATTGCCAACTATCGTTCGCTGCGGGAAGTGATCGCGCCGCTCGGTCCGTTGAATATCGTCACCGGGCCCAACGGCAGCGGCAAATCGAGCGTGTATCGCGCATTGCGGCTACTGGCGATGACGGCACGCGGCGGTGTGATTGCGTCGCTGGCACGCGAAGGCGGCTTGCCATCGACGCTCTGGGCCGGCCCCGAACGCTTCTCGCGCGCCATGCTGAGCGGCGAGCTGCCGGTGCAGGGCGTGCGGCGCGACGATCCGGTCAATCTGCGGCTCGGCTTTGCCGGCGACCAGTTCGGTTACGCCATCGACCTCGGTTTGCCGACTATCAAGGCGACGACGACGGCGTTCTCGCTCGACCCGGTCATCAAGCGCGAATGCATCTGGAGCGGTCCGCTGCTGCGGCCCTCGGCGATGCTGGTGGACCGCCACGGCCCGACGCTGCGCACCCGTGACGACAGCGGCGAGTGGCAGACCATCCCGCAGCCGGTGGCGAGCTTCGACAGCATGATGACGGAGTTCTCCGACCCGCGCACCGCGCCGGAGATGATCGCGGTGCGCGAGCAGATCCGCTCGTGGCGCTTCTACGACCATTTCCGCACCGATAGCGAATCGCCCGTGCGCCTGCCGCAGATCGGCACGCACACGCCGGTGCTTGGCGACGACGGCGCGGATCTCGCCGCAGCGCTGCAGACGATCCGCGAAATCGGCGATGCCGCCGCGCTCGACGACGCTATCGACGACGCGTTTCCCGGCGCCAGCATCGCGGTGATCAACCTCGACGGCCGCTTCGAAGTGACGATGCATCAGCACGGGCTATTGCGTCCGCTCAAGGGCGCCGAGTTGTCCGACGGCACCCTGCGCTATCTGCTGCTGGTGGCCGCGTTGCTGACGCCGCGCCCACCCGCCTTGCTGGTGCTGAACGAACCGGAGACGAGTCTGCATCCCGATCTGCTGCCGGCATTGGCACGGCTGATTGCCCGGGCCTCGCGCCATTCGCAGGTGCTGGTGGTGTCGCACGCGGCGCGCCTCATTGCCGCGCTCGAACGGGAAGACGGCAGCCAGTCGATCGTGCTCGAAAAGCAGCTCGGCGCTACCCGGATTGCCGGAGCGGATGCGCTCGATATGCCGCCGTGGAAGTGGCCCTCCCGATAAGCCGGGATGTGTTTCCTGACTGTAACAGCGCATAGGAATTGAAAGGTTTGTGGGCTTTTTTGTACGCGATCGGCAATAATCGGCAGTAACCGGTGAAATAAGCCGGCGAAATAAGCGGGTGAAATAAGCGGGTGAAATAAGTACACAAACTGGCGCGAGCAAACGCAACGCCGGTCATACATTGATTGGAGACATAGGCGCTGGCATACTCGTGCGCCGCTGACATGCCGTTGCAGGCTGCTGCGCTGGATGTCCGGGCTCAGCGTGGCCAGGCCGTCAGTTTCACGGAGAGACACGATGAGAATTGCTCAGATCGCCCCCTTGACCGAATCGGTGCCGCCCAAGCTATATGGCGGGACCGAGCGCGTCGTGTCGTACATTACCGAGGCGCTGGTAGACCTCGGCCACGACGTGACGCTGTTTGCCAGCGGCGACTCGGTGACCTCCGCAAAACTCGAGGCTGTGTGGCCGCGCGCCCTGCGGCTCGACCCCGGCATCCGGGACCGCATCGCGCCACATATGCTGCTGATGGAACTGGTGCGCCGCCAGGCGGACCAGTTCGACGTGCTCCATTTTCACATGGACTATTACTCGTTCTCGGTGTTCAAACGCCAGGACACACCGTTCGTCACGACGCTGCACGGCCGCCTCGATTTGCCCGAGCAGCAGCCGGTGTTCGACACGTTCAACACCGCACCGGTGATCTCGATATCGAATTCGCAGCGTCACCCCTTGCCGCAGGCCAAATGGCTGACCACGGTGTATCACGGGCTGCCTGAGAACCTCTACACGCCGCAACCGGTGGAGCAGAAGTATCTGGCCTTCCTCGGCCGGATCTCGCCGGAAAAGCGCGTCGACACGGCGATCCGCATTGCGGGCCGCTGTGGCCTGCCGATCCGGATCGCGGCCAAGGTCGACAGTGCTGACCTCGAATACTTCGAGCGCGATATCAAACCGCTGCTGGATCTGCCGTATGTGGAATTTATCGGCGAGATCGCCGATAACCAGAAGGCCGAATTTCTGTCGGGCGCGCATGCGCTGCTGTTCCCGATCGACTGGCCCGAGCCGTTCGGTCTCGTGATGATCGAGGCGATGGCCTGCGGCACACCGGTCATCGGCTTCAATCGCGGGGCCGTGCCCGAAGTACTGGACGACGGCGTGACAGGCTTTATCGTCGAGGACGAGATTGGCGCAGTGGCTGCCGTGAACCGTCTGCACAAGGTGCCGCGTGCCGGCGTGCGCGAGCACTTCGAAGCGCGCTTCACGTCGCACCGGATGGCGCAGGAGTATGTCCAGGCGTATCAGTCGGTGATTCGCGCGCAAAAGCGTTCACGCTTCAAGGTGATCGACACGACCACCACGCCGCGTTGATCCCGGCGCGCGTCTGGCAAATAAAAACGGCGATGCCTGCAGCATCGCCGTTTTTGTCTGGGATCGCATCAAGACGCGACCCCGGATCCTGCCCGCCTAGATATGCAGGCGCGACACCTTCGTGCCGTTGATCGAAACATCGCCCATCAGACCAGCATTGGTGAGGATGAACACTTCGACCGGTGCGGTGGCCGTAGTGGTGTCGATCGCGCCGTTCGCGCCCATCTTGACGAGAGCGACTGAGGCATCGCCGCCTGCCGACCAGCCGTCGGTATTGCGGAATTTGTCGAGCGCGTCCTGCGTCATGAACAGGAAGATGATGGCCTTCGACTGCGCGCCGGCCTGCAGGCCGAACGAGCCCGAGACCGTGCTGTAGTAGCCGACCGTGCCGCCGCCGACCTTCAGCGAGCCTTCGCCATACTGGCCGCCGACGATAAAGCCGGCTTGCAGCACAGACGGGAATACCAGTACGCCACGCGCCTTCGACACGAGCTCACGCGAGCCGGGCACCGTCTGGAAGAGGCGCGACATCGTCCCATCGACGCTGGAGTCAATCGACTGCCGCTTCGACATGTTGGTCGCCGCGTTGTCGGGGGTGCCTGACGACGTGGTGCATCCAGCGAGTGCAAGGCTTCCGAAAGCTAGCGCAGCGGTAGTCTTCAGCATGAAGTTTCGTCTTTGCATCGTTTTTCTCCGTCACGGTTCCTGGGTGCAACCACGCTTTTTTACCGGGCTGCCAGGTTAGTTATATCACACGCACGAGTAAAGGGTGCGTTCCCGCTTGCGACGAAAACCCTTGTGGGACGGGCGTTTGCGGCAAATATGAAAAGTCATTGGGGTAACTATGACCGATCACTGGACCGCCTTCGAAGGGCTTCGTACGCACGGAAGGACGCAGAATTTGTGCCTGAGATGGCGGCTCGCCAGCACCGGCGGAGCGGTGTCTTTCGTGCACCCGGCAGGTCGCTTTTTACCGATTTTCAGCGCGACACAGGACGATTGAAATAAATATGAAAGGTTAAGGGGTGTGTTGCGCGCACGCCGCAATGCCGACGGTGTTGCGCGATCGTACGGACTCGCCGCGATACCTGACGCCAGCGAGCGGGTGCACGCGCACCCTTCAATGATTCTGCGTGCTTTTGATGGGTGGTGGAGGGCGGCGTAGCGCGCGGCGAACGCCGCCGATCAGCGCCCCGAGGAGAAACAGCGTGATGGCCGGCACGATCCAGTAGCCGACGAACGCGTGCCACAGATACGCGAACAGCGTAGTACGGCGCAAGGAGTATTCGTCACGGGCCTCCTGCTGGCGGGGTGCGTTGGCGCTCAGCACGTCCGCCGGGCAACCTGCCGCGCGTGCCTCATCCGGCTCGCCATGACAGCGGGCGGGGGCACCGGCGGCGCGCTGCGCGTCGGTGAAATTCCACGTGGTCAGGGCGCGATCGAGGTCGACGGCGTTGTAGGCCATTTCCTCCTGAATCTCGCGCACCGCGACGATCGCGACCGGCACCGCCCAAAAGACGATGACGACCAGCCACCGCCTGAACCAGCGGTTTTTCTGTCTCCATACCATTCTTGCCTCCGATCAATGCTCTGTGGCATCAACGACAAGATGGCGGCCCGATGGCGCATGGTGTTTTATAGGTGGGCCGTCTCCGCAGCCATCATAGAAGAAAATGCTGCAATCGGGGCGAACGGACTTTGAAAGGCGGGAAAGCGGCGGGGAAGCCGGACGCTGCTGATGGCGCAACCAGCGCTGACAGGCGCGGCGGCCTTTATGGTGGAGAGATGGCGGCGAGGCAGGTGTGCTCTGCCGACAGTGGCGTCGCGGAGGTGGCGCGGTTCTAACCGCGCCACCTCCGCTACAACGCCCAGAAGCGCCTGGATTCAGCTCTTGTTGCTCAGGCAGGTCGACATGAAGGCCTTGCGATCGTCGCCTTTCTTACCGGCGGCTTGTGTGTTGCACGCCTTCATCTTGTCTTGCTGGGACATCGGCGCGGCGGCCGGCTTCGCCGACAGGCACGATTTCATAAAGGCCTTGCGGTCGTCGCCTTTCTTGTCGCCGGCCTGCTGGTTGCAGGCGGTCATCTTCGACTGCTGACTGTTTTGAGCGAAAGCGGGCGACGCCAACACGGCGCCGAGGACGAGGGCTGCGAGCGCGGACTGGATCTTCATGGGACACTCCATCGGTAGTGAAACTGTTATTGGTAGTCGTACAACCGGGCGTCACAGGCATCCGTTTGCCCATCGCCGTCGTTATTATGGCAAAGCTGTCAGGTAAAACGGATGGCAATGTTGGCTGGTTGACAGGCGGCGGGGCAGGTTTTCCCTGGGCGCTCATCCGCCGGCGATCGCCCGTCAATGACACTCAAGACACGCCTGGCATGAGCAAAATGCGCAGATAGTTCGGAATACAGAATGAATGACGATCGATAACAACACCTTTCAATTTCCTTGTCACAGTTTCCCGGTGAACAGAAGCGCGCCCGCATTGGTATAAGCTCGATTCGATCGGTTTCAATTGAAATCCGGAAGAAAATTCCGCCGTTATTCTAAAGCCGCAATATTGACGTGATTGGCTAAACCGGAAATATTTATCCGCTAATTCAGGAGGGATATCCATGCATTACCTGTTGATCTACGACCTCTGCGACGACTATCTCGAACGCCGGGCAAGCTGGCGCGACGAGCATCTGAAACTGGCGCGGGCCGCGGTCGCGCGCGGCGAACTACAGCTTGGCGGAGCGCTCGTCGAGCCGGCTGACAACGCCATCCTGCTGTTCGAAGGCGATTCGCCGGCTGCTGCCGAAGCCTTTGCAAACGCCGATCCGTACGTGCGGGAAGGGCTCGTTACGCGCTGGCGCGTGCGTGGATGGATGACGGTGGTGGGTGAGCACGCAGCGAATCCGGTCACCTGATCTACGCTGCGCGGCGGTCCCAAATGTGCTCCCGCGCAGAGGCACGGGAGCAAATCGCCGGCCGGCTCGTTGCGCCCTCAACGTGTTGCGGTACCGATACACACGTCTATCAGGCCATAAAAAAACAGTAAAACTTTTCCGTATTCATTTGGCTGAAATAAAGCAGTTCTTTCATCGTGGATGTGCCGCGCGATAGACGGTTGTGCTGTTGCCACTGACGGCATTTCTGCCCCGGCTATTGGAAAATCAACGCGGCAAAAAGCACAAGTTTGTTTCCATCCGTAACACTTGTGTTTGGGATATTCACGGAAACCCTGGTGATGGTATGCTTCCTGCACAATTTCTCCTATGCACGAGTGAGACCACGTTTTGTGCTTCGCGGTGGGGAACAATCGCACTAACGCAGTGCGAAATTCGCGAATCGGCCGGGACGTAAATACATATTTGTGCAACCGAGGACACTACACGGATCGTGAACGCTGAATTCGTGAGATGTCCAAAGCCGCGGCCTGGCCAGGCTGCGTGGAGAACCGCATGTTTTTCGATGAGCTAAGCAATGACGAATGGGCGCAACTCGCAGCGCTCGTTTCCGATGAGCCGGCGGTCCGTCTCAACCGACGCGGCCGGCCGCGCGCCGAACCACGCATCGTGGCAAATGCAGTCCTCTGGATTCTGACAACCGGTGAGCCCTGGTCGAAACTGCCAGGCCGCTATCCGTCGGGTCCGACCTGCCGTCGCCGTTTTGAGGAATGGCAGGTAAACGGCACGCTCGCCGAAATGGTCCGGCTGCTGTCGCAGACCGGGCGCACTTTCGTGTATGTCCCGCAAGCATCGCCGCCGGCTGCTGCAGCGAACCCCGTGCCGCAACTGGAAACCGTGAGCGTGCGCGACGACAGTCTGCGCGGCGTGTCGTGGAAAAGCCCCGAGTCGTGGCAGACGCCTGCCAATGCGACGCGCGGCTGGCCCTCGCTCGACCCGCTCGCCGACATGACGCGCCAGCTGTCCGGCACGGTGCCGCCGGATGTCGGCGTGCGCACCGAGCCGGCCGTAAGCCGGGCAGCGGAACTGGGCGCCGTCCCGCGCCGCTGCGACCATCCGCTGGACGCTCCGCAACGTCCGTTGCCGATGAGCCTTGCGGCGCGCGGCATGCAGGTCGTCGACCGGCGCGGCTACGTGATCTACGTCGCGGCTGAACGCGTGCCGAGCGCCATGTATCGCGCGTGGGCGGAGATCGAGCTGGACGGCCGCCGCGTCGAGCGCTCCGGTCTGGTCGGCCCGCGCTTTGCCGACCCCGATGGCGCGCAGGAGTATGCGCTGGAGTGGGCGCGTCAATGGATCGACCGGCAGTACCGCACGGTGGGCGCTGCGGCGAATGTGGCAACCGTCGCGAACGTGGCAGGTGCGGCGTCGTCGGCCGCTGCCGCAGGTGCGGGAAGTGTCGCAGCCGCTGCAGGTTATTCGCGGCCCTTGCCGGCCACCCGTACGATGCCCAATGTGCCCACCGTCAGTTCGGCAGGCGTGCATGCGGACGCGCCGCCAGCTGGGCAAGCACGTGGACAGGCAGGACAGATGAGTGGCGCTAAAAACGGCCAGGCGGCGGACAACCAGCTGAATGACGGCCACGTTGGTCAGGCTGGCATCCACGCGCAGGGCCATCATCTGAGCGGTTCTCTTGGTGGGCCGATAAATGGGCCAATAAATGGTCCGATCAGCGGCCCGCTTGGTGGTCCACTGAACGGCCCTATCAATGGCCAGCTGCACGGTCCCTTGCATGGCCCGATCAGCGCACTGCGCGCACCGCTGCGCCGCTACCCCAGCGAAACGCCGGCCGACAACAGCACGTCCGAGCGATTCCCGATGTCCTCAGAGCTCATCTCCCACGCAGGGTGAGCCAAAGAGCAGCCCGCGGCCGGTAGGAGCAACCGCCGCAGGATCCGCATCAATAGCTGGTGATTCGCCGTCAAGGTTACTGGCGTCCGTAAGTGTCGTCGAAGCGCACGATGTCGTCTTCGCCGAGATAGGAGCCGGACTGCACCTCGATCATTTCCAACGGCATCTTGCCGGGATTCTCGAGGCGGTGAGTCGTCCCAAGCGGAATATAAGCTGATTCGTTTTCGGAGACGATAAAGCGCTCTTCACCGCGGGTGACGAGAGCTGTGCCGCGCACGACGATCCAGTGTTCTGCGCGGTGATGATGCATTTGCAGCGACAGACGTGCGCCCGGATTCACGACAATGCGCTTCACCTGGAAGCGCTCGCCGCTGTCCACGGAATCGTAGTGCCCCCACGGACGATGCACCTTGCGGTGATTCGCGGCCACCGCGCCACCCTCGGCGCGAATCCGGCCGACAATCTTCTTCACGTCCTGCACGCGCGATTTATCGGCCACCAGTACGGCGTCGGCGGTCTCGACAACCACGAGGTTCTGCGTGCCGACGCAGGCAATCAGGCGTCCTTCGGAGTGTGCGAAGGTCGACGTCGAGCCTTCGAACATCACCTCGCCGCGTCCCACGTTGCCGGTTTCGTCCTTCGGCAGGATCTGCCAGATCGCATCCCATGAACCCACATCCGACCAGCCGGCCTGCAACGGCAAAACCACGCCGGTCGCAACCGACGGATCGCCGCCAAGCTGTTCCATCACCGCATAGTCGATCGAATTCGACGGCGACGCGCTGAACGCTTCGCGCTGCAGCCGGAAGAAGTCGCCGTCCGCCTTGCCGCCCGCAAAGGCCGCGTCACAGGCTTCGTAAATGCCCGGTTGAAAATGTTTGATCGCCGCAAGCCAGGTTGAGGCGCGCATGATGAAGATGCCGCTATTCCACCAGTACTCCCTGGATTCGACGTAGCGCTGCGCGAGTTCGAGATGCGGCTTTTCGACGAAGCGGTCGAGACGGTGCGCATCGAGTGCGCCGTCACGCTCGAGCGGTGCGCCCAGACGGATATAGCCGTAGCCGGTTTCCGCATGTGTCGGCACGATGCCCATCGTCACGATATGGCCTTCGTAGGCGTGCTGCACGCCGGCGGCGACTGCCGCGTGAAACGCTTCGACATCGGTGACCGCGTGGTCGGCGGGCATGACCACCATGATGCCGTCGTCGTCCTGCGAGGCGATCGACAGGGCGGCTACCGTCAGCGCCGGCGCGGTGTCGCGGCCGGCCGGCTCGAGAATCAGCCGGCTTGCCTTGCCGCTCACGCGCAGCTGCTCGGCGGTGGTGAAGCGGTGTTCTTCATTGGCGACCACGATCAGCTGATCGGCGAGCGGATGCCTGGCATCGAGCGCGTCGAGGCGCCTGGTGGTCGATTGCAGCAGCGAGTCGTCGCCCAGCAAGCCGATCAGCTGCTTCGGATACTGCTCACGCGACATGGGCCACAGGCGGGTGCCAGAGCCGCCCGCCAGGATGACGGGATGAACCTTCAGCTTGACCTTCAGGGATGGGGCGGCGCCTTGCCGGCTGTCGCCGACGGATGCCGTGACCGTTGCTGTCATGGTGATGTGCTCCTCGGGGCTGGGTGAGTACGTCGATTTGTATCACGGCGTAAATAGCCAATAAAAGCTTGATAAATCGAAGTTCCAAAAAACTAATCAAAAGAACCCGCAAAAAATCTCGAAATAATTGATGGTTTATTGCGGCGCAGCAAAAAATCAAAAAAATATTCGCAAAGAAACGTCCTGGATTTTTTTCGGTGGTCAGGCTGCCTAAAAAAGGGGCAGCACAGACAGGTGTCATGACGTGCAAACTTTGCCGAAAACTGTCCGATAAACGCTAGAAATGCCCCCGTCGAGGCGCCAAACAGCCTCCGAATCAGAAAAAATTACCTAAATAATGCAGAAAAAATATTGCATTTCTGACCGATACAATTTGAGATTTTTTACGATCTTGCAGTGCGATTTTTAATGCCCCCTTATCTAGTCCTGTACGGGTATTCACTCATTCTGACTTAGGCCTCTTTTGAATTGGCTTGTAAAGCGCGGTGTGCATGCCCGCTTATCTGACGGACGGAACTTGACTGACCAACTGAGGTGCCGCGCATGCTGAGCGTCCTATCGAGAATCATCGACATCGCCATGGTCGCGCTCGGCGCCGTGCTCGCGGCAGCGCTGCACAACGGCAAATGGCTGTGGCTGGACGACATGCAGAGCGTTTCGCTGGCGTTCGACTGCCTGCTCGTCGTGGTGTTCTTTCCCGCGCTGGGCATCTACCAGTCGTGGCGCGGCAAGCCGCTGATGGACCTGTTGTTTCGCGTCTGCGGCGGCTGGGTGATGGTGGAAATCACCGGCGTGCTGATCAGCTTCAGCCTGCACCGCTCGGACCTGCTGTCGCGCCTGTGGCTCGCGTATTGGGCCGTCGCCACGATCGTGCTGCTGATCATCACCAAGGCGCTCGTCTACACGATCCTGAAGGGGCTGCGCCGCGAGGGCTTCAATCACAAGGCTGTGGCGATCGTCGGCGGCGCGCCCTACGGCAAGTTTCTGATCGAGCAGATGCGCATTCGCCCGGAGGCGGGCTTTAGCCCCGTGGTGGTCTATGACGAGGACGCCACGATCGATCCGTATCAGGATCCGGACACGGTGCAGGCGATCGAAGGCGTGCCGGTGGAGCGTGAGTTCGCCACGATGATCCAGCTGGTGCGCGGCCGCGCCATCAAGGAACTCTGGCTCGCCTTGCCGATCTCGAAGGAGAAGACGATTCACCGCTTCGTGATGGAGCTGCGCAACGACTTCGTGAACATCCGCTTCATTCCGGACGTGCGCAGCCTGACGCTGTTCAGCCAGCCGATGGTCGATCTGCTCGGCGTGCCGGCGATCAACCTCGCGGCCTCGCCGATCACCGATCTGCGGGTGCTGCCCAAGCGCGTGTTCGACCGGCTGTTCGCATTCGGCGCGCTCACCGCGCTGGCGCCGCTAATGCTGGTTATCGCGGTGATGGTAAAGCTGTCGTCGCCGGGTCCGGTGTTCTTTCGCCAGAAGCGCAAGGGCATCGACGGCAACCAGTTCGAGATCTACAAGTTCCGCTCGATGAAAGTGCACGCCGAAACGGCCGGCAAGATCACCCAGGCGACCCGGCGCGATCCGCGCATCACCGCGGTGGGCGCGTTCCTGCGCCGCACGAGCCTCGACGAGCTGCCGCAGTTCATCAACGTGCTGCGCGGCGAGATGTCGGTGGTGGGACCGCGCCCGCATGCGCTCGAACACGACGACATCTACAAGGATCTGGTGAAGGGCTACATGCACCGCTATCGCATCAAGCCAGGCATCACCGGATGGGCGCAGATCAACGGCTACCGGGGCGAAACCGACCGCATCGAAAAGATGATGGGCCGCGTGAAGCTCGACCTGTACTACATGCAGAACTGGACCTTCTGGCTCGACATCAAGATCGTCGTGCTGACGCTGTGGAAGGGTTTTGTGGGCAGCAACGCGTACTGAGAGACGTACCTGGCGCGGACCGGACACATGCGGGCGCAGGCAGAAGCCTGAGCCCGGTTTCAGAACCATTCATATCTCCGAGGTGTAATTCATGAACGTGACGATCATTGGTAGCGGCTATGTGGGCCTCGTGACGGGCGCGTGTCTTGCCGACATCGGCAACGACGTGTTCTGTCTCGACCTCGACCAGCGCAAGATCGACGTGCTGAACAATGGCGGCGTACCGATCCACGAGCCGGGCCTGCAGGAGATCATCGCGCGCAACCGCAAGGCCGGGCGCCTGACGTTCTCGACCGACATCGCCGCAGCGGTGGCGCACGGCGACATCCAGTTCATCGCGGTGGGCACGCCCTCCGACGAAGACGGCTCGGCCGATCTGCAGTACGTGCTGGCGGCAGCGCGCAATATCGGCCGCCACATGACCGGCTTCAAGGTGATCGTCGACAAGTCGACCGTGCCGGTTGGCACCGCCGTGCGGGTACGCAATGTGATCGCCGAAGAACTGGCGGCACGCGGCGCGCACCACATGTTCTCGGTGGTATCGAACCCGGAGTTCCTGAAAGAGGGCGCCGCCGTCGAAGACTTCACGCGCCCTGACCGCATCGTGCTCGGCTGCGACGAGGACGTGCCGGGCGAGAAGGCCCGCGAGCTGATGAAGCGCCTGTATGCGCCGTTCAACCGCAACCGCGAACGCACGCTGTACATGGACGTGCGTTCGGCCGAGTTCACCAAGTACGCCGCCAACGCCATGCTGGCCACGCGCATCTCGTTCATGAACGAACTGGCGAACCTGGCCGACCGCGTGGGCGCGGATATCGAAGCCGTGCGCCGCGGCATCGGTTCAGACCCGCGTATTGGTTACGACTTCCTGTATGCCGGCTGCGGCTATGGCGGCTCGTGCTTCCCGAAGGACGTGCAGGCGCTCATCAAGACCTCGATCGAGCATGACCAGGGCCTGCGCATTCTGGAAGCCGTGGAAGCGGTCAACGAAACGCAGAAGAAGATTCTCGCGCACAAGATCGTGGCGCGCCTGGGCGACGATCTGTCGGGCCGCACGTTTGGCGTATGGGGTCTCGCGTTCAAGCCCAATACCGACGACATGCGCGAAGCACCGAGCCGTCCGCTGATCGCCGAACTGCTCAAACGCGGCGCCCGCGTCAAAGCCTACGACCCCGTCGCGGTGGACGAAGCGAAGCGCGTGTTCGCGCTCGATCTGCAGCATGTCCCGCAACAACACGCGCGGCTTACCTTCGAAAGCGAAGAGATGGACGTGGCGCGCGGCGCCGATGCGCTCGTGATCCTGACGGAATGGAAGGTCTTCAAGAGTCCTGATTTCGGCAGTCTCAAACAGCACCTGAAAACACCGCTGATTTTCGACGGCCGCAACCTGTACGAGCCGGAGGCGATGCAGGAGCTCGGCATCGAGTATCACGCGATTGGCCGCCAGCACGCGCAGGGCGCCGGGCACACGCCGGCTGCACACAGCCTGAATCATCCGCATCACGACAATCGCGCAGCCCGGTCCGCCGGTGCCGCCGCCACGCAGTGACCTCCAGCGAAGGAGTCCGCCTATGTTAGCCAACGTATTGATTGTCTGTCATGCCAACGTCTGCCGCTCGCCTGCGGCCGAATGGCTTTTCAGGGCGCGGCAACGCAGCGCCGTGGAGGCCGAAGGGCAGGCACGGCGGGCAATCCGCTTTCATTCGGCGGGCATTCGCGCGGTCGACGGCTGGGGCATGGACCCGATGATGCGGCGCCTGCTCGCCGAGCGCGGCGTGACGCCGGGCATGCATCAGTCGCGGCGCATCGACCGTCAGATCGTGCGCGACGCGGACCTGATCCTCGTCACCGAACACCGTCAGGTCAAGGACGTCGAGAAACTCGAGCCGGATGCGCGCGGCAAGGTCTTTCCGCTCGGCACGGAAGCCGACGTCGTCGATCCCTATGGCAGGGCGGAAAACGAATATCGCGCGAGCCTCGTGCTCATCGAACAGTTGGTCATGGGATGGCTAAACAAAATATGCTGAATCGAAATTTTACTGTTGCTCTTTTGCTGACGGTTTTTCTGTCGGCCTGCGCTACCGCACCTGGCAATTACCTCGACACTTCGAGTCTCAAAGAGGATTCGTCGAACAAGCCGGCCCAGACGTATCAGGTCCATCTGATCGACGGCGATCTGGTCGATGCCCAGACCCAGGCGCAGCAGGCAGCGGCGCAGCAGCGCCCGTTGCCGCCCAGCCGGTACACCGACCCGTCTCAATACGTCTACCACGTGGCGCCGCAGGATATCCTGGGCATCACGGTGTGGGATCACCCTGAATTGACGACGCCGAGCGGCAGCACGCTGTCGACCGGCGACAACACCACGCAGACACTCGCAGGCGCCGTGCAGCAGCCGTACACGACGGCGTTGCCGGGCCAGGCCGACCCGTACGGCCAGACCGTTGCGCCGGACGGCACGATCTACTTCCCGTTCGTCGGACGCGTGCAGGCGGCCGGCAAGACGGTGGGCGACATCCGCAACGAACTGGCGGTGCGTCTGGTGCCGTACATCCGCAATCCGCAGGTGGATGTGCGGGTGCTGTCGTTCCGCAGCCAGAAGGTTCAGGTGACCGGCGAAGTGAAGACGCCCGGGCCGCTCGCGATCAGCGACGTTCCGCTCACGCTGCTCGACGCGATTACGCGCTCGGGCGGCAGCACCTCGATTGCGGATATCCAGCGCGTGCGTCTGACCCGCAACAACAAGCTCTACGTGCTCGACGCCGATAGCGTGCTCGACCGCGGCGACGTGCGGCAGAACGTGATGCTGCAGGCCGGCGACATCGTGAATGTGCCGGACCGCGTGGATAGCCGTGTATTCGTGATGGGCGAGGTCAAGGCGCCGCAGGCTGTATCGATGTTACGAGGCCGCCTGACGATTGCCGATGCGCTCACCCAGGCCACCGGGATTCTCGACACCGACGCGAACCCGCGCCAGATCTACGTGATGCGCGGCATGAAGGACCATCCGACCACGCCGGAAGTCTATCGCCTCGATATGACCCAACCCAACGCCATCATGCTGTCGTCCAAGTTCCAGCTGCAGCCGCTGGATGTGGTCTACGTCGGCACGGCGGCTTCGACGACTTTCAACCGCGTCATCCAGCAGGTGTTGCCGGCGATCCAGTCGGTGTTCTATATCAAGGAACTGACGAACTAGTCGCCTGAAACTGCCGAAGATCCTGCGTGATGCGAACCCATGCACAGCGCAGGGTCCGAGGCGACCCAACCGGGATGGAATTGTGAGCACTCAACTGAATCCGTATATGGCCCCGCCGGCCAAGACCGAAGAAGAGGACGTCGTCCTCGGTCAACTATTGCAGGTGATTCTCGACGACATCTGGTGGCTGCTTGCCATCGCGATGACGATCGTTGCAATGGCCGGCGTCTACTGCTTCCTTGCCAAGCCGACCTACAAGGCCGACGCGTACGTGCGGGTGGAGGAGTCCGACAACAACTCGCAGGCCCTCACGCAGACGCAGACGGGCGCGATGATTTCGAGCGGCCAGACCTCGCTGCCCACCGACGCCGAGATCGCGATGATCCAGAGCCGTGGCGTGGTCGGCCCGGTGGTTCGCGACGGCAAACTGGACTTCTCGGTCGCGCCGAGGACCTTTCCGTTTCTCGGCAGTCTTGCGGCGCACTTCGCCACGCCTGGTGTGCCGGCCCGTCCGTGGCTGGGTCTTGACAACTACGCGTGGGGCGGCGAACAGGCCGAGGTCGATTCGGTCGAGGTCGACCCGTCGCTCGAAGGCAAGAAGATGGTGATGACCGTGCTGTCCCCTACGTCGTACGAGCTGCGCGACCCGAACGGCAAGCTGTTGCTGCGCGGCGAGACGGGCCAGACGGAGCAGGGCGGCGGCGTGACGATTCTCGTCAACAAGCTGGTCGCGCGGCCAGGCACTGAATTCACGGTGGTGCGCGCCAATGAGCTCGATGCCATCACCGGGTTCCAGTCGGCGATCAAGGTCGAGGAGCAGGGCAAGCAGACCGGCGTGATCGAGATTTCGCTGGAAGACAAGGACCCGGCGCATGCGGCGTTCATTGCCAATGCACTCGCCGAGTCGTATCTGCGCGAGCACATCGCCGCGAAGCAAACCGATGCGACCAAGATGCTCGAATTCCTCAAGAGCGAGGAGCCGCGTCTGAAGAGCGACCTCGAACGCGCGGAAGCGGCGCTCACCGCGTATCAGCGCGAGTCCGGCTCGATCAATGCAAGCGATGAGGCGAAGGTCTATCTGGAGGGCAGTATCCAGTACGAACAGCAGGTCGCCGCCCAGCGCCTGCAGATCGCCTCGCTCGAGGAACGCTATGGCGACGAGCATCCGCTCATCAAGGCTGCGCGCGAACAGATGGCCGACCTCGAAACGCAGCGCGACAAATACAGCGATCGCTTCCGCAATCTGCCGGCCACCGAAGTGAAGGCCGTGCAGTTGCAGCGCGACGCCAAGGTGGCTGAAGACATCTACGTGCTGTTGCTCAACCGGATTCAGGAGTTGTCGGTGCAGCGGGCCGGCACGGGCGGCAACGTGCATATCGTCGACCTGGCATTGCGCCCGGGCACGCCGGTCAAGCCCAAGAAGGCGATGATCCTGTCGGCGGCCGTGATTCTCGGCCTGATCGTCGGGACCGGCTTCGTGTTCCTGCGCCGCAATATGTTCAAGGGCATCGACGATCCGGAGCGCGTCGAGCGCATGTTCCATCTGCCGATCTTCGGGCTCGTGCCGCTCTCTGCGGAGCAGGCCGTGCTGGAGCATTCCGTCGTGCGCGGCGGCAACCGGCTCAGCTCGGTGCTGGCCGATGCGCGGCCCAAGGACGTGTGCATTGAAAGCCTGCGCAGCCTTCGCACCTCCATGCAGTTCACGATGATGGATGCGCGCAACCGCATCGTCATGCTCACCGGGCCGATGCCTGGAGTCGGCAAGAGCTTTCTGACCGTCAACCTCGCGGTGCTGCTCGCGCATTCGGGCAAGCGTGTGCTGATGATCGACGGCGACATGCGGCGTGGCGCGCTCGAGCGCTATGTGGGCGGTGCGCAGGTCAACGGGCTGTCCGAGCTGCTGAGCGGACAGATCTCGCTGGAAGAAGCGATTCGCGCCACCGACATCGAAGGCCTCAGCTTCATCTCGTGCGGCCATCGTCCGCCGAATCCGTCGGAACTGCTGATGTCGCCGCGCCTGCCGCAATACCTCGAAGGTCTTGCCAAGCGTTACGACGTGATCCTGATCGATACGCCGCCGGTGCTGGCGGTGACCGACGCGTCGATTATCGGCGGATATGCAGGCTCGACGTTCTTCGTGCTTCGCTCAGGGGTGCATAGCGAAGCCGAGATCGCCGATTCCCTCAAGCGGCTGAAGGCAGCCGGCGTGCACGTGCAGGGCGGCATTTTCAACGCGATGCCGCAACGCGCACGCGGTGGCTACGACCGTGGCTACGCGGCGGTGCAGGAATACCTCAGCGCTTAACAACGGAGCATGACGCGATGAAAGTAACGGTACTGGTTCCCACCTTTCGCCGGCCAGCCGATCTGACGCGCTGCCTCGAAGCGCTGCAGCGCCAGTCGCGCGCCCCAGACGAAGTGGTCGTCGTGGCCCGTCCCGACGACATCGCGACGCACACCTGCCTGCGCGATCCGGCGGTCAAGGGTAGGCTGCCGCTTTCGGTGGCACTGGTCGAAACGCCGGGACAGGTCGCCGCGCTCAATCGTGGCCTCGACGTGGCAAGCGGCGACGTGGTTGCCATCACCGACGACGATGCCGCGCCGCGGCCCGACTGGGTCGAGCGGATCGCCGCCGCGTTCGGGAGCGATTCACGCCTGGGTGCGCTCGGCGGCCGTGACTGGGTGCACGAAAAGGGCCGCATTCTCGACGGTGAACGGCCGCTGGTCGGCAAGGTTCTGCCGTCGGGCAAGATCATCGGCAACCACCATCTGGGCGTGGGCGGCGCCCGCGAAGTCGATTTGCTCAAGGGCGCCAACATGAGCTACCGGCGCGCAGCGATCAGCCAGATCCGCTTCGACGCGCGTCTGCGCGGCGCCGGCGCGCAGACGCATAACGACATGGCGTTCAGCATGAGCGTGAAGCATGCCGGCTGGAAGCTCGTGTACGACCCGCGCGTAGCGGTCGATCATTACCCCGCCGAGCGTTTCGACGAAGACCGCCGCGACGCGCAGACCATGATGGCCGTGCGCAACGCCGCCTACAACCTGCATCTGATCCTGCGCGACCAGTTGCCGCCGCTGCGGCGCGAGGCCGCCTGGTGGTGGTACACGCTGGTGGGCACCAAGGTCTATCCCGGCTTCGCCCACGTCGTGCTCGCACTGCTCTCGAAGCAGGGCCGCACGCGGCTCTCGCGCTGGCGTGCGGTGCGCACGGGCGCAAACGAAGCGCGCCGCGCGACGGCCTCGTGACGCGTCGCGATGCGTTCGCCCATCGGTTGCCACAGTGGCGGGCCGTTTGCGCCGAGGCCTTTTCACCCCGCGTCACTCTGCAGACCGGAGTCTGAATGAGCACAAAAGTCAACGTGCATCTGTTTTACGGAGCCGATCCGCGCTTCTATCGCAAGGGCGAGAATATCGGCTGCCTGTATGGCTATCACCACGCCGAATCCGACGAGTTCGCGCTGACCTATTCGCAGGATGCGCGCGAAAGCGCGCCGGTGCGGCTGCTGCGCCGCGGCCTCAAGGCCGTGCTCGGCTTCGATCTGATCCACACGTGGCGCAATCGCGCCGAGATCCTGCGCTCGGATGTGATCTGGACGCATACGGAGCACGAGTATCTGTCGGTTGCCCTGGTGCTGCTGCTGAGCGGGCGCCGCAACGCGCCGCCGCTGTTGCTGGCACAAAGCGTGTGGCTGCTCGACAAGTGGCCCGGCTACGGCATGCTGCGGCGCTGGCTGTATCGCAAGCTGATTGCGCGCGCTGACGTGCTGACGACGCTCGCAAGCGAAAACGCCGAGCTCTGCCAGCGCTACCTCGGGCGCGCAGCGACCCACGTGTACTACGGTCTGAATACCGGCGACTTTCCGGTGCAGGCGCCGGCCGATTGGCAGGCTCATACGCCGGTGCGGATTGCCGCCATCGGCAACGACCGCGATCGCGACTGGGAAACGCTCATCAAGGCGTTCGGCAACGATCCGCGCTACCACGTCAGGCTCGCCACGCGACGCAAGATTCCGGCAAAGCTGCACGCACCGAATGTGGATATCGCGCCTGCCGCGGGGCTGAAGAAAGCACGAGAGCTGTACGACTGGGCCGATCTGGTGCTGGTGCCGCTGCGGCCGAACTCGCACGCCTCGGGTATTACGGTGATGCTCGAAGCTGCGGCGCTCGGCAAGCCGATGGTGGTCACCGGCGTAGGCGCGCTCGAGGACTACTTCTCACATCAGGCTGCGTCGTACGTGCCGCCGTTCGATTCGCAAGCCATGCGCGAGGCGGTTGACCGGCTGGTTGCTTCGCCATCCGAAGCATTGCGCCAGGTCCAGGCGGCTGCAGAACAGCTGCTGTCGCGCGACCTGACGACGCACCATTTCGCCATGCAACATGTGCGGATCACCGAAGACCTGCTGCGCCGGCGTGTGGCGCCACACGGCCGTCCGGAGGCGCGCGCCGAAGTGCGAACCGAGGTGCGGACATCGGGCCAGTCCCGCGGAGGCCTCTAACCGATGTCAACGATCACGCGTGCCGCCGCAAGCGGCGCCGTCCGCCGCCTCAAGAGCGACCCGATGGAGTGGGGGCCGCCCGCGCTGCTGTGGTTCATTACCGCGCTACTGGTGGCGGCGCACCAGGGCTCGCTGCTGACGCTTGCCTTTCCGGTGCTCGCCACCATGACCGGGCTGTGGCTGTACTTCAGAAGTCCTGCGCGTTATGTCGGCTTCATGTGGTGGCTGTGGTTCCTCAGTCCCGAAGTGCGGCGTCTCGCCGACTGGTCGAAGGGCGGCTTTACGCCCACCAGCCTGATCCAGATTGCGCCGCTCGCAGTGACGATGATCAGCGGCATAGGGCTGATTCGCCACTACCCGCTGCTTGCGCAGCGGCGCGGCTTGCCGGTGCTGCTGATTCTCGCCGGGCTCGCCTACGCGTTCATGGTCGGCGTTGTCTCGAGCGGGCCGCTCGCGGCGATCTATGACCTCGCCAACTGGCTCTATCCGCTCCTGATCGGTTTTCACATCATGGCGAATACGCGCAACTATCCGGCGTTTCGCGACACCATCGTCAACACCTTCATCTGGGGCATGCTGGTGATGGGCGGCTACGGACTGGTGCAGTTCGTCATCATGCCGCCGTGGGACGCGCTCTGGATGCTCGGCTCGCAGATGAACTCGCAAGGCGACCCCGTACCGATGGGTGTGCGCGTCTTCAGCACGATGAACTCGTCGGGTCCGTTTGCGTTCGCCATGATGGGCGCGATGGTCTACGTGATGGCCGCGAATCACCGCGTGCGGTGGATTGCCGCCGTGCTGGGCTTCTTCGCCTTCGCTTTGAGCCTCGTGCGCTCGACGTGGGGCGGCTGGGTGGTCGCCATGCTGGTCCAGCTGGTCAAATCGAACAACCGGGTACGCGTGCGCATCGTCGGCAGTGCGATCGTGCTGGCCGGCCTGTGTGTGCCCTTGCTGGTAGTGGGCCCGGTGGCCGAGCGGATGCAGACGCGCCTGAATAGTATCGTGAATCTCAAGGACGACCAGAGCTATGCGGCGCGTAACCAGTTCTACGCGACTTTTGCGCAGAAGGCGTTCACCGACGTTTCGGGCGAAGGCATGGGCGCGACCGGCACGTCGACGAAGCTCTCGAACGACGGCGGCCAGCTTGGCCAATACGGCAACTTCGATAGCGGCGTGATGAACATCCCGTTCGTGCTGGGCTGGCCAGGCACGCTGCTATACCTCTCCGGCATCCTGTGGCTGATGGTGCGGGCCTTGCTGGCCTCGTTCAAGATGCGCGACGACAAATTCGTGTCTTCTTCGGTAAGTCTCTCGCTCGCGATCTTCGCGATGCTGGTGTTCACCAATTCGCTGGTTGGTACTGGCGGCCTGCTGCTTTTCATCAGTCTTTTTTCGATCCTCTCCGCCGCGCACTGGCAAAAGCAGCAGCGCATGCGAGAGCTCATTCTCCACGGAGGCACCTGATTGAGAGTCGCCATTGTCACGCATGTCGTGCGCCATAACGACGGCCAGGGTCGCGTCAATCATGAGATCGCGCGCGCGGCCCTCGAAGAGAATATCGCCGTCACACTCGTCGCCTCGCACGTCGCCCCTGACTTGCTCGCGCATCCGAACGTGCGCTGGGTGCCGGTGAAAATCGGCCGCTGGTGGCCGACCAATCTGTTGCGCCAACAGGTATTCGCCTTCAGGAGCGCGCTGTGGCTGCGCACGCACCGTAGCGAATACGATGTGCTGCACGTCAACGGCTTCATCACGTGGGTGCCCGCCGACGTGAACACCGCACACTTCGTGCATAGCGGCTGGTTCGGCAGCAAGTACTACCCGTTCAGGCTGACGAAAGGGGTGTGGTCCGCGTATCAGTTCGTCTATACGCGGGTCAATGCGACGCTCGAGCGCTGGGCATACCGCCGCTCGCGGGTGATTACGGCAGTGTCGCAAAAGGTGGCCGACGAGATCCGCGCGATCGGGTTGACGCCGCGCAACCGCGTCGACGTGATCTATAACGGCGTCGATACTCAGGGCTTTGCTGCTGCCCACGGCGACCGCGCGAAGTTCAATCTTCCGGGCGACGCGTTTCTGCTTCTGTTCGTGGGCGATCTGCGCACACCGCGCAAGAATCTCGGCACGGTGCTCGAGGCCTTGCGCCATTTACCGCCCGACGTGCATATCGCGGTAGCCGGTTACCTGCCAGGCAGTCCTTACCCGGAACAGGCTCGCGCGCTTGGCGTGGCCGACCGGGTGCATTTCCTCGGGCTGGTGAAGGAGATGCCGGTGCTGATGCACTCGGTCGACGCCTTCGTGTTTCCTTCGCGCTACGAAGCGATGAGCCTGTCGCTGCTCGAAGCGATGGCAGCGGGCCTGCCGGTCGTCACCGCGCGCACGGCGGGCGGGGCGGAGATCATCACGCCCGAGTGCGGCATCGTGCTCGACGATCCGGACGATCCGAAGGCCCTGGCCGGCGCCATTGCGCGGCTCGCGAATTCCAGCGACGTACGCCGCGCGATGGGTGTCGCGGCCCACGAGCTTGCGACCGGCTTTGGCTGGGCGCGCATGGCGGCACAGTACATCGCGCTGTACCGGCAACTGGCGGGACAGCGGGAAGACCGCCAGCGAGCCGCTACGGCGAGCGAATCCCAGCCGGTCAACTTCAAGGTGGCCGAATGAACACCGCTACCGCGACTGCTTCAACCGAAATTTCACGCCACACGAGAGAGCCCGTCATGAAAGCCAGTTCCATCAAATCGTTGCAGATCGGCATGCACTGGTTCCCGGAGCGTGCTGGCGGACTCGACCGCATGTACTACTCGCTGGTGGGCGCATTGCCGGGTGCCGGCGTGGCGGTGCGTGGCGTGGTCGCCGGTTCGGCGCGCGTCGCGGCGGACACGGACGGCGCGATCCAGGGTTTCGGCTCCGCGGCCCAATCGTTGCCGATGCGCCTGATGGCAGCACGCCGCGCCTTGCGCCGTGAGATTACGCGGCAACGCCCCGACGTGATTTCCTCGCACTTTGCGCTCTATACCTTTCCGGGTCTCGATGTGACGCGCGGCATCCCGCAGGTGTCGCATTTCCAGGGGCCGTGGGCGGACGAGAGCCACGTCGAAGGAGCGGACTCGTTCGGTCAGCGCGCCAAGCGTTATCTGGAGCAGTCGGTGTATGCGCGTTCGTCGCGTCTGATCGTGCTGTCCGACGCCTTCGGCAAGATACTGACGTCGCGCTATGGAATTTCCCCGGAGCGGGTACGCGTGGTACCGGGCTGCGTGAATGTGGACCAGTTCAATTTGCCGATCACACCGGGCGAGGCGCGGCTGAAACTGCAGTTGCCGCAAGGCCGCCCTATCGTGCTGGCCGTGCGCCGTCTGGTGCGGCGCATGGGGCTGGAGGATCTGATCGATGCAGTGAAGCTACTGAAGAAACGGGTGCCCGACGTGCTGTTGCTGATCGCGGGGAAGGGGCGATTGCAGGAGGAGTTGCAGACGCGCATCAGCGAGGCCGGGTTGGACGACAACGTCAAGTTGCTCGGCTTCGTGCCGGATCAGCATCTGGCGGCGCTGTATCGCGCGGCCACGATCAGTGTGGTGCCGACCGTGGCGCTGGAGGGATTTGGACTGATTACGGTGGAGTCGCTCGCCTCCGGCACACCCGTGCTGGTGACGCCGGTGGGCGGCTTGCCGGAAGCCGTAGCAGGGTTGTCGCCGAATCTGGTGCTGCGGGCGACTGGCGCAGAGGCGATTGCAGAAGGCCTGGGAGCCGCGCTCGATGGCAGTCTGAAGCTGCCGGATGCGCAGGCCTGCCGGGACTATGCGCGGGCCAACTTCGACAACTCGGTGATCGCGAAGCGGGTGGCCGCGGTCTATAGCGAGGCGATTGCTTCGGGTGAGACGCATTGACGGTTCGGCCAGGCTGGGTCTCAGGAGAACACCACATGGTCTGGAAGCGAATCCATGCTGTATTCCTTGGTCTGCTGCTCGTCGTGATCGCGCCCGCGTGTTGGGCGCAATACACCACCGACTGGCTGGCGAATACGTATGGGACCGATGCCACCCATGTGGGTAACACCGCGCGCTCGATGTGGGTCGCACCCGAAGGCGTCATCTATACCGCTTCGTTCTGGGATGAGGACGAGGGCGGCGTGGCGATCTACCAGAACGGCGCCAGCCTCGGTTCCATCGGCCTTCACAACGATTTTCAGGGAGGCGCGATTACCGGCAATGCCACCTCGATCTTCGCGGCGTTGCAGGGCGGTACCCCTTACGGCAGCGCTGCGGTGGGGAGATACAACCGCATCACCAAGACACGCGATCTTGTTATTGACGTCAGCGTGTGGAATGCCGTCAGCAAGGCCGATGTCATTACGGGACTCGCAACGGCGGGCTCGCTGCTCTATGCGAGCGACTTTTTTGACAATCGCGTCCGGGTCTACACCACCGATGGCGTCTTGCAGCGTGACATCGCCGTCTCGAGTCCCGGTGCTCTCGCGCTGGATGGCGCGGGAAATATCTGGGTAGCCCAGAAGAGCGCGGGCACGATTGTCGAATTCACTCCGGCTGGCGCGCCGCTTAACACTATCCAGATGCCCGCCGGCTCGCAACCGTCGGCGCTGTATTACGACGCTTCGTCCGGGCAACTCATGGTGGGCGACGAAGGGCCCGACATGAACATCAAGCTCTACAACATCTCGGGCACGCCGACACTGGCCGGCACGTTCGGCATTCAGGGCGGTTATCTCGACGCTACCCAGGGGGTCAAAGGTCAGGTCGGCGACAAGCGTTTCACCCGCATCGTCGGCATCGGCAAAGACTCGGCCGGCAATCTTTATGTGCTCAACAATCCGTGGGGTGGAAGCTGGGACATGGGGCGCAATGGCGGCACCGACATTCACGCCTACAACAGTGCCGGCAACCTGCAGTGGAAGCTTCAGTCGCTTAACTTCGAAGGCGTCGCTGCGCCGGACCCCTCCACGGATGGCGCCAACTTCTATAGCGGCACCAATATCTACACGGGCACGGCTGGCGGCACCTTCGTTGCGAACACCGTGGATCCGTTCGACTATCCGTCCGATCCGCGCCTGAACATGCAGGATACGGAGCGCGACGAACACTTCGGTCAACTCGTCACTGTCGGCGGAAATCGCATTCTGGTGGCGTCCGGCCAGAATCCCGCCGCCTTCTACTTCTTTCATTTCAACGCAGCGAACGGCTACATTGCCATACCGGACGCAGCGCTTCCCGGTCCTGCGTTCAACACGACATTAGCGGTGACCGCCGGATTCTGCATCGACAGCAGGGGAGACGTGTGGGCCGGTCTGGACCGGACGAACCACATTTACCACTACCCGCTGACCGGCTTCGATGGTGAAGGAAAGCCGACTTGGGGGCCAGCCGTCACCATCTCCATTCCGGAGAGCATCCGGCCATTGACACGCATCATCTACCTGGCGGATAGCGACACCATGATCCTCGCACAGGGCATCCCCGGGAGCGCGGACTGGACGGCGATGCAATCGCGGATCGAGGTGTATCACGGCTGGAGCGCCGGCAATACCACCACGCCCAACCCGGTGATCACCCTGACCAGCGTCAATCCGAAGTCGATGACAGCGGCCGGCAACTATCTCTTCGTCGGCTACGTGCACACCGTACCCAACATCGACGCCTTCAATCTCACCACAGGGCACCTCGATACGACACTGATCAACGCGAACCCAACTGCGGTGTACGTCGGCAACGACGTGGATTCAATGTATGGGCTGAGAGCCTATCTCACGTCCTCGGGCGAGTATGTGGTCACGAAAGATAACTACAACGCCTCCAGCATCATTGTTCACCGATGGACGCCCTGACCGGTATGCCGGGGCGAATGTCATTGTGAAACTCGCATTCCCCGGATTGCCTAAGGTTTTTAGATTTATTGAGCCTATTTTTCAGGTTTTTTTTAGCCTATTTTGCTAGATACCCGCCGTGTGTGAACGCATACGCAGAGCGAACCGGCCGCTGTGCCTCCGCTCATAATCAAGGTGAAGCCATGACGCGCCCTTTTAAAGTTTCTATCTGCCTGCCGACATGCAATCGCCCGGAGCTGATCGTCCAATGCATCGACTCGTGCCTCGCGCAGACGCACGCCAACATCGAGATCGTGATTGGCGACGATTCGAAGGACGACCGGACCCAGCGGCTGATGGCAGCGCAATACCAGCATGACCCGCGCATTCGCTACGTGAAAAACGAACCGTCGCTCGGCCAGGCGCGCAATGTCGCCAGCCTGTTCGCGCGCGCGAGCGGCGACAAGATCCTGCTGATCCACGACGACGATTACCTTGCCGAAGACGGTGTCGAGCGGCTGGTTTCACTATGGGACAGTCATCCCGGTCTGGATGTCGCCTTCGCCGACCAGTACGAAGTGGATCACGCGGGGCACGTCGATGGTGCGGTCAGCGCAAAACTCAACGCTGATTTTCACAGAACGAAAAGCACCGAGGGACCGCAGAAAGTGCCCGGCCGCACGGGTCTGATCCAGATGTTCCCGAACAACGGCTGGCTCGCGAACGCAGAACTCGTGAAGCGGGTCAGTTATAAGGAACAGTACGGGACGTGCTGCGACTTTGTCTTCGGCGTCGAACTCTGTCTGGCTGCGAAGCAGATCTACTACCTGAACGAATACGTGTCGTACTACCGCAAGACCGACGTTTCAATCTCGGCGAGCACGCGCGGTTCGACCAATGCGGCACCGGTTTCCGCCTATGCGTTCGTCAGCAGTCTGACGCTTGAGCGCCAGGTTGAACCCGCCCGCACTGTCGCGTTGCGCCGGCTCGTACCGATCGTCGTGTCGGTCTATGCGAAGAATGCCGCGCCGTTCAAGGCACTGCGAATCGCGTTCAGGCATCTATCCGCGTATAACTACGGCCTCAATGCGCGGCTCTACTATCATCTGATGCTGATTTCCAGATCGATGCTCTCATCTCGCGCTGGGCGACAGCCAGATGCGCCCACGACCCGGTCCGCCCGCGAAGAATCGCGCACGGAAACGGTTCTCTAATCGACACGGACTGCCATGAAAATTTCGATTGCGATGGCCGCCTATGAAGGCGAGCGCTTTATCCGTGAGCAGCTGGACAGTATCGCCCGGCAGACGCTGCCCCCGTTCGAGCTGGTCATCACCGACGACAGCCCGGACAGTGGAACGCACGACATCGTGGTCGAGTTTTCGCGCCGCGTGTCGTTCCCGGTCCGCATAGTGCGCAACGAACAGCGTTTGGGATTTCACGAGAATTTCTTCAAGGCGATATCGCTATGTCGTGGCGATTTCATCGCGTTCTGCGATCAGGACGACGTATGGACGGACGACAAGCTGGAGCGGGTAGCCAAAGAGTTCGTGGACCCTGAAGTGATGCTGGTGGTTCACGCCGTGAAGGTGGTTGATGCCGATCTCAATGTCCGCCCGGACAACACCGCGAGCCACTGGTCGCACCGCGGTGTCTACGACCCGTTGACGACGAATCCCTGGTACGTGCTTTTCGGCATGTCGACCGTCGTTCGACGCTCCATCTACGAGTACGTCGACTGGCACGATCGGCCCGAGCATCCCGTCGATCCAGGATTTCCGATGTCGCACGATACATGGGCCTGGTTTGTCGCGACGTCGTTGGGAAAAATGGTGGCGTTGGAGGACCAGCTCGCGCTTTATCGTCAACACGACGCTAATAGCTGCGGTATTTCGCCTGACAGGGACATGGGGGAGAAAGTCGCCATGGCCAAGGCGGCTGGGCAGACGCACTATCGCAGGATGGGGACGTCGGCCCTGGCGCGAGCGGACAAACTGCGCCACGTGTTGCAGGAAGCGCCCGCACAGATTCGGCAGCGGGCCGCTATTGCAACGGATTACTACCGGAAACTTGGAGAGCGCCTGCTACGCCGAGCCAATCTCTACAGCGCTGCGACGGCGCGGGTCAGTCGAGCGGGCACCGTCGTCCAGTTGCTCGCGTCCGGAGCCTATCGGCCGGTACCTAAGGGAGGTCTGGGGCACCGGGCCTTTTTGAAGGACGTCCATGCGACCGTCTTTCACGTCAGCATCGAATGAAGGATTAAAGCCGAACAAAAGCTCGCGCGGCGCCTCCTCAAACACCACCGCGCGAGCGAAAAGCAGCAACGCTAAAACGTCTCATGCGCCTCGTTGCGCGTAAGATCGGCAGCCACCATCATCTTGCAGAGCTGCTCGAGTTCGGTCTGCGGTTCCCACCCAAGCTTAGCTTTGGCCTTGTCCGCACACCCGATGAGAAGATCCACTTCGGCAGGCCGATAAAATCTGGGATTCACGCGAATGAGGGTCTTGCCGGTGGCGACATCAATGCCGACTTCCCTCTGTTCCTTCCCAGACCATTCGATCTGATACCCGGCCGCCGCGAATGCCATTCTCACGAAGTCACGTACAGTCTCGGTCCGATTGGTCGCAAGCACAAAAGTATCGGGCTCATCGGCCTGCAGCATCCGCCACATCCCCTCGACGTATTCGAGCGCAAATCCCCAATCCCGCTTGGCATCGAGATTGCCGAGCTCGAGCGAATCCTGCTTGCCAAGCTTGATCTTGGCCACCGTGTCGGTGATCTTCCGGGTTACGAACTCGCGCCCACGCAACGGCGACTCGTGATTGAACAGAATCCCGCTACTGGCAAAAATCCCATACGACTCGCGATAATTGATCGTCATCCAGTGAGCAAACAGCTTGGCGACGCCATAAGGACTACGCGGGTAAAACGGCGTATCTTCGCGCTGCGGCACCGCCTGCACCTTGCCGAACATTTCGGAGGTCGAGGCCTGGTAGTAGCGCGTCTTCGGACTCAGAATGCGAAGCCCCTCAAGCAGATTCAGCGCTCCGATACCCGTCACCTCGGCCGTAGTAACCGGCTGATCGAACGACACCCCAACAAAGCTCTGCGCAGCAAGGTTATAAAGCTCATCGGCCTGCGCCTCTTCAAGCAGCCGCAGCGTCGACCCAAGGTCGGTCAGGTCATGCTCGACGAGCCGCAGGTTAGGATGCCCGGAAACGCCCAGCTCGTTCATCCGCCAGAAATTGACGGAACTGGTGCGCCGATACGTGCCGGTGACCTGATAGCCCTTGTCGAGCAGCAGTTTCGTCAGATACGCGCCGTCCTGACCGGACACGCCGGTGATAATCGCTTTGCGTTGGTTGCTCATGGGTCGCCCTGGAAGCAGTTAAAAAAAATCGGAAGATCAGGTGATGGCGCTATCTGCTACGACGAGCCGGCCAGTAACCGCTGCACCAGCGGATCGACTACGCGAAAGTCCTGTTCGGCTTTCAGCCGGTACAACTCAGGCTTCGGATGCGCACCGTCGGACATCATGGTTTGCCAGCCCGGCAACGCCTCGATGTACGCGTACTGATCGACGAGCGGCACGTGCTGCTCGGCCGCGACCCGGCGGGTCATCGCCACCATCGCACCAAGGCGGGCATTGAGCCGGCCATCGGGCATCGGATTCGACGTCTGCAACACAGGCTGTTTGCCAAGCGCGAGCGCGGTTTTCACCAGCGCGGTTTCCGCTTCGTAGAACTGTTCGGGCGTCTGGTTATGCATCACCTCGTTGATGCCGTAGTTGATCGTGACGATCTGCGCGTTGGACGCCGCAAGCCGTTGTGCCCACGGCGGCACGCCGCGGCCCATGCCGTCGCGCAACTGGTAGGCCATCGTGCCGCCCACGCCGAGATTGACGACACTCACGCGTTCGCCGAAGCTGGCATGCAAGGCATCCTGCAGATAAGCCACCGCGTTCTGTGGGCGAGGGAAGCAATGGCCCTCGCTGCAGGAGATGCCGAGCGTGGTCGAATCGCCGTAGGCTTCGACCACGACCTGTGCAGACGTCCCGGCACGAGGCGGCTCGTTCGCGCGCTGCATCGGCGCTCCGTCCGCACTGGCCTGGCCGCATGCCGCAGCCATCAGCAGGGCGCCCGCGGCGCCGCGAAGTTTGCCGAGGAACTTCATGCGCGCGACTGCGGCGCTCGCGACGCGCTGCCCAACGTAGCCCCGGCGCGCTGCGCACGAGAGGCCGGACCATGAATCAGACGCCGCTCGAAAGCGAACCACGTCACGCTGGCATAGGCGAGCGTGATAGCCAGCGCAAGCGCGGCGGTGACATAACGGCTCATATGCAACGGCCACAGCGTGTACAGGATGCTCAGGTGGATCAGATAGATCGTGTAGCTGATCGTGCCGATGTAGACCAGCACCGGATTGCACAGGAGGCGCCTGACGATGCCCTGGCTTTGCAAGGCGATGACAACGACCGATGTGCACAGGACCAACGAAACGCTGTAGAGCGCCGCATTCGAAAGCGGCGTGTTTTCGGCGCGAAAGCGCGGATAGTGAATATGTAGCCACGCCAGCACGGCCAGCGCAGCGAAGAAGCCGAGCATGGCGAGCGGCCGGAACGGTTGCAATGCGTTGGGGTTGCGCCGCACGGCCACCGCCAGCAGCGCGCCGGCCGCCAGCAGATCCATGCGGAACGGTGTGAGGTAATAGATCGGCCAGAACGAATCGAACCACGGCGTCGCCACGGCACGCAGCACCGGCACGGCAACGATCAACGCAGCGGCGACCCACGCAAGGGCGCGTTCGGGCAGCAACAGGATCACGAAGGGCCAGACAATGTAGAACTGCTCTTCGACGGCGAGCGACCACAGCACGTTCAGGCTGTCATGACCGCTCTGGCCGAGCGCATCGCCGATGTTGGTGGCAAAGAATGCGTACCACTCCCAATGCTTCGCCCAGCCGAAGCCGAACAGCAATGAGGACACCACCATCAGCAGCAGATACGGCGGCAGAATGCGGCGCGCGCGGCGAGCATAGAAATAGCCGAAATACGATTGCCCGCGCGCTTTACGATCCAGCAGGATGCCGGTGATCAGAAAGCCGCTCAGGACAAAAAACAGATCGACGCCCATCCACAGCGGCGCCTTTAGCGCGTGCTGCGCGAACACCGCCAGCACGGCGATCGCGCGCAGGCCGTCGAGCTGCAGGATGCGGCGCGAGTGAGAAGGAGAAGGCGGGGCAGCCAGGGTGCTAACTGTCATGAACCGTCCATGGTGGGCATCGGGTGGGCGTGAGGCGAACTCGTTCGCGGCATGGGCATTGCGTTGCCGGCCTGATTCAGCTGCGAACGGCGCAGGCCACGGAAGTGGGATTCATTCTAAGGAAAAGAAATTGATGAAAAAACGGGAATGAAAAGAACCGGCGGATTGAAAAACCAGAATGATGCTTTCAAAAGTTCAAATCTTTATTTGCCTTTATTTACCGCATTCCAGTGAATATTTTTGAATTATTTTCGAATTTCTTCACGGCGCGGTTAGCAGGTAATGTGGCCCGGTAACCCTTGACTGGAGGAACACCTTGGCTCGTCTCAGCTTCGCGAAACTGCTGGTTGTCTGGCTTTCTTTTGCAGCTTGCGTTGCCTCAGCCGAAACGGCGCTGAACGCGAAGACCTCCTGGATCGGCAATACCTTCGGTTTTGGCGACGGCACGTGGACACAGATCAATATCACGGCGATCGCGGTGTCGCCGGACGGCAAGGTCTACACCAACGCTCCATGGGACGAGAGCGGCGCCGAGGCGAGTACCTATCAGAACGGCAAGATGCTTGGATTCGCCGGCGGCACGCATGGCTGGGGTGCAGGCGGCGGCAATGCGATTGCGGTGAACCAGCACTATGTCTTCATGGCTGTTGCGCTTGGCAACGAGAGGGGGCATCTGGTCGGGCAGGGCATCTGGCCGCAAAAGGGCAAGCAGTGGTTCGGCATTTCGCGACGCAAGATCGAAGATCCGAAGCTTAGCGCGCTGTTTCAGCCGGTGGCCACGCTGCCCAATGGCGCGACCGACCCGCACGCGCAAATGGCAGCAGGCTTTCTGGTGGTGAACGAAGTGCCCGCGGGCACCAACGCCGACGTCCAGGGTCTCGCGGCCAACGACACGACGCTGTACGTATCGAACACCACGCAAAACCGCGTCGAAGTCTACGACGCCGAATCGATGCAACGCAAAGCGCAGTGGACCGTACATGAGCCGGGGCACATGGCGCTCGCGGCTGACGGCACGCTGTGGGTGATAAGCGGCGCGCTCACCGATGCCACGCCACACGTGGCGCACTACTCGGCGAGCGGCCAGCTTCTCTCCGACACACTACCGCTGCCGGCCGATTCGGTGCCGGTCGACGTCGCACTCGACGCACAAGGCCGCGTGCTCGTCGCCGACAACGGTCCGCGTCAGCAGGTGCTGTTCTTCAGCAAGGAGGGTGGGCGTTACGTGGCATCGGGCACGCTCGGCGAACGCGGCGGCATCTTCGCAGGTGTGGCAGGACAGCCCGGGCCACAGCGCTTTAACGGACTGACCGGCGTCGGGGTCGACGCGCGCGGCAACGTTTATGTGTCCACCAACGGCATGGGCCCGCATTTCGCGCCGCTTGGCGCGGGCCTCGGCGCCACGCTCGAAAGTTACGCGCCGGATGGCAAGCAGCTTTGGCAGGTGCAGGGGCTGCTATTCGTCGATGGCGCGTGGATGGACCCAGCGCGCCCGGACAGCGTCTACACCGGCAACAAACGCTTTCAACTCGATCTGTCGAAGCCTGCGGGACAGGACTGGAAATACGTAGGTTTCCTGTCGAATCGCTTCAAATACCCGGACGATCCGGTCTTTCATACCGACATGTGGCCCGGTTTGCCGATCGCCCGGCAACTGAAGGGACACACGTTTCTCTATCTGACCGACATGTATGCGGACCATCTGAAGATTTACCGCTTCGACGCTGCGCACGACGGCGAGACGGCGATTCCTTCGGGCTTCATTGCGGGCCGCGAGCGTGGCGTCGCGGGCGTGCCGAACGCTCCGCCCGGGGGCGAGTGGATGTGGCGCGACACGAACGGTAACGGCAAATTCGACAGTGACGAGTTCACGCCGAACACGAGCGGCACGCGACTCGTCGGCGGCTGGGGCTGGTGGGTCGACAGCAACGGCGACATCTGGCGCACGAGCGTGGTCAAGGGCATCGACCGGCTGCACTTCGGCGGCCTCGATGCGAAGGGCAATCCGGTCTACTCCTATTCGGACATGACCACCTATCCGGTACCGCAGCCATTCACCGAACTGCGCCGCGCGGTGTACGTGCCGCAGACCGACTCGCTCTATGTGACCGGCTATACGGCCGACATGCCCGTCGACCGGTCCTTCTGGAAAGAGGTGGGCCGCGTGCTGGTGCGCTACGACAACTGGTCGAGCGGCAAGCCGGTCCTGCGTTACTCGATCACGCTGCCATGGGAAACGCATGCCAAACCGGTCGTAACGATCATTGGGCTCACCGTGGAAGGGCAATACGTGTTCGCGGTCGAACCGGTAGGCGCCGTGCATGTGTTCGACAAGGACAGCGGCAAGGAAGTCGGCGTGATCCGGCCGGGGCCGGAGGTGGGCAAGGCCTCGGGCTGGGTCGACGTGCCGAACGGCGTGAGCGCCTACCGGCGCAGCAACGGCGAATACCTCGTGTTCGTGGAAGAGGACGCGCGCGGCAAGGTGATGATGTACCGATGGAAGCCGTCTTGATGTCAGATTGATTTATTTTCCGGCGCTGCACATTTCGACGCATGACATGCATCGTGCGGCGAATTATTTTTCTGTCGATTTATAGAGAACGGCACGCATTTTTAACGTGCTTTACTCGAAGCAGACTTCATGGGCTTGCATCGCGCGGCTTTTCTATGGCGCGTGCATCGCGGTGCACGCTGCATCGCTGAATCAAAAGGCATCCGATGGACAAAGGCATTCTCAAGAACGTAGGCATCAATTTTTTCGGCCTGGTGTTGCCGACCTTCGTTTCGCTCGTGACAGTGCCGTCGTATATCCGGCTGCTGGGCGTCGAGCGCTATGGCGTGATTGCCCTCGTGTGGACCTTGATCGGCTATTTCTCGATTCTCGATCTCGGCATGAGCATGGCGGCGCAAAACCATATCTCGAAGGCGCTCGCTTCGAAAGACTCGGACGAGTGCGCACGCGTGTTCTGGAGTGCCACCTGGCTGAATCTGGTGACGGGAATTATCGGCGGCCTGATTATTTATTTCGGCGCATTTCTTTACACCGCCTATTTCAGCAAAGTCTCGCCGGCATTGCAGCACGAGGTCTACATGGCGCTGCCGTGGCTCGCGATTGCGATTCCGATTGCCAACCTCTCATGGGTGTTTGGCGGCGCGATCAACGGCGCCGAACGCTTTGGGGTCTACAACACCAACCAGACGCTCGGCACCTTCGCGTTTCAGCTGCTGCCTTTAGGTGTGGCGTGGTGGATGGGGCCGAGCCTGCAGAACGTACTGGCCGCCGCGGTGGTGGCGCGTCTGTTCGCCGCGTTGTTGCTCGGACGCTCTGCCTTGAAGGTGCTCAATCTGCGGCGCATCCTGCCGCCGCAACTCGGTGTGGCCAAGGGGCTGTTCAATTTCGGCGGCTGGATGCTGGTGACGAGCGTCGCTTTTATGGTGGCCGATACGCTCGACAAGGTGTTTCTCGGCACCGCCCTCGGCGCTCGCTTCGTGACCTTCTACACGGTGCCGCAGAACCTCGTGACGCGCCTGAATATCGTGCCCACCGCGTTGGGGCGCACGTTGTTTCCGCGTCTGTCCGCCGTCGGCCGCGATCACGCGGACCAGATTGCGCAACAGTCGCTCGAGTTTCTCAACGGCGCCTTTACGCCGATTGCGCTGGGCGCGATTTTCGTGCTCGGCCCATTCCTGCATATCTGGGTCGGCAATGAGATTGCCACGATCGCCGCCCCTGTGGGCCGCATCCTGATTGTCACGGTATGGCTGGTCGGCCAGGCCAACGTGAGCCGCATCATGATCCAGTCGCAGGTCAATCCGGCGGTGGCGGCGCGCGTCGGCCTGCTCGAATTGCCGGTTTATGCCGCCGGCCTGTGGTTCGGCATCAAGTACTTCGGTCTGACGGGAGCGGCGGTGGCCGTAGGTGGCCGCGCGCTGCTCGACTACGGCGTACTGCTGTGGCTGTCGGCGGTTCGTGCCCGGCCGATCGTGCTCGACATGCTCCCCCATCTCGCGTTCTTGCTGGCAAGCCTGTGGCTTGCGGGCGCCGTGCCTAGTCTCTCGCTGGCGATCGTCGCCGGCACCGTAGTGGCGGCTGTCAATGTGGCGTGGTCCATCACCTCGACGCCTGCCTTGCGCGATCTTGCGCGTTCGCTGCTGTTGCGACTGAATCCGAGGAAAAGCGCATGAACCAGGACGTCCTAGAGGAAGCCGTCATACGGCCCACCCAGCGCAGCGCGCTGGCCGAAGTCGCTACACCGCCCGCACAGCACGCGCCGCCTCGACGTGTGCCGCGCGCGAACAGCCACGTACGCGTGGCGATCGTGCACGACTGGCTCGTCACCTACGCGGGTGCCGAGCGTGTGCTCGAACAGATCGTGGCGTGCTTTCCGGATGCGGATCTGTTCAGCGTGGTCGATTTCCTCGAGGACCGCAGCTTCCTGCGCGGCAAGCCGGTGACGACCTCGTTTATCCAGAAGCTGCCGAAGGCGCGCACGAAGTACCGCACGTATTTACCGTTGATGCCGATCGCGATCGAGCAGCTCGACGTGTCGGCTTACGACGTGGTGATCTCGAGCAGCCATGCGGTCGCGAAGGGCGTGCTGACCGGCCCGGACCAGGTGCATATCAGCTACGTGCATTCGCCGATCCGCTATGCGTGGGATCTGCAGCATCAGTACCTGGAGCAATCGAAGCTGACCAACGGGCCTAAATCCGCGCTGGCTCGGCTGATTCTTCACTACATCCGCAACTGGGATATCCGCACATCGAATTCGGTGGACACCTTTGTCGCCAACTCGCAATTCATCGCGCGGCGCATCCGCAAGGTGTATCAGCGTGACGCGGCTGTGATCTTCCCGCCGGTGGACGTGGAGGCTTTCGTACTGCACGAGCAGAAGGAAGATTTCTATCTGACCGCATCGCGGATGGTGCCGTACAAGAAGATCGATCTGATCGTCGAAGCGTTTGCGCGGATGCCGGAGCGGCGTCTCGTCGTGATCGGCGACGGGCCCGACATGCAGAAGGTGCGCGCGAAGGCGGGGCCTAACGTCGAGATCATGGGCTACCAGCCATTCAAGGTGCTGCAGGAAAAGATGCAGCGGGCCAAGGCGTTCGTGTTCGCTGCCGAGGAAGACTTCGGCATTTCGGTGGTCGAAGCGCAGGCCTGCGGCACGCCGGTGATCGCGTACGGCAAGGGCGGGGCGCTCGAAACCGTACGCGATCTGTCGAACTCGCGGCCCACCGGCATGTTCTTCGAAGATCGGCGCGCCGAGTCGATCATCGCCGCAGTCGAGGATTTCGACGCGCATGCAAGCCGTTTTTCCGCTGCCGATTGCCGTGCCAATGCGGAGCGTTTTTCCGCCGCGCATTTCCGCTCGCGTTTCTTCGCACATGTGCGAGCTGCCGTGCCGGCCCTGCACGGTGCGACGATGCCGGCTTACGAGCCGTATGTTGCGCCACCGGCTGCTGAAGTCGCTGCCGGGAAAACGCCACGGATACTGGCGCTCGATCAGAGCGGCGTGCTCGGCGGTGCCGAGTTGTCGCTGCTCGAGATCGTCAAGGCGCTGAAATCGCGAATCGAAGTCGTGCTGTTCGACGATGGGCCATTTCGCACCGCGCTCGATGCGGCTGGCGTGAACGTGCGGGTACTGGATTCCGGTGCGCTGCGCGAGGTGCGCAAGCAGGGCAGCACGCCACCGCTTGGACGTGCTATCAAAGGGGTGGCTGGGCTAGTGAAGGCCACCGTCGCTCGCGCGAAGCATGCCGATGTGATCTACGCGAACACGCAGCGCGCCATGGTGATCGGCGCGCTCGCGGGGCGGCTCGCACGGCGCCCGGTGGTGTGGCACCTGCGCGATATCGTGAGTCCCGAGCATTTTGGCGGCAAGCAACTGAGCATCATCAAGTGGTGCGCGAAGCTGGGTCTCGCGCATGTGATTGCCAATTCAGCGGCGTCAGCGCGTGCGTTTGCCGAGTTGACGCGTTTCGATGAGAAGCGCATCGACGTGGTCTTCAACGGGATTTCGGCCGCACCGTTCGACGCGCTGCGCGGCGTGCCGGTTGCGGCGCTGCGTGCCCGTCTGAAGCTGCCGCAGGACGCGTTCCTCGTGGGCTCGTTCAGCCGTCTCGCGCGCTGGAAAGGCCAGCATGTGCTGCTCGAAGCGATGGTCCTCAATCCGCACATGCATGCGGTGCTGGTAGGGGCGCCGCTGTTTGGCGAAGACGCTTACGAGGCGGAGTTGCGTGCATTCGTTGCGGAGCACGGACTGGGCGCGCGGGTGCATTTTCTGGGCTTTCAGCACGATATCGCCGCTTGTATGTGTGCGGTCGATGCCATCGCCCATACGTCGATCACGCCGGAGCCGTTCGGCCGCGTGATCGTGGAAGGGATGCTGGCGCAGCGCCCCGTCGTGGCGGCACGGGCCGGCGGCGTGCTGGAAATCGTCGAGGATGGTGTGAATGGCGTGCTGTGCACGCCCGGCGATGCAAACGCGCTGGCCGATGTGCTTGCCGAGTTGCGCAGCAATAACGGACTGCGCGAACGGCTCGTCACGAACGGCTACCAGACAGCGTTGGGACGCTTCGGCACCAAGGCTTATGTGAATGGCGTCGAACGGATTCTGAAGGACGTGGCAGGAGGCAAGACGAGAGGTTGAGGCTACGAAGCTCGACGAAGCAGACGGGCCGCAACGGCAACGTTGCGGCCCTTCTGTCATGCGCGTTCCGACGATTTGCTGTTGCCTGGTCTATCGGGCCGTTACTGCGGGCCAGGTCAACCGGCAGCCTGCGCTGTATCGCTTAGGCGGCGGCCGCCACTATTGAATCACGGGCGGCTGCCACTGCCGATTTCACGCCGCCCGCGTAGCAACACGACTGCCCCTGTTCTTCGGCTTGAGGCTCGCGGACCACCTCATCGCAGGCAGCTCGACCAGACGGTAGAACACATAGGCAACCGGCACGGCCACCAGCATGAAGCCGAACGACGGCCAGATCGACAATTGCAGCGCCGAGCGGTAAAGCAGCGACGACAGCAGCACGAAAATCGGCAAGTGAATCAGGTAGAGCGAGAAACTGAAGTCGCCGAACCGCGACAGCACGCGCGTAATGGGCGTATCCACAGCGCGTTGCCGATCCAGTGCCCTGTACAGGTAGAAAGCGAAACCGAGCGCCCAGAACTGGAACGCACCGTACTGGCCGAAGTGAAACGCGACGCAGCCCAGCACCACGAACCCCATCGCGACCGCGTAGAGCCAGTTCGAGACAGGCCGCTTGTCGAGCGACACAGCGGCCCCCGTCTGGGCCCGCGCATCGGCAATCCAGGCGCCGAGTGTCCACGAGAACCAGTACGACGTGAAGAACTGCAGGTCGTGCCGCTCGAGCACCAGTGCCGATACGATATTGACGAGCGCGACCAGCGCCAGCACCGGCGTCATGCCGATCCGGCGCCGCAGCGCGAACAGCAGCGGATAAATGACATAGAACTGCACCTCGAGCGAAAGCGTCCACAGCGCGCCGTTCGAGCCATACGTCTTGCCCGCTACGCCTTGCAGCGAGAACAGGTTGACGAGAAACGCCTGCAGGCCGATCTCGCGCAACTTGTGGTTGACGGGCGGCAACTGGAAGCTGAACCAGTCGAGCGCGAAGGTCAGCAGCAACGCGGCCAGCAACACCGGGTAGATCCGCGCAAAGCGGCGCGCCCAGAAATTGACCGTGTCGAGCCGGTAAACCGGGTTTTGCGCGAGACGCAACGCGCCGCCGCGATGAATGCAATAGCCGCTGATGACGAAGAAAATCGGCACGCCTGCCGAGCCCCAGGCGATCGGAAACGTCAGGTAGGCCGCGATGGAACTGAAACCCAGCGCGTGGCCGACAGTCCGGTGAAAGCTTTCCATGCCGACCCAGGCCACCTGGCGGCAATGAAAATAGGCGACCAGCAAGGCGGCAAAGCCGCGCATGGCATCGATGACGTGTTCCTTGCCGGCGCTGTCCACGCGCGAATCGCGCAGCGGGCGAGCCGGGATGGACGCGGAAGCGGGGAGGGAAGCCTGCAGGGATGCGCCACTGGCATCGAAGGCTGAATCGCTCATGCGCGGTCCTTTATCGGGCGAGGGAAGAGGCTAAACGGGGCTAAACGGCTAAACCGGCCAGCGGTTCATACGAACGCGAACCCGTGCGCAAATCGGCCGCTCAAAGGACGCCCTATGCGCACCAGTCGCCGCATGCACATGCTAGAACACCGCCGAGGTAAAAAAATGAATAAAAAATGGCATATCCAGTGGCAAAAAAATTAAATGTGTTTCGATTTGTAATTCGCTGGCAAATCAGCGGTCACAGAATTATTTGCCGATTTTGTCGTGATAGTTTGGTGCCCTGATTCTTCTGACCAGAGGTGGAGTCATGAACCTGCATCTGCTCGCCGGCATTGCCGTGCTTTTGATCCTTGTCGCCGCTTCGGCTTACCGGGAGGCGCTGCGCAATGAACCGATCGGCCGCTTCCGGATGAAACCCGGCAATTTGCCGCCAATGGACGAAAACGAGGAAGGCGCCGCCTGACGCCGCGCGCCGGGCAGTTACCGGCCCGTAAAAATTACGGCATTCGGCCTGTTCCGGCGTAATTGTTTCCTGCGTTGACGTGCAAAGTTAATCACCCGGTGCGATAAAGGCTTATAGATTATTTTTTCACACGATTTACTTTAATTTTGACGAAACGCGAATTAGATTTTAACGACACTTTCGATCAGTTCTATTCGGCGCCCATCCGGCGAACCGCACACTTTCATCAACCGATGTGGGAATGCATACCATGCTGAAAGTTACCAAAGCCGTGTTTCCCGTGGCAGGTCTCGGGACACGGTTCCTGCCGGCCACCAAGGCAAGTCCCAAGGAGATGCTGCCCATCGTCGACAAGCCGCTGATCCAGTATGCAGTGGAAGAGGCGATAGCGGCCGGCATCACCGAGATGATCTTCGTAACAGGCCGCAGCAAGCGCGCCATTGAAGACCATTTCGACAAGTCGTACGAGATTGAGGCAGAACTCGAGGCGCGCGGCAAGGAGCAACTGCTGGAACTGGTGCGCGGCATCAAACCGGCCAATGTCGATTGCTTCTATGTGCGCCAGGCCACGGCGCTTGGCCTCGGCCACGCCGTGTTGTGCGCGGAAAAACTGGTGGGCGACAGCCCGTTCGCCGTGATTCTCGCCGACGACCTGCTGCACAGCACGCAACCGGTGATGAAGCAGCTCGTCGACGTGTTCAACCACTATCACAGCTCGGTGATCGGCGTGGAAACCATTGCGCGCGAGGACAGCCGCTCATATGGCGTGGTCGACGGCCGCGAGTGGGAAGAGGACGTGATCAAGCTGTCGGGCATTGTCGAAAAGCCGGCACCGGACAAGGCGCCGTCGAATCTCGGCGTGGTGGGCCGCTATGTGCTGATGCCGACCATCTTCAAGCATATCCGCGCGCTCAAGCCGGGTGCTGGCGGCGAGTTGCAGTTGACCGACGCGGTGCAGTCGCTGCTCACGGAAGAACAGGTGCTGGCATACCGTTACTTCGGCACGCGTTTCGATTGCGGCAGCAAGCTCGGTTACCTGAAGGCGACGGTCGAGTTCGCGTTGCGCCATCCGGAAGTGCGGGCTGAGTTCGAAGAGTATCTGCAGGCCTATTTGCCGCTCCATCTCACAGCTGCCGCGGCCTGAAAGCAGCGTCGGGGAACGGGCGCGCGATGCCGTCGGTGGGTTCGCCGAAATCCTGGTAGAACTGATCGACGCTGAATGCGGGCACACCAATGAAAAACGGGCGCCGCAAAATGCGTGGCGCCCGTTCGTTTCGCTCAGGGTCCGGCTATAGAAGAAGCCGCCGGCGCGTTTCTCAGACCTTCTTCACCTCGAGCCGGAACTTGTGCAGCAACGGTTCCGTGTAGCCGCTCGGCTGTTCGAGTCCTTCGAACACAAGCGCCTGTGCCGCCTTGAACGCGATCGTGTCGAAGCTGGGCGCCATTGGCTTGTAGTACGGATCGCCGGCGTTCTGCTCGTCGACCACCTTGGCCATGCGCTTGAACGTCTCTTCGACGAGCTCACGCGTTACCACGCCGTGGTACAGCCAGTTCGCAATATGCTGACTGGAAATGCGCAACGTCGCGCGGTCTTCCATCAAGCCGACATTGTGAATGTCTGGCACCTTCGAGCAACCGACGCCCTGATCGACCCAGCGCACCACATAGCCGAGAATGCCTTGCGCGTTGTTCTCGACTTCCTGGCGGATCTCGTCGGCATTCCACTTCGCGGCTTCGACCACCGGAATCGTCAGCAGGCCATCCAGCAGCTCGCTGCGCACGCTCGCCAGATCGATCTTCTCCAGCTCCTTTTGCACCGCCTGCACGTCCACCTGGTGATAGTGCAGCGCGTGCAGCGTGGCGGCGGTCGGCGAGGGTACCCATGCGGTATTCGCGCCGGCTTTCGGATGCGCGATCTTCTGCTCGAGCATCGCGTGCATCAGATCCGGCATCGCCCACATACCCTTGCCGATCTGCGCGCGGCCACGCAGGCCCGCGGCGAGACCTTCCAGCACATTGCTGCGCTCGTAGGCCGTGATCCATGCAGTCGACTTCATGTCGCCCTTGCGCAGCATCGGGCCGGCTTGCATGGCAGTGTGCATCTCGTCGCCGGTGCGGTCGAGGAAGCCGGTGTTGATGAACGCGACGCGCGCTGACGCCTGGGCGATACATGCGGCGAGGTTGACGCTGGTGCGGCGTTCCTCGTCCATGATGCCCATCTTGATCGTGTTGCGCTCGAGACCGAGCAGATCTTCGACGCGCGCGAACAGTTCGCTCGCAAACGCGACTTCAGCCGGGCCGTGCATCTTCGGCTTGACGATATAGACCGAGCCGGTGCGCGAATTCAGGCTGTGCTTGCGGTCGTGCAGTGCGCACAGGGTGGTGATCACCGCATCGAGAATGCCTTCCGGAATCTCGTGGCCCTCTTTCGTCAGCACTGCCGGATTGGTCATCAGGTGACCGACATTGCGGATGAACAGCAGCGAGCGGCCATGCAGCACGACCGGCGCCGTGCCGTTGGCTGCCGTGTAGACGCGATCGGCGTTCAGACGGCGCGTGAAGGTCTTGCCGTTCTTCGTGACCTCTTCGGTCAGATCGCCGGTCATCAGGCCGAGCCAGTTGCGGTAGAGCTGGACCTTGTCGTCCGCATCGACGGCCGCGACCGAGTCTTCGCAGTCGATGATCGTGCTCACCGCCGCTTCCATCAGCACGTCCTTGACGTGGGCCGCGTCGGTCTTGCCGATCGAATCCTCGGCGTCGATCTGGATTTCGAAGTGCAGACCGTTGTGCTTGAGCAGGATGGCGGAGGGCGCCGCCTCTTCGCCTTGATAGCCGATGAATTGCGCGGCCGTCTTCAGCGCCGTGGCGCCGTTCTTCAATGCCACGACGAGCTGGCCGTTTTCGATGCTATAGCGGGTGGCGTCCGCATGCGAGCCATGGGCGAGCGGGGCGGCTTCGTCGAGGAAGGCACGCGCGCGGGCGATCACGCGAGCGCCGCGCACCGGGTTGAAGGCTTTCTGCTTTTCCGCGCCATCGGTTTCGGGAATTGCGTCGGTGCCGTACAGCGCATCGTACAGGCTGCCCCAGCGTGCATTGGCGGCGTTCAACGCGTAGCGCTGGTTCGACAGCGGCACCACGAGCTGCGGGCCGGCCTGTTCGGCGATCTCGGTGTCCACGCGATCGGTCGTGGCCTTGACGCGGGCCGGCACCGGCACGAGGTAGCCGATGCTTTCGAGGAAACTGCGGTAAGCGGCCAGGTCGCGCACCGGGCCCGGATGGGCGCGATGCCATTGATCGAGTTCGGTTTGCAGGCGGTCGCGCTCGGCCAGCAGGGCGCGGTTCTTTGGTGCGAGGTCGTGCACCAGCGCGTCGAACCCCGCCCAGAAGGCGGCGCTGTCTACACCGGTGCCCGGCAGGGCTTCGTGTTCGATAAACTGGTCGAGATTCGCGGCTACCTGCAGTCCGCTTCGCTTGGTCATGTCAGTCATGGACTGCTCCATCTGATTGGGCTGGGCCGGTGTGGGGTCACCGGCCTGATGGTTCGTTTGCTTGCGCAGGGGCCTTCGCGGTTGGCCTGGGTGGCTGCCTTCCGCGCTTGCCCTGCGCAGTTGCGTTGCTCGTTTGCCTTGCTTGTTTGCCTTGCTTGTTTGCCTTGCTCGTTTGCCTTGTTACTGCGCTTTGGTCGGTCGTTTCGCTGGAGTTACGGATTCATTTCAACCCTTGAGTGCGGCCGCGCCCGCCTTGGCCACTTGCGCGTCCTGGTCCGCCTTGACGCCGGACACACCCACCGTACCGATCACCTGGCCGTCGACGATCACCGGCACGCCGCCTTCGAGCGAGCCCGACAGCGGCGCGCTCAGAAACGCGGTGCGGCCGCCGTTGATCATGTCTTCGTACACCTTGGATTCGCGCCGGCCGAGGGCCGCGGTGCGGGCCTTTTCAACGGCGATATAGGCGCCGACCGGAGCACAGCCGTCGAGTCGCAGCAGGCCGAGCAGATGGCCGCCGTCGTCGGCGACCGCAATCGTTACGGCCCACTGGTTCTTCTCGGCCTCGGCTCGCGCGGCGGCGAGAATCTGCGTGACTTCGGCAACGCCCAACACATGTTTCGTCAGCATAATGAATTCCCTGTCTAGGTTATGGTAAGGATCCTTCTACATCTATTCGTCCCAATCCTGCGGCGCGCCCTCATGAGGCGCGCGGTTTGCGTATGGGGTGAGCCGTGCGCGCCGCCGGTCGAGGCGTCGCGGCTACGCTGTGCTTCGGGATTTTACGTCCAAGCGCCGCAGGGCGTGTCGGAACCCGGCGCCGGCGCATCGAGAGCACGGGCGCGCTTGCCGCCCGAGGTCCGTAACGCTGCGTAACCGGAGACTGGCAATGGCAACTGACCAGACAGCACGCCTGCCATATTTTTATGTCAAGCTTTTCACATTCGAATCCGATTGAAAGGTTCTCATCATGTCCCGTCCGTCCCGCGTAGCCTCAACGGCGAGCACCGCGCTGCCGTCGGTCCATACGACCTATAGCCTGACGCTGCGGGTGCTGCACTGGCTCACCGCGTTGTGCATGTTCGTCGTGATTCCGCTTGCCTGGTACATGACCAGCCTCGATCGCCACGACCCGATGCGGGGCAATTGGATCAACCTGCACAAATCGATTGGCCTGACCGTCCTGCTGCTGACGCTGATCCGCGTGGTCACCCGCCTGTCGGGCAACGCGCCGCCATTGCCGGCTTCGATCCCGGCGTTCGAGCAAACCCTCGCGCATATCGGCCACGGCCTGCTCTACGTGATCCTCTTTGCAATGCCGATTAGCGGATACATCAACTCCTATGGCGGCGGCCATCCGGTCAACTGGTTCTGGCTGTTCCAGGTGCCGGGCGTGGTGCCGCAGGACAAGGCACTCGGCCATCTCGGCGGGCAGATTCATGCGCTGCTCGCGTGGGCCACTTATGCGCTGATTGCCGGGCATGTGCTGGCGGTGATCTACCATCAGTTGATCGAGCGCGTGGACATTCTCGGGCGGATGACGGGGCGGGCAGCCAGGCGCTGATTTATGCCCAGTTGGGCGCGCGTGCGCGGCGGCTATTACAATCGGCCTCTACACGATCAAATAACGCCCCCCATCATGCCAGCCGTCAGCGGTCTTTATGTCTATCCGATCAAGTCGTGCGCCGGTATCGCGCTAAACGAGGCGCGGCTGTTGCCCTCGGGCCTCGAATACGATCGCAACTGGCTGGCGTGTACGCCCAGTGGACAGATGCTGACGCAGCGCAGCCACGGACGTCTTGCGCTGATTCAGGTGGCGTTGGGCGAGAGCGAACTGATCGTCTCCGCGCGAGGCATGCCTGAGTTGCGAACGCCGCTCGTGGCCGAGGCGCTCGAACAGCCCGAACGGTTTGATGTCACGGTCTGGCGAGACACCATGCCCGCGTTCGACACCGGTCCGCAAACGGCGGCCTGGTTCACCGCTTTCCTCGGCGAACCTGTACGGCTCGCGCGCTTCGATCCGGCCGTGCAGCGCGTGGTGGACCCGGACTGGACGGGAGACATGCAGGCCATCACGCATTTTGCGGATGGCTTTCCCTTGCTGGTCATCGGCGAGGGGTCGCTGGCCGATCTGAACCGCCGTCTTGCCGGTAAAGGCGCGCCGCCGATCCCGATGAACCGCTTCAGACCGAATCTGGTGTTCAACGGTCTCGATGCCTATGAAGAAGACTTCGTGGACAGCCTCACGATCTGGACGGGGGAGGGTGCGGTGCAGGTTCGACTCGTCAAGCCCTGCGCGCGCTGCCCGATGCCCACGATCGATCAGGCGAGCGGAGTACCCGATCCGCTCTGGCCAAACGAGCCACTCGACACGATGAGCGCCTATCGCGCCAATGCGCGGCTCGATGGCGCGCTGACGTTCGGTCAGAATGGGATCGTTTCGACGGGATTCGGGGCGGTGCTGGCGCTTGGCCAGCAGATCGATGCCGAGCTGGCGTTTGACGATTAGGTAGCTAACGTTCGCCGATCAGGATAGTACGGCAGCGGTGCAGCTGTGATGGAGTGTTCGCAGGAATTTTCCCTGGCGAACCTTAGGAATCCTGCAGTGTTCAACCGAGGCGCAACAGAAAACCAAAAATCTCGAGGGTAATGGCGAGCGCCACGATGGTGACCGGCAATGTCAGAACAATGACCCAGATTATCCGCGACGATCCCGGGGCGCGCCCGGATGGTTTGACCTTGTTCGCTGCTTCGCTTTCGCGTTCAGTCATGACTGGGCGTCCGTTGGTTGATGGGCTGGGGTCAATTATGCATCGCATCCAGGATTGCCGCTGTCCGATTGCAAACGATGCGAGCTTAAGTTCCCTTTAAGATGGGACGCATAAAGTAGTGATGTATGCGGCGTCGCACGAACCGGTCGTTTCATGCACCGCGCAGTCTCCGAGAGTTACGTCCAGTTGCCCCTTGGCTTTGCAGGGGGTGACCTTTGCAGGCCCGGTCCATAGCCGGGCCTTTCTTTTTTTGTGGGCGTGTCGAGCGCCATCCGTCGCATCGGCGATGCGGATGGCGGCCACACAGCTAGCAGCTGCATGAATCAGGATCAATGACTGATCGACTCGAGCGATAGCCCGCGCGTCGACGGTCCGAGCAGGATCATCACAATGCCGACCAGCATCGAAACGCCGATGAAAGCTGCCACGCCCGCTACCCCATATCCATGCAACAGGATCCCGATTGCGAGTCCCGCAAAGGCAGCGGAGATCCGGCTCCACGAATAGACAAAGCCGATTGCCCGGGCCCGGATCCGGGTGGGGAAAAGTTCGGCCTGATAGCCGTGATACGCGTACGACATGATGTTCGCCGCGAGCGTGAACAGCACGCCCAGCACGATCAGCAGCCATGGTTCGGAGGCCTGGGAAAACACGGCGATCACCACCGCCATCGTAATCAGGCCGCCGCAGATCTGCGTCTTGCGCTCGAACTTGTCGGCAAACCACACGCCCAGCAGCGGCCCGAACGGATTGGCGATGGCAATCACGAATGCATAGCCAAGGCTCGCAGTCACATGGATGCCGCGATGGATGAGGAGGGTCGGCACCCAGGCGGCGAAACCATAGAAGCCGACTACCTGGGCCATGTTGAAGATCGACAGGAGCAGGGTACGTCGACGGTATTGCGGCCCGAAAATCTCCCCATATGAGCCCGTACCGGCCTGCTCGGGCGCGACCGGTTGCGGCGGCGGCAAGACCACACCTTTCTCTGCGGCGACACGACGTTCGATATCTGCGACGATGCGCTCGGCTTCCTCAATGCGTCCATGGCGCGCGAGCCAGCGCGGGCTTTCGGGAATCTTGCGACGCAGGATCCACACGATCACGGCGCCGACAGAGCCGATCAGGATCACCACGCGCCAGTATTCGAGGCCGAGCGGCTGGGTGCCTTTGAGCGCATAGGCGAGAAAGGCGACCACCGGCACGACCGAGAACGTAATGAACTGGTTGACCGCATAGGCCCGGCCGCGCTCCCCACCGGGGATCAGTTCGGAGATGTAGGTGTCGATGGTGACCAGTTCGACGCCGATGCCGATGCCCGAAATCAGACGCCAGATATCGAGCGCGAAGCCGGACGTCTGGAAAGCCATGATCACCGTGCAGACCATGTACCAGATCAGCGACCAGGTGAATACGACGCGTCGCCCGAAACGGTCCGCCACGAAGCCGAACGCCACGGTGCCGATCCACAGGCCGGCGAAGGTGGCAAACACGAAAGTCCCGAACCCGGCCACCGCGAGCGGCTGCAGTGCCGCGAAAAATCCCAGCGATTCGGGTTTGAACAGTCCGGACTCGACCATGCCGGGCGCCACATAACCGGTGAAGAACAGGTCGTAGAACTCAAAGACGCCGCCGAGTGAAATCAGGATCACCATGGTCCAGACGGTACGCGAAGGGGGTAACCGGTCAAACCGGGCGGCGATTTCCGCCGCCTGCTGTGTGGACATGAGCGCCTCTTGTTCTAAAGGTTTTGTAAGGTTGACGGCTGAGCGGGTGATGGCTCGCGGCAATTTCGCACGGCGTGGCGTGCGGGCGCAATGCGTGCGAATACGGAGCGGAATTGGCCGGTTGCTTTTGCAAACCGAGCCGTGAATGTGAAACGATACTGACTCGGTAAATATTCCGATTGAGGCTTAACTGACTCTTTGTCGGTCTCTATAATCGTCGAATATCGATGCATTAACGCGTCAACAGAGTATTGAATCCCCATGACCCAACAGCCCCCTCACGACCCCGCGATTGCCCCGTCAGACGTCGGCGAAGAAGAGAAAGCGCAGCTCCAGTGCTATCGCAGCGGCGCCGCCGCGCGTCTCGCGCGCATGCCCGTCACAACGCTGCGGATCTGGGAGCGGCGCTATGGCGTGGTCGCGCCGCCCAAAAGCGCTTCGGGGCAACGCCTCTATTCGTCGCAGGATGTGCAGCGGCTGATCCTGCTGAAGAAATTGGTGGAACGCGGTCACGCGATCGGCTCGATCGCGCGGCTCGAACTCGATCAGCTGGATCGCCTCGCGCTGACGTATGCAGAAGCAGCGTTCCCGCCTGGTCCGCTGGACGATGTCGCGGAGTCGACGCTCACGATCGTCGGCACCTCGCTCGCACGCCGTTTGCGCAGCGATCTGCCGGAGTTGCGTTCCGCCAGCCAGCCACGCCTCACCGTGTTCGACGACATCAAGGACGCTCAGGCGCATCCGCTGAAAACGGATGCGCTGGTGATTCATGTCGCGTCGCTGCACGACGAACTCGTGCAAGCCGTGCTTGGGCTCGGCGAAACGTGTCATGCCAAGGTGCTCGCTGTCGTCTACGCATTCGGTACCGAGCACAGCGTGAATACGCTGCGCTATGCGGGCGTGCGGGTGTATCGCGAGCCGCTTGAGAAGCTGCAGGCACGGCAGATTCTGCGCGACCTGTCACCGCAGACGCAGCCACGCGATGCTGTTGAAGCCTACGCACGTACGCCGCGTCGCTACTCCGACGACGCGCTTGCATCGATCGCCGGGCGCTCGACCACCATCGCGTGCGAGTGCCCGCGCCATCTTGCCGGCCTGATCCAGCAGTTGTCGTCGTTCGAGCAGTACAGCGACGATTGCATGTCGCGCACGCCGGCCGATGCGGCGCTGCATCGCTATCTGGGGGAGGTGGCGAATCGCGCCCGGGCGATGTTCGAGCTGGCGCTCGAGCGGGTGGCGCGGGAGGAGCGGTGGGCGCCGGAGGAGGGTGGTTGAGCGAAGAATGCAGCTTTGCCCGGCACCGATTCCATTTCAAAGTCCATTCACTTCGGATAGCTGACAATCCGTTAGCCAATTCCCGATTCGGTCATCATCGTCCGACGCTGCCGGCGTTCGCCAGTCCCTCAGCCCGCTTTAGCGGCACCATCACCCCAGCGCGCGTATGATCGATACCTACCGTACCCAACATCCCAGTCATCGTTTGCGGAGGAACCTATCGTATGAGCGCGCCTGAAGAAGTCGTATTCCTGCTCGACGTCGACAATACCTTGTTAAACAACGATCAGGTCGTGGCGGATTTACGCGAGCACCTGACCGAACAGTTCGGAACCACGAGCAGCGACCGCTACTGGGAAATCTTCGAAACCTTGCGCAGCGAGCTGGGTTACGCTGATTACCTCGGGGCCTTGCAACGCTACCGGCTGGAACGTCAATGCGACACGCGGCTGATGTTGATGTCGTCGTTCCTGATCGATTACCCGTTCGCCACCCGCCTGTTCCCGGACGCACTTGCGGCAATCGGGAATATGGCCAAGCGCGGGCCTACCGTGATCCTGTCCGATGGCGACGTCGTGTTCCAACCCCGTAAGATCAAGCAGTCGGGGCTATGGGATGCGGTGGAAGGGCGGGTGCTGATCTACATCCACAAGGAACGGATGCTCGACGAAGTCGTGCAACGGTATCCGGCAAAGCGCTACGTGATGGTGGACGACAAGCTGCGCATCCTCGCCGCCATGAAGCAGATCTGGAAAGAACGGCTGACGACAGTCTTCCCCCGCCAGGGGCACTACGCGCTCGATCCGGCCAATATTGCCGCTTATCCCCCGGCAGACGTAACAGTCGAACATATCGGAGAACTGGCCTCGATGGACCTCAGCGTGCTCTGAAGGCCGGTTGCCATGGCGATACGCCCGCACCGTCACCGCTTTGTCATCTGGCTGGCATAACGACCACGCACTATAGGAGAGTGCGGAGGCGGCTATCCGTTGGCCGACCATCCGCGGGCGGCTGATCCACTCGGCCGCCCCACGACAACCATGCAAAAGAAGGCGGCGAACCTTAACACGCTGCCCCTGTCAGATTCGGAGACTGAATGAAGGCGAGCTGCTGCCGTACCTACGGCGGCGGCAACCGCGGGACCCTAACCATGGAGCGACCCGATGGCCGAGATCAATACCCTTTCCCCCTCGACTTCCCCCGTGCTGGACGACGAGACGTTGCGCAAGATGGACCGCTACTGGCGTGCCTGCAACTACCTCGCAGCGGGGATGATCTACCTGCGCGCCAATCCGCTGCTGCGCGAGCCGCTCAAAGCCGAACACATCAAACGCCGCCTGCTGGGCCACTGGGGTTCCGATCCCGGGCAGAGTTTCCTGCTGGTGCATCTAAACCGCCTGATCAAAAAGCTCGACCTCAACGTCATCTATATCGCCGGCCCCGGGCATGGCGCGCCGGCTACCTTGGCGAGCAGCTATCTCGAGGGCCGCTATTCGGAAATCTACCCTGACCGCAGTGAAGACGAAGCCGGCATGCAGCGCTTTTTCCGGCAGTTTTCGTTCCCCGGCGGGATCGGTTCGCATTGCACACCGGAAACGCCCGGCTCGATCCACGAGGGCGGTGAACTCGGTTACAGCCTCTCGCATGGTTATGGCGCGGCCTTCGACAATCCCGATCTGATCGTTGCCGTGATGGTGGGCGACGGCGAGGCGGAAACCGGACCGCTCGCGACCTCCTGGCATTCGAACAAATTCCTCAACCCGATCCGCGACGGTGCGGTGTTGCCGGTCCTGCATCTGAACGGCTACAAGATCGCCAATCCGACGATCCTCGCCCGCATTCCACATGAGGAACTGGAAGCGTTGTTAACAGGCTACGGACACAAGCCGTATTTCGTCGAAGGCGACGAACCGGAGTCGATGCATCAGAAGATGGCGGCCACGCTCGAGCATTGCATCGGCGAAATCCGTGCGATCCAGCAGCAGGCGCGCTCGAGTGGCAGCGCCGTGCGGCCGCGCTGGCCGATGATCGTGTTGCGCTCGCCGAAGGGCTGGACTGGCCCGAAGGAAGTGGACGGCCATAAGGTCGAAGGGTCGTGGCGCGCGCACCAGGTGCCGATTCTCGATCCGGCGACCAACGATGCGAGTCTCAAACTGGTCGAGAGCTGGATGAAGCGCTACCGTCCGGAAGAACTCTTCGACGAAAAGGGCAAGCTGGTCGCCGAACTGCGCGACATGGCGCCGAGCGGCACGCGCCGCATCAGCGCCAATCCGCACGCCAACGGCGGCTTGCTGTGCAAGGCGCTCGACATGCCGGACTTCCGCGAATTCGCCGTCGAGGTCAAGACGCCCGGCGCGGAGTACGTACCGCCTACCGAAGTGCTCGGCAAGTTTCTCGGCGAAGTCATGCGCCGCAATATGAGCGACTTCCGCGTGTTCGGCCCTGACGAGACTGCCAGCAACCGGCTAACCGCAATCTACGAAGTGTCGGAGAAAACCTGGCTCGCCAAAACCGAACCCAGCGATGCGGATGGCGGCGAGCTTTCGGTGGATGGCCGCGTCATGGAAATGCTTAGCGAGCACACGCTCGAAGGCTGGTTCGAAGGTTACGTGCTGACCGGCCGGCATGGGCTCTTTGCCACCTACGAAGCGTTCGTGCACGTGATCGATTCGATGTTCAACCAGCACGCCAAGTGGCTCGAAAAGTCGAAGCTCGAGTTGAGATGGCGGCAGCCGGTGCCGTCCATCAACCTGCTGATCACGTCGCTGGTCTGGCGTCAGGATCACAACGGTTTTACGCATCAAGACCCGGGTTTTCTCGACGTGGTCACCAACAAGAGTCCGAATGTGGTGCGCATCTACATGCCGCCTGACGCCAACTGTCTGCTGAGCGTGGCCGACCATTGTCTGCGCTCGCGCGATTACGTCAACGTGATCGTCGCCGATAAACAGCCGCATCTGCAGTACCTCAGCATGGACGACGCCGTCACGCACTGTACGAAGGGCATCGGCATCTGGGGTTGGGCCTCCACCGATCACGGCGCCGAGCCGGACGTGGTGATGGCCTGTGCAGGCGACATCCCGACCATGGAATCGCTCGCGGCCGTGGAGATTCTGAAGGAGAAGTTTCCGACGCTGAAGATCCGCTTCGTCAACGTGGTCGATCTGTTCAGGCTGATGCCCGACACCGAGCATCCGCATGGTTTGTCGGACCGCGACTTCGATTCGCTGTTCACGGCCAACAAGCCGGTGATCTTCAACTTCCATTCGTATTCGTCGCTGATCCACAAGCTCACATATCGCCGAACCAATCACGAGAACCTGCACGTGCATGGCTATCACGAGAAAGGCAACATCAACACGCCGCTGGAACTCGCGATCATCAACCAGGTGGACCGCTTCTCGCTCGCAATCGACGTGATCGATCGGGTGCCCGGTCTGCGCGGCGTCGGCGATCATGTGAAGGAGTGGCTGCGCGGTCAGATCATCGAGCATGTCGCGTATGCGCATGCCGAGGGTATCGACTGCGAGGAGATCCGCAACTGGACATGGAAGGGCTAAGACGATGCCGGATACTACTGCGAAAAGCGAACCGACCATCCTGGTTCTGAATAGCGGCTCGTCGTCGCTCAAGTTTGGTCTGTTCAAGGCGGCTCACGCTGCCGGCGATTCGCAGGCCGATCAGGATGACGAAACGTTATTGCTCGAAGGCAGCGCGGAGGGAATCGGCCGACCGGACGGCAGCCTGAAGATAAAGACAGCCGACGGCACCGTGCTGCTGCAGAAAGACCAGGTGCTGGAGTCGCAAACCGATGCTCTGCAGAGTCTCGCCAGCGTGCTGGCGGACCATGGACATACGCGGCCGGTGGCAGTCGGCCACCGCGTGGTGCATGGCGGCCCGCATCTGCGCGAGCATCAGCTTCTCACACCGGAAGTCAGGCAGCGTCTGCAGGAGGCGGTGCATTTCGCGCCGCTGCATATCCCGCCCGCGCTTGCCTTGATCGATCAGGCACAGAAGATTTTCGGCGACGCGGCGCATTACGCCTGTTTCGACACCGCGTTCCATCGCACCATGCCGCGCGTGGCTACGCAGCTTGCGTTGCCGCGCCGCTATGCGCAGGCCGGCGTGATTCACTACGGCTTTCACGGTTTATCGTACGAATCGCTGGTGCGGCGTCTGGGCGCCGATCTGCCTTCGCGGGCGGTGTTTGCGCACCTGGGGAACGGTTCGAGCGTGTGCGCGTTGCGGGATGGGCGCTCTGTGGATACCTCGATGGGCATGACGCCAACCGGCGGCATGCCGATGGGCACGCGTAGTGGCGATCTCGACCCTGGGGTGCTGCTATACCTGATGCGCACCGAGCATCTCGATGCGGACAAACTTGAAACGCTGCTGACACGCCAGAGCGGTCTCGCCGGTTTTACCGACGGCGAGGGCGATATGCAGGCGCTGGAGAAACGCAGCGCCGCAGGCGATGGGGACGCAGAGCTGGCGGTCGAAGTGTTCGCGACGGCGGTGCGTAAATATGTCGGCGCCTACGCGGCGTTGCTCGGCGGGATCGATCTGCTGGTGTTTGCGGGCGGCATTGGCGAGCACAGCGCGGAGGTGCGGCGCCGCGTCTGTACCGGGTTGGAATTTCTCGGGTTGAAGGCCGACAATCCTGCGGGGAGGGTGCGCGTTCTTCACACCGAGGAGGAGCGGCAGATCGCCCGCCATTGCCGGACGTTGATGCAACACGAGAAGCGTTAGCCGCCGCGGCGCCCGCCGCCGCTTTTGTTGCTTTTGCCGGTTTTCGCAAGCCTGGGCCCGTTGTCACCGCTCGCCAACGTGATCTGGTCGGATACCCCTGTCACGCCGAACAGGCGGGTCACATCTTCCAAAGCGGCTGAACGCTGCTCGTCCCGGTCAACCTGACCCAGCAGCGCCACGTGCCCGCGTTCGATCTTTACCTTGAACAGGTCCTTTGGCAACCACGCGTCCCACGCGAGGCGCCTGAGCACTTCCACAGCGAGCTGGTCATCGTGCTGTATTTCGGAGTCAACACCGCGAATCTCGATGGCGACAACCACCGCTTTGACACCCTCCACCCGCAACGCAGCGCTTTCGGCCGCCTGCTTTTGCCCGGCGTGTTCGACGTAGCCAAGCAGGGTCACGACGCCGGCATCCACCGCGACGGCGGCTCGTCCCGCAGGCACATCCGCCGCGTTTAGCTCGAGCAGCACGGCGCGCTGCAACGCGTCGTCGTTCGAAAGGGCTCGTTTCATGGGACCTCGATCTCCTTGTCCGGCGTCGCCCTGCGTGGGGCGAAAGTGCGACAACCGGGTCTGTTTTCTCATTATGCGTTGTTCCCGCGAGCGGCGTCTTGCTCGTAGCCGCTACCTGCGGCACAGCGCTTGCTCGAACACAGCAAGCGCTGCGGCTCCTGAACGGCCGCGCCGACACATCGACGCGGCCAGGGAGGCCCTCATGTTAGATACCCGTATGCGTGCCGCGGATCACGAGGCGAAGCGGCGTGCCCAAAACGCCGTGTATGACGAAGATACGGTCGCCGCCCATCGTCAGGACTCTGTAAAAACTGCCGGCGCGGCGCTCGAAGATTTCCTGACTCATGCACGCTTCGACTCAGCGGATCCCGCCGCACTAGGCGTCATCCTGACGCAAATGATCGCAGCCGGTCATGACCGTTTGCCGTTGCCGGGCAGCGGCCACACGCTGGCCCGCTGGCGTGCGTTGGCGGCAGTCGCAGCGCGCGATCTCGGTCTCGTCAAACTGTTCGAAGGGCATACCGACGCCCTCGCGATCCTCGCCGAACTTAAGGCGCCTGCCGTGCCCCCCGGAAGTAGTTGGGGCGTATGGGCAGCCGAGGCGCCCGACGCCCGCTTGACCGCTACGCCGCTTGCAAACGGCCAATTGCAGCTGGATGGCGTCAAGGCATGGTGCTCAGGCGCACGCGCGCTCAGCCATGCCGTGGTGACCGCATGGTTGGGCGACGAGCCGGTGCTGGCCGCCGTCGCGCTAACCCAGCCGTCCGTTTCGATCTCTTCAGACCACTGGCAAGCCGTCGGCATGCGCGCGACCGAAAGCGGCGATGTCCGCTTCGAGCAAACCCGCGCCATTCAGATCGGCACGCCGCGCGACTACGTCAACCGCGCTGGCTTCTGGCAGGGCGGCGCGGGTATCGCGGCGTGCTGGTACGGCGCCGCCGCAGGCATCGCTCACATGATGGCCGACGCCGTAGCGGCTCGCCCCGATGCCCATCGTCTCGCGCACATGGGAGCGGTCGATGTCGCGCTGGCCGGTGCTGCGGCGGTGTTGCGCGCCACTGCCGCGCAGATCGACGCTCGCCCGCGCGCTGACGTCCAGATTGCGGCGTTACGCGCACGCCTGATTGTCGAGGCGGCGGCCACCACGGTCATGACCCACGCGGGCCGCGCGCTCGGCGCCGCGCCGCTATGCCGCAACGAGCGCTTTGCCCGCGCCATGGCCGACTTGCCGGTTTTCCTCAGACAGAGCCACGCCGAGCGCGATCTGGCCGCGCTCGGCGAGCGCGTGCTGTCGGAGCAAGCAGGCGGGAATGGTAATGCCGAATCCCGCGGAGACAACGGCGCGTGGTCGCTCTAGACAGCCCGCGCGATTCGCTTCAGAAAATGGCGGGACAAGCAGGATTGACGATTGATACAGAGCTGGCGCAACGAGCCAGACCTCGAGCTTTAAAACAAGGTGTCCGAAATGATTTCATCAGGCTGCTACTTCGACTCACTCTATGAAGCCTGCGACGACCCGTGGGGCTTTCGCAACCGCTGGTACGAGCGCCGCAAACGTCTGCTGACGATGGCGCTGCTGCCACGCGAGCGTTATCGGCGCGTCTTCGAGCCAGGTTGCGCAAACGGCGAGCTCTCGGCGCAGCTTGCTGCCCGTTGCGACAGTCTGCTCGCGACCGATCTCAACGAAACCGCGGTGCGCCTCGCAAGCGAGCGCCTCGAGGCGCTGCCACACGTGCTGGTCGAGCGCGGCAGCGTGCCCGACGACTGGCCGGCCGGCAGATTCGACCTGATCGTCATCAGCGAACTCGCGTATTACCTGAGCTCGCCAGAACTGGAGCGGCTAGCCGAATGCATCAAGGCGGCACTCTCGCCGGACGGCACCTTGCTGGCTTGCCATTGGCGCCGTCCCTTCGATGCGGCTCCACAATCGGCGGCATCCGTGCATGCGTTGCTCGATGCGCGCTGCGGACTTACACGGCTCGCGCGTCACGAAGACGCCGACATGCTGCTCGACGTCTGGTCGCCTGACCCGCGCTCGGTGGCCGAACAGGAGGGGCTGGCATGATCGGTATCGTGATTCCTGCCCATAACGAGGAGGCGTGGCTCGCGCGCTGCCTCGCGTCGATTCTCGAAGCGGCGCGCGATCCCGCACTGGGCGGCGAAGTGGTGCGAACGATTGTGGTGCTCGACGATTGCACCGATCGTTCCGCCGAGATCGCCACGTGTTGCGGCGTGGAGACGCTCGCGTTGCAGGCGCGCAATGTCGGCATCGCGCGAGGCGCCGGTGCACAGCGCCTGCTCGTGGCGGGCGCGCGCTGGCTCGCGTTCACCGATGCCGACAGCCGCGTTGCGCCCGATTGGCTGGCGGCGCAGTTGTCGCTCGCTGCGGATGCCGTGTGCGGGTCGATCTGCGTCGACGACTGGGCGGCGCATCCACAGCAGGTGCGCGACTACTTCCGCCAGACCTATGTCGACGCGGACGGCCATCGTCATGTGCATGGCGCCAACCTTGGCGTATCTGCGCAGGCGTATCGTCGGGCAGGCGGTTTCGCGCCGCTCGCCTGCAGCGAAGATGTGGCACTGGTGGAGCAGTTGCAGGCGAGCGGGGCATGCATCGCGTGGAGCGCCGCGCCGCGGGTCGTGACGAGTGCGCGGCGCGCAAGCCGGGCGCGCGGCGGCTTCGGCGATACGCTGTCCGCATGGGGCGTCAAGCTGGCCGAGCCGTTGTACGGCTATGAAAATTGTCCGGCTGCCGCGGCGGAGCCCTTGCAGCCGACGCCGTGCATGGAACCGTGCGAACTGGAGGAGGTTATCGAAATTCGCGATCCGTTCGACGACCCGTATCTCAAGACCTCGCCTTCGTAAGTTGCGCCGGCGTATCGGGCGCGCCCATGCGGTTGGCCGCGTCGAGCGGCGTTACGCCCGACGCGTCGCGCGCTTGCGGATTGGCGCCGTGGGCAAGCAGCAGATCGACGATCTCGGTGCGATTGAACATGGCCGCGATCATCAACGCAGTGCGGCCGTCCGGCGAGGCACCCTCGACATCCGCGCCGCCCGCGAGCAGGGCTTCGACAACCTCCTTGAAGCCCTTGAACGCCGCGCCCGCAATAGGGCTCTGGCCGTTGTCGTTGCGCAGATCAGGATCCGCGCCGTGTTCAATCAGGGTGCGCACCGCATCGGCGTGACCGTGATAGCTCGCCAGCATCAGCAGACTGTCGCCTTTCTCGTTGCGCAGATTGGGCGGCACCCCTTTGCCGATCACCGCCGCGAGCGTGGCGGCTTCACCGCGCCGTGCGGCGTCGAAGACTTCGCGTGCGACGTCGAGCAGGTCTGGATCGATGCCGCCATTAGCATCGATTGAAGAGGATTTGGGTTCGTCGTTCAAGGTGGACTCCGTGCAATGCGGTCGCAGCAGACGCGGGCGTTGCACGATTCGCATCGCCCGCCTGCTGCGCTCAAGGGTTCGGCTGCGGCTCGTGGCGCCCCTCGTTCGGTTGCGCGCGGCCCTGCGGTTGTTGCTGCGGCTGACCTTGCGGACGTGCCGGCATCTGGGCCGGCGGCCTGCCGCTGTTCTCGGGCGGTCTGCCACCGTACTGCTGCTGCGGTTGTCCCTGCGGCTGCTGCGGGGCGCCATGCGGTCCCGCATTCGGACGATACACCGGTTGACCTTGACCCTGCATCGGCGGCGGGTACGGATGGCCGCCGTTTGGGTAAGGCTGACCCGGGTGAGGCGGCGGCTGATACGGGCGTCCCTGGTAGCCGCCGGGCGGCCCGCCATGACGCCAGCGATCCCGATCGCCATACCACGGACGGCCGGCATAGTAGCGGCCCCAGTAGTCGTCGATCGAAAACACGATGATTGGCAGACCGATCACCGCGCCGTAGCTCTGCAGCGGCACTTCGTTGCCTTCGTACGCATACGTGAGGGAGTTGCCGTCGACCCAGCCGCGCAGATCGCCGAGCGCTACATCGCACCATTCGTAATCGCTGACGCAGTCGAACACCTCGACCGGCTGATTGGGCCCAAGGCCGGTTACTACCGGATAGTCGTCGCCGGGTCCTGCCATCAGGTTGATAGGTTGATTCGTGAGCGCATCCACCTGGGCGAAGGCGACGCAAGGAAAGGCGAGTACTGCGGCAAACGCCGCGCGGGTTGCCAGCTTGAGCGTGGCAGTGGGCCGGATTGGCATGAGAAACGCGCCTGAGGTCGCTGTAGTTGGTAGGTGATCAGCGTAGCAGATGGGCGACGCTTAGGCTGTAAGCGCGCGGGCCGTGGCAGCGCGAAATTGTGTGAATTTGAAACCGGGCGTAACGGCCGTGGGCTTCGGCCTGAAGCGGTGGCGTGCGTTGCATTGAAGTTGCACTGAACGTATCGCCGGCGTGGCCACAACGAGGCTCGCGCCGAGGCAGCGCTACAGGCGTTGATTCACCTGGCGGATTGATAAGACCATGCGTATACGTTACCGTCGCGCTACCGTCCGGAGCGGGCACGCCGCTTGCTGGCGCTTAGGCAGTCGCCTGAGCAGCCGCTCAAGCAACGCATGCCGTTGCGCGGGCGAACCCGCTGCATCTGCGGCAGCTGGCGCCGGAGGTTCGGTGGCTGCAGCCGTGCGGCATTTTCCGCTTTCGATCCTGGAGAAAAACACATGCATATCGTGACGAACGTGGGGCCGCTCGCGGCACTGATTGCGGGCATTCTGATTCTCGTGGTGCCGCGCCTGCTCAATTACATCGTGGCGCTGTATCTGATCATCATCGGCCTGCTCGGCCTGTTCGGCGACCACATTCGCTGATCGACATGGCCGCTGGACGCTCGTTGGCGTCCAGCGGCCATCATCCGCCGCGCGTCAGCGCACGGCACCGGATGCCGCACGGCCGACGTTGGCCGTAGCGAGCGGCGCTTCGTCGAGACGGCGAAATATCAGCGCCGACACCAGCGTAATCACACCCATGCAGACGAAGCTCAGACGGAAGCCCATCGCCGCCGAGCCGAGCTGTGCCGCGAACAGCTTCACCAAGCCACCGCCGATCGATACGCCAAGCCCCATCGCCAGCATCTGCACCATCGAAAACAGGCTGTTGCCGCTGCCCGCGTCCTCGTGAGAGAGACCCTTCAAGGTTACGCTGTTCATTGCGGCGAACTGCATGGAGTTACCGGCGCCGAACACGGCCAGCACGATAATTTCGACAAACAGCGGCGTGCCGCGCGAGATCAGTGCGAAGGCCACGATTGCCGCACCGACAATCACCGTGTTGACCAGCAGGAACATGTCATAGCCGTAACGCCGGATAAGCGGCGCGATCCAGCGTTTGGCCACGGTACCCGCGAGCGCGGCCGGCAACATCATCAAGCCTGAATGGAGCGGCGTATAGCCGAGCTGCAACTGCATCAGAAGCGGCAGCAGGAACGGCACCGCACTCGAGCCGACGCGGCACACCAGATTGCCGATCAGGCCGACGCTAAAGTTAGGTTCGCTAAACAGTTTGAGCTTGAACAGCGGATTGGCACGGCGCTTTGCGTAAGGCACATAGGCGAGGGCCGAGACGAGACCCAGCACGAACAGACCCGCGGCCCACGCAGCGCGATGGGTTTGTACCGGTGTCTCCACTGCGAGCGAGAACGCGATCATGCACAGCGAGAGCAGGGCGCAGCCCGCCAGATCGAACGGCGGCGCGGCCGAGGTCGTGCCGCGCGGCAGATAGCGGTGCACGGCAAAGAGCCCGATGGCGCCAATCGGCACATTGATCAGGAAGATCCAGTGCCACGAAATGGCCTCCACGAACCAGCCGCCCAGCGTCGGTCCGACAATCGGACCGACCTGGCCCGCCACGGAAATAAACGCCAGCGCCGATACATACTGCTCGCCGGACACACTGCGTAGCACGGCAAGCCGCCCGATCGGCAACAGCATCGAACCACCGACGCCTTGCAGTACCCGCGCAACCACCAGTTGTCCGAGCGTGTGTGCGCTCGAGCAGCACAACGAGCCGAGCACGAAGATCAGGATGGCCGCGAAATAAACCCGGCGCGTGCCGTAGCGGTCGGCGAGCCAGCCGGAGGCGGGCGTGAGCATCGCCATGGTGAGCGTGTAGGCGACGATCACCGGCTGCATGGCCAGCGGTTTTTCGTTCAGGCTGTGCGCGATCGACGGCAAGGCCGTGTTGACGATCGTCGTATCGAGCGACTGCATGAAGAAGCCGGCAGCGACGATCCATAGCAGCGCAGTCTGGGTTGAATCCTTACTCATGTGAACTTCTCGGGGATGCTGGGGCACCTCGCGCGCCTTGCACCGCAACAAGGCGGTGGGAGTCATTCGATGACGCAACTGACGACGCAAGCATTGGGCAATTAATCGGGATAGCGACATGATATTGACATATACGTCAATCGGGAACCCCACTAGGGACATTGACTGTTATCGGCATTGCCGATAACAATGACGCATGCTCAATCCCATCTGGCTCAAGACTTTTGCCGCTGTCGCCGCGTGTCACAGCTTCACGGAGGCGGGGCGGCAACTCGGCCTCACGCAGTCGAGCGTGAGCGAACACATCCGGCGGCTCGAACAGGAAATCGGCCGCCGGGTGTTCGTGCGCGATACCCACTCGCTCGCCATGACGCCCGATGGCGAGGCGATGCTCGCGCACGCCAGCGTGATCCTGCAGGCGCTGACGCGGGCCGAATCGCAGTTTCGAGCGCCGCGCCTGAAGGGCCGGGTGCGGCTCGGTTCGTCCGATGACGTAGCGCTCGGCCCGCTACCCACCGTGCTGGCGGCGTTCCGCAATGCCCATCCCGACGTGGAACTGGAAATCACCATCGGCATGACCGGCAGACTTTATGAACTGCTGGACGCGGGTTCGATCGATCTGCTGGTCGGCAAGCGGCGTCTCGGCGACCGGCGCGGCGTGCCGCTTTTCACCGGACGGCTCGAGTGGCTTGCGCGTACCGGTACGCTGGTGGACATGACGCAACCGCTGCCGCTGATCCTCGTGGCGGAGCCGAGCGTCACCCGCGCCGTGGTGCTGGATGCGCTCGCCGAAGCGGGTTTCAGCTGGCAGGTGGTATGCACGAGCAGCAGTCACTCAGGATGCATTGCCGCGGCACGCGGCGGCCTGGGCATTACCGTGCGGCCGCAATATCTGACGGCACGTGGCCTCGCGGCGCCGGTCAACAGTGCGAGCCTGCCGGTTTTGCCGGATGTGGAGTTCATCGCGCTTGCCGCCAGACGGCTCAGCCGCCCTGCGGGCACATTGCTGCAGTTGCTGCACGACAGCGATCTGCGTGGGACGTGGGTCGGCGAGTAGCGTGCTACCTTAAAGCTTCAGCCAACACGGAACTACATGATGTCGACCGCCTCTCCACTCGCACTCCACCGGTTTCCTCGTTTCAGCCTGCTCGAAGGAGCCACGCCTATCCAGCCTCTCGCACGCCTGAACCGGCAGCTTGGCGGTGTCGAAGTGTTCGTCAAGCGTGACGATCTGAACTGGCTTGGCGGTGGCGGCAACAAATTGCGCAAGCTCGAATTTCTGGTCGGCGAAGCCATCGCGCAGGGCGCAGACACGATCATCACGGTCGGCGCGCGCCAGTCGAACCATGCGCGCCTGACCGCGGCAGCGGCGGCGCGAGCCGGTCTGAAGTGCGAACTGGTTCTGACTCGACTGGTGCCGCGGTACGACGACGACTACCTCGAGAACGGCAATATCGTGCTGAATGGCCTGTTCGGCGCCCATGTGCACGACTTGCCGGGCGACGCGAATGCGCTAGCGTTTGCAGAAGAGCGCGCGACAGCTTTACGCGCCGAAGGACGCAAGGTGTATGTCTGTCCGTTGGGTGGATCGAGCCCGGCCGGTTGCCTCGGCTATGCGGATTGCGCGGCGGAAATCGTCGCGCAGTCGGAGCAGATGGGCGTTCCGTTCGATTACATCGTGGGACCGAACGGCAGTGGTGGCATGCACGCCGGCCTCGTGGCCGGGATGATCGCGCTGGGTCGTACCACGCCCTCAGTCATCGGATACGGTGTGTATGGTCCAGCCGAAGCCGCCCGCGCCGCGACCCTCGACAAGGCCAATCAGACGATCCGCCTGATCGATCCAACGCTCGGCGTGCCCAGTGAAGCGGTGGTTGTCGACGGCAGTCAGCTTGGCGACGGCTACGGGATCCCCACTGAAGCGATGCTGCGGGCGGTGCGACTGCTGGCCTCAACGGAAGGGCTTCTGCTCGATCCCGTGTACAGCGGTAAAGCTTTTGCGGGTCTGTTGCATGGAATCGAGACCGGCGCGTATCGCGCCGGACAGCGCTTGCTGTTCGTGATGACGGGTGGTTTGCCAGGGCTGTACGCCTATCGGAGCGCGTTCGAAGGTTCCAGATAACGGCCGGTGCGCGTCTCGGGCCTATCCGTTCAACCAGCGGATGGCATCGTCGACGACCGTATCCCAGTCTCCCGTTAACGTTTGGCGCAGTACGCTGACGTTATCCATCCAGGGCGTGATAGAGCCTTGGCTACCCCAGCGCCAGTCGCAGGAGACCGGTGTCAGCACAGCGGTGGGCTTGCCGATCATTGCACTGAGATTGGCAACGCCTGAGTCCACCGCAATGACCGCGTCCAGTTGTTCGATGCAGGCAGCTGTGTCCGCAAAATCTTCGATGCCCGGGTCGTATTGGCCAAGATCGCCCGACGGAATGCCGGCAAGCGGCTGAGCCGCGGGATGGTGCAGACTCACCAAGTGTATGTTGGGTTCGACTCGCGCATCGCTAACCAGGCGATTCACGGCAGCAAGCGGCAAGCTGCGCGCAGCAGCCCAATAGCGGTCAATGCTGCTGGCCTCGATAAAGTGACGTTGACTGCAATCCCAAAAGAGCCCGACCAGACGCTTCCCGGAGTGTTTCGCCCTCAGGGCTTGCACCCATCCGGCGGCAATATTTCGTTCTGTTAAGGGTGCCTGGATGTAGGGCGTAAAGTACGGCACGGGCGGCGTCGTGCGCGCTGCAGCCAGCACTGGCAGATGCAGCAATGTGATGTGCAGGTCTGGCGCGAAGGCCCTCACAGCATCCCGTAGCGCCTCGGGTAATGGGGCACCCCGATCGAGCGGGCGCTCTGCACTGACAACGGTGCATTGCGGCAACGCCGCTTTCATCAGCGCGTGAATCTGGCTGTCGCAACTGACCATAATGGTGGCGCCGGCCGCAAGCCAATGCGAAAGGCAGGAAAAGAGCAAAAACTGATCGCCGAAGCCTAGCTGATTCGTGACGAGCAGGCGCTTGCCACGCAGATCCTGTTCACCCGTCCAGCTGGGTACACCGTCTGGTCGATAACTGCCGCTGTTGTCCTGATTGCGCGCGAGCCAGTGGTTGAAACCCTGAGGCAGTCCAGTCTTGAGGAGGGCCTCGCCCAATAGGCGCTCGGCTACTGGGGCCAGAGGGGCGTTATCGGCCGCGGCCCCCTGCCATGCGCGCCGCAACATGGGGATGCCGCGCTCGAAGTCGCCTGCCATCTCAAGACTATGTCCAAGATTCAATTGATAGAAAGTGGTGTTCCAAGGCAGCGACGCGTAGTGAAGCCAGGTTGCGATGGCTTCGAAGTGCCGCCCGAGTAACGTCAGGCAATGCGCGCGCAGGCAGACGAATTCAATGTTCCGGGGATCCAGCGTTAATGCCTTCTCGGCCCATGGCAACAATTCACCGTCACGCTTAAGCTCGATTAGCGCGAGACAAATGTCTTTTAGAGCAGCCAGATCTTCTGGTGCTAGCGCGTGCGCTGCTAACGCCCTTTGCAATGATGCGTCCATTTGTTTACTTATTTATCGATTTATCGGACTCAGCCGAGCAAGCGTCAAATGATAGCGCCGCGCCATAAAAAATCATGGCAAATCTATTATGTTTTACGACAACCGAAAATTCAAAAAAACCGGGGGTTATTCTGCAGGACTGATTGATGCCGCGTCTCGCACGCCGATGCGCGGCATCCATTGGCTCTTTTAGCGCGAATCGCCGTCATGATGCGGGTCGTGCTTATCCTTTTGCTGCACTTCCTTGGGCTCAAGCCGCGTCTTGCCGCCCGTCGACGGTGCGTCGCTTGCCGGGAAACTGTCTTCCACGGCCTGATCGATCTGCGCTTCGCCCTTGTCGGCGTGCGGATGCTTCTCGGTGTGCTGCTTCGACATGGTGTGCTCCTTGACTTGAACGATCCGGATCAACGATACGGGTCAAGGTTAAGCAGCAAGCCGCATGCCTCGCGCTTCCGCGAGAATCCAGTCGCGGAATAACTCCATTGCCGGCGCCATGTGCCGCGATTTCAACCGGGTCAGCCAGTAGCTGCCGGTGCTCACTTCAGTGTCGAACGGGCGCATCAGCAGCCCGTTTTGCAGTTCGCGTCCGAACATGCACGGCGGTGCGAGCGCTACGCCCGCGGCTTGCATGGCGGCTTCCACCATCAGTCGCGACGAGTCGAACACCGGACCGTTGATCGTCCACGGCTCGAGTCCCGCGGCGTCGAGCCAGAGGGTCCATTCATCGGCACGATATGAACGCAGCAGCGTTTCCTTGACGAGGTCGCGAGGCGTGGCGAGCCGTCTGGCAATCTCCGGCGCGCACAGCACGCTCAGCGGAGCGTCGAGCAGCAATTCGTTGTGAGTGCCAGGCCAGATTCCTTCGCCGAAGCGGATCGCGAAGTCGAGCCCCTCCGCGGCGAGATCTACAAGATTGTTGTGGGTCAGCAGCCGCAACTCGACAAATGGATGTGCGTCACGAAACGATTTGAGCCGTGGCATCAGCCAGCCGACCGCGAACGTGCCGACTACTCCCACTGTGAGCACCTCGTGGAAATGCCCGCCCTCGAACTGCTTGAGCACGCTTTCGATGCGTCCGAAGGCGTCGCTCAGCACCGGCAGGAGCGCCCGGCCTTCGTCGGTAATGCCGAGCCCGCGCGGCAAGCGCTTGAACAGCGTCGTGCCGAGCCGCTCTTCGAGCATGCGCACCTGCTGGCTGACGGCCGCCTGCGTGACGTTGAGTTCGAGCGCGGCGCGCGTGAAACTCAGATGGCGTGCCGACGATTCGAACGCGCGTAGCGCGTTAAGTGGGAGATGGGGACGCATACGATCCAGACCAAGATTTTCTTTACCCTGGGTCGGATTATCGCCGTTTGTGAGGCGCTCGCAAAGGTGAAACCGTCGCGCTCTGCCGCAACGCCAGCCTGCAGCCGTTAGCCACCACTCGACTTACGCAGACGCACCGGAATCGACTTCGCCGCCGGCACGAGGCTCGATTTCGCGTGGTGGTAAAGCGGGATCAGCGGATTGCATTCCGGGTAGTAGCCCATCATGCAGCCCTGTGGAATATCGAACGCATGCACGCGCATGCCGTCGAGTTCGCGCGCGATGCCGTCGTTCGACACCGTGGAAATACGCACCGCGTCGCCTTCTGCAAAGCCGAGCCGCGTCAGGTCGTCACGATGCATCAGCAGCACTTCGCGCGTGCCGGTCACGCCGCGAAAGCGATCGTCCAGACCGTAGACCGTGGTGTTGAACTGGCTGTCGCCGCGAGTCGTCATCAGACGCAGCACATCCGGACCGGTGGACGGCATATCCGCGTCCTCATCGAGCGTCTCGGGTACGATGAAATTCGCCTTGCCATTGGGCGTTTTCCACTTCCGCTCGCAGGCGGGAATGGGACGGTGAAAGCCACCCGGTTGCCAGAAACGCTCGTTGAAATCGCGGAACTGGTCGGGATAGGTCTGCTCGATAGCGTCGCGAATCTTTGCGTAGTCGTCCACCCACGCATCCCAGTCGACCCGTGGATTGCGCGGCAGGAGTGCGTTGGCCAAGCCCGCGACAATGGCCGGTTCCGAAAGCAGCATCTCGCTCGCCGGCTCCACGTAACCGTGCGAACCGTGAATGCAGGCCGTGCTGTCTTCGACGCTAACCGCCTGGTCGCCGCTCGCCTGGCGGTCGATCTCGATGCGTCCAAGGCACGGCAGCAGATACGCGACCTCGCCGTGAATCAGATGGCTGCGGTTGAGCTTGGTCGCAATCTGCACGGTGAGCCGCACCTTGCGCCACGCCGGGTCCATCACATGATGATCGGGGGTCGCGACCTGGAAGTTGCCGCCGAGTCCGATGAAACCTTTTACCTTGCCATCGAGCACACCGCGACACGCTTCAACAGTGCTCATGCCTTTATCGCGTGGCGGCTCGAAGTCGTACAGTTCCGCAAGCCTGTCGAGCGGGGCGAGTTCCGGCTTCTCGGTGATGCCCACGGTACGCTGTCCCTGGACGTTCGAATGGCCGCGAATCGGACAGATGCCTGCACCGGGGCGCCCGATATTGCCGCGTAACAGCAGCAGATTGGTGAGCATCTGCACGTTATGCACGCCGCTGCGATGCTGGGTAATGCCCATGCCGTACAGCACGATCACCGCTTGGGCGCGGGCGTATTCGCGAGCGGCTGCTTCGAGCGTGGCGCGGCTCAGATGCGCGTGGCCTTCAATCTCTTCCCAGGTCGTTACACGCATGGCCGCGGCAAACTCGTCGAAGCCATGCGTGTGCTCGGCGATAAAGGCGGCGTCGAGCACGCGCGGGGCGCCGCTCCGCTGTGCTTCGTCATCCCATTCGATCAACAGTTTGCACAGCCCTGCAATCGCCGCGGCGTCGCCGCCTATTTTGACCTGGTGATACTGGGTGCTGATTTGTGTCGCGCCGGGTGTCAGCATCTCGAGTGGTGACTGCGGATTGGCGAAGTCGACGAGGCCGCGCTCCCTGATCGGATTGAACGTGATGATTTCCACGCCGCGTTTGCGCGCATCCTGCAACTGGTGCAGCATGCGCGGCGCGTTGGTGCCGGTGTTATGGCCGAAGAAAAACAGGCAGTCGGCTTTCTCGAAGTCGGCGAGCGTAAAGGTGCCGACCGGCGCGCCAATCGCCGGCACGAGACCCACGGAGGTGCTCTCGTGGCACATGTTCGAGCTGTCCGGCAGATTGTTGCTGCCATACATGCGCGCGAGAAGCTGATACATGTACGAGGTTTCAAGCGAAGCGCGACCGGACGCGTAAAACACCACTTCCTTCGGATCCATCGCGCGAAGCTCGCTGGCGATGTCGGCAAACGCATCCTCCCACGTTGTGGGGACGTAGCGATCGCTAGCCGGGTCCCAGCGCATCGGCGCGCCGAGCCGTCCTTGCGATTCAAGTTCAAATCCGGACCACGACTCCAGCTCGCTCAGCGTATGAGTCTCGAAGAACTGAGCGTCGACACGTTTGTTGGTGATCTCCCAGGCCGTGGCCTTCGCGCCGTTCTCGCAGAACTCGAACAGGTGTGGGTCGGCGGGCTTTGCCCATGAACAGCTTACGCAGGCAAAGCCGTCCGGTTTGTTCTGGTGCATGAGCACCTGCGCGCCGTGCAGTGCGACGTGCTCCTGAACCAGGATCGAGGCCACCGCCTTCACCGAGCCCCAGCCGCCTGCGGGGTGCGAGTACTCCTTGATGGGGGCATCTGTGCTCATACTGGCTCCTGGACATTGGGTTGGATGCAAGACATCGGCGCAAAAAGATCCGCAAGAAATGGGCCGCTGAGCTTGATCAAAGACAGGGACAACCGCGTTGCACGTGTATCGAGAATGCCCCACCTCCGTCAGTCGTCGATCGACCACTCCGCGGGGTGCACGCTCGTGCTCGCCATGTGTGCCATCGCCCGCTCGACTGTGTCATTGCGTTCGGGAGCGTGCCAATGCACCTGGAAGCGCTCTTCGAGGACACCGCTTGCCGGATCCACCCGCAAACCGCGCGACGCCACCCGGCAATGCAGGCGTTCGAGTTCATCCAGCCATCGGGCCCGTTCGCGGCAGGCAACGTCGTAGCGGATGGTGAGCGAAGCACGCAGGTTGCGCGGCAGCCGGTGTTCGATTTTTGCGAGCGCGCTCAGCACGAACATCCCGAGCACGATCCCGATCACGGCGAGCGCAATCTGCCCGCCGCCGGCGCACAACCCCACCACGGTGACGAACCACAACGTTGCTGCCGTTGTCAGCCCGGTGACCAGACCGTCCTTGCGCAGGATCGCGCCCGCACCGATAAAACCGACGCCGGAGAGGATGCCGAGCGGCAGACGCATGAGGTCGAGCACCGCGAACGAACCTTCGGGCTTGCCGGCCTGCGAGAGCAGCACGTTCATCTGCAGCATCGCGAGGCAAGCGGCGAGACATACGAGCATGGTGGTACGCAGGCCCGCTGCCTTGCCCGATTCGCCGCGATTCAGGCCAAGCAGTGCGCCGGCCAGCAACGCCACCGCAAGCCGGATGGCGAGATCTTGCCAGACTGGGATGAACGGCATTGACGTCATGAAGATGATTTCCGCTGAACGAAAATTTGCGCGAGGGCGTAACCCTGCGGATGCAACGCGCATGCCATACAGGGGCTAAACGGGCTCGTCGCGATCTTTCGTCATGCTCAGGAACAGCCGTTGCTCGGTGCTCGTTAAACGCTCCCACGCGCGAAGCTGACCGCTGAGCGCAAAGGGATGCGGCGAAGAAAGCCTCTATACAGGGAAGCATGAAGAATGGCGCGACACAAAGCCGACGTAGCCGATGACGAGTTTGAAATCTTCGCGAGTTACCACAGCACGGGAGACGGTCGATATATCGGTGGCCTAAAGGTTATCCGCAAGGCCGACCGGAGAATCCTGTTTCCATTCGAAGGCGCACCGCAGATCGGACCCTACGAAAGCGCGGATGAAGCGCGTCATGCCGCGATTGAATACGGCCGCTCGATTGTCGCGGCGGATCGTGCTGCGCCTGAGCCTTGATTTCCGTGTCCGATACGCGGATCGTCGCAATCGCAATCGGGGAGGCGGCCACGCCGTTCTCCTTTTTACAAAGTCGATGAGGAATTTGCTGCAACCCCCGTGCCTGGTTTGCCGCTTTCTGGCGAGATAAAGCGGTCCGGTTGTTGCTGCGATGCTCATGTCGTCATCTACAGGAGGTTGTGATGCAACACGATACGAAGCCCCAGAATGCAGGACCGCGCGATGAGGATAAGTCGCGAGGCGATACCCTTACGGCGGCACAAAAGGAAGAGGCGGAGCGTACCGATCCGGCGCGCACGCGCCAACGTCCGAAGCAGACTGCGGAGGTGCCGCTCGGCACGGGTGAGCGTAGCGAGCCACCCGGAGGCGGTGGCCGCGAGGCACAGCAGGTGTCACCGGACAAGCAGCGCGGTCATTGATTCACAGCAGCGCTCACAGCACCACTTGCACTCCGAGTTCCACCACGCTGTCGCCATCTAGCCCGTAGTACTCGGCGCTCGATGCCGAATGAAACGACATCGCAGCAAATAGGGATTTGCGCCAGTCCCGCATGGCATCGCCGTGATGTCCCTTGACGACTTCTTCGCGCGGCAAAAAGAACGTGGTGTGCTTCGGCTCGTAGCGCCAGTCGCCGAGCCGTCCGTCGAGCGAGGCGAGCAACGTGGGCAGATTGGGCCGCTCCACAAAACCATGCCGTGCTACGACCTCGTAGCAGCCGTTGCCGAGGTCACGCGTCTCGATACGGGTCTTTTCGTCGACCCGGGGAGCGGATTCCGAGAGATTGGTGAAGAAGATCGAGGTCCGATGCAGCACGCGGTTATGGCGCACGTTACTGTGCAGCGCGGCCGGTGTCATGCCGCGCAGATTGCCCGGGTAGACGGCCGTGCCCGGCACACGTGCGAGCGGTTCCGCATCGCCCAACGCTTCAGCCAAAAAGGTCTCCAACGTCGCCGTCTTCGCGGCGCGCTGCGCCTCTGCCTCACGGCCGCGCTGCCAGGTGGTCATGAGCACGAACATCACCGCGCCGATCGTGACTGGAAACCAGCCGCCTTGCGGAATCTTGGGCACGTTGGCCGCTACCAGCAGGCCGTCTACCACCAGCAACGGCACGCTGACGGCCGCCATCGCAAGGCGCGGCCAATGCCAGACATGTCGCGACAGGCTGATCATCTGGATCGTGGTGGTCAGCATCGTCAGACCGACGGCAATGCCATAGGCGGAAGTGAGCTTCGCGGACGAGCGAAACGCCAGCACCAGAAACATCACCGCCGCAAACAGGATCAGGTTGACGGCCGGCACATACACCTGGCCGCGGTGCTCACGCGAAGTTTCCACCACGCGCATGCGTGGCAGAAAGCCGAGCTCGATTGCCTGACTCGTCATCGAAAAAGCGCCGGAGATCACCGCCTGCGACGCGATCACGGTGGCAAGCAGCGCAATCACGATAGTCGGAATCAGTGCCCAGCCTGGCGCCATCGAGAAGAACGGCTGGTCCTTCGGGCCGGCCTCGTAAAGCTGCGTGGCGCCCTGGCCGAAATACCCGAGGATGATGGAAGGAAACACCACCATCAGCCACGCCACGCGAATCGGACGGCGTCCGAAATGGCCGATATCGGCATACAGCGCCTCCGCGCCGGTCAGCGCGAGAATCACCGCGCCGAGGATCACGAAGGCGATCGTCGGGCGTTCCTGCACGAGGTGCATCGCCCACCACGGTGACAGCGCGCTCAGGACCTGGGGATGCTGCGCGATCCGGTAAATGCCAAGCGCAGCGAGCCAGAGAAACCACAGCGTCATGACCGGACCGAACCACCGTCCGACCGTCGACGTGCCGCGCTTCTGGAACAGGAAGAGCGCAATCAGGATCGCGACAGCGCCGGGCACGACGAGCGGGGCTAATGCATGATCGATCTGCGGTAGCCCTTCGGCCGCGGACAGCACGGAAACGGCGGGCGTAATCATCGAATCGCCGTAGAACATCGCCGCACCGAACAGGCCGACGAGCAGCAGGATACGGGGCGCCGGCTTGCCGTCCCTGTCGCAGCCGGCGCGCACCAGCGCCGTGAGCGCGACGATACCGCCTTCGCCCTGGTTGTCCGCACGCATCACGTAGCAGACGTATTTCAGCATCACCACGATCACGACGGCCCAGACAATGGTCGACAGGACACCCATGACGATCAGTGGCGTGCTGGCGCCGGCATCGAGCACCCCCTGGCGGAACGCATAGATGGGGCTGGTGCCGATGTCGCCGAATACCACCCCAAGCGAACCCAGCACGAGGCTCGAGGTGCCGGGGCGATGATGGGGTTGGTCGGTGCTGCGTTTAGCAGCAGCGTCGCGGGCCGTCGGGCGAGACTCGGTGGAAGAAGTTGACATGGCGCGGCTTGCAGATCTCCTGTACGCACGGCGATTACCGGCATCAATGAAATGCGGTAGCAAGACGTGTTCCCTTGCATGAACGAACCTGTCCCCGCACGCCAGGGCGAGGGCGTCAAAGCAGGCTCATGGCGGCTCAGGCGAGCAAAGAAGGCGTACTCGCAACCCACAGAGCAGGCGCGGTTTGTGCGGCACAACGAGCGTTGCTGGACACATTCTGGAGTCGACCATGTATAACGATGCCGAATACGCGCGGGACGTCGCAAACGAACAGTACGAGGTTTTCACGCTGGATCCTCGCGAGTGGGTACCGAACAATTCCAGGCTGCCGGTCGTGATTTACCGGCGCGCCTTACGCGCCGACAGCGGCGACCTCGCGTCTGCCTTCGAGATTCTCTTCGAGCGTAACGACTGGCCGCCGCAGTGGCGCGACGGCATTTTCGACTATCACCATTTCCACGCCACTGCCCACGAAGTGCTGGGCATCGCCTCGGGTTCCGCCGAAGTGATCGTGGGCGGCCCCGGCGGACGCGTCGTGAAAGTCACCGCGGGGGATGCGCTGCTGCTGCCTGCAGGCACCGGTCACTGCCTGCAGGCCTTCTCGGGCCGTTTTCAGGTGGTGGGCGGCTATCCGGCAGGCCAGCAGTGGGATATTCGCCGCGACGCACTGACGCCCGCCGAGCGCGCAACCATGGAGGCGCTGCCGTTTCCGCCGCGCGATCCGCTCGACGGCACGCACGGTCCGGTCGTCGAACACTGGCTGCATGCTGCTTGAGTCTGTAGTCGCCGCAAGCTTTGAAAGCTGCGTGACGGCAGCAGGCAGGACATTGCGGCGATTGTTGCGCGGCCGCCGCCTAGTCGTTGCACGCCATACAGTTGGCTATTGCCGCATATCGGCGCATGATCGGACGGTTGGCCGCCACTGGGCCGTTTAAGATGGGCTGTCCCCATGCAGGGCGCCCGCAGCCGGCCGCCCCATGCCGGTCGCTCCGGGCAAGCCTCGCTTTCGGCCCGTTTCCGCAGGAATGTTCAATTGCCGCGCGTCACTTCGACGTCGCCCTTCGTAGAACAGGAGCTTCCCATGCAAAACAATCCCTCCCTCGATAAGCTGTGTATCGACACAATCCGTACGCTATCGATGGATGCCGTGCAAAAGGCGAATTCCGGCCACCCCGGCACGCCAATGGCGCTGGCCCCGGTCGCCTATCACCTGTGGCAAAACCATCTGCGCTATGACCCTGACGAGCCGCTGTGGCCCAATCGCGACCGCTTCGTGCTGTCGGTAGGGCACGCGTCGATGCTCTTGTATTCGCTTCTGCATCTCGCCGGTGTAAAGGCGGTCGACGACGACGGTAAACCGACTGGCAGACCCGCTGTATCGCTCGACGACATCAAGCAGTTCCGTCAACTCAACAGCAATACCCCGGGACACCCCGAATACCGCATGACGACCGGCGTCGAAACCACCACTGGACCGCTCGGCCAGGGCCTAGGCAATAGTGTCGGTATGGCCATGGCCGCGCGCTTCTACGAGACGCGCTTTAACCAGTCCGATGCGCCGCTGTTCGATTACCGCGTCTACGCGTTGTGCGGCGACGGCGACATGATGGAAGGTATCTCGCACGAAGCGGCTTCGCTCGCGGGCCATCTGCAGTTGTCGAACCTGACGTGGATCTACGACAGCAATCGCGTGACGATCGAGGGGCACACGGATCTCGCCTATAGCGACGACGTGGAAGCGCGTTTTCACGGCTACCACTGGCATACGGTCCACGTCACGGACGCGAACGATGCCGCCGCGCTCGAAGCCGCCTTCAACGAGGCGAAAAGCGTGACCGACAAGCCGACGCTGATCGTGGTGAACAGCATCATCGGCTGGGGCGCGCCGAAAAAGCAGGACACCTCGGCCGCGCACGGCGAGCCGCTCGGCGACGAAGAAGTCGCCGCCGCCAAGCGCTTTTACGGCTGGCCCGAAGACAAGAAGTTCTACGTGCCGGATGGCGTGATGGCGCGCTTCGCGGACGGCATCGGTGCGCGCGGCAAGGCGGCGCGTAGCGACTGGCTCGCGAAACTGGACACCTACGGCAAAAAGTATCCGGATCTCGCGCGCGAGTTCGCGCAGATCGAGGCGCACGAATTGCCGGATGGCTGGGACACCGATATTCCCACTTTCGAGCCGGACGCCAAAGGCATCGCCACGCGCGAGTCGTCGGGCAAGGTTCTCAATGCGATCGCCGCGCGTCTGCCGTGGCTCATTGGCGGCGCGGCCGATCTTTCGCCGTCCACCAAGACGAATCTGAAGTTCGAAGGGGCGGGCAGCTTCGAGCACGACAGCTACGGCGGCCGCAATCTGCACTTCGGGATTCGCGAGCACGCCATGGGTGCCGCGGTGAATGGCCTCGTGCTATCGAACCTGCGTGCTTACGGCTCGACGTTCCTGATTTTCAGCGACTACATGAAGCCGCCGATCCGGCTGTCGTCCATCATGGAAGTGCCGGCCATCTATGTGTTCACGCATGATTCGATCGGCGTCGGCGAGGACGGTCCGACGCACCAGCCAATCGAGCAGCTGGCGTCGCTGCGCGGCGTGCCGGGTCTGACTGTGCTGCGGCCCGCGGACGCCAATGAAGTGGCCGAGACGTGGCGCGTTGCGTTGTCGAGGCCGCGCCATCCTTCGTGCATCATTCTGACGCGTCAGCCGCTGCCGACATTCGACCGCAAAAAATACGGCTCGGCCGAAGGGGTGCGCAAGGGTGGCTACGTGCTGGCCGATGCCGCCGACGGCAAGAAGCCGCAAGTGCTACTGCTCGCAACCGGCAGCGAAGTGTCGATCTGCGTGGACGTCTACGAAAAGCTGAAGAGCGAGGGTATTGCCGCGCGGGTGGTGTCGATGCCGGCATGGGATATTTTCGAATCCCAGGACGACGCTTATAAGGACTCCGTGCTTCCGCCTGGTGTCGACGCGCGGGTTTGCGTCGAACAGGCCGCGGAACTCGGTTGGGACCGCTACGTGGGCCGGCTCGGGGCGAAGGTCGTGATGCATACGTTCGGTGCTTCGGCGCCGTTGAGCGAACTGAAGAAAAAGTTCGGCTTTACGCCGGAACATGTCTACGACGCGGCCAAGCAGCAGATTGCCCGGGTGCAGAAGAAGTAACTTCGCGCCCGGTGAGTCCGAAGGCATTCAGGTTGGCCTGGCAGTTGCAGGCCGCCTGAATGCTTTTTTATTGTGCCGCCAGCTTTTGATCAGCGTTCCTAATTTGCTGGAATCGTCACAACCGGAGCCTTGGTGCTGGTATCGGCCTCGGCGAGCGCCATCAGGTTCTGCACGACGGTGAAGGCGTATTTCGAATCGAAATCATTGCGCTCGACCCAATAGGCCGAGGCGCCATAGTTGACCACCACATAGGCATCTGCAGGCGGCTTTTCGCCCGAATGCACGATGATGGTAGGCCGCGTTTCTCCACCGATCAGGCCCACCGTCGGCTTGGTCGCACCGCTGCTGATCTGTTCGAGCGGCACCTGTACCTGCGCGCCGAGATCGGTCAGGATGCCGAGCACCGAACGGGTCACCATGGGGATCCGGTCTCCCCGTTCAGACGACGGTCCATAGACGATCTGATAGGTCCGTGTATTCGGCGCGAGATTCAGCAAACGGCGAACGCGCGCCAGGTCAGCGACGCTTTGCGGCGACACGCCGCTGGTCGCCGCGCTCATCGCCAGATAGACGCTCGCTTTGCCGTTCTCCTGGCGCGATTCCACGTTGAGCTCGCCTGCCATCTGCAGGCGTCTGAGAGACTGCAGCAACTCGAAGAAGCCCGGCGCGCCCGCGGCATTGTCGCCGCCGAGCGCGCTGCCGTTCTGCAGGCCGCCAATCGATTGCGCAGTGATCCGCAATAACAGATCGATCGGGATGCCGCCTTCGGCGAGCGGCAACACCAGTTCAGGTGCGAGCGGCCGGATGTAGGCCGAGGCGAATGCTTCGCCGGTGGTCGGCGAGAAGGTGAAGGTGGGGTGATTCGAGTAAGACACGCTGCCGGTCGCGAGCGCATAGTTCGGCTCGCTGCCCGAGCCGACGTTTCCGGTCGCGCCGATGGTCGAGTCGAACTGATAGGCCGCGATGATCGAGCTGACCGTCAGGAACGCGGGCGCATCGCCATAACGTAGTCCGACGACTGCGGCCAGGATTTCGCGTTTTTTTGCGTCGCCTAGCGCTCTCGCGTAATCGACCTGATCAGCTCTCAATCGGGTGGGACCCACATGTACGCATGCAGTGGTGAGGCAGGCTGTGCAGAGAACCGCGAGAACCGAGGCTTTTGTCATCATGGGAACGCGAGAGCGGAGCAGGCCGCGTGGGAAATTGGCATCCCAGGCGCAGTAGCAGAGCGTATGCCTGATCGAGGGTTTTTAGCGCAAGCGTCCGTGGTATCGGGATTCGGCGGTGCTGACAGGTAGCTTGCACCGCTGGAGGAAGCGTAGATTCCACAGATGAATGCAATATTTGCAGAGCGCGAAGTTCAGGGGGGAAACGGCTAACCAGCGATTCCTTTAGATTCCTTTAGACTGGGAGAAGGGAATGTCCAACGCTTCGTCAACTTCTCATTGCTTCCGAACCGACTCGATGCCAGCAACTCCTGCAGAGGATCTGATCGTTGCCCGTCCGCAGGGCCTCTATTCCCCGCCTGGCGATTTCTACATCGATCCCTGGCAGCCCGTCGACCGTGCGGTCATTACCCACGCCCACTCCGATCACGCCCGCTGGGGCCACACGCACTATCTCGCCGCTCGGCCAGGCGCGGGTGTTCTGTTATCAAGGCTGCCCGGTATCGATCTGCAAACCGCTGCATACGGCGAGCGTCTCGACATCAACGGCGTAATGGTCTCGCTGCATCCCGCGGGTCATGTACTCGGCTCCGCGCAGATACGCGTCGAACATCGCGGCCGCGTATGGGTCGCCTCCGGCGATTACAAACTCGATTCCGATCCCACCTGCGCCCCGTTTGAACCGGTACGCTGCGACACCTTCATCACCGAGTCGACGTTCGGACTCCCGATCTATCGCTGGGAGCCGCCGCAAACCGTGTTCGACAGCATCGACTCGTGGTGGCGGCATAACGCTTCAGAAGGGCGTGCGTCGGTGCTGTTCTGCTATTCGTTCGGCAAGGCGCAGCATTTGCTCGCGGGTGTCGACGCAGCCATTGGTCCGATTTTCTGCCACGGTGCGCTCGAGTCGATCAATAACGCGTATCGTGCCGAAGGCGTCGCGTTGCCGCCAGTTCGACTGGCCGGTGAAATTGCCGCGAAGGACAAAGCCGTCTTCAAACAGGCGCTCGTCGTCGCGCCCCCCTCGGCGCAAGGCAGCCCCTGGTTGAAGCGCTTCGGCGATTACAGCGACGCATTTGCATCCGGCTGGATGCGCTTGCGCGGCGCACGTCGCAGACGCGGCGTCGACCGCGGCTTCGTGCTGTCCGATCATGCGGATTGGGCCAGCCTGCACACCGCGATTCGCGAGACCGGTGCTGAGCGCGTGATCGTCACGCATGGCCAGGTGGAACCGATGGTGCGCTGGCTGCGCGAACAGGGCCTCGAAGCGGGCGCCTTCGCCACGCAGTACGGCGACGAGGCCCTCGAAGATGCCGCAAGCGCCGTCGAAGCCGCCACGCCAGCCGCATCCGATCCACCGTGAGCCGCGCGTCATGAAACGATTTGCTGCGCTTTACACCGCGCTCGATGCCACCACCTCGACGCACGACAAGCTCGAAGCGTTGACCACTTATTTCAGCGCGGCGGCGCCCGAGGATGCCGCGTGGGCGTCCTACTTTCTGGCGGGCGGCAAACCGCGGCAGTCGGTGCCGACGCGCCTGCTGCGAGAAATCGCCTGCGAGCGCGCAGGTTTGCCAGCGTGGCTCTTCGAGGAGTCGTACCAGGCGGTCGGCGATCTGGCCGAGACCATCGCGCATATTCTGCCGCCGGCGCAGCGCATCTCGGAGCTGGGGCTCACGCAGTGGATCGAGCAGCGCGTGCTGACCTTGCGTGGCGTCGCGCCCGAAGAACTGCGCACGCGGCTCCTCGCGTACTGGGACGAACTCGACTGGGGCGGGCGGTTTCTGCTGACCAAACTGATCGGCGGTGGCTTTCGGGTTGGCGTGGCACGGCAACTGGTGGTGCGTGCGCTCGCCGAAGTGGCAGGCGTCGATCACAAACGAATCGCACAGCGCATGGTGGGCTGGACCGATTCGCAACAAACACCCGATGCCGCACGCTACCTTCGCCTGATAGCGCCGGAGCCTAACCATGCAGCAAATGGCGACGCCACGAACGAGGCGGAGCAGGGCGCGCCCCTCGATGCAGCGAACGACAGCGACCTCGGTCTGCCGTACCCATTCTTTCTCGCGCATCCGCTGCAGGCCGAACCGCAGACGCTGGGCGACCCGCAACACTGGCAGATCGAATGGAAGTGGGATGGCATTCGTGCGCAACTGGTCAAACGTGCCGGCCAGGTATGGCTATGGTCGCGCGGCGAAGATCTGATCACCGCGCGCTTTCCCGAAGTCACCGCGCTGGGCGAAGCATTGCCGGATGGCTTCGTGCTCGATGGCGAGATTCTGGCATGGGAACCCGATGCATTGGCGCCGTTGCCGTTTGCCCGGCTGCAGCCGCGCATCGCGCGCAAAACCCTCACGAAGAAAATTCTCGCCGATTCACCCGCCGCGTTCCTCGCCTACGATCTGCTCGAAGCACAGGGCAACGATTTGCGCATGACGCCGCTCGCGCAGCGCCGCGCACAACTCGAAGCGCTGGCGGTTTCGCTGGACGGCTCGCAGATCCGCGATCTGCTGCGAGTCTCGCCATTGGTGGAGGCGCCCGACTGGACCGCGCTCGCACAGTTGCGCGACGAAAGCCGGGCCCGCGGCGTAGAAGGCTTGATGCTGAAGGAGCGTCAGTCGATGTACGGCGTGGGTCGCACCAAGGCCTCGGGCACGTGGTGGAAGTGGAAGATCGATCCCTACGCGGTGGATGCCGTACTGGTCTATGCACAACGCGGACACGGCCGTCGCGCGAGTCTCTACACCGATTTTACTTTCGCCGTATGGGACGAAGCCGATGGCGTGCGCACACTGGTGCCGTTTGCCAAGGCCTATTCTGGTCTCACCGATGAAGAGATGCGCCAGGTCGATGCGATCGTACGCAAAACGACGATAGAAAAATTCGGCCCTGTGCGCAGCGTGACGCCGACGCTCGTGTTTGAAATCGGCTTCGAAGGCATTCAGGCGAGTCCACGGCACAAGTCGGGCGTAGCGGTACGTTTTCCACGCATGCTGCGCTGGCGCACGGACAAGACGATCGAAGATGCCGATTCGCTGGCAATGTTAAAAGGCTTTATCGACGATCGCTCCGCCTGACGCGAACCCACTCGGGATTTTCCCTGAGAGCCATGCCAGATGCGTGGCGTGATGGCTCTGGTTGCGCACACAAGGGGTTTCCCAGGCTGGTCAGCGCTTGTGCATTTTGATACTTCTTGCTCCTTTGGACCGGTCGCTTCGCCTGCTTGCAGGCACCATCAGGATCGAATCTTGCGGCCGACGTCCGATGTGCACGCTTGTGGCACAGGGGAGAATGCAGTGACTGCAGACGACGGAATCAATGATAGCGACGACGTAGTGGTGTGGCGGCCAATCGGTGAAGCGTTGGCATCGCATCGCCGCGTGCTGGTGGTCGACGACTACCGCGAAGCGGCCGACGCATTGCAATTGCTGCTCAATGCGGATGGTTTCGAATGCCGCGCACTCGAAGACCCTTTGACGGTTTGCGATGTGGCAGGGGACTGGCAACCGTTCGCGGTAGTGCTCGACATCAAGATGCCGGGACTTGACGGTTTAGAGCTCGCACGGCGGCTGCGGGCTCATCCTTCCACGTCGCATATGCTGCTGGTTGCGTGTACCGCGTTCTCATCGGCAAATGATCGGGCTCGAGCGAAAGCAGTGGGCTTCGACGCGCATTGCGCGAAGCCGCTCACGCCGCAACGTCTGTTGCGCGTGCTGGAAGCCGCAACGACAAGCAGGGCAGACGGCCCGCTGTAACTGGCAGCGGACAATCCCGCACACCTGCGCACAGCCCGCGCTGCAAAATCCTCTTCAATCAGGCGCGTACTTGAATTCAGGCAGCGCCTCGAGCGACTTCTTCGTGGCCTCGGGCAGCATCACCTGGCGGTTCTCGATCTGCAGCTCGGCAAACGGCACCGCGACCAGGTGCTTGTCCATCCCCAGAAATCCTCCCACCGACAGGATGGCATACGTGCTGTGATCGCCTGGCGCGACGATCAGATCGTCGAGCGTGCCGATGTCATCCTTGTTGCGGTTGTACACCGACGCGCCGTGCAGTTTAGAGGCGCGGTAACCGCTGCCGAGTTGCACGACGTCGGTTCGTTTTTCAGTGACTGCTTGCGGCGCTCCCTGCGCGAAAGCTCCGCAAGAGAGCAGGGCGGCGAGCACACCCGCCGCAAATTGCATCTTCGATGTTCGTGTCATGGTGTCCACCCTCGGGGCGCCTGACGAGGCGCGTTTGGTTTAGTCATGCAAAAGACAGCGCGGACCTACCCAATTCGCCGTGCTGATTCGTGCGCGTAAGAGGTAGAGGCAAAACGCATGCCTTGCCACTTGGCACGATTCAAACAACGCGTGCCAAACAACGTGCGAAGGGATATCGGCCGTTCGGGACCATAACTTGCTTAAGTTAGTCTTTCGCACAGGCTCCCGTGCAATCACTCCCATCGTCCAAGGAAAAAACATGTCACGTGAGGCCTCCCAAACTCCTCCCGCCCAATACGCCGCACGCATCGCGGAAGGCGTCCCTTACCCGCTGGGCGCGACCTGGAACGGCGTCGGAGTCAATTTCGCATTGTTTTCCGCGCATGCGACAAAGGTCGAACTCTGTCTGTTCGATTCAACGGGCGAGACGGAAATTGAGCGCATCGAACTTCCCGAATATACCGATGAGGTCTGGCATGTTTTCGTGCCGGATCTGAAGCCCGGTGCGATCTATGGCTACCGCGTGCATGGCCCGTATGCACCCGAGGAAGGCCATCGCTTCAATCCGAACAAACTGCTGCTCGACCCGTACGCCAAGGCGCATATTGGCGATCTGAAGTGGGGGCCGGAAATCTTCGGCTACACGCTCGATCACGAAGACGGCGACCTTTCCTTCGACGAGCGCGACAGCGCCCCCTTCGTGCCGAAGTGCAAGGTGGTGGACGCCAATTTCTCGTGGAGCCACCCCGAGCGCAATGCGCTGCCGTGGGAACGCGTGATTGTCTACGAGACGCATGTGCGCGGTTTCACGCAACGCCATCCCGCCGTGCCGGAAAATCTGCGCGGCACGTTCGCCGGCCTCGGCCAGCAACCGGTGATCGACTACATCAAGGGGTTGGGCGTCACCACCGTCGAACTGCTGCCCATCCACATGTACGTCAACGACAGTTATCTGCTCGATAAAGGTCTGACGAACTACTGGGGCTACAACACGATTGGCTTCTTTGCGGCTGACCCGCGTTTTTTCGCGAGCGCGAATGCATCGTTGGAAGAATTCAAGGCGATGGTCGACCGCTTCCATAACGCCAATCTCGAAGTAATCCTCGACGTTGTGTACAACCACACCGCCGAAGGCAACGAACGCGGCCCTACGATCTCGTTCAAGGGCATCGACAACGCTTCGTACTACCGTCTGATGCCGGATGAACCGCGCTATTACATCAACGACACCGGTACCGGCAATACGCTGAACCTGTCGCATCCGCGTGTGCTGCAGATGGTGACCGACAGCTTGCGCTACTGGGTAAGCGAAATGAAAGTGGATGGTTTCCGCTTCGATCTCGCCACGATTCTCGGTCGCGAGCCGCATGGTTTCGATGAAGGCGGCGGCTTTCTCGACAGTTGCCGGCAGGATCCGGTGCTCTCGAGCGTGCGTCTGATTGCCGAGCCTTGGGATTGCGGTCCGGGCGGCTATCAGGTGGGCGGCTTTCCGCCGGGCTGGGCAGAGTGGAACGACCGCTTCCGCGATACCACCCGCGCTTTCTGGAAAGGCGATGAGGGTATGGTGCCCGATCTCGCCAAACGCCTTACCGGCTCCGGCGACAAGTTCAACCGGCGTGGCCGGCGTCCGTGGGCGAGCGTAAATTTCATCGCGGCCCACGACGGCTTCACCACGAACGATCTCGTTTCGTACAACGACAAGCACAACGAGGCGAACGGCGAGGACAACAAGGACGGCCACTCAGATAACAAGTCGTGGAATTTCGGCGTGGAAGGCCCTACCGACGATCCGGATATCCGCCAGCAGCGCGAGCGTCAGAAGCGCAACCTGCTGGCCACGTTGCTGCTTTCGCAAGGTACGCCGATGATCCTCGCCGGCGACGAATTCGGCCGCACCCAGAAGGGCAACAACAACGCCTATTGTCAGGACAACGAGATCAGCTGGCTCGACTGGGAAGCGATCGACGACGACGGGCGTGCGTTGACAGAGTTCGTCAAGAACCTCACCACCTTGCGGCATCGCTTGCCGGTGCTGCGGCGCGGACGCTTTCTGACTGGCGAATACAACGCTGCGCTCGAGGTGACCGATACCCGCTGGCTGTCGCCGACTGGCGAGGATCTCTCGCAGGAACAATGGGACGACGCAGCGATGCGCTGCTTTGGCCTCGTGATCGACGGCCGTGCCCAGGCGAGCGGCATTCGCCGGCCAGCCTCCGACGCGACACTGCTGCTGGTCCTCAACGCGCATCACGACGTGGTCAATTTCACGTTGCCGGATGTTCCCGAGGGCGATCAATGGACCTGCCTTCTCGACACGAACATGCCGGTACGCGACGAACTGCCGGCATTTTCTGCCGGCGCGTCTTACCAGGTCACCGGCCGCTCGCTGCTGTTGTTCGCGCTCGATGCTTCAAGCCGTGCAACCCAGCGGGTATTGGACGGACTCGAGCAGCAGTTGACCACCGATGATCCCGGCAAAACGAGCTAAGCACGGTCCGTAACGCCAGGTATAGGGCTTGCTGAACATGTAAACGCAGGCACCCCCGCGCGCCTTTGCATTCGCCTGATTCTCTGGTGCAAGCCAGCGAAGAAAATCCAGGCAATGAAGAACGCAGCGGCGGTCGCTCCGACCAAAGCAGACTCAAGGCAAAACGCCCAGGAGGGCAAGATGGCACAGGACCACGAACTCGAAACAAACAGCACCGAAGAAAAGATTCGCACCCGCGCGTACTACCTGTGGGAACAGGCGACCGATCCCAAGGGCAACCCGGACGAATACTGGGAGCAGGCGCGCGCTGAAGTCGAGAAGGAATCGATGGGCGCGGAGGGCGACTCGCATACGGGTGTGACGGTAACGCCGACACACAAGGAATAGATGCGGGACTTCGACGACCCACGCTTGACGCGCACGGCGACACGTATTGCTCCGAGCACCGCGCTGGGCATCGAGGGGCTGATCACGTTGGCGGTCGGCGTGCTGGCCGTCGCTGCGCTTTACTTTGCGCGCGACGTGCTGATTCCGATCACGCTCGCGATCCTGCTCAGCTTCCTCGTCGCGCCATTGGCGAATGCGTTGTTGCGCATCCGCCTAGGACACGTCGCCTCGGTGTTTGCCGCGGTGCTGCTATCAGTCTCGGTCATTGTGCTGCTCGCCAGCGTGATCGGGACTCAGCTCACCGACCTCGTCGCCAACGGGCCGCATTATGAAGCCACCATCGAGCGCAAGCTCGACACCGCGCACAACCTGACCATCGGCAAGCTCGACCGCCTGATGGGCACAGCCGGTCAGGCGCTGCAGCGTGTCACCGAGCCGCAGCAGCAGCCGTCCCCCGCGCCGCCACCGGCCTCGCGCAGTGCCGTGGCGCCATCATCCGATGCACAGGCACCCGCCGCGATGCCCGTCGTCGTGCGCGAGCCGGTGCCCACGCCATTCGAACTCGCGCGGCGTTTTCTGACACCTGCCATTAGCCCGCTTGAAACAGCGTTTATCGTTTTCGTCGTGACGATCGTGATTCTGCTCCAGCGCGACGATCTGCGCGACCGTGCGATTCGTCTGTTCGGTTCGCGCGATCTGCATCGCACGACGACCGTGATGGACGAGGCCGCGCGTCGTCTGAGCCGCTACTTCGTGTCGCAGCTCGGCGTGAATGCAGGGGTGGGCGTGGTGATCGGCATCGGCCTTTCTCTGATCGGAGTGCCGAGCCCTATCCTGTGGGGCATCATGGCCGCGCTCTTGCGGCTCGTGCCATACGTGGGCATCTGGATTTCGGCGGTGCTTGCCACCGCTCTGGCCGCAGCGGTGAGTCCCGGCTGGTCGATGGCGATCTGGTCGCTGGCGCTCTTCGTGAGCGTCGAAGTGCTGGTTGGGCAAGTGGTCGAGCCTTTGCTGTACGGACACAGCACGGGTCTTTCGCCGTTTTCCGTCGTGGTCGCCGCGATTTTCTGGAGCTGGATCTGGGGGCCTATCGGACTGATCCTCTCCACGCCCTTGACCTTATGTCTGCTGGTATTGGGCCGTCATGTTCGACGGCTCGAGTTTCTCGACGTGCTGCTAGGTGATCAACCCGCGCTCACGCCGATCGAGAACTTCTATCAGCGTGCGCTGGCCGGCGACCCGGATGAGGCGCTCGCACAAGCCGAGAGTCTGCTTCGCGAGCGTTCGCTCTGCGCGTATTACGATGAAGTTGCCCTCAAGGGTTTGCAACTGGCGGCCAACGACGTGCAGCGTGGCAGCGTCACCGCCGCGCAACTCGCACGGATCGAATCCACCACTAACGACCTGGCCGAAGGGCTCGATAGCTTTCCCGATCGCGATCCCAGGCTCGATCAACCCGAGGAAAACTGGGCGGCAGTCGGGCCGTCCGACGAACGGTCGCGATTGCCCGTGGATGAAGCGAGCCTCGAGCGCGAAGCCAGAGCACAAGCGGCGGCGAGCGAAGGCGAAGCGGGCATGGGGGCAGGTCAAGGCACGGCCGGCAACACGAGCGACGAGACGCGTATCCAGCGTGAGCGCGCCGAACGCAATCGGGCTGGCCATCAGGTGCTATGCATCGCCGGACGCGGTCCGCTCGATCAACTGGCGACCAGCCTGCTGCTGCAACTGCTCGGCAAGCACGATCTGAATTGCCGCTCGCTGCCGCATGAAGCGGCGTCGCGCACTGCTATCGATACGCTCGATACGTCGGCGGTCACCATCGTATGCCTGTTCTATCTGAACATCGACGGTATTCCCTCTCATCTGCGCTATCTCGTGAGGCGGGTTCGTCAGCGCCTGCCTGATGCGTCGATTGTCGTTGGCCTGTGGCCGCAAGGGCAGCCGGAAAAGTGGAGCGACGATCTGCAAAGCGCGATCGGTGCGGACTGCTACGCAACGTCGATGCAGGACATGCTGAATGCGTGCTGCCGGATCGCCGCTACCGTTCCGGTGGAAATGGAACCGGCGCAGACGGTCGACGATATCGCGGCGTAGTTCTGGAAGTACCATCCTCAACCGCCCGGCGCTTTCGCCGGGACCGCATCCGTCGCGCCTGTCGCATTCCCACCAGCTTGCCATCCGCCGCCCAACGCCTTGTACAGTGCCACGAGGTCAGTGCTGACCTGCATGGTTTCCTGCGCGTACTGCTGCTGCGCATCGCTTAGCTGCCGTTCTGCGTCGAGCACGTTGATAAAAGTAACGAGGCCCTTGCGGTAGCTGTCGCGCGCGAGTTCGAAGGCGGCCTGCTGCGCCGCGACGCTGTCGCCCAGCGACACCTGGCGCGCCTGATCGGTACGGTAGACAGCGAGGGCATTGTCGACATCGCGCAACGCCATCAGCACCGTCTTGCGGTAATCGAGTGCAGCCTGCTGCTGTTGCGCTTGCGACAGATGGAGGTTAGCCACCAGCGAGCCGCCCTCGAAGATCGGCAGCGAGATGCTCGGCCCGAATGAATAGAACAGGCTCGACCAGTGTGTCAAACCGCTCGCGTTTGTGGCGCGCGTGCCGACCTGGCCGGTCAGCGAGATATCCGGGTAGAACTGCGCCACCGCGACGCCGACATCGGCGGTGGCCGCATGCAGACTCGCCTCGGCACGGCGGATGTCCGGACGTCGGCGCGCCAGTGTCGACGGCATGCCGACCGGCACGCTCGGCGGTACAGGCGGCACCGCGGCAGGCGCGGACAGTTCATCCGCGAGCGAGCCCGGCGGCTCGCCGAGCAGATAGGCGAGGCCATTGAGCGCCTGCTGGATCTGCTGATCGTATTGAGGCAACTGCGCCTGGGTCTGCGCGTATTGCGCTGTCGCACTTTTTACATCGAGCTGACTCGCAAGCCCCACCTTCGCCTGACTTTGCGTCAACGCGACGATATCGCGCTGCTGATCGACGAGGCTTTGGGTAATCTGCCGCAATGCCTGGGCGCCGCGTAACTGCATATAGGTTTGCGCGACCTCGGCCTCGAGCGACACCAGTGCGTCGTTGCGGCTTTCCACCGCCTCTTCGGTCTGCGCATGCGCGGCCTCGACCGAGCGGCGCACCCGGCCGAACAGATCCAGCTCCCACGAAGCATCGAAACCGACCTGCCATAGGTTGATCGGCGCGGTCAGCTGGTTAAGGACATTGTTGGCGCCGTTTTCGAGCGTAGCGCCCGCCCCAGGGGCGATCTGGTTGACCGGCGAGTTCGGCGCGCCCAGTTGATCGACCTTGTTGTAGACGCCATCGGATTCCAGAAAGCCCTTCGCGCCGAGCTGTTCGCGCTGATAGCTACCGCTTGCGCGTACGTTGGGCAGACCTTGCGCAGCCGCGCTCTGCTCCTGGGTGCGTGCTTCGACGATGCGCAGCACGGCCTCCTGCAGGTCAAGGTTGTCGCGCGCGGCGCGGTCGATCAGCCCATCGAGCGTCGGGTCCGAGAAGCTGCGCCACCATTGCGGATCGGGATCCGAGTCCATCGTGGGCACGGATGCGGCTGTTGGCGCCGCAGCCGAAGCAGGCGTCGCGGCACGAGCCGCCGCCTCTGAGGCAGCCTGCTGCGGATCGTGCCATTGCGCCGGCGTGTCGGCTTGCGGAGCGCGAAACTGCGGTCCAACCGTGCAGGCGCCGAGCAGCACTGCAAGAGGAAGTGCAACGGGGAGTGCACGCCGGAGCGCGGCACGTCGTACGCGGCGAACGTGGCTCATATCAGTGTCCTCCTCCGCCGCCTGCGGCTTTGGCCGGAGAAAAGAAAAACGTCACGGGAATGACCATGGCGCAGAAAAGTGCGAGGTAGCCGAACACATCCACGTAAGCCAGAATGGTCGCCTGTGAGATGAAGGTCGTATAGAGTTGCCCGGCGGCGGTTTTCATCGCCTGCGCGAGCGGCTGGCCGGTCATGCCGGCAATCGTATGCGCCGTGCGCTGCAGCGTGTCGTTGTAGTTCTGCGAGAGCGTCGTCGTATGGACCGACAAATGCGCCATGCGCGCCTGGGTGCGCTCGCGAATCAGCGCGGTGGATAACGAAATGCCGATCGACCCCGCCACGTTACGGAACATCGTAAACAGCGCCGAGGCGTCGTCGTTGAGTTCGCGCGGCACGGTCAGATAGGCGAGCGTCGTAATCGGCACGAACAGAAAGCCGATCGCAATCGACTGCGCGCTACGCATCTTGACGAGCGTGTCGTAGTCGACATTCGGCACGAGGGTATGCGAGTAGGCAAGGGCGAGCGCGAGCAGCAGAAAACCGGTCGCCACGAGGAAACGCGTCTGCACGTAGGGCATCGCGCGGCTGATGATCGGAATCTCCATGACGATCAGAATCGCGCCAGGCGATAGCACGAGCCCCGCCAGCGTCGCGGTATAGCCGAGTTGCTGCTGGGCGAGTTGTGGCACGAGCACGGCACTGCCATAGAGCATCATCGCAAAGGCCGCCATGGTGATGCAGCCAAGCGCGAAGTTACGATCCCTCATGCACGCCAGATTCACCACGGGCTTCTTCGCATAGAGCAGCCACGCTATCGCCCCCGCTATGCCCGCCACCGCCAGCGCCGCAAAGATGCGAATGAACGTCGACGAAAACCAGTCGTCGTCTTCGCCGCGATCGAGCATCACCTGCAGGCAGCCGAGACCGATCGCGATCAGCGTAATGCCGATATAGTCAATCGACACCTTGCCGCTGTCCTTGTTGCGCCACGGCGGATCTTCGACCAACTGCATCACGGCGAGCGAGGTGAGAATGCCCACCGGCACGTTGAGCAGGAAGACCCAGCGCCACGAGAAGTTATCGGTGATCCAGCCGCCGAGCGTCGGGCCCAGCACCGGCGCAACCACGATCGCCACCGCCGAAATCGAAAACGCGCGTCCCCGTTGTTCAGGCGGGAAGGTGTCGAGAATGATCGACTGCTGGTTCGGCTGCAGACCGCCGCCGAAGAACCCTTGCAGCAGCCGGAACACGATCAGCTGCATCAGGTTGCTGGCAATCCCGCACAGGAACGAGCAGATTGTAAACGCCACGATGCAGACCAGGAAATAGCGCTTGCGGCCCATCACCCGGCCAAGGAAACCTGAGATCGGCAACACGATGCCGTTCGCCACCAGGTAGGAGGTTAAGGTCCAGGTCGCTTCGTCGTAGCTGGCCGACATGGTGCCGGCAATATGCGGCAGCGCCACGTTGACGATGGTGGTGTCGAGCACTTCCATGAACGCGGCCAGCGTCACGACGATCGCGATCAGCCATGGATTGCCGGCAGGCTTCCAGTTGGCCTCGCTCATTTCAGGAAGACCTTGGGCGACACCGAAAGTCCGAGACCGAGAGGCTGATCGCGCGGCATGCCGTCGTCGATCACGATCTTCACCGGCACGCGCTGGACGATCTTGACGAAGTTGCCGGTCGCATTTTCCGCCGGGAAGGCCGAGAAAACCGAGCCGCTGCCGAGCTGCACGCTGTCGATATGACCATGCAGTTCGAGCTTCGGATACGCATCGACCTCGACGTTCACCTTGTCGCCAGGGCGCATGCGCTCGAGTTGCGACTCCTTGAAGTTGGCCGTCACCCAGACGTCCGGCGTGACGATCGAGAACAGCGACACGCCCGCCTGCAGGAAGCTGCCGTACTGCACATTGCGGCGCGTGACCCAGCCATCGGAGGGCGCCCGCACTTCGCAGTACGAGAGATTGAGGCGTGCCTGCTCGAGCTGCGCCTCAGCCTGCTGAACCTGCTGACGGCGTTCTTCCACCGTCGCCTCGGTCTGCCTGATCTGCTGCGGCACGAGGCTCGCCGTCTGCTGCTGGGCTTGTGCCTGCTGCACGCTGGCGCGGGCGGTTTGCTGCTGCGCGTCGGCGGTATCGATGTTCTGCTGCGAGGTGGCGCGCTGGTCGACCGCATGCTGACGCACGTAGGCGGCCTGCGCCTGCTTCAGGTTGGCCTCGGCCGAAGAGGTTTGCGCCTTGGCCTGCAGGTACTGCGCCGGATACTGCACCCGCGCGATATCGAGCTGGACCTGGGCCGCATTCAACTGCGCCTGCGCGAGCCCCAGTTGAGCCTGGGCGGCGTCCACCTGGGCCTGATACTCGCGCTTGTCGATGACGACCAGCAGCTCGCCCTTGTGCACGTAGACGTTGTCGTTGATCGCCAGCTGGACCACGTAACCCGAGACTTGCGGCGCAATCGTGATGGCGTTGCCGTCGGTGTAGGCGTCGTCGGTGGTGACCTGGTTGCGGGTCGCGAACCACCAGATAAACGCGCCGATCAGCAGGATCACGGCCACTACGGCAAGGATGATCAGCGGCTTTTTGCTCTTGTTCTTTCCGGAGCCGTTGGCGTCCTTGCCATCCTTTTCGTCCTTGCCGTTGCCGTTATTGCTGTCCTTGTCGTTTTTGCTGCCGTTGTCGTTCTTGGTGGACCGGTCGTTCGCGCCGTTCTGGCCGCTCGCCGCGCGCCCGGAGTCGCCGGCGCTGGATTGCCGGTCGCGTTGCTGGTCTTCATCACCGTGGGATGGAGCGGTCTGGTCAGACATGACGATTCGTTCCGATAGGGCGGTGCCCGCTGCGGCAGCAATCGTTGTGCCCAGTTGCCTGGCGGATCGCGACGGAACGCCCTTGAACGCCATAGAGCCTGCTGTAAGCGCCATATGTTTGTGTCTGGGCGCGGCCTGTCGTACAGTCAGGCGAAACCGAATTAGGGTCGCGCGCGGTATCGGGCACGTTGTCTGCAAGCCACCCAGTTCGACCTACACTGATTTTATCGATTCGTCAGAGGAGATCGTCACGTGCAACATGCGGAGCGCGCCGTCGTCGACTTACCCCTGCCGTTACGCAACTTTGCTGCAACGCGGCGCATCCTGCTCGTGGTGTTCGTCGCCTCGATCCTGTTTCCGCTCGCCTGTCTCGCAGGCTACGGATACTTCGACTATCAGCGCCGGATTGCCGATTCCGACAACATGATCGACCGCCTCGCACGCGTGACCGACGAGCAGGCGGTCAAGGTGCTCGATCTGAACCAGCAGATCATCGCCCGTATTCTCGACCTGCTGGGTGACGACGACGCGGCCGCGATCCGCGCCCACGAAGGCGAGATCTTCCAGCACCTGCGCGAGATTGGCGGCGACTTCCCGCAGGTGGCGGCCATTGCGATCTTCGACCCGGCGGGCAAGCTGCTGGTCAATAGCCGCGTCTTTCCCGCCCCGGACGTCTCGGTCGCCACACGCGACGATTTCCTCTCGGCAAAGGCGATCCGCCCGTCGACGTACTTCTCGCTGCCGATGTACGGGCAGGTCTCGCAGACCGATGTGTTCAACACGACGCTGGCCCGCTCGACGGCGGACGGGCGCTTCCTCGGCGAAGTCTCCATCGCGCTGCGCAGCGACTATTTCTCGCGTTTTTACAGCGACCTGACGGGAGGCGACCCATCGCTCGCGCTCGGCCTGTACCGCCAGGACGGCCAGTTGCTGGTGCGTTATCCGGGCTGGCCACCGGGCACCGAGCTGTCGGCGCATACGCCGTTTACCGATGCGTTGCGCGACAAGGAACTGTTCGGCCACGTGCGGATGACTTCGAGCGTCGACGGGGTGGAGCGGCTGCTGGCATTCCGCCGGGTCGCCGACTATCCGCTGTATGTGATGAGCGCCTACGCCACCTCCGCGATCTATGAGCAGTGGTGGCACCACTTCTTCCTGATCGCGACCATCACGGTGGTGCCGTGCATCGCCATCTGGCTGCTGGTGTTCTTCTCGCTGCGCCAGCTCGAGACCGAGCGTCAGGCCTGGGAGCGCTGGCAGGGCGAAGTGGCGATGCGGCTTTCCGCCGAGGCATCGACCCGTCAGTTGCAACGCATGGGCGCGCTCGGCAATCTGGTGGCCAACGTCGCGCACGACTTCAACAATCTGCTGATGGTCGTCTCGTCCAACATGCAGATGGCCCGCCACAAGGGCTTCAACAACATGGAAAACGAGGTGAAGGCGGTGGAGCGCGCCACCTCGACTGCGGAGGCGTTGACGCGCCGCCTCCTGAGCGTGGCGCGCAAGCAGCCGCTCAAACAGGAGCCGGTCCAGCTGGCGAAATGGCTGCCCGGCGCCGCCCCGCTGATCGACGCGGCGGTGGGCGACAAGGTGCAGGTGAAGCTCAATCTGATGGACGAGATCTGGCGCGTGCTGGTCGACCCGACCGAGCTCGAGTTCGCCATCATGAACCTCGCGGTCAACGCGCGCGATGCGATGCCGCGAGGCGGGCGCTTCGCGATTCGCTGCCAGAACGTGCGGCTGGTGTCGAGCGACACATTGCTGCCCGATGGCGAATACGTGCTCATCACCTGTTCCGATGACGGCGAGGGCATGGCCGAGGCGGTGGCGCGCCGCGCCTTCGAGCCGCTTTTCACGACCAAGCTGCACGGTTCTGGCACAGGCCTCGGGCTCGCGCAGGTCCTCGCGATGTGCGAACAATCGGGCGGCACCGCGAAAATAGACAGCGTGGTGGGCAGCGGCACGACGGTGCGTCTATATCTGCCGCGTTACCGCGAAGCGCGGGCGGCGCAGCCGGTAGTCGCCACGGCGACCGGCGACGACCACTCCGCTGCGCAGGGCGTGGTGCTGCTGGTGGAGGACAACGCGGATGTCGCAGCGGGCATCGCGGCCGTGTTGCAAACTTTCGGATGCGAAGTGCATCACGAAGCGACTGCGGACCGGGCACTTGATGTCCTCACCGCCGGGGAGACTTTCGAACTGGTGCTCTCCGACATCCAGATGCCCGGCAAGCTGAACGGCGTCGACCTCGCAGAACGGGTGCGCACTTCCTGGCCCGCCCAGAAGATCGCCTTGATGACCGGCTACGCCGACGAACTGGAACGCGCCAAACATATCGGCGTGGCGATTCTCGCCAAGCCATTCAATATCGACGAACTGCATGCGCTCGTGACTTGCGAGTGACGGTGAACCGGGTGAGTCTGGTGAACTGGCGGGACTGTCGCAGGTAAGGTCATCCTCTCCGCTTGAATTTTCTACACGGCGTTGCAACTCCCCAAGGCTGCCGGCGTCGCCGACGCGATCCGGCGGACGCGCGTAGACTCGAGCCCTGTTGTTGCAGGATGGAAAATGCGTGGCCATCGGGCGGCGCATTAGCAGCACATGAGCAGTAAGCGAGCAGCAAATGCGAAGCAACCTTACGGAGATTATTCGATGGAACAGAGATATTTGGGCGCGTCCGGCTTCAAGGTTCCGGTGCTCAGCTTCGGCACGGGAACATTTGGCGGCAAGGGCGAATTCTTCGAGGCGTGGGGCGCAACCGATGTCGCCGAAGCACGCCGTCTGATCGATATCTGTCTCGACGCGGGCGTGACGATGTTCGACAGCGCCGACATCTATTCGAAAGGCTCGTCCGAAGCCGTGCTCGGCGAAGCGATCAAGGGCAAGCGCGACAAGGTCATCATCTCGACCAAGGCCACCTTCCGTTTCGACGATGGGCCCAACAGTGTCGGCTCGTCGCGTTTTCACCTGATCCAGTCTGTCGACGCCGCCTTGAAGCGTCTGCAGACCGACTATATCGACCTGTTCCAGCTACATGGCTTCGATGCCAAGACGCCGGTCGTCGAAGTAATGTCGACGCTCGACGATCTCGTGCGGGCAGGCAAGATCCGCTATACAGGCGTGTCGAATTTTTCCGGCTGGCATCTGATGAAGTCGCAAGACGTGGCCGACCGTTATGGCTATCCGCGTTACGTCGCGAATCAGGCGTATTACTCGCTGGTAGGACGCGACTACGAATGGGAGTTGATGCCGCTCGGACTCGACCAGGGCCTGGGCGCGGTGGTGTGGAGTCCGCTCGGCTGGGGGCGTCTGACCGGCAAGCTGAAACGCGGTCAACCGTTGCCGGAAAAGAGCCGCCTGCATAAAACCGCTGACATGGGTCCGCCGGTGCCGGACGAATATCTGTTCCGCGTGCTCGACGCGATCGACGAAGTGGCGGCCGAAACCGGCAAGACCGTGCCGCAGATTGCGCTGAACTGGCTGTTGCAACGTCCCACGGTTTCGACGGTGCTGATCGGTGCGCGTAACGAAGAACAGTTGCGGCAGAATCTCGGCGCCGTCGGCTGGAATCTGACGGCCGAACAGATGGCGAAGCTCGATGCCGCCAGCGCAGTGCGCCCCGTGTATCCGTACTGGCATCAGGAAGGCTTCGCGGAACGCAATCCGTCGCCGGTGTCAGGTGGAGCGTCGTAACCTGCAGTTGATGGCGGGTGGCCGGCCTTCAGTTCGTGGCGAGATGCCACGGGCTGAAGGCCGATGCTGTTATCCCTTCAGCATTTCAATCATGGTCACCATCAGCGTGAACATGCCGATGCAACCACCTAGCGTCACCGCGCCCTGCATGAAGTGCGACATATTTGAGGTCTCCTCGTGCTTAACGAAGGCCTCAATTTAACCTTAATTGAAAGAATAAAGAAAGCAAAAAGAAAGGTTTGGTGGAATTGAAACACCAGGGATAACCCTTGAACAAGGTCCTGTTTCGAGAACCACCCGTTCCGGTAAATGCCTCTCGGCCTGCACGAGCGACGGATATACTCACAAGCGTCGTCAATCTTCCGGGACAGGGCCGCCTCATGCGCTTCTCACCGCAGCGAACGCTCGCCGCGATCGTGTTGCTGATCGCCACCCAGACCGCTCTCGCGCAAGCGCCGAAAACCGTGTTCCTCGAAAACCTCACGTGGACAGAGGTACGCGACGAGGTGGCGGCAGGCAAGACAACCATCATCATTCCCATCGGCGGCACCGAGCAAAGTGGACCCGACGTCGCGCTCGGCAAACACAACGCGCGCGTCGCGGTGCTGTCGCAACGCATCGCGCAGGGACTCGGCAATGCGCTCGTCGCGCCTATCGTGGCTTATGTGCCGGAGGGTGGTTATGCGCCGCCCACTTCGCACATGCGCTTTCCGGGCACCATCACGATTCCGGACGACGTCTTCGAAAAGATGCTCGAATCCGCCGCCAACAGCTTCGCTGTGCATGGCTTTAAAAACATCGTGTTTCTCGGCGACCACGGCGGTTATCAGAACGATCTCAAGCACGTCGTCGCGCAGTTGAACAAGTCGTGGGCCGGCACCTCGACGCGTGCCTTCGTGCCGCCGGAGTACTACGGCACAAGTTCGGACGGCTTCAACGCGATTCTGCGCGAGCATGGCTTTCACGACGACGAGATCGGCACCCATGCGGGACTCGCAGACGTGTCGCTGCTGCTCGCGGTGGCGCCGCAAATGGTCCGGCTCGATAAGCTGCGCAGCGGCCCGAAGCCAGGGGCCGCCGATGGCGTGTACGGCGGCGATCCGCGTCGCGCGACCGCCGAGCTCGGTCAGCAGGGCATCGACGCAATCGTGTCGCGCACTGTGGAAGCAATCAGGAAAGATACGGCGGGGCACTGAGGTGCGTGCGTTGTGCATGGCATTGTCTGTCGCCTCGTCCTCGTTGTCCGCGTTGTGCTTGTGGTGCGCTTATATGCCGCTCGTTCATGGAGTTCGTCGCTATGGCTTACCGGTCCGGTCGCTGGATGCAGCTCGTGTCGCTGGTTGGGGTGGTCCTGTCAGGACTATGGATGACTAGCCTCGCGGCGGCGGCAGCGCCCGCCGTCACGACCGTGGCGGGTATGCCGCCGGTGGTCAACGCGGGCAACCTGTACAGCGAGGCGGGCGCCAATCGCATGAGCGCCGCCGTAGCCGGCGCGCTGCCACGCGTCTATGTGCCCAACCTGCGCTCGAACGATGTCTACGTGATCGATCCGGCCACCTTCAAGGTGGTCGACAGATTTGCAGTCGGCCGTAGTCCGCAGCACGTGGTGCCCTCGTGGGATCTGCAGACGCTGTGGGTCGCCAATAACGCCGAGGGCCGGCTCGATGGCAGCCTCACGCCGATCGATCCGAAAACCGGCAAGCCGGGCAAAGAGGACATGGTCGACGACCCCTACAACATGTACTTCACGCCGGACGGCAAGGAAGCAATCGTAGTGGCCGAGGCGCGCGCCCGGCTCGACTTCCGCGACGCTCACACGATGGCGCTCAAGTCGAGCCTCGAAGTGCCGGAGTGCAAGGGCATCAACCACGCGGACTTTTCGATCGACGGCAAATACGCGCTCTTTACCTGCGAATTCGGCGGCAAGCTGGCGAAAATCGACATGGTGAACCGCAAGGTGCTGGGCTATCTGCAGCTCGACGCCAAGGGCATGCCGCAGGACATCCGAATCTCGCCGGACGGCAAGGTGTTCTACGTGGCGGACATGATGGCCGATGGCGTGTTCGTGGTCGACGGCGATAGTTTTACCAAGGTCGGCTTTATCCATACCGGTATCGGAACGCATGGGCTGTATCCGAGCCGCGACGGCACGAAGCTGTACATCTCGAACCGCGGCTCGAACCGTGTGCATGGGCCCAGGCATGGCCCGGGCAGCATTTCGGTGCTCGACTTTGCCACGCGCAAGGTGCTGGTCACGTGGCCGATTCCCGGTGGCGGCAGTCCCGACATGGGCAACGTCAGCGCGGACGGCAAGATGCTATGGCTGTCGGGCCGCTTCGACGATGTGGTGTACGCGATCGACACGACCTCGGGCACCATGCATTTGATTCCGGTCGGCATGGAACCGCATGGCTTGACGGTGTGGCCGCAGCCGGGACGTTACTCGCTAGGGCACACGGGGAACATGCGCTGATGCGGGAGAGGGTAAGGGCGACAAGGGCGCCCGTACCGATGCCTATGCCTATGCCGAAGTCGACGCAAACCGGTCAGGAGGTCTTCTCCTTTACCCAGTTTTTGGTCTTGTGATACCCGTGGCTCGTCGTGTTCGCGACTGCGTGCCCGGCGGTCTTCGCGCCATGCGCCACTGCATGGCCCGTTGCCTTCGCCCCGTGCGCAACCGCATGACCGGCATCACGGAACGCGTGTCCGGTTTCCTTTCCAGCGGTCTTCACGTCGCTCTTGAATTGATGTGCGGCATCGGAGACGTCCGCATGGGCCATCGGAGTGAGCGTGGCAAATGTCACTGCTATAAGCGCGGTCAGCGCGCTGAGCTTCTTCATCACACAGGTCCTGAAGTAACGCCGGGGCTCGACGCGAGCCCGGCCGTTGAAAGACAGATCAAGGGCAAAACAAGGAACCACTAAAGAGCACCGCTTGCATCGAGCATGACGGCGGCGCGGCCTGTCAGCAGCAGGCGCTCGTCACACCGCAATGCGAAGTGGTACAGAATATTATTCTCGTTGCCGCTCAAGCGCTCGGCTTCGACACTCAAGGGGCCATCCAGCGTATCGAGGCGCGCCACCTGCGCATCGACTTCGCGCACGCTGGCCAGAAAACCTGCCCGCGGACGTTGCTGTCCGGCTGCGCCCAGCAGCGCACCATGGACGGCCATTGCCTGGGCAGCGTACTCGATGCCACACACCGCAGCGAGGCGTCCGTGCGCACGCAGCGGATTATGCACGTCAAGATGACTGGTGGCCATACAGCGGATATGGTCGGCGTCCCACTCCGCGACGTGGTCGAGCAGGCACATCGCGCCGCTGTGCGGGATCTTCGTGGCAATCCACGCGCGGTCGAGCGGCGGTGAAAGCGGCAGGGTTGAAGTCATCGCGTTGTCTACTCGCTAGAGCCGTTCGGCACAGTGATATCGAGTTGAAGCTGTACGTCCTGCAGATAATCGAGTACGACGCTCGCTGGGCGCTGTTTCGCCAACGCTTCGAGCAAGGGCAGGGCGCGGGCGGCAGGGTTGCTGCGGCGCATCTGTTCGAACTCCGGCACGGCAAGCACGCTGGCGGGCGTGTCGGTGAGGCGTGCGTCGATGCGCGCCAGCGCGCTGGTATCCGTGCCTGCGGGTGTGCGCACATCCGCACCTTGCACTGGCGAGAGCAGCAGCGCCACGCCGAAAGCGTCGGGGACCGGCCGGACGTCGCGCATCGGTGCCGGGTACTCGGTGTCGAAGACGATCAGCAGCGTGGGCACCCCATCGACCGCCACCTGGCAAAGACTCTCGAGGAGGCCCGCGGCGAAACTGCCGTCGTACGCGCACAGCACGTTGGACGGCGCCATCGCCCTTGTCGCAATGCTCCAGTAGCCGGCCGGCGCGTTATGGACCGAGTTGTGGAAACGGGTGGGCGAGAGCTTGCGGTCGTCGCTCGCGAGCGTCTCGCAGATTGCATGGCAGTTCTGACCATCGCCGCCCGATGCCGAAAACACCGTGGCAAGCGAGGCGGCATCACGGCCGCTTGCCGCCACCGCTTCATGGCCCACCGCGAGGGCGAGTTTAACGCTGGTGCCGGTGCGGCGCCGCTCGGCGGAGGGCAGGCTGGCCGGTGCCGGCACTACCGTGCGCGCAGCCTCGTAAGGCGCGCGGCCGGCTAGGATGGCCTGGGCTTCGACCCAGCTGGCAAGGCCCGGACCTATCAAACCGACGCTTTCAATGACAGCGCTCAAGGGAATCATCACGCTGCCCTCCCGTTGTCTCCGCTAGTCCCGTCAGATGCTTGATCCGCATGGCTGAACCCGCGGGTGAACAGCAGGCTGCAATTGGTGCCGCCAAAGCCGAATGAATTGCTGAGCACACTACGCAGGCTGGCCGGCCGGCTCGTCAGCAGATAGTTGAGACCCAGCGCTGGGTCGGCCTCGCTCGTGTTGATGCCGGCGGGCAGCCACTGCTCGCGCAACGTCAGTGCGGCGATGACGGCTTCCAGCGCTCCCGCCGCGCCGAGCGTATGGCCGGTCGCCCCCTTGGTGGAACTGCAGGGCGTGCCGTCGAACAGCGCGTTGACCGCGAGGCTTTCCGCGGCATCGTTGCTGGGCGTCGCCGTGCCGTGCAGGTTGATGTAGTCGATCCGGGCCGCAGCGATCCCGCTACTCGCCAGGGCTTGCTCCATCGCAAGGCGTGCGCCGAGTCCCTCGGGATGCGGCGACGACATATGGTACGCATCGCTCGATTCGCCGATGCCGGCGAGAAGGATCGCATCGTCGGCAAGCGGAGCGCTTGCGCTGTCGTCTCCATCCGGCACGCGCTCGAGCAGCGCAAACGCCGCCGCCTCGCCGATCGAGATGCCGCTGCGATGGGTATCGAAAGGCTTGCAGGGACCATTCGAAAGCAGTTCGAGCGAGTTGAAACCATACAGCGTGGTGAGACACAGCGAATCGACGCCGCCCACCACGGCCGCATCGATCAGCCCAGCGGCGAGCATGCGGCGCGCCGAGCCGAACACTTTGGCGCCCGACGAGCATGCCGACGAAACGACCAGCGCTGGACCCTTCAGCGCAAAATAAGTGCGCACGAAGCTGGCGGACGAATAGGGATTGTGCGTCTCGGCATAGTGAAACCCGGTGGGCAGGGCACCGCTTTGCGGATCGCGCTGCCGGTACGCGAGTTCGGTTTCGAGGATGCCAGCCGTGCTGGTGCCGATAAACACGCCGACACGCTCTGCGCCATAGCGCTGCGCTGCCGCCGCGACAGCCTGCGCAAAGCCGTCTTGCGTGAGGCCGAGTTGCGCGAGCCGGTTGTTGCGGCAGTCGAAGTCGCGCAGGTCGGCGCGCACCGGCTCGTCATTGACGCCTTCGACCTCGCCGATCCAGGTGTCGAGCGTCGCGCGCTCGAAGCGGCACGGTGAGAGCCCGCCGCGTTGCTCGCGTAGCGCGGCAAGCGTGGCGTCGAGGCCGCGTCCGGCACAACTCGTGGCGGTGAAATGCGTGAGCAGGAGAGGTTTCACGACGGTTCGGTCCTGTTACGGTTCGATGGAACGGCCCGGGCGGATTGTGCCAACCCAGGGCCGGCCGATGACGCCGAAGTCCTTGCGTCAATGGTAGCAAACGGCAGGCTCGTGCTATCCGGCGTCTCAGGCATCTTCAGCTCCCGGTGCGATTGCAGCGCGCAGCGTTGTGCAACGCAACTGCGCAGCCGCGGCTGCTTCGAGCACGCGAGGCAATACGTCAAGCACCACCGGTTGATTGTGCGCATCGCGGGCCGGATTGCCGTCGTGCACGAGCAGGATGTCGCGTGGCGCGAGCCCGCGCAGCAGCCGCTGCGCCACCACCTCGGCGTCGCGCGTGCGGGTATCGAAGCCGCGCCGGGTCCAGCTCGCCAGATGCAGTCCGAGCCCACACAGCACCGGTTCGAGGAACGGATTGCGCAATCCGGCGGGCGCCCGGAAGAAGAGCGGCCTCGTCCCGGTAATGTCCGTCAACGTCTGTTGCGCCGCCGCGATTTCGCGCTCCAGGGCACGCGGCCCCGTCACCGAAAAGTTATGACGATGCCGCTGACTGTGATTCTCCACGGCATGGCCACGGGCGACGATCGCTTCGACGCAGTGCGGATAGCGGCGCGCCATATCGCCGATGCAGAAGAACGTCGCGCGGGCGTCGTAACGGTCGAGCAGGTCGAGGATGCGCGGCGTGACCTCGGGATTGGGGCCGTCGTCGATGGTCAGCGCGATCTGTTTGCCGGCGCTTTCGGGCAGTGCTGTCCAGTTCAGGCCCAGCAGCGTGCTGCGCGGCCACAAACCGGCGGCTACCAGCGCCAGATGCGAGGTGACGAGGCTCCCCATCGCCCAAGGCCAGAGCGCTGGCTGTGCCAGGAACGCTGCCGCAGCGCCGACATGCAGCGCGGCCGAGCCGGTGACAAAAGGCGACGGCTTCCAGCGTCGTGCGACGCCAGGCGCTGCATACGAGGTACGCGAGGGCAATGACGTGCGTGGTGTCGTCGAATTCATACTCGCTCTCCAGTACGGCGTGCGGCCGCTTCGATTGGCTCGACTGTTTCTGCTGTTTCGGCCGCGTCGCCCCGCGTGATGGCCGGTGCGAGAATCGCCGAGAACAAAAGGGCGAGGATTGCGCCCGGACCCACGGTCAAACCGAACGCCTTGAGCAGGGGCACACGGGCGAGCACCAGCAGTCCGAAGCCCGCCACGGTCGCAAGATTGGCAATCAGCAGTGAAACCAGAGTTTGCGGGGCAATACTTAGGCCCCCTGCCGAACCACGGTTGGGCTTGTTGAAAAAGAGCGCATAGTTCGACCCCACTGCGACGATCAGCAACATCCCGATCAGATGCAGGATGGTCAGTTGCTCGCCCGCCAGCGCGAGGCCCGCGCTAACCACCAGCACGGCGGCGATGAGCGGCGCGAGCGTGCGGACCACCGCCTGCGGCGAGCGCAGCGCGATCAGCAGCAGCACGACGATCGCGCCGAGCCCGGCGAGCGACAGATGAATATCCTCGCGCACGTAGTTGACGTAGAGGCGATCGGCCTCTGCCTTCATGTCGACGAAGAGCGCATCCGGCACCTGGGCGCGTGCGACCGCGGCGCCGATCGTGGCGGCGTCGAGGCTCGGTTCGTCGGGGGCGGCGGCATGCCCTGCGTTCTGCGCGCTATCCGGTGCGCGCAGCGACAGCATCGCGCTCCAGCGGCCTGCGCGTTCGGTCAGGAGAGCGTCGACGGCGAGCGCCATCGAAGTGCCACGCAGATCCGCGCGCTGCAGCAACGGCTGCTGACGGGCCGCCTGGACATCGGCAATAAACGGTGCGAACGCCTCCGGCTTGACGCTGATAGCCTGATTGGCGACGGCCTCGCGCATCCGTGCCGTCAACTCATCCGCGGACGGCAGGCTGGCGAGACGCGCGCGCTGAGCAGCAATGCTTGGCAGATACAGCGCCGGACTTTCGTAGCCCGCCAGCACGCCCTTGTCCACGAGTGGCTGCAATTGCGCGGACACCTTCTCGGCGCCTTCCAGCACCGCTTCCTGGCTCGCACCCGAGATCACCACCAGATAACGCACGTCGGGCGCGCCGACATCGGCCCGCAGGCTTTCGTCGAGCGCCTGGCTTTGTGCCGACACCGGGCTCAACGCGGACAGTTCGTGACTCCAGACATGCTGGCGATGAAAAGCCAGCGTTGCGACCGACGCCACCAGCAACGCGACCAGCAGCCAGTGCAGACGAGGTGCGGCGGCGGTCAGCGTGGCGAGTCTTGCGCCGAGCGGGGCGACGTCGCGAATCGCGAAACGCGCGCCGCGCAGATGCGGCAGGACGAAACGGGTGACGAGCGCTGCCACTACCAGGCCCGCGATCGAATACGCGCCCAGTTGCACGAGGCCCGGGAAGCCTGAAAACAGCATTGAAGCGAACCCGCAGACCGACGTCAGCATGCCGAGGCGGATGGTTGGCCAGTAGACGGCAATCCAGTTGCGCAGCGTCGCATCTTCGCGCAAGGATGCAGAACCAGCAGCAGACAAGGCACCATGAGCCTGCGCGCGCGAAGACTGCACGAACAGATAGATCGAATAATCGACCGCCTCACCGATCAGCGTGGTGCCGAAGCCGAGCGTAATGCCGTGCACCGTGCCGAACGCGAGGCTGACTGCGGCGAGCCCTGCCGCCACGCCCGACAGTACCGGCAGCAGACCAAGCAGGAGCGTGAGGGGCGAGCGGTACACCACCAGCAGCAACGCTACGATCAGCAGGAGGCTAACCACGGAGAGGCGGGCAACGTCATGCTTGATGTTGTCGCGCGTCTCGACGGAAAACACGCCCGGCCCGGTCATTACCAGGCGGAACGCGGACGGATTCGGGACGCTTCGCTTCGCGGCATCGAAAGCCTGTTGCAGCGTGGCCATGGCGCGGGCCTGAGCGTCGGTGTCGGAGCCGGCTCCGGTGGTCTGCACGACCATGACCGCACGCTTGCCGTCGCGCGAGGCCCACACGCCTTCCTGCGACCTCGGTTGCGCGCCGCTATCCAGGCGGTTGACGAGCGCGGCAACTTCGCCGGTCGGATCGTGCGGCAGCAGCTCCTTGGTGAACATGCCCGCGGATGAGCCGAGCAGATCGAGACTGTCACCGAGCGCCTGATGCAGGCCGTCTGCGGAGAAACGCTGCGGCGTCACCGCAGGGCTCAGCACATAGCGATGCTGGAAGATGAACTGCTGGTCGCGCGTCTCGCTGACGGGTTCGCCGTTGTTTACCGAGGCAAACTGCGTGTCGCCGCGCAAGCTGGTGGCCATGTTGCGCGAGAGCGCCGCGCGGGTCGCAGGATCGCCACCTTCGATGCCCACCAGAATCAGCCGCGACACCAGGCCGTCGCGCAACTGGTCGACCAGCACGCGCTGGCCGGCGCTCGGCGAGCGCGGCAGGAAAGCGGACAGGTCGGCGGTGAACGTCGTACGGCTGATCACCACCGCGCAGGCCAGCAAAAACACGAGCCATATCAGGACGGCGCGTTGTCGCAGCAGCCGCCCCATGCCACCTGGTGATGTACCGCCGACAGACTGCTCGCGCATCAGTTGGCCGCGTCGTTTTGCAGGCGCATCAGCGAATGATCGCCGTCGGCCTGCTGGATCGCGACGGTATGCAGAACGTCGCGTGTACCCGTCAGCGTAATGGTGCTGATCGTCTTCAGCATGCGGGAATCGAGCGGGGTGAGCGTGAGCGTCCAGTCGTCGCCGGTTCCCGTGACCGCCACCTTATACACCTGCTCGAGCGCGAAACGGTTGCCCGATAAAGTCGCGCGAATGCTTTCGATGAAAGCCGACAGATCCGGGTACTGCGTCAGCGCGAGCGTGTACTTGTGGCCGTTGCGGGCAATCGTCAGTTTGTCGCCGTCGACTACGAGGTCTTCCGGCTTCGGGTTGTCCGTGCGCTTTTCCAGATGGTCCGGTGCTGTGAACGTCAGTTCGCCTGAGGATGTCACGGGCTCGCTGGCGATCGACAGATACTTCGTTTCGACGAAGCTCGCGCGCCCGGATTTTTTCTGTCCCAGGGTGGACATCAGACGGTCGAGGTTCCAGCTCGTGGCGTCGGTGCTGGCCGCGGTGGCGGCGCCGGCGGCACAGCAGGCGCTGGCAAGCGTCAGCAGCGCGGCGAGCGTGCGAAGCCGGCAGCGCAGGGAAACACGGGGCAGTGGGCGGGCTGCAGTCATGCGTCAGGTATTCCTGCTCGTGGTGGTGATCGTCGTATTGATCGCGGTGAGATCGGCGCTGGACACCAACGGTGTCGCGAGCCTCCGGCTCGCCTGCCGGGCGACGGGTTCGGCCGTGGCTTCACCGCGTGGCTGAGTTTGCACCGTGGCCGCCACTTCGGGCGCGGTCTCGACCTCGACCCTCGTCGCAGCAACGGTCTGCGGTCCACTCGCGGCTGCGCCGTCGGGAATCGGCTCGGCGTGCCAGAAATCGAAGAAGTTGAACCAGTTGTACGGCGCAGCGCGGCAATGTTTTTCGAGCAATGCCGCGTAGCGCGTCAAGGCGGCCTGCACCTCGGCGCCGCGTTTGCCGCGCTCTACCCTGGAAAAATCCGCCAGCGTTTCGAAGTGAATATCGTAGCGGTTGCCGCCGCGATACAGTCCGGTCATAAAGATGACCGGGCGTTTGAGCATGGCCGCCATATGCAGCGGTCCGAGCGGAAACGCCGCGGGCGCGCCGAGAAAATCGACCCAGCGCATTGAATCGCGGGCGTCACCCAGTATGGTGCGGTCGGCGAGAATGCCGATCATGCTGCCGGTGTCGAGATGCTCACGAACCTTGAGCATCGAATCCACCTGTCCCAGGCCGATCACGGCCTGCTTCGCCGCCGGGTTGATGGACGCAAGGATCTTGTTAGTCCGGCGCGCGTTGTCCTCATACATCGTGATGGCGACCCGCAGATTCGGCTGGGTACGCCCGAGCGCCCGCATGACTTCGAAGCTGCCCAGATGCGCACCCATCAGGAACGCACCATGCCCTTCGGCCAGCGTGTCGCGCATGACTTCTCTGCCGTGCACGCGCAGGTCGAACAGGTCGAAGCGGTCGTTGAGCAGATAGATGCGGTCGTGGATGGTCGCACCGAACACGATCAGGTGCCGCCAGACGTCGAGCCAGGTCGCCGGCCGTCCGAGGGCGCGCGTGAGATAAGCACGCGACGCTTTGCATGCGGCCGGGGAAAACAGCATGAAATAGGCGCTGGCAGGCGAGAGCACGATACGGCTTACGCGCCGGCCGAGGCGTAGCGACAGCCACGTCATGAGGCGCATCAGCGGAATGTTGCTGCGCTCCTTGCGTTGGGTCCAGGCGGGGCGTTTCATGAGCACACCGCCTCGGTTGCTGGAGCTACTGGCGTGGCCGGGGCGGCTGGCTCCATGCCAGCCAGCAGGCCGCTCGCCACGACGCGGGTTGCGGCGTTGATGGTGAAGCGGATGGCACCGCTCGCCGTGATCTCGAAGCTCAGATCGAGCGGTGTGCCCGGTGTAGCCGGACCTGGAAATTTGGCGGAACGCAGGCGGCAGGCATCGAGCGACCGGTTCAGCGCGGTGCCGATCGCGCTGATGGCGTGGTCGAGCAACACCACGCCGGGGACGATCGGCTGGCCGGGAAAGTGTCCGGCGAGGGCAGGGTGGTCGGGGGCGATGGTGAAGCGAATCGTTGAGGTGGCGGGGCGCGCGCCGGCGGCCGGGCTTGCGGACGACGCAGCGGCTGCCGGTTGCGCGTGCCGAACGTGTTGTGCCTTCCGGGCCTGTTGCATCCCTTGCATCTGTTGCGTCGATTGAGCCTGTTGAGCCTGTTGAGCCACTAGCGCCGTCAGCACATCACGCGGCAGCTTGCCCGTTGCGTTGCGCGGCAGCGCATCCACGAAGTACAGCGGGCGCGGCATGAATGCGGCGTCGATGCGTTCGCGCAGCGCACGCTGGAGATCGGCGGGCGCAAGGCCGGGCGCCACCACAAACGCAGTCAGACGCGTCACCTGCTCGTCGCGCCCTGCGCCGGTGATGCCCGAAGTGCCCGCGGTGTCGGCGGTGTCCGCAAGCGCAGCGGCAGGTTCGTCCGGCATGAAGAACACACCATCGACCACGCCAGATATTTCGTTTAACTGATGATTCAGATAACCCAGCGAGGTCCGCTTTCCGGCGATATTGATGAGATCGCCCTTACGGCCATGCAGCAGAAAACGGCCGGCATCGAGCAGTTCGATTGCGTCGCCCAGCGGTAACGGCGCTTCGAGGTGACCACCGGACGCCCAGACCGTAGCGTCGCCGTCTCGTGGCTCACCTTCACTTTCGCCGCTCGTATCTTGAGCATCGCCGCTGCGCCGCGTCTCCAGGCTGATGCCCGGATAGAGATCCCAGGCGGCTCCCTGCGCGGTACGGCGCGTTGCGATCTGGCCGCTTTCGGTGCTGCCATAAATCTCAAGCAACGGTGCGCCGATACGTGCCTCGGCGGTGCGCGCCAGTTCCTGCGTGAGCGGCGCAGTCGCGGACAACATCAGCGAGACCGGCGGCATCGCCTGGTCGGACAGCATCAACGCGCGCAGGTGAACCGGCGAAGTGACCAGCACCCGCGGCTGCGGGACGGCAGCGAGTTCGGCGGCGACATCGCCCGGATAGAACGGCTGGCGGTTACTGAACGCAAAGCCGCCGATCAACGCCAGCAGCACGGTGGTCTCGAAACCGTACATGTGCTGCGGCGGCACCGTGCCGACCAGCGTGCAGGCACCCATCCCGAACAGGCCGAGACGGTCCGCCGAAGTGCGCAGGCACTGCACCAGGTTACCCCATGTTTTGCCATGCGGGACCGGCGCGCCGGTCGAACCGGAGGTGAACAGATAAGCCATGACACGCGTCGCGTCGATTTGCGGCACGACGGTTTCTGCAGCAGCGGGGAAGAGGGTCGCGGAGTCCGCTAAACCAGCTGAGGAATCCTTGCTGGAAGACCCACAGGACTGCGCAGCAATACCTGCCGACGGAAACCGGAAGCGCGGCAATTCCACGGCGCAGTCGGCGGCATCGTGCAGGCAAAAAGTATCGGGAGCAAACGACGCCAGCTGGCGCACCGCTTCCGGCGTATGCGCGGAAGGTAGCAGGCTGATCTTGCCTGCCACCAGGGCCGCGCAAAGGCCGACCGCGAAACGATAGCGGTCCGTGCACATGTTGAACACATGGCCACCGGCCGGCAGTGCCTTCCCGAGGGCCGCCACGTCGGCGAGAAACTCGCGTACGGAGACCGGCGTGCCGTCGCGCCAGGCAATCGTCTGTTCAGACGACGAGTGGAACAACAAAGGAAAGCTCGGCATAACGTCAGTCAGGGCAGTTACCGTGGCTCCGCGCTACGCCATTCAAGGCTGCGCGGAGGTTGAACCGGATTCATTGTGCGCGTCCGGCCCGGCCGTGCATCGTATGCCGGTAGGCGCGCGCCGTGGCGACCATGCTGGGACGCTGCACGTCCGGCAACGCGACGCGCCGCCATGCATGTTCCGCGACGAACATCGCGGCCACCAGCGGCAGCGTCATGTAGTTGGCGAAGGTTGACCACACAACCACCGGCGCCGCAACGAACAGCAGTGTCGAGAGGGCCGCGATGCCCAGAAAGAACGCGGTCCAGGCAACCGTGATCCGGCGGGTGTAATGAGCAATGGCCGGCGTCAGTTTGCCATGCACCAGCGCGGCAAACTGGCTGCACAGGGGGCGTTGGCCCGCCGCGAGCGTGCGCCCGAATGCGAACGCCATGATAAGGGTGACGGCGAGGTGCTCAAAATAAGCGCCCCATTCGAAGTGACGCACGAGCGGCGCGCGCGCAAACCACAACGCCACGCAGCCGCAGACCCAGCCCGGCAGCAACCAGGCACGCTGCGCCGAGCGGGCCGCGGCGGCCAACGTCAGCAACAGAAGCGGTGCGAGGACGACGGCCAGACCGAAGCCTTGCGCGCCCGGCGTGCTAGCCGCGTAGTGCGTGCCGAGCTCGCATGCCGCGATCACGCCGACCGTCGCCGCGCCGCTCACGATACGCTTTAGCTGAGCCACGACGACCTCCCTCGACGAGCCGCCGGCGCGCTCGCCCCGCGATACCAGTCAGGAATAAGGACAATGTGCTGCATAAGTAGGGGTATTTTTAAAGCCAGTTCGTCCGCTGTCTTGCACGACGCCTGGCCGGTTCTTTCATCACATGAATGGTCGCCGTTTGTCCTCGGCATACCCGTCATCACGCATTTTTCATTCCCGCAGGGGACCTGTTAAAGACCCGCCCGGGCACACGGGGTTCGCACCCGCTTTTGTAACTGTTTGTTTGACCCCGGCCGCGCACGCGGCGGGCGCAATTCTAGCGTACCGTCCGTCCCGGGCGAGGTCCGCGACGGGTTTTGCCTTTCATGGCCTTACAAAAGACGCATGCCGGCCCAAAACTTCATGTAACCCTTTGCCCGTATACGACCGGGGATGGCTTCGTCTAGAATCGCCCCACACTTTACAAACTCGAAGACAGCGGGCAGATCGCCGCTGCGACGGGGTTAGAGGGCCTGCCCATGCGCCAGCCAGGAGGAGCGGCGCAGGGACCCGATACGGGCCGTTCTGCACCCCTTCCACTGGCGTTGATCTCCGGCACACCAAGGCAATGAATAAACTGGAAGAAGAGCTGGCCGCGATGATCGTCGGCGAACTGAATCTCGAAGACGTGCAACTCGACACGGTGACGGCCGACACTCCGCTATACGGCGAAGGGTTCGGACTCGACTCGATCGATATCCTCGAAATCGCGCTGCTGATTTCGAAGAAGTACGGCTTCGAACTGCGTTCGGACAACCCGGACAACGAGAAAATCTTCGCGACGCTCGGCGCGCTCGCTGCGTACGTGGCGACCCATCGCATCCGCTAGCCGCGCTCAACCTGCTGTTTGCCATGCGCACACTCCGCCCATCGTCGACCCACCTGGTCATGATTCCGAGCTACAACCCCGGCGAAAAGGTCTATGAAACCGTGCGCAGTGCGCGCGAGAACTGGAACCCCGTCTGGGTGATCGTCGACGGCAGCACGGACGATAGTGCCCAACGGTTGCAGGCGATGGCCGAACACGACGAGGGCTTGCGCGTAATCGTGCTGCCGCACAATCAGGGCAAAGGGGCGGCCGTGCTGACCGGACTTGCACAAGCGTCCAGCCTCGGTTTCACGCACGTTCTCACGATGGATTCCGATGGCCAGCACCCGGCCTATCTGATCGCGAGTTTCATGGCCACCTCGCAGGCACACCCCGGCGCCATGGTGCTGGGCTTGCCGAAGTTCGATTCGAAAGCGCCCTGGCTGCGCGTATATTGGCGGCGTCTGTCCAATGCCTGCGCCAACCTCGAAACCCTGTGGTCAGGCATCGGCGATTCGCTCTACGGTTTTCGCGTGTACCCGGTCGAGCCATTGCGCGAGGTGATGAGCCGCCATGTGTGGATGCGGCGCTTCGACTTCGATCCGGAAGCGGCGGTGCGTCTGTGCTGGGAAGGCGTGCGGCCCATCAGGATCGAAGCGCCGGTGCGCTATTTCCGCGCCGACGAAGGTGGCGTATCGCATTTCAACTACCTGCGCGACAACCTGCTGCTGTCGTGGATGCATCTGCGGCTCTTCTGCGGTTTCCTGTTGCGCTTGCCGGTGCTGGTGCCGCAGCGGCTCAAACAGCGCCTCGACCAGCGTCTCGAGCAGCGCAGCAGTTAGCTGTGCAATCGATCGCGCAATCGACCACGCCGTTGTCCCTGCATTGACCTTCCGGCTTGTGCGGATCAGCCAGCACGTTTTCAGCGCCGTGTCCCCGTAGTACCATCCGGCACGGATATCATCGTCGTCAACACCCTGCCGCGAGGAAGCCCGCGTGTCCCAGTTCGAGCGTCTGACCATTGACGACATCGCCCGTCTGGCGAACGTGTCCCGCACCACCGCGAGCATGGTGCTGAACGGCTATGCTGAGCGCTATCGCATCTCGGCGGCCACCGTCGAGCGCGTGCTTCAGGTCGCCAAAGAGCACAATTTCACGCCGTCGAAGTCGGCGCGCGCGCTGCGCTCGCGCCGCAGCAACACGATCGGCCTCGTAATTCCCGACCTCACCAACTCCGTGCACTCCGCGCTGGCCCAGGCGATGGAATGGCGATGCCGCGAGCAATACAGCTATCAACTGGTCGTGGTGACCAGCGACGAAGATCCGGTCCGCGAAACCGAAGGGATTGCGCACCTGGTTTCGCATCAGGTGGACGGGCTCGTGGTCGTACCGTGCACCGCCGATCCGGAGCGCTACCAGAAGTGGGTAAAGCGCCTGCCGCTCGTGTTCGCCGATCGCCGGGTGGAGCAGAGCGAAATTCCTTATGTGGTCACCGATGCGACCGAAATCGTCGCCACGCTGGTGGGCGACGCGCTGAAGCAGGGCGCGAGCGAAGTGGTGTACTTCGGCGGCCAGGCGGAACTCTCGGCAAGCTGCGACCGGCTCGCCGGGTACCGTCAGGCGCTAGCGACGCACGGCCTGAGCGAGCAGCCCGACTGGGTTCACCAGCGCGACTTCCAGCGCGAATCCGGCCGCGCGCTGATGCAGGACTGGTTCACGACGCACGGGCACTATCCGCAGGCGCTGTTCGCCGGCTCGATTACCCTGCTCGAGGGCGCGCTGTCTTTCATGAGCGAGGCGCACAAGCTGGCGCAGGCGCCGGGCCGGCTGATGTCGTTCGACGATCATCCGCTGCTCGACTGCCTGCCGCTCGCCATCGACGCCATCGTCCAGGACAGCCGGCAACTCGCCGAACACAGCTTGCGCTGCGTGTTTTCGATGCTGGAAGGCAATGCACATCCCGATTCGCTAAAGGTCCCCGCGCATATTCATTACCGGCGTTCGCAGAATGCGGCGGAGTGAGTTTTAAAGTCTGAAAATGGGTTCATAAAAATAACTCACGAACATGCGTTGAGAAATGGATTAAGCAGCTAATTGCGGAGTCATTTTAAAATCACCTGAACATTTCAGCCCGCTTTCTTGCCTGAATATGAAAGAATGAACCGGATAACGGGCCATCTATTGCAATCCCGTTAACGATGAATCAATACCCTCCTTTGCATCAAATGAGTATTTCTCCTCCAGCAATAGTCCGGCAAAGCCTTGCAGGCAAAGGCTTTCAGCCCTTGTAGACTTTTTACGACAGAAATTTTTTTCAGTGTCCCGGAAGAGTCCGGCGCGTTATTGTCCTTTTCGCAATAACCAATCGTTCATCTGCACGGAGAAATGATGAAAAGAATAACGCTGTCCACGCTCTCTCTCGCACTGCTGGGCGCTGCTGGTGCGGCCCATGCACAAAGCAGCGTAACCCTTTACGGCACGATCGATACCGCCGTTACTTTCATCCATAACGCCAATGCGGCTGGCCAGAACCAATGGTCGGTCGGCAACGCCAGCAATGGCGACCTGTCCGGCACCCGTTGGGGCCTGAAGGGTTCCGAAGATCTGGGCGGCGGTCTGAAGGCGATTTTCCAGTTGGAAAACGGCTTTAACCCGAGCACAGGCGGCCTCGCACAGGGCGGCCGCGAATTCGGCCGTCAGGCATTCGTCGGTTTGAGCGCAGACCAGTACGGCACGTTCACGCTGGGTCGCCAGTACGATCCGCTCGTCGACCTCGTACAAGGCATCACGGCTGACAACTATTTCGGCAGTACCTTCGCGACTGCGGGTGACGTCGACAACTACGACAACAGCTCGCGTACCAGCAACGCGATCAAGTACGTGTCGCCGGTGTTCTCGGGCTTCCAGGTCGAAGGTATGTATGCGCTCGGCGGCGTGGCCGGACAGACGGGTTCGGGACAGACCTGGTCGGCAGCAGCGTCGTATAGCAACGGGCCGATTTCGGTGGCCGCCGGTTACTTCGTCGCCGACAATGAAACGACCGACGGTCTCGTGCGCGCCTCGACGGCCACCGGCTCGGGCTGGGCCAGCACGTCCGACGGCACCTTTGACGGTTCGCTGATCAACCTCGGCCTGCAGAGCGCCAAGTCGATCAATATCGCGCGCGTTGCGGCGCAGTATGTGGCCGGTCCGTTCACGTTCGGCGCAGGCTACAGCAATGCGCAGTACAAGGCGGACGGACAGTCGGCATTTGCCTCGACGGAGAAGTTCAACACCGGACAAGGCTTCCTCGACTACCAGTTGACCCCGGCGATGCTGCTGGGCGTGGGCTACAGCTACACGAAGTCGAGCGGCGAGACGGGCGCGACGTACCACCAGGTTTCGGTGGGCGCGGACTACAACCTGTCGAAGCGCACCGATGTGTATCTGGTGGGCGCATGGCAGCACGCCAGCGGCGATACGCTTGATGCAGCAGGTACGGGTATCGTGGCTGCGCAGGCTTCCGTGGGCTCGTATGGCTACGGCGGCACCAACACTCAGGAACTGGTCAGCCTCGGTCTGCGCCACAAGTTCTGAGCGGGGTGCGCGGATAGCGCAAACCGGGCAGTATAAAAAGCCGGTCGCCAGCGGGAGCTGGCGGCCGGCTTTTGTTTGCATGCGGCTCCAGAGGCAGTTTGCCTACGCCTTCTTCTTCAGATGCGGCCCCAGCAGCGACAGATCGGCCACGCCAAGGCGGTCACTGGCGGTCTGCAACTGATGCCAGTACGGGTAGAGCAGAGGAGGGGCGCTGACCTGATCGAGCCGCTCGCGCTGCGCATCGCTCAGCTTGACGTCGGCCGCGCCGAGGTTGTCGCGCAACTGCTTCTCGTTGCGCCCGCCGATGATCACCGAAGCGACTGCCGGACGTCCCAGTGTCCACGCCAGCGCGACCTGGGCGGCGGAGATATTGAGCTCGCCGGCAATCTCGACGAGAGCGTCGACGATGTTCCAGAGGCGGTCCTGATCGCGGATCGGCGGTTCGGTCCAGCCCGCGAGTTGGCGCGTGCCTTCCGGCGTCGTGTCGCGGCGATGCTTGCCCGACAACAGACCGCCGGCTAGCGGACTCCAAACCAGAATACCGAGCCCCTGATCGAGCGCGAGCGGCGCAAGTTCATATTCCGCTTCGCGCGCCTCGAGCGTGTAGTGGATCTGCTGGCTGACGAAACGCGGCAGACGGTCCCGCTCGCTCACGTGCAGCGCCTTCATCAGATGCCAGGCGGAGTAGTTCGAGCAGCCGACGTAACGGATCTTGCCGTGCCGCACCAGCATATCGAGCGCCTCGAGCGTCTCCTCGAGCGGCGTGAGACCATCCCACTCGTGCACCTGATAGAGGTCGATCACATCCGTCTTGAGACGCCGCAGGCTCGCCTCGCACGCCTCGATCAGATGATGCCGGGACAGGCCGCGATCGTTCGGGCCGTCGCCCATCGGAAAGCGCGCCTTGGTAGCGATCAGCACGCCACCTTTGCGCTTGCCGCCGAGCGCCGCGCCGACGATCTCCTCCGACGCGCCGTTCGAATAGACATCGGCCGTGTCGATCAGGTTGACGCCGGCTTCGAGGCACATATCGATCTGCCGGCGCGCCTCTTCGAGGCCCACTTCACCGACGCTCGCAAATTTTCCTTTGCCACCCATTGTCATCGTGCCGAGCGTGACGGTCGACACCTTGAGGCCGGAACGGCCGAGTTGACGATATTCCATGATCAGACAATCTCCTATGTAGACACGCTGCGACGCAGGACGTGTGCCTGCGTCGCAGCAAAACCCCTCGTTTCATGCAAGAATCGCGGCCGGGGAAGTGGGCGGAAAAGACGCGGCCAAAGCAATCCGGCGCAAGATTTAAACCGCCCGTTAAAAATATCATTGGTGACGAGGAGTAGACAGTTGATTCAGCGTATCTCGCGCTTTTTTACTCAGGTGGTGCATCGCGTGCTGCCTGACCCGCTGATCTTTGCGATCTTCCTGACGATTGCAACGTTCGTGCTGGCCTTTGCCTTGACGCCGAAAGCGCTGGCGGAACTGGTGACGATGTGGGGCGGCGGTTTCTGGAACCTGCTGGCCTTCTCGATGCAAATGGCCATGATTCTGGTGACCGGTCATGCGCTCGCCAGTTCTGGCCCGGTGAAGCGGTTGTTGATCGCACTGGCAAGTGCGGCCCGCACGCCTGCGCAAGGCGTCATGCTGGTGGCGTTTTGCGGCGCGATTGCATGCGCCATCAACTGGGGCTTCGGCCTCGTGCTCGGTGCGATGCTGGCGCGCGAAGTCGCGCGGCGCGTGAAGGGCACCGATTACCGTTTGCTCGTGGCATCTGCATATATGGGCTTCCTCACATGGCACGGCGGACTGTCCGGGTCGGTGCCGCTGGTTGCGGCCACCAAGGGCAATCCGATGGAAAAGACCATTGGACTGATTCCCGTCGCGCACACGATCTTCACCGGCTACAACGCCTTCATCACGTTTGGTCTGATCGTGCTGCTGCCGATCCTGGCGCGGCTGATGATGCCCAAACCCGAGGACGTCGTGGCGGTAGACCCGGCGTTGCTCGAGGACCCGCCATCCGTCGAACGAAAGCTTCCGGCTGATGCAACGCTTGCCGAGCGGCTCGAGGAAAGCCGCGTGCTGGCGTTGCTGGTAGCGCTGGTGTGCGCGGTCTATCTGGTGGTGCGTACGGTGCAGAAGGGGTTTACGCTCGACATCGATACCGTGAACCTGGTGTTCCTCGCCGCCGGCATGGTGCTGCACAAGACGCCGATGGCATACGCGCGCGCGGTGGGCGCGGCAGCGAAGGGCGCTTCCGCGATCATGATCCAGTTTCCGTTTTACGCCGGGATTCAGGCATTGATGGATCACTCGGGACTGGCCGGCATCATCACCACATGGTTCGTGGAGATTGCCAACGTGCATACGTTCCCGCTGCTCGCGTTCCTCAGTTCAGCGGTAATCAATTTTGCCGTGCCGAGCGGCGGCGGCCATTGGGTGGTGCAGGGGCCTTTCGTCATGCCGGCCGCGCAGGCGCTGCATGCCGACCTCGGAAAGTCAGCAATGGCGATCGCCTACGGCGAGGCATGGACCAATATGGCGCAGCCGTTCTGGGCGCTTCCTGCGCTGGCGATTGCCGGCCTTGGCGTGCGCGACATCATGGGATATTGCGTAACGGCGCTGCTGTTCTCGGGCGTGGTGTTTGTCGCAGGGCTTTATCTCTTCTAGATTTCTGTTGCATCCGGATCGCTGTCGCTGCTGGCCGCTTCACTGGGGAGGCCCAACTTCATGAACGCTGACGAACCCGTTTCGCCGCCGGGACAACCGGGTCGTCGCCGCGTACTCGTGTGGGATGCGCCGACGCGCCTGTTTCACTGGTTGATGGTGGTACTGGTTGCGGCCGCTTATACGACCTTGAAGCTGAATCTGATCGACTGGCACGTGCGGGCCGGCGAAGCGCTGCTCGCGTTGCTGCTGTTCAGGTTACTGTGGGGCTGCTTCGGCAGCGATACGGCGTGCTTCAGAGATTTTGTGGCGTCACCGGCGGCCGCGGTGCGGCATCTGTCGCACCTGTTTCGCCGCGAGCCGGACGATCAGGTGGGCCATAACGCGGCCGGCGGATGGATGGTCTTGTTGCTGCTCGTGCTGCTCCTGCTTGAGACGCTAAGCGGCCTGTACGTGTACAACGAGGTCGCGGACGAGGGTCCATTGAGCGAATGGGTGCCCGCCTGGATCGCCAGTGCAATTTCCACGCTGCACGGGGTGGTGTGGGATGTGTTGCTGGCGGCGGTCGCACTGCATGTGCTGGTGATCGCACTGTACGCCGTGGTGAAGCGGCACAACCTGCTAAGCCCGATGCTGACGGGCTATAAGGCGTTGCCTTCGAATATTGCCGCGCCGCGGCAGCGGCCAGCGGTGCTGGCACTGCTGCCGCTTGCGATTGGCGCTGCGGTGGTGGTGCTGCTTGCGGCTTATCTCTGACCAGGTCTGCTGTGATGGCTGAAGCGCGGTGCGTCAGTTGCCCTTCGGCGGCATGACCTGGCCGCGGATCTCACCGCCCGGGTTGGTCTTGGTGTGGACGTTGATGTACATATTGCCGGCTTCGAAAATCTGGGCGTCATCCGCGGACAAGGTTGCCTGACCGCTGAGCGGACTCGTCACGGACATATTGCCTTTCTGCGAGATCCACACCTTCACGCCGGCGTTTTTACCGGCAGGAGCCGGGCCGTGAAAATGCGCCATGGTGGCTGGGCTCGTCAAACCGCTGAAGGTGATGTTCCACGTCACGACGTGGGTGCTGGAGTCGTACGTGAGATTGGCGGTGCCGCTACCGGGAGTTTGCACCGGAGGCACCTGCTGGTCGCCCGTGAGCGGTACGGTAAATGAGACCGGCGCCGCTTGCGCGAGCGACAGCGTGCCCGAGAGTGCGAGACCGGCGAACAGCAGAATGGCGCGCCGCGAGATCGATACTGTCATTGGGTTTTCTCCGTTTTAGGTTTTCCCCCTTGCTGGGCTTTGGACGGCTTCGGTTGGCGCGGAAGCGTCGTTGGCGCTGCGAGTGGCCAAGGGGTTAAGGAAGCATAGACATAAGCGGGCGGTAACACCAGGTGGGATGGGTTGGGGAAAAGGGCTTAGGTGAGGGCGCGGCTGCAGCGGAAGGTTTTGAACGCTGATGTTATTAATGGCGGCGTCATGATGTACCGTGGAATGTCGATGGGCGGATTGGCGTGCGCAGTGAAACCGAGTTCGTTGAGTAACTGCAGGACCTTGCCTATCTAAGCTGTTGGCTCGCTTGCCTCGGCTTGCGAAATCAATCACTTCATTTCCGTATGGATACGAAACGTGAGAGACCGGCGGGGTTTTCGGCCGCTTCAAACTGGATGAGGCTCCGAAGCACGTTTTGTGAATAGCCTCCGTTGAAAAGTCAATTTGACATAAGATAAATTATCGAACTTTTGTATGTCAGAGCTTTTTAGAAATGTCCGGTTCTGGCTCATTAGAAATGTCCGGTTTCCTGCTCCGGTCCGGCTGCTGTGGCGCATGCTGCGGCATCAC